>CAJUJM010000095.1 GCA_910586755.1 uncultured Lachnospiraceae bacterium
ATATTGCTCCGCAATTTCCTCCAAACCGCAGTCTGCATACTCAGGAACCACACCTTTTAAAATGTACGCAAGAATTTCTTTGGAAGCCAATATCTTTTTACACGCTTTATCATTGTTAATTTTATCTTCTGCTGCCTTAACTGCCTGTGCAGTATACGTGTCTTGGCGCATTTTATCCCACCTTTATCATTTGAGCTTGCCGTCATACTCCACAGTACCCAGCTGTGTGACAGAATGCCTTTGTACCATCAGTATAACATTTTTTAATTTCTCATGCAATATCCCTGAATTGTCTCCTACAAAAAAACGGCTCACTATAAGCCGCTTTGGTTGCGAGTATAAAAATTAACTGGTATACATTTCCACACTCTGTGAAGAGTAGAACCAGTTGGTAGAGTGGGGATATAAGGGGCATCTGACCATGTATGGGAACAATGAGCCCTGGCTTGGATACCTGTATCGTGGAGTTCCATACATGATGTCAGGGAGAAGCTTCCAGAAGCGTTTACTTTTATGTCAACCAATGGGCCTATTCTTTAAACAAATGTGGATAATCTGTCTGAGTATCTGCAATATGATAAATGTAAATGAAAAGTTGCAATACTCTTTTACATTTCAGTGCCATCTTCATTCTCTCGGGCGCAAAAAAGCAACCACCAAATCTGATGGTTGCTTCCTGATATCTCATCATAAGGCCCGAAGCTGGTTCAATAATTTGCCAAATGCAGCTACCATGCCTGCCATAAGACTTTTCCCAATATACCTTCGCTACTAATTATCCCAGGAAAATTCTCCAAAAATCCTCACCATCTCCACCAGCACTTCCACAATCTTCTCCATAGACTGAACGCTGGCATACTCATGAACCCCGTGGTAGTTCTCGCCGCCGGTGCAAAGATTGGGACAGGGAAGACCCATGTAGGAAAGCCGGGCGCCGTCGGTGCCTCCCCGGATGGGGACTGCCTTGGGCGTTACCCCTTGCTTTTCCATTGCCTCTCTGGCAATATCAATGAGGTACATATGAGGCTCGATCTGAGCTTTCATGTTGTAATAGGAATCCTTCAGATGAACGTCCACTGTGCCGGAGCCGTACTTGGTGTTTAAAAAGTCCCCTGCAGCGGCAAAAATCTTCTTTTTCTCCTCGAATTTGTCTCTGTCATGATCCCGGATAATGTAATCCAGCCGGGCCTCAACCATATCACCCTTTATCTCTCCCAGATGGAAAAACCCTTCATATCCTTCTGTATACATAGGATTTTGGGCTACAGGCAGCAGGGAGTGAAATTCCATGGCCATCAGGCTGGCATTTTTCATAGTATTTTTAGCGGATCCGGGATGGACGCCCCGTCCGTGGATAATAACCCTTCCCGATGCGGCATTAAAGTTTTCATATTCCAGTTCCCCTAAGGCTCCTCCATCTACGGTGTAAGCCACATCTGCGCCAAAGCCCTTTACATCAAAGGCATCTGCCCCGCAGCCCACCTCTTCGTCAGGAGTAAACCCGATTTTAATGGTTCCGTGGGGGATCTGGGGATTCCTTAGCAGATATTCTGCCGCTGCCATAATCTCCGCCACACCCGCCTTGTCATCGGCTCCCAGCAGGGTGGTTCCGTCTGTGACAATCAGATCGTCTCCCACATACCCTTTTAAAGAAGGATAATCCGCCGGGGACAGGAAAATGTTTTTCTCCTGATTTAATACAATGACTCCTCCGTCATAGTTTTCCACAATCCGGGGCTTTACGCCTTTTCCGGAGGCGTCCGGAGAAGTATCCATATGGGCAATAAGTCCCATAACCGGGATGCTTTTGCCGGTGGTTGCCGGGATGGTGGCGTAAACATAAGACTCCTGGCTTACGCTGACATTTTCCGCCCCCATGGCCTTTAGCTCTTCTGCCAGGACATTAGCCAAAGCCCGCTGCTTTTCCGTGCTGGGAATCTGGGGCTGCTCATCTTTCGACTGGGTATCATAAGTAACATAACGCAAAAATTTTTCAATTACTGGTGACATATAAGCCTGCTCCTTTACATAAAATTTTTATGTTAATTAGCGATTCATAAGCTCTTCCGTAATATCCTCCCAGGAGATTCCCTTTTGGGCCATAAGAACCATCATGTGGTATAAAAAGTCGGAAATCTCATATTTGATCTCCTCTGGATTGGGATTCTTGGAAGCAATGACAATCTCTGTGCACTCTTCCCCCAGCTTTTTCAAAATCTTGTCGAGCCCTTTATCAAATAAGTAGTTGGTATAGGAACCTTCCTTAGGATTTTCCTTTCTGTCCTGAATCACCTGGTATACGTCCTCAAATACCTTTAAAGGGTTGGAAGATTTGTGTTCTTTCTCTGCTATGGTTTTAAAAAAACAGGATCTGGCCCCGGTGTGGCAGGCTGCCCCCACCTGGGATACTAATGCCAGAATGGTGTCGTTATCGCAGTCCAGTTTCAAGGATTTCACGTATTGGAAGTGGCCGGAGGTTTCCCCTTTCAGCCACAGGGACTGGCGGCTGCGGCTGTAATAGGTCATGCGGCCTGTGGACAGGGTTTTTTCATAGGCTTCCCGGTTCATATAAGCCACCATCAGCACTTCCCGGGTTTTGTAATCCTGTGCCACCACCGGAACCAGACCGTCAGAATTTGTCTTTAGCTCTTCCCAGGAATAGGCCGCCTCAAAGGTTTCCACTCCAACTCCTCTGGCCTTTAATTCCTGCTTCAGCCACATGCAGTTGCCCTCTTTTTCGCCCGGAGCGGTTAAAATAACCCCCTTTACAGAGGGGAATTTCAGATATGAAGTAATGGTTCCCACCACATCGTCATCACAAAATACCAAAAATTCCTGATTCATACTTCCGATTTTTGTAAGATCACTCTGGGAAAGCTTTTCATCTGCCGCAATGATTTTGGACACCCCAAGCTGAGTATACTCTTCCACCGAATCCAGATAGGAGGCAGAAGGCAGGTAGGCAAAGATTTTTTCACTGCCAAACCGATCCGACGCTTCTTTCATCAGATCCACATTTTCCGGTACGGACACATCCAGATAGACGGCTCCGGCCCCTGCATAAAGATACTTTTTTACATCTTCCAGCCGTTTTGTCCGGCCGCCTGTAATAATAGGGGTGTCAATAGCCCGGGCCGCTTCCTTGATAATGCCGATAGTCCTCTCGTGCTCCTCATCTGTCTCGGATAAATCGGAAATGAGGAGCTGATCCGCCCCATTATCGCTATAATAAGAGGCCAGAGTCAAAATGTCATTGCTGAAATACTCCTGGCCATAATCCCGGATAATCGCCTGGCCATTTTTACATCCAAAGCTGGGAATCAGCTTTTTATAGTCTGTCATAATCCCTCCTGGTCTATGCAGAAAATACGCTCTTAACGCGTTTCCTCTCTGCAGAAAACTTGAAAGCGGCGGACCGCTTCCTGTAAATCAATTTTCTTTTCGTAAAGGGCTTTGCCCATAATCGCTCCCTGGATTCCTGCTTCAAAGAGGGCTTCCAGATCCTCCATACAGGAAACGCCGCCGGAGGCGATAACATCTAAACCGGTTTCCTCTGTAAGCGTTTTCGTGGCCTTTACGTTGGGTCCGGACAACATTCCGTCCCTGGAAATATCCGTGTAGATAATATGCCGGATTCCAAAATCCTTCATCTGTCCGCACAGCTCTGACGCGGTCAAAGAGCTGACCTTCTCCCAGCCTTCCACTGCCACCAGGCCATCCTTTGCATCTACTCCCAGGACGATTTTGTCCGGGCCGAACTCTTCTACAAGCTGTTTTACAAACTCCGGGCTTTCCACTGCCTTAGTTCCAATAATAACCCGGCTGGCCCCAAGGTCTAACAGGGCTTTTACATCCTCCCGGGTGCGGATTCCGCCTCCTGTTTCTACGGGAATCCGCACCGCTTCCGCAATCTGGCGGATTGCCTCCAGATTCACCGGATGTCCGGCCAATGCCCCGTCTAAATCCACTACGTGGAGAAAGGTTCCTCCCATTTCTTCCCACAGCATCGCCGCATCTCTTGGGGTATTGTAATAGACCTTTACATTGTCAAAAAGGCCCTGGGTCAGGCGGACACACTGTCCGTTTTTAATATCAATCGCCGGATATAGCTGCATTTAAAGACTTCCTTTCGTAGAGAGGACATCCCGGATACGGTTATCCAGAGAAACCGCCTGATCCAGAGCCTTGGAAA
The DNA here is from genome assembly GCA_910586755.1 of uncultured Lachnospiraceae bacterium. Taxonomy (GTDB): domain Bacteria; phylum Bacillota; class Clostridia; order Lachnospirales; family Lachnospiraceae; genus UMGS1370. Next base: position 4,193 of record CAJUJM010000095.1, read on the forward strand.
ATGCTTTAAAAGCCCCCTCAATAATGTGATGGTTGTTGGAACCTGCCATCTGCTTAAGGTGCAGGTTCATAGCTGCGCTGTAAGAAACTGCATAGAAAAACTCTTTTATCATCTCTGTCTCCAGATCCCCCACAAACTCCCGGTCAAGGTTCAAATCATAAGCCAGGTAAGGACGGCCGCACAGGTCCAGGGAACACAGGATCAGGGATTCATCCATGGGAAGAATGGCGGTTCCGTAACGGACAATCCCCCTTTTCTCCCCCAGTGCCTCTTTTATGGCAGTCCCCAGCACAATTCCCACATCCTCAATGGTGTGGTGGCTGTCCACATTCAGATCCCCCTCCGCCTCCAGGCTTAAATCAAAAAAACCATGGCGGGCAAAGCTTTCCAGCATGTGGTCAAAAAAGCCGATGCCGGTCTGGATCCTGGCTGCTCCGCTGCCGTCTAAATCCAGAGTCAAGTGAATCCGGGTTTCTTTGGTATTCCGGATGATTTCCGCAGTTCGGGCCATAATCTGCCTCCTTTTTTCGTTGTACCTTATTCTTCCTCTTATGGTATCGGCACGCGCCGCACTGCGGCACCTGCCACTTCGTCAGAACACATTCCAGTTGTGAAACTTACGTTTCACAAGTGTTCTTCCTCTTCAAGTTGTATCGGCACGCGCCGCACTGCGGCACCTGCCACTTCGTCAGAACACATTCCAGTTGTGAAACTTACGTTTCACAAGTGTTCTTCCTCTTCAAACCGGACCCGGACGGAATTTGCGTGGGCCGTAAGGCCCTCAGCCCCGGCGAAGGTTTCAATATCCTTATGAATCTCCTTTAAGGCTTCCCTGGAGTAATAGATAATACTGGATTTTTTGATAAAATCGTCCACACCCAGGGGTGAGAAAAACTTGGCGGTTCCGTTGGTGGGAAGGACGTGGTTGGGGCCTGCAAAATAGTCTCCCAAGGGCTCAGAGCTGTACTCCCCAATAAAGATAGCCCCTGCATTCCGAATCTTTGTCATAACCTCAAAAGGATTTCTGGTGACAATCTCCAGATGCTCCGAGGCAATCTCATTGGCAGTCTCAATAGCCTGATCAAGGGTATCTGCTACCAGGATATATCCGTAATTTTCCAGGGATTTTTCCAAAATCTCTTTTCTGGAAAGATTTTTCACAAACTCCTCTATCTCCTGGGAAACCTTTTCTGCCAGTTCCATGCTGGTGGTTACCAAAATGGCGCTGGCCAGCTCATCGTGCTCCGCCTGGGATAATAAATCCGCCGCCACAAATCTTGGGTTGGCGCTGTCGTCGGCGATGACCAGAATCTCGCTGGGGCCTGCAATGCTGTCAATGCTTACATGGCCGTAAACTGCCTTTTTGGCAAGAGCGACGAAAATATTTCCCGGGCCTACAATTTTATTTACCCGGGGGACAGACTCTGTGCCAAAGGCCAGGGCCGCCACTGCCTGGGCTCCCCCTGCTTTATACACCTCTGTGGCTCCTGCCAGACAGGCGGCTGTAAGGGTAACGGGATTGACCTTTCCGTCCTTTCCCGGAGGAGTTACCATGACAATCCGGGGAACCCCTGCCACCACGGCGGGGATAATGTTCATGAGAACCGATGAGGGATAGGCCGCCTTTCCTCCCGGCACATAGACTCCCACGCTTTCCAGGGGGGTAATCTTCTGCCCCAATATGGTTCCGTCCGGCTTGCTGTCAAACCAGCTCTGACGGCGCTGTTTCTCATGGTAAGCCCGGATATTTTCCATGGATCTTTTCATAACCTCCAAAAGAGCGGGATCCACCTGCTCCATGGCCTTTTGTATCTCTTCTTTGGTAACCCGGACAGTTTCCCCGGTAATCACTGCCCCGTCAAACTTTTCCGTATAGGCGAAAAGAGCCTTGTCTTTATTCTCCTTTACATCCTGTACAATTGTCTCAACGGCCTTGGCATATTGGCTGTAATTGTTGGGATCTCTCTTTAACAAATCCGATAAAATATTTTGTTTGGAACTCTCGTCCAATGTGATGATTCTCATGCGCCATCCTCCCGAAGTATCTGTTTTAAGTCCTGTATCAGCTTGGTAATCCTCTCATTTTCCCTTTTCATGCTTACCTGATTTACCACCATCCTGGCGGAAAGGCCGCATACCTCTTCCAGCACCGTAAGGCCGTTTTCCCGCAGGGTGGATCCGGTCTCCACAATGTCTACAATCACCTCAGAAAGTCCTACAATGGGCGCCAGCTCAATGGAACCGTTGAGTTTAATAATCTCTACGGTCTGATGCTTTTTATTATAAAAATAGTCCTTTGCAATATTGGGGTATTTGGTGGCCACCCGGATCAATTCGTGGTGCTTTAGCTTCTCCCTGGCGGATTCCGGCCCGCAGACACACATACGGCACTTTCCCAGCCCTAAATCCACCACCTCGTAAAGCTTGCGTCCTTCCTCTAAAATGGTATCCTTTCCCACAATGCCAATATCGGCGGCCCCGTATTCTACATAGGTGGGAACGTCATTGGCCTTGGCGAGGAAAAAACGCACTCCCAGATCTTCATTGACAAAAATCAGCTTTCTGGAGGATTTGTCCTTCATCTCATCACAGGTAATGCCTATCTGTTCAAAAAGCTCCATAGCCTTCTGGGCCAGCCGCCCCTTGGCAAGAGCCACTGTCAAATATCTCATATCATCCCTCTTTCACGTAGTCTGAAAATGGAATCTGGTTGATGCTTCCATTAATCAAATCCATGGCTTCCACGGTTTTTCCATCCTTTTCCAGATAGAGAACCGTGCGGATCTGCCTGGAAAAGGCCATCTTCTTATAATCCTCAATGGAAATATCCGGCCGCTTTATACTGGTTACCACGGGAAGGGAAAGCCCTCTGAAATGGCGGCCCAGACGGATGGCCTGCTTTTCCGCTGCAGGGTCAAATAAAATCAGGGCGCTTACCTGGGTAAAGGGCACATCGATCCGCTGCCTTAAAAGGGCGGTCAGTACCCGATCCACTTCAATGGCAAAGCCCACTGCAGGGCTGTTTTTTCCAAACTGCTCTAGCAGCCGGTCATAGCGGCCTCCGGTAACAATATAGTCCCCGGTGCCGTAGGTATAACCTTTAAAAATGATTCCGGTATAATACTGATAGCGGCTTACCATTCCCAGATCATAGGAAATGTAGTCTGCCAATCCGTAATCTTCCAAAAGCTCCTGGATCCGCTCCAGTCTGGCAATGGCTTTCAATGCCCGGGGATTTGCGGTTAATTCCTTTGCCTGGGCGATCTGCCCCGCAGAGCCAAACATTTCCAAGAGCTTTAAAAAACCCTGTTTGGTTTCCTCCGGAAGGTTTCGGGAGCTTAACAGCTCGTCCACGCCGAAATAATTTTTATTTTCAATTAGATCCCTTAACTGTTCCTGAGTTTCCTCATCCATTCTGGCTTCCTCGGCAAGGCCCCGGTAAAAATCTGCATGGCCCAGCTCCACCTGGAATTCTCTGAGCCCGGCGGCCTTTAAGGCTTCAATAATCAGGGCCAACAGCTCTGCGTCCGCCTGTTCTGAGTCATCTCCGATGAGCTCCGCCCCTGTCTGGGTAGTCTCCTTGAGGCGGCCCTGGTAACTGGTATTGTTTTTAAAGGTGCGCTCTAAATAGCAAAGTCTTAGGGGGCTGTTCTCGTCCATATAATATTTGGCCACGCACCGGGCCACTGCCGGGGTCATATCCGGTTTTAACACCAGGGTGTTGTTGTCCCGGTCAAAGAATTTAAACATCTCCCGGTCTCCCACGCTTCCCCGATCCTTGTTGAAAATGTCAAAATACTCAAAACTTGGGGTTTCAATATGTTCATAGCCGTAAAGGTATAAGACATTTAACATCTTATTCTCCAGGGCCAGCTTACGCCTGCACTCAGCGCTGTAAATATCCCGGACTCCCTCCGGGGTGTGAAGTAAACGGTTGGTCATAAAGATGAGCCTCCTGAAATCCGGCACTTTCTTATGGTAAAGTGCTAATCTAATAACGTGATTGATTTATTATAAAAGACAAGTGTAAATCTGTCAATCTCTTCTTTCCAAATCCATCTGGATCTGCTCCAGATAGTGAATCAGCATATCCCGATGGGAGCGGATCTGCCAGGATTTATCCACCTCTTCGTAGGTGAAGCTTTTTCTTCCTCCATCTTCCATCCGCTGCCAGAATCTGTATACCGCGTCAAAGGGCAGATAATAGGTTTCGTTTAAGGCAGTAAAAGACAGGATAATAAAGGCAAGTCCCCCCTGCTCCTCAAATTCTTTCATAAAAGCAATCTGGTGGGGGTGGATATTTTGCAGAGGGAATGTGGATGCCCTGCATTCCTTGGCGTCAAAGCACACCGGAATCCCCTGGACGGCTCCAATGTAGTCCACCGTACTTTTCTGCTCAAAATAAGCCAGGGTAATGTGGCGGCTCTCCTTATCAATGGAGATGGGGGTGATGGGAGTGGGCACTTTCTGAATTAAAGCCAGCTTCTTTTCCCGGTAGCTGTCATTGGTCCGGTTAATCAGTTCTTCCAGGGTGGAGCCCCGAAGTCCCCGGCTGTTCCAGGTTCCCATATCCCTTCTCCTTCCTTTTATAATCGGCACGCGCCGCTGCGCGTCACCTGCCAGTTCGTCAGAACGCATTCCAGTTGTGAAATTTACGTTTCACAAGCGTTCTTCCTCTTTTACAATGTAGCGGCCGAAACTGTTAGTAGTATATCACAATTCCTTTTACTTTGTCTGCTTTTATTTTTCAGCCCTTAATTTTTCTCTGGTGTCTTCATTGACGGTTCTCCGAAGCTCTTCCATATAGGGGGAAAAGGCGGTGTTTTCTTTTCCGTAAACCAGGTTCAACTCATGCTCTAAGGGAAGCCAGGTGGAAAGGGGCGCCTGATTGTGCTGGATGATACATTCCATGGAATCCAGCGCCTTATAAATCCGGGCTTCCAGGGTATTCCTCTCATTCATTTCATGAAACAGGCCGGTTAGTTCCTCCTCATAGCTTTGGGGAAGGCGTTTTAAAAGACCTTTTACCGCCTCTTCTTCTATTTTCTCATCCTTACCGCTTTTTTCAAAGGATGGAATATCCCCGGTAACCGCCTCTCCCAGATCGTGGCAGAGGCACATTAAGATTACTTTATGAATATCTGCTTCGGGAAACTCATCCTTTACCAGATATGCCATAAGGGCCAGCCGCCAGCTATGTTCGGCTACGCTCTCCCGGCGGCCCTTAGAGGTCCAGGAGTGGCGGGTATTGTATTTCATCGGCTCAACAGTGTTTAAAAAATCTATCAAGGTTCTTGTATCCATAAACTTCCTCTCAAAGAAAAAAGCAGCGGACCATCTTCGATTCACTGCTTTAATTTTTGTTGTTGGCAACCATCCAGGCGGATATCTCTATGCTTCTTCCCCAAAGCGCTTTGCCTGCTGGGCAATCAGCTCCTTATCCTCAAAATAGTTAATCTTCATGGAGCGCTTTACAGCGGCCAGGGTTTCGGCGGCAACCTTCTCTGCCTTTTTGCTTCCTTCTTCCAGAATCCGGTAAACTTCCGGGATCCGTTTTTCCCATTCTTTTCTCCGCTGGCGGATAGGCTCTAGCTCTTCCTGAAGCACTGCGTTTAAGAACTTCTTTACCTTTACGTCTCCCAGGCCTCCTCTGGTATAATGGGCCTTCAGCTCACTAAGGTTTTGGTAATCCGGGAGATATTTGGCAAAATGCTGTTCCCTGCAGAAGGCATCCAGATAAATAAATACAGGATTTCCCTCCACCTGGCCCGGATCCTCCACCCGAAGATGGTTGGGATCGGTAAACATGGACATGATCTTTTTCTTCACTTCTGCCTCTGTGTCGGATAAATAGATGCAGTTTCCCAGAGACTTACTCATTTTCGCCTTTCCGTCCGTGCCGGGAAGGCGCAGGCAGGCCTTATTATCCGGCAAAAGGATATCCGGCATGGTAAGGGTCTCCCCATATACGGTATTAAATTTGTGTACAATCTCCCTGGTCTGCTCCAGCATCGGCATCTGATCCTCGCCTACCGGAACCGTAGTGGCCTGAAACGCGGTAATATCCGCTGCCTGGCTGATGGGATAGGTAAAAAATCCTACCGGAATGCTGGCCTCAAAGTTCCGCATCTGAATTTCCGATTTTACGGTTGGATTCCGTTGAAGACGGGATACGGTCACCAGGTTCATATAGTAAAAGGACAGTTCGCAAAGCTCAGGGATCTGGGACTGAATAAACAGAGTGGACTTTTCCGGATCCAGCCCGCAGGCCAGGTAATCCAGCGCTACCTCAATAATGTTCTGGCGGACCTTTTCCGGATTGTCCGCATTATCCGTAAGAGCCTGGGCATCTGCAATCATGATAAAAATCTCATTATATTCTCCTGAGTTCTGCAGCTCTACCCTGCGCTTTAAAGAGCCTACATAATGTCCTACATGAAGGCGTCCGGTGGGCCGGTCGCCGGTTAAAATAATCTTTCCCATTAATATATTTCCTCCTGATCTCAAGATTAATTGTGGCAGATAATCGGCATATTTTTATATACATGATCGAAAAGCACTGCCGCCTTCTGAGGAGGCAGGTTGATGCAGCCGTGGGAACCATTGGTTTTGTAAATATTTCCTCCAAAGCTTCCCCGCCAGTTTGCGTCATGGAGACCGATGCCTCCGTTAAAGGGCATCCAGTATTTTACAGGAGAGGCATAATCCGCTCCTCGCAGCACCGTGTCTCTCTGTTTATAAGTAAGGCCGAAAATTCCTGGCGGTGTCGTCCATCCCTTAGAAACATTTCCTGACACAAAGGGAGCGTCCAATATACACTGACCGTTTTCCACCAGATACATATGCTGATTTCCCAGATCCACCTCCACATAGGTTAAGCCGTAGTCATTGCCGGTTCTGCTGGCCGCTGTCTGGGAGTAAACCGGCTCTCTCTCTGAGCTTTGACAGGTCATAATTGCGGCAATCAATTCCTGAGTCTCCGCCGCCTGATTAATCTTCCAGCCGTAAGGGCCGGTAACTGTCACCTCCTGCCCGGATGCAGTGAGGAACAGATGAGGCTTTCCCGCTGTGTCATATTTCTCCGCCAATCCGCTTACATAGGCCGCCACCTGATTGGGATCTACAATTACCGTATTTCCGTCCGTACCCAGTATCCACGGGGAAATAGCAGCCCCGTCAAGGACCTCCGCCGTTTCTCCAAAATGGTAAGTAATACTGATATTCCCCAACTGGTTCATAGCAGTCAGCCGGTTATTTAATGTCTCATCCGTAGAGCGGATCTGAACCTGCCGGTAACATCCTGCTTCTTTTAGATCCAAGGTAAGCTGATGATTTAATACAGCGGCAGAAACCGCCTCCATCAGCCTGTCCGGATCAATCTCATTGCCCTCTGTTTCCGGAATAATCACAAATCCCTCCCCATTGGGGTTGGCGGCAATCCTGGCATCTTCCATCTTTTTCACATTAGATCCGGAAACCATCTCTAAGGATGCCAGCCTTCCTCTGAGAGCTTCCCCGTTATAATAGGTATCCATGGGAAGGTCATAGCTGTTCACCACAGCAGGACCGGAAATACGGCCATTCTCATTTTGTTCTGCTAAAATCTGAGATAACCCGTCTCCCAGGGCCGCTTGCAATCCAATCTCCTGCCCCCGGATGGTTTCTTTCTGTCCGTCCGCTCCTATCAGGGTCAGGGTATAATTGTTGCCGCAAAGATCCTCTATCTGCGCCTTTGCTTCCTCCGGAGTCAAACCGGCTACTCCTACCCCATTGATTTTGGTTCCCCCGGTAAAAACTTCCCCATTGTTCTGTGTATTGTAGATAGCCCCGTAAGAAGGGACACTCCAAAGCAGGCAGACTGCCGCTGCCATGCAAAATATCCTTTGTTTGCAAAATGGTCTTTTCATGCGCCCATTTCCTCCTTTTTGCCTCTCTTCCATTTCTTACCCATCTATTGTACAAACCAGAATAGGAAAAGTCAATAAAGAATCAAATCCTCTCCCTTTGCCATCCGCAAAAAATCTTCCGGAAGTTCTGCAGCAAAACTCTTTCCGGCAAGATGGGAAAGAGGGGACGGCAGATTGTCCGGCATGGTCAGCTTCCAGGAATGAAGAAGTTGGCTGCTGACGCCATATTGCTTTTTGGCTTTCTCATTTATTGCTTTGACGCCATATTTTCCATCTCCTGCTATAGGATGGCCTATAGATGCCAGGTGGGCCCGAATCTGGTGGGTCCGGCCTGTAAGCAGAGTAACCTGTAAAAGGGTGAACCGGCCGTTGGAAGCCAGGGGAAGGTATTCTGTGGCAATGGGCTGGCTGTCCGGGAGAGCTGTCCGGGAGACTGTAACCTGGTTGGTTTTGGGGTCTTTCTTTAAATACCCTTCTATTTTCTCAGGAGCAGGCACAGGGCCTGCAACGATACACTGATAATATTTGTGGATGGTCCGGTCATGAAATGCCTGGGAAAGAAGCTGCAGGCCTTTTAACGATTTTCCGGCAGCAATCAGCCCGCTAGTGTTCCGATCCAGGCGGTTGCAGACCGAAGGGTGGAACGTCCGCAGGGCTTCTTCCGTGATCTGGCCGGAATCCAGCAGATACCGGATCATCATTTCCACCAGAGAGGTATCCGATTCCTTAGCCTTTTGGGAAAGGATGCCGGAAGGCTTATTCATGAGCAAAACATGGGAATCCTCATAAACAATCATACGGGAAAAAGAAGGCTCCCGGCCGGAAATTCCCGTGTTTTTTCCAGATATCTTCGGCGCTTCTTTAAAAGCTGTCCCGGAAAACTTTTCGATGGTTTCATCTGCCAAAAACATCCGGATTTCATCCCCCTCTGACAGACGCTCATCCCCCTGGCATTTCTTCCCATTGAGGGTAATATTCTTTTTCCGCATCATCTTATAAAAAAAGCTTTTGGGAGCCTGGTTTAAATACTTTCCTAAAAGCTTGTCCAGACGCTGCCCCGCCTCATTGGGGCCTACTGTCAACTGACGCATAGAAGCCAGAAACCTCCTACATGGATAAATTTTTCAAAAGTTCTGCGGCATAATCCACGCTTCCGTCATCCTCATAGGCAGAGGCAGGCTTAAAACCTTTCAGCCGCCGTTCAAAAGTCCCGAAATCTTTTATTACCCGGACGTTTCCCTCCAGCCTGTGGGCGGTGAACATGGAGTTTAAATAGCTCTCCGCCTTGCTTATGTCTGTTTTCGGATTGGAACAATAGGCGCAGACCCCTGCCGGGTGCACTGCCACCCCGTCCAAGGGAAGAATCTGCTCCTTGGATGTGACGATTAAGTCATAGAGAATCACGCATTTCTCCTCATAGGGGAGCAGGGCTTTATGAAAATCCTTACCTGGCGTGGAGTATGGAAAAGATGCCAAAAAGGGGGAAGCCACATTTGCCACCGGCAGAACGGTCAAAATAGCCATAACCGTAAGAATATTCCGGGCCGCCTGATTATCGGTAAAATTCCGGGCCAAAAGCTGGGCCAGAATCATGGCGGTTCCGATTGCCAGCTCTGTCAGTTGGATCTTTTTCCGGTAATTCCGGTATCCGTAACTTCCTTTGGAAATTTTGGAAATTAATTTCATGAGACCTCTCCTTCTCTCCTGTTGATTCTGTCCAAAACAGAAAGAATCCACTCATGGGAAACCACCTTGGAAAACAGCCAAAATGCCTTCACAGGAAGGCCGTACACGGAAACGCTTTTTCTTAATATGCTGTCCTCAATGGCTTTTTTTACCACCTTTTCCGGCTTTGCCATAATCAGGCGCTTATAAATGGGGTAACTCTTATCTGCTTCTTTCCCCATGACCTGAAAAAACTCTGTCTTTACCGGGCCCGGGCAGACTGCCGTAACCACAATGTTCCTGGGTCTCAGTTCCCGGTTTAAGGCCCGGCTGTAGCTTAGGACAAAGGCTTTAGAAGCTGCATAAACGGCAAAATCCGGCTGGGGCAAAAAAGCGGCGGCAGAGGCAAATTGGATTACCCTGGCCCCTTTTGATAAAAAGGGAAGAACCATATGGGTGACGGCGCAGAGCGCCTGACAATTTAATGCTACCATACTGGTCTCTTCCTGAAGGGCCGCACTGCCTACCAGCCCGGTTTTCCCAAAGCCTGCGGCATTTACCAGAAACCGGACATTGGGCTTAAGATGAGAAAGGGCTTCCTCAAAAGGAGCCAGTTCTGATAAGTTTAACAGATCCACGGCAAAAATCCGGAGCTTTACCGGAACCTGACCGGAAAGTTCTTTTAGTCTCTCTTCTCTCCTTGCCAAAACCCATATTTCATCCAGCAAGGCAAAACGGTCCGCCAGCTGTATCACCGTCTCCCATCCCATACCGGAAGACGCCCCGGTGACAATGGCAATCTGAAGCTGCTTCTCTGAGTTCACTGTATTCCTTCCTCCTGCTATTTCTTTTTATGGACATTGCGGATGGTCTTTTTGGGCCGTCCGGATCTTTTCTCTCCGGTTTTTCCCTGCCTGTTCCGGCTGTTTTCTTCCCGGACACCCTGATTCCTTCCCTTTTCCGGGCGGATCAGACATTTGGGGCCATAACCGATTAGATCTGTTCTTCCAGCCAGCTTTAAGGCTTCCTCCACCAGAGGCCGGTTTTCCGGCCGCCGGTACTGAATCAGAGCCCGCTGCATGGCTTTTTCATGGGGATTTGTGGGAACGTACACCGGCTCCATAGTTCTTGGATCCAGACCTGTGTAATACATACAGGTGGAAATGGTGGAAGGGGTGGGGTAAAAGTCCTGCACCTGCTCCGGCATATAGCCCAGATCCCGCAGATATTCTGCCAATTCCACCGCTGCCTTCATGGTAGATCCCGGATGGGAAGACATCAGATAGGGAACCAGGTACTGTTTTCGGCCAAGTTTTTCATTGGTTTTTTCATATTCCCGGCAGAACTCCCGGTATACCTTATTCTCCGGTTTTCCCATCCTGCCAAGCACTGCGTCGGAGACATGCTCAGGGGCCACCTTTAGCTGGCCGCTGATGTGATGTTCACACAATTCTTTTAGAAACTTTCTCCCCGGATCCGCAAGGAGATAGTCAAACCGGATGCCGGACCGGACAAAAACCTTTTTTACCTTGGGAATTGCCCGCAATTTTCTTAAAAGTTCAATGTAATCCGTGTGATCGGTCCGCAAGTTTTTACAGGGCTTAGGAAACAGACACTGCCTGTTTTTGCAAGCCCCTTTTGTAAGCTGCTTTTCACAGGCAGGATAGCGGAAATTAGCGGTGGGACCTCCTACGTCGTGAATATATCCCTTAAAATCCGGATCCTCTGTCAAAAGCTTAGCTTCCTCCACCAGCGACTCATGACTTCTGGCCTGGATGATTCTCCCCTGGTGAAAGGTCAGGGCGCAAAAGCTGCAGGAGCCAAAACAGCCCCGGTTGCTGATAAGGCTGAACTTGATTTCCGCCATAGCGGGAACGCCTCCGTCCTTTTCATAAGACGGATGGGCCTTTCGCATATAAGGAAGGCTGTAAACCTGATCCATCTCCTCCATCGATAAAGGCCTTGCGGGGGGATTCTGCACCACGTACAGATTATCTCGGTAAGGTTCTATAAGCCGTTTTCCTGTAATGGAATCGGTATTTAAATATTGGGTATAAAAACTTTTGGCGTAAGCTCTTTTATCCCTTTTCATCTGGTCAAAGGAGGGCAAAAGCTCCCCGTCATACACATTCTCCACACTGGCAGTCTTATAAACCGTTCCGTTTATAAAGGTAATATCTTTAATATCAATGCCGGAATCCAGGGCGTCTGCAATCTCCACAATCGAGCACTCCCCCATCCCGTAAGAAACCAGATCCGCCTGAGAGTCTACCAGAATCGAATGCTTCAGCTTGTCTGACCAATAATCATAATGGGCCAGACGCCGCAGGCTTCCTTCAATACCGCCGATAATAACCGGAGTTTTTTTATAAGTCCTGCGGATTAAATTGCAGTAAACCACTGCCGCATAATCCGGACGCCGCCCCATAACGCCGCCGGGTGTGTAGGCGTCGCTGTTTCTGCGCTTTTTGGATACGCTGTAGTGGTTTACCATAGAATCCATATTTCCTGATGAAACTAAAAAGCCCAGCCGCGGCTCTCCCAATATCCCAATGCTTTCCTCTGCTTTCCAATCAGGCTGGGAGATAATCCCCACCTTATAGCCTTTGGCTTCTAAGAGCCGGCTGATAATCGCCGTGCCAAAAGAAGGATGATCCACATAGGCATCCCCGGTTATATATACAAAATCGCATTGCTCCCAGCCCCGTTTTTCCATGTCCGCCCGGCTGACAGGCAGAAAGTCCTGGCTCATGCAAACACTCCATTTCTTAAATTCCCGTCTCTGTCCAAAAGCTGGGCAAAATCCTCTATAAAATAGTGGGCCAGCCCCGCCTTCTCCTCCCTTAAATCCCGGGAGAAATCATCCTCCACCGCAAATACCGTCATTCCGGCCCGCTTTCCAGCCAGAATTCCTGCTGGAAGATCCTCAAAAACCGCACATTCTTCCGGAAGGACCTGAAGCCTTTTAGCGGCTTCCAGGTAGACATCCGGCGCCGGTTTTCCCGCCGCCACCTGACAGCCTACAATCACAGTCTGAAAATACTCCTGGATCCCCAGGGCATTTAACACGGCATCCGCCAGCTCTCTCCCATTGCTGGTGGCAATCCCTGCCTTGATATTACAGCTTTTGAGGGCCTTTAAAAAGGCAAAAACCCCCTTTTTTAAAGGAACCTCCTGACGGTATTTATCAATGGCCATGCGGACCCATTCTGCCTTAATCTCTTCCAGGGATTGGGGTATGGCAAAATGGTTTTTAAAATAAACGGCGGTCTCGGAAAAACTCATCCCTTCAATCTCTCTCTGGAGAGTTTCCGGACACTGATAACCGTACCGGCCCAAATATTCCACATCAATAGCCTTCCACATCCACATAGAGTCAACCAGGGTTCCGTCTAAATCAAAAATTACTGCTTTTATCTTATTCAATGGATTCTCCTCTTTTCAGTCCGGCAAGCTCCTCTTCTGTTAGTTTGCGGTACTCCCCGGTTTTCAACTTTTCATCCAGGACCAGGGAACCCATGGATAGCCTTTTTAGATAAACCACCTGACAGCCCAGGGCCTGAAACATCCTTTTTACCTGATGGAATTTTCCTTCCTGAATGGTAAGGGTTACTGCGGTAAGATTCTCTCCCAGCTGTTCCTCAGGAAGTACAGTCAAAACCGCAGGCATAGTTTTCAGGCCGTCCTCCAGAACAATGCCTGTCTCAAACTGCTCTTTGCTGCCAGCCGGAAGGGTTCCCAAAATATGGGCATAGTAAGTTTTATCCACATGGCGCTTAGGAGAAAGCAGCCTGTGTGCCAGCTCCCCGTCATTGGTAATGAGAAGCAGCCCTTCTGTATCCACATCCAGCCGCCCCACCGGAAACAGATCCTTTCGAACTGCGCCTTCAATCAGCTCCACCACGGTTTGATACCGGCTGTCTTCTGTGGCGGAAACCACACCTTGAGGCTTGTTTAACATATAATATTCAAAAGCCGCGTAGGCTACCGGACAGCCGTCCAGAGTCACTTGATCCCTTTCCGGGCAGATTTTCCGTTCCGTCTTTTTCTCTGCCTGGCCGTTTACAAAAATCCGGCCCTTTTTCGCCATCTCTTTTATTTGGCTGCGGCTTCCCTTTCCCATCTGGCTTAAAAATTTGTCCAGGCGCATACTCGTTTCCATTACATCCACCGCCAGCCGGGATAGTATTTATTTTTAAGAGACTTTCCCGTCCATTTTGCCCAGCCCAGGGGAAAGCGATCTACACATACCAGGCACCAGCCGGGATACAGTTTTTCTCCTTCGCTGTCCGCAAGGGAGAGAGTTTCTCCTTTAAGATAACGAATTACCCGGTCGTCCTCCCGGGTAAGGGAAATCTCGTTGTCATATTGTCCGCCTTTCAGACTCATGGCAAAAGCCTGAGACGGCTCAAACCGGTCCTTTTTCATTTCTCCCACCAACAGCCCGGTTCGAAGAAACCGAAGGCCTGTATTCTTTAAAAAGCCTGCAGGAAGGTAATACACCATTCCGTTTTTTTCTACAAGGCGGGAAGGATCCCAGGCCTTGCTGTCCTTTTCTCCCGGCGCCATACGGCAATGGGATAAAAAATCCACTACTGGCTCAAACCATTTGCCAGAATCCTCCAGGCTGTCTTTAAGGGCTTTTTGGGCGTTCTCCTCTTCTTGTTTTTTTCCGTTATAATATTCTTCCAAAAGCCGGACCCTGGGCAGGGGGAGATGTTTATACATAAGCGCAATAAAGTGCCCCTCCCCCTTCAGCTTATGGGGGAAGAGCCTTAAACAGCCTGTAAGTCCGATACCGCCGCTGGCCCCTTCAAATTTGGGCAGGGACAAAAGTTCCATGTCCGGAAATTCTTCCATAATATATTTTACAATGCCTTCATCTTCATCCATAGAAAAGGTACAGGTGGAATACATCAAATATCCTCCGGGCTTTAGCATTTTGACTGCTTCCTCCATAATCCGTTTCTGGATTTTCGCGTAGTGGCTGGGACCTCTCTCCATCCAGTCCTTGATCATATCCCGCTCTTTACGAAACATCCCCTCTCCGGAACAAGGGGCGTCCACCAGGATTTTATCAAAAAATTCCGGATAGCACTGGGACAGCCGTTCCGGCGACTCGCTGGTAACGCAAAAGTTGGAAACTCCCGCCAGCTCCAGGTTCTTTAAAAGGGCCTTTGCCCTGGAATTGCTGATATCGTTGGAAATCAGAATCCCTTTTCCTTTCAGTTTGGCTCCCAGTTCTGTGCTTTTTCCTCCGGGAGCAGCGCACAAATCCAGAACCCGGTCTCCCGGATTTACCGGCAGGGTGGACGCGGGAGTCATGGCGCTTGGCTCCTGGAGATAATAAAGGCCTGCGTAATAATAAGGATCTTTGGCCGGTTTCACATTTTCATCATAGTAAAAGCCGTTGGGAATCCAAGGAATTTTCTCCAAATCCCACGGCGCCAAATCCCTTAATTCCTCCGGCTCCAGCTTAATGCCATTGACACGAAGCCCCTGATAACGGCCATTGTCAAAGCTTTTTATATAGTTTAAATACTCTTCCTCGCCTAAAAGGCTTTTCATGTGCTGCAAATATTCTTCCGGCAGTTGAAACTGTTTTTCCATATTCCCTCTTTTGAAAACGCTTTTTCTGTTACACTAATTTTTACTTTGAAAGTCCCGCCGCCGTCAGGCGGCATAAGTTCAGGTATGCCCCATGCGCCCGCCAGACTTTCATGTGCGGTAGCGCGTCCGCCGCCGGGCGCATGCAGGTTTACTATACCATATTCAGGAACAAATTGATATCGCCAATATGCATAGTTTTCTTTTGGATTCTTCCTCTTAATAAGTGTAGTTCAGACGATATTTCTCCAGATAGCGCAGGATCCAATAGGGATTTATAGACAATTCCTCATAATTATCCGTGTGCAGATACATTCCCAGGTGAAGATGAACCGGAAAATTGCCGGTAGTTCCCGGAACCTTTGAATAACCGGTATCCCCCATAAAGCCCAAAAGAGTTCCGGCCCTTACCGGATCTCCTTCTTTCCAGTCTTTGGCATAGCTGTAGAGATGGGCATAATATAAATAGAGCCCTTTAGGAGCTCTGACTCCGATTCTCCATCCCCCCTGTTCCAGCCAGCCTGCCTTTTCAATCACGCCGTCGGTCATGCTGACTACCGGATAAAAGCCAGCCGGTTGGTTATTTCCCATAATATCGCAGCCTTCGTGGCCTCTGTCTTCCCCATAGCTTCTGGGATCCTGCCAGCCATTTTCATATACCACATCTGTCCCGGAGTCTAAAGTATTTTGGGGAATGGGAAAATATTTTAAATCGGAAAGCACTGTCTCATAGGCATTCACCAGCTTTTGAAACGCAACCGGTTTTTTTGCCATCACAGAAGCAGCATTTGCATCCAGGGATGGGGCCTCTGTCAAATCGTATTCGTATTCTACCATCATAGCAGCCACTGACTGGGGATCCAGAGAGCTTTCCCCAGAGAGAAGCTCCCCCAGAGCCATGGCCCGAAACCCGTCGCTTTCCCAGGTATAGCTGTCTAATTGATAGTAATCAGGATTATTAACCAGATAATCAGACAAGGTAACCTGAAAAAGGGCCAGTATGAGAATCAGAATAAATATAAGCATATCCCCACCACGATCTTTCATATAAGTGTATAAACCATTGTATTCAGGTGTCTATGAAAAAATCCTTGGTGTCCCGCCTGCTGGCAATTCTTTCCCTGGCGCTTCTGCTTTGGAAGCCGGATCTGGCCTTTATCGGGGCTAAAAATGGGCTTCTTTTATGGGGGCTGGTAGTCCTTCCCACTCTCCTTCCCTTTATGATCTGTTCCCAGGTGATTGTGGGAATCCAGGCCGCCCCCCTTTTGGTCCGGCCCCTTATGCCCTTTTTCAGACGGGTGCTGAAGCTTTCTGATGAAGGCGGCTATGTGCTTTTGTCCGGGCTGCTGTGCGGATATCCTATGGGAGCCAAAACCTGTGGGGAATTTCTAAGGCAGGGAAAAATTTCCAAGCAGGAAGCCGGCTATCTTCTGGCAATCAGCAACCATCCCAGCCCCATGTTTCTCCTGGGTTACGTAATGAGCCAGATTAGCCTGGTAGAAGGACTTGCCCGTCCGGTTTCTGTCTGGCAGGTCCTGGCATGTTTGTACCTTCCCATCCTGCCTCTGGCCGCTTTTGCCGGAAAGCTCTATGGCTTGAAGCTTCCACAGCCCGGCTTTTCGCCCCAGACTTCCTCCCATTCTTCTAATGTCCCTATCTCCCAGGGTTTTTCCTTTGATCAAGCCATGATGTCCTGTATTGAGACCATGGTAAAGATCGGCGGTTATATTATGCTTTTTTCTATTTTGGCCGTTTACGGCGCCAGACTTCCCTTAAAAAATCCTCTGATCCGGTGTTCTTTCCTGGGAGCCATTGAAATCACCACCGGAATCCAGGCCATCGCTTCCTCTGTAAAAGGGCCTTTGGCAGTCCTCCTGATTCTGGCATCAGCCGCTTTTGGAGGCATGTCCGGAATCTTTCAGACAAAAAGCGTGATAAGCGGCCCGGGCAGTCCTGAAAAAAAGCCGGATAGAAGCCTTTTAAACAGCCTGTCCATCCGGCATTATGTACTTTGGAAGCTTCTCCACACTCTTTTCACCTGTCTGTGCTTTATTCTGTCTGAGTGGGCTGTCCCTCTTCCATAGGCTCTTCTGGGGGAGCCACGATGCCTCCTGCCAGCTCGTTGCGATTGGAGGAAACAATATCATAGCTGGACTGCATGGAGGACATAAACGCATCAAACCGCCCCCTGGCGCCTTCCATGGAATGGGTAATGATGGTCTGCAGGCTGCGGAGCATATCATCCGTATATTGGATGGCTCCCTGGCGGATACCGTTGGCATCGTTGACCGCATTGTCCACAATGGCCTGAGCCTGAAGGTTGGCCTGCTCTACCACCTCGTTAGCGTGAGAATAGGCTTTCTGCATAATCTCATGTTCATTTACCAGCTCGTTGGTCTGGGCGTTGGCTTCCTGAAGCATGGCGTCAGCCTGGCTTCGGGCCTGATTTAAAATAGCGTCCTGGTTGCTGATGATTTTTTGATACTTTTTAATTTCATCGGGAATCCGAAGGCGCAGCTCCACCAAAAGCTCCTCCAGCTCTTCTTTATTTACCAGAATCTTTGTATTGGAAAGAGGCTGATATTTGCAGCTGTCAATAAATTCTTCAATCTCGTTAATCAACTGTTCGATTCTGCTTACCATAACTTTTCTCCTTAACCCTTAATACAGGCGTCTGCCTGGGCAAATTTTGCCTTTACTTTATCTGCAATCTGAGGATGGAGGAACATATGGATGTCTCCTCCAAATCCGGCTATTTCCTTGACAATGCTGGAGCTTAAATAGGAGTATTTCAAATTGGTATTTAAAAACAGCGTATCTATCTCCGGCGCAATAACCCGGTTGGTCTGGGCCAGCTGAAGTTCATACTCAAAATCTGTAACTGCCCGCAGTCCCCGGACAATTACATTTGCCCCGCAGTTTCTGGCAAAATCAATAAGAAGCCCGTCAAAGCAGCGGACCTCTACGTTTTCCAGTTCTGCAGTTACTTCCTTTAACATATTAACACGTTCCTGAGCGGAAAACAATGGGGTTTTGGACTTATTCTGCAAAACTCCGATCACTACCTTGTCCATAATCCTGGCAGTTCTGTTAATGATATCATAATGCCCCAAAGTGACCGGGTCAAAGCTGCCCGGATACACGGCTATTGTCATAGTATCTCCTTTTGGCCTGCTGTTTCAGCCTGAAAATTCGCAACAGTTCGTTTTTTTATAAATACATGTTTATTGGTCTTATATTCTTTGCTTTTCAGCATACAATATCCCCACTGGGAAAGCCAGGAAAAATCCGTATCCAAAGAAGCTTCCACCACAATCAGAGTGTGGCTGTCTGATAAAAGGGAATCCTTTAAATATAAAAGAACCTGTTTTTCTAAATTCATCCTGTAAGGTGGATCCATAAAAATCAAATCAAAGGGAACCTTCCGGCTCTCCAGACGTTTTAAGGCGGAAAGCGCGTCACATTCCATAACCTGAGCCTTGTCTTCTAAACGGGTGGTTTTTAAATTATAACGGATACAGTCACAGGCTTTTTTATTCTGCTCTGCAAATACCGCTTCCTCCGCGCCCCGGCTAAGCGCTTCAATCCCGATTGCCCCGCTTCCTGCAAACAAGTCTAAAAAACGGGAATCTAAAATCTCCGGCTGTAAAATATTAAATAATGTTTCTTTAATTCTGTCTGTGGTTGGCCTGGTGTCCATTCCTTCTATGGTTTTTAACTGCAGCCGCCTGGCGCTGCCTGCGATTACTCTCATAGATCTTCTCCTTATCCTTAACAGTATAATATGATTATTCCTTGTAGACAAGTGATTTTTTCTATGTTTTGGAAAATTACACAGAACCTTCTAGTTTATTAATCTGTATCAGGCATATACTACGGATGTAGCACAAAACAAACCGCTGCCCCACTAAAAATACGCAGCGGAAATCGATTAAAAGGAGGCGTTTTTATGTCTACAAACAATTCTTCTAACAAAACTAACGTACCTGAGGCAAAAGAGGCAATGGACAAGTTCAAAATGGAAGTTGCCAGCGAATTAGGCGTACCGTTAACCAATGGTTACAACGGTAACTTAACTTCCGCACAGAACGGTTCTGTAGGTGGTTATATGGTGAAGAAGATGATCGAGGCTCAGGAGCGTCAGATGGCAGGCAAGTAAATGCCGCTTTGATTTGAGAAATCAATCATTTGTCACGTAAGGTGACAAAAACCCCGGATGGTCTGAATTTCAGAATATCCGGGGTTTTTCCTATTTGATATAAGCCACCTCTCCCACTCTCTCAATGGGCTTTGGCTCCTCATCGCTGTATCCCAGCGCTGCCATTCCGTAAACCACGTGATCAGCTGGGATCTGAAGCTCATCCAAAACCGGGCGGATTACCGGATCATCACAGATTCCCTGAAGCTGGTTGATCCATACGGATCCCACTCCCAGTGAATGGGCGGCCAGAAACGTATTTTCCAGCGCGCAGGCATTATCTTCTTTGCCAAAGGGGCTTTCTTTTTGATTTGAGGGGATAATTAAGGCAGCCGGCTGATACATATTGTATCCATTGCGGTTTAATACCATCTCAATGGCCCTGGCAAGCTTTTCTATCATGGGACGGCTGGTAACCACGGTAAATTTCCAGGTCTGCCCGTTTTTCCCACTGGGAGCACAGAGCGCTGCCTCTACAATCTGTTTTAAATCCGCCTCCGGTATGGGCTTCTCTAAAAATTTTCTGGTACTCCTTCTGGTTAAAATTGTTTCTATGGTCTGATTCATTTCAAACCTCCTCCTTTCATTAATAGCCCCACATCTGTGTCTGGGACTGAATGGTCTCATAGGGGTGGAGAAGAGCCTTCTCCATACATAAAGCAAAATAGGCATCCTGGAGAGCTTCTGCCATAGGATATACCTCCTCTCCCGTATTTACATAGCGTTTCATGCCCGCAAGGATTTTGGCAATGGCGGCTTCATCATCGGTAAGCCCCTGTCTTTCATAAGGATTCTCCCAGGTTATGATTTCATTATGGCAGATCTTCTCCTGATCCATGTATGCCAGCCGGTTTCCTGCTATCTCTCCCCGTTCCCCCTGAACCCGGATATCTGTGCCCCGGATCCGCGAGTGATACTGGACATTGCAGAAATCATAAAATCCCATCTTTCCACTGTCAAATTCTATGTCCATCCGGATGCGGTAACGGTCTGTTACGGAGCCGTCCGTTACCGGGCCGTTTCTGTCAGCCGTCTCCAGCACCGGGAAGGTATAGCGTTTTCCGGTAAAAAAAGCATTTTCAAAACCTGTCCCCAACAGCCTTCGGATCAGGCTGACTCCGTGATAATCGTGGGCAACAGACAGGTTTACTGCGTGAGGATCTCCCAGGACGCCGCTTTTTACGATCTCCAATATCTTTTCATATTGGGGATAACAATGGTACTGTTCTGCCACCTGGAATCTGGTTCCATAACAGTGAAGCTGCCAGGCATCCTCCAGATCCTCTATGTTTTGTCCGGCAGGAGTTTCGCAGAGAACCGGAAAGCCTTTGTCCAGGAAGCTTCGGGACACCTTAAAAATGGAAGGCTTATCTACCGCCACCACAATAAAATCCGGTTTTAGCCTCTCACATTCTGACCGGGAAACCGTGGAATAGACACCGGTTTTTTCATGCATCAGCCTGGCTTTTTCCTCTGTTCTGCACAGCATGGCAAGAGCCTCAAATTGTTCCGGAAGGACTTTTGCAATCCGGACATAAAACTCGGATCTCCAACCGGAACCTACTATCACATATCGTACTTTTTCCATCTTATAAATTCAACCTTTCGTAGCTGTTTTCTAAATAGGATTTTAAGCGTTTCTCAAGCTCCTTATGCTCCGGTCTTTTCAGCTCCGGATCCTCCGAAAGCAGCTCATCCACCTCCTGGGACACGGATTTTAGCAGATTGGCGTCTGTAAAAATATCTGCCAGGCGAAATTCCATATCTCCGCTCTGCCGGACGCCGAAAATGTCTCCCGGTCCCCTGAGTTTTAAATCCTGGGAAGCAATATAAAAGCCGTCATTGGATTTATTTAAAATGTCCAGACGTTCCATGGTCTCCTCATCATCGGAACAGTTGACCATGATACAGTAGGACTGACTGCTTCCCCGTCCCACTCTTCCCCGGAGCTGGTGGAGCTGGGCCAGCCCGAAGCGCTCGGCGTTCTCAATCATCATAACGGTGGCGTTGGGGACATTGACTCCTACCTCCACCACGGTGGTGGAGACTAACACCTGAATCTCTCCTGCCGCAAACCGCTCCATAATCCGGTTCTTTTCTTTTGCCTTCATTTTTCCATGAAGGTACTCCACCTGTACCTGCTCCGGCAAAGCCTTTCTCAAAATTTTGGTATAGTCCAGCACATTTTCCGCCTCGATCATCTCGCTTTCCTCTACCATGGGACAGATTACATAAGCCTGGCGGCCCATAGCCGCCTGTCTGGCAATAAAATCATAGGCCTTTTCCCGATAGCTTTTGTTTACCACACAATTTTTAATAGGAAGGCGATCCGCAGGAAGTTCATCAATAACCGAAATGTCCAGATCTCCATACAGGATAATGGCAAGAGTCCTGGGAATGGGGGTGGCGCTCATAACCATAATATGAGGGGTCTGTCCCTTAGCCCCCAAAGCTTCCCGCTGGCCTACTCCGAACCGGTGCTGCTCATCGGTAATTACCAGAGCCAGCTTGTCATAGTTTACTTTTTCCTGTATCAGGGCATGGGTGCCGATAATGATGTGAGCCTCATGGTTTTCGATCTTCTCATAGGCCAGACGTTTTTCTTTGGCTGTCATAGAACCGGTAATCAATATGGGAACTTTGGGGATCCCATGAGTTTTTAACATCTTGCTGATAGATTCATAATGCTGTTTTGCCAAAACCTCTGTAGGCGCCATCAGAGCTCCCTGGTATCCGTTAAAAGCAGTGTGAAGCAAAGCCAGCACAGCCAGGATGGTTTTTCCGGAGCCTACGTCTCCCTGAACCAACCGGTTCATCACCTTGCCGCCGGATAGATCTTCTTCAATCTCTCTCATAGCCTTTTTCTGGGCCCCGGTAAGGGAAAAGGGGAGAGCCTCTTCAAAGGCTTTTACCTCTTTCGAAAGCGTTATGGGATAAGGGCTTTCCTTATCCTGCCGGCTCTCCTTTAGCCGCCGGACCCCCAGGATAAACAGGAAAAATTCGTCAAACACCAGACGCTTTCTGGCAAAAAGCAGTTCTGTCTCATCTGCCGGGAAATGGATGTGCTCTATGGCAAAATTATACTCGGCCAGTTGGTATTTTTTCCGGATATAGGCAGGAAGATACTCCCGGATCATAGGCCTTGCAGAAAGAGCCTGGCTGACCGCCTTTGTAATAGCCTTATTTCCCAGGCCTTTGGTCTGGCCGTAAATTGGCTGCATACAGTGGAGCTTTTCTTCGTAATCCTCCGGATGGAGCAGCTCCGGCTGTTCCATTACCAGACGCCCCCTCTTTTTTACTACCCGCCCTCTGAAAATCCAATGGCTCTGCGCCTTTAAATTAACCCGCATATAGGGCATATTATACCAGCATATTTGAAGAGTCCCTGTAAGATCCCTTAAGGTCAGGGACACCATCTGAAGACCGTTTAATCGGATTAGATCCGGCGTTTTTGTGAGGACTCCCTCCACCGCCTCTGTCGTGCCTTCTTTTATCTGGCCTATGGGAACCGGATTTTTGTAGGCGTCGTAAGCTCTGGGATAGTAAGAAAGCAGCTCTTCTGTGGTCTCAATTCCAAGGCGTCTGAACAGCTTTCCGGTTTTTTCACCGATGCCTTTTAATTCTTCAATTTCCATACTCTTTCTACCACTCTTGCACAAGTATCAAATAGAATCCATAATTATCTTACCATAAAAATAGTATGAAATCCTTGTATTGCCTGGAAATAATGGCTTTACAAGGATTTCTTTTGCTCTTACTGTTACTCTACCGAAATCAGATAATAATAGATTGGCTGACCGCCATCCTGAAGTTCAATCTCACAGTCAGGGAAGCGTTCCTGGGCTTTGGCAAGAAGAGCCCCTGCCTCCTCCTCGCTGACATCGCTTCCATAATAAATGGTTACCAGCTCGGATTCCTCATCCAGCATGGCATTCATCATGTCCAGAGTAGCGGCATCAACGGATTTTCCTACCGCCAGCATCCCGCTGTCGCCGATACCCATAATATCGCCTTCTTCAATGTCCATACCATCAATGCAGGTAGTCCGCACTGCATAGGTAACCTGGCCAGTCTTTACCCGGTTCATCTCCTGGGTCATGGCCTCCAAATTTTCCTCAGCGCTTAAATCCGGGATGAAATTGATAAGAGCCGTAATTCCCTGAGGAACGGTCCTGGTAGGTACTACGATTATGTTCTTGTCCTCTACCAGACTCTTCGCCTGTTCTGCTGCAAGGATAATATTTTTATTGTTGGGCAGGATGAAGATAGTATCGGCATTGACCTGATCAATGGCGTTTAACATATCCTCGGTGCTGGGATTCATGGTCTGGCCGCCCTCAATCAGATAGTCAGCTCCGATTCCCTTAAAAATCTCTCCCAAACCTTCCCCGATAGATACGGCAATGAAACCAAAAGGCTTTCTTGGCTGGGCCGCCTTTTCTTCTGCCTGCTTAGCTTCCTCCCGGGCTTTCTGGCTGGCAGCTATCTTCTCTGCGTCCTTAATCAGGCGCTCTTCATGCTCTTCCCGCATATTGTCCACTTTCATCCGGGAAAGAGAACCATAGGTTAATGCCTTTTCAAAAGCAAGGCCAGGATGATTGGTATGAACGTGCACCTTTACTACGTCCTCGTCTGCAACCACTACAATGGAGTCGCCGATAGACTCTAAGTAGGCTTTAAAAGAGCTCTCATCCTCTTCTGAAAATTCTTTCTCGGCATTAATAATAAACTCGGTGCAATATCCAAATTTGATGTCAAAATTTTCTGCAGAAGCAGCCCCGGCAGCTTCCCTTACAGAAGAGGAAACCGGCGGTTTTGTTCCTTCTACTTTTAGATCCAGTTCCTTTCCTAAGAGGCCGTCCAAAGCCCCCTTCATCACCTGCATCAAGCCCTGGCCGCCGGAATCTACAACCCCAGCCTGCTTGAGAACCGGAAGCATCTCCGGAGTCTGGCTTAAGACATAATCCCCATGCTCAATGACCTTTTCCAAAAGCTCCGCCAAATCCTCTGTCTGACTCACCAGCTCCACCGCCTTGTCAGACATGCCCTTTGCCACGGTTAAAATAGTGCCTTCCTTAGGCTTCATAACTGCTTTGTAGGCAGTCTCCGTGGCCCTCACAAAAGCATTGGCCAAAACCGTGGTGGTAATTATATCGCAGTTTTTGATTTCCTTGGTAAAGCCCCGGAACAATTGAGACAAAATAACGCCGGAGTTTCCTCTTGCCCCTCTTAAAGAGCCGGAAGAAATAGCCTTTGCCAGATTCTCCATGGTAGGCTCCTCAATGGAAGCCACTTCCCTGGCTGCAGCCATAATAGTCATAGTCATATTGGTGCCCGTATCCCCGTCCGGCACAGGGAACACATTCAATTCGTTAATCCATTCTTTTTTTGCCTCTAAGCTTTTGGCTCCTGCTAAAAATGCCTGCTTTAACAGTTTCGCGTCTACTGTATTCATACCCACAGGTTTCTTCCTCCTAATCAATGACTCTTACACCTTCTACATAGATATTAATCTTATCTACGCTCATGCCGGTGAACTCTTCTACTTTGTATTTTACGTTTTCAATCAGGTTGTCGGAAACTGCAGAAATGCTTACTCCATAAGCCACAATCACATGAAACGAAATGGAGATACGGTTGTCCACAATCTCTACATTAATTCCATGCGTCAGGCTCTCCCTCTTGAGAAGCTTTACCAGGCCGTCTTTCATACTGACGGCAGCCATACCAACGATGCCAAAGCACTCTACTGCCGTAGTACCCGCATATAAAGCAATAACATCAGGGTTAATCTGGATTTCGCCCAGTTTATTATTGATTCGTCCTTTCATAGACTTGCCTCCAATTCTCTTGATATTGTTCAGTATACACTATTTTCTGGAAAAAAGAAATAAATTTTTAAAATTCACTTGCAAATTTTTGAAGTTTCTGGTATTATACAGATGTTGTGGATTTATAAGAGGGTATTTTACTTAAGAAAATCCAAGTAGCTTTGAAGGAGGTGCAAATCATGGCTAAATGTGCAATTTGCGAAAAAGCTGCTCACTTTGGTAACGCAGTGAGCCATTCCCATAGACGTTCCAATAAGATGTGGAAAGCTAACGTAAAATCTGTTAAGGTGAAAGTTAACGGCGGCGCTCGGAAGATGTACGTATGTACTTCCTGCTTACGCTCCGGATTAGTTGAGAGAGCTTAATGAGATTTTGTAGGGGCTGTGAGAAATCACAGCCCCTTTAATTATAAAAAACACCTTTTATTTTTCTCTTATAATCCGGGGCAGGCAAAACCGGTCTCTGTCCAGGTTAAACGCCACTGCCGTATCCAGGCCGGACGGCTTCCTGTCATTAACCAGAATTCGCTCTCCCATTGGCATACCAAATAAGATTTTGTCAAATCTTATCCCGTGGCTGTTCAAAAAATTCACGGTTGCTTCCCTGTAATCTTCCAGACGGGAAGTTAAAATGATCACCTTATCTCCCTTCGGCAGTCCGTCCAAGTATTCTTTTACGCCTTCCAGCAAAGAATCTTCTCCATCGGTTTTGTAGCCATTATGTTTTAATAATGTCCCGTCCAAAT
>CAJUJM010000096.1 GCA_910586755.1 uncultured Lachnospiraceae bacterium
AATCAAGAACGAAATTCCTTGATGCATTACACATTCCATCACACCGTCTGACCATATAGCTTCTGGCAGGGGATTTTCGCTTTTACAAACTAACGGCAATTAGATTTTGTAATCCAACACGAAGAGCTGTCATTGACAGCTCTTCGACATTTATTTATCAATTGTTTCTACTTTTTTCAATATGGCTTTCAGGCTGGACAGACAGGTTAAAAATTCCTCCATCTCAGCGTCAGACAACTGGGCAAAACGCGATTCCAGCTGGCCTCTCACGTAATTTTTCTCTTTTTCAATAAATTCCCGGCCTTTGAGGGTCAGTCGCACATAGACCCGTTTCCGATTTGTTTCATCATAGAATCGTTCTACATATCCTTCTTCCACCAGAGACGCCACTACGCGGGTAGCCTGTTCCCGGGATGCGGCAAGGCTTTCAGCTACCTGGCCCATGGTCATGGATTCCCTGCCTCCCAATGCCAAGAGGGTGTAAAACTGATGGCGGGAAAATTTGATCTCCCGGTAATCCAGAGAGTGCAGAAGCACCTTCTGGCAGGAAAAAAATATTTCAAACAATGCGGTAATGCCAGTATCGTTAGTTATCGTGTCCATAGCTTCCTTTCCTCCTAACGCTATTATAATACATCTGAAACGGATGTCAATAATTGATTTTTGATTATTATTGACAAATATCAATCATTAGTGATATACTGGCTGTAGCGTAGGGGGCAAAAGACCTTTTGACCCCTACATCATTAATTTTTTAAGGAGGTTTTTTATGGCAGATAACCGATTATATGTGGAAGAGTACGCTGCTAACCAGTTAAAGGAATGTATCAGCCACAATTCGATTGATCCGGTCCTTTTTTCTGAATACGGTGTTAAACGCGGTTTGAGAGATAAAAACGGCAGGGGCGTCTTGGCAGGTCTTACAAATATTTCTTTGGTTCAATCCCGCAAAATGGAAAATGGACAGTCTGTTCCATGCGATGGCCGTCTGCTCTACCGCGGTTATGATATCCGGGATTTAGTAAGAGGCTTTCTGGAAGCCAGCCACTTCGGCTTTGAGGAGATTACTTACCTGCTTTTATTCGGCATACTTCCCACCAGCAATCAGCTCGCAACATTTCAGGACATTCTTACACGAAGCAATTTTCTTCCCACCAACTTTGTCCGTGACGTTATTATGAAGGCCCCCGGAAAAGACATTATGAATTCCATGACCAAAAGCGTCCTTACCCTGGCGTCCTACGACGACCGGGCATCCGACAATTCTTTGGAAAATGTGTTGTGTCAGTGCCTGAGGCTTATCGCTACCTTCCCCATGATGGCAGTATATGCCTACCATGCTTATAACCACTATGAAAGGGATGATAGTTTATATATCCACCGTCCGGATCCCAGCCTGTCCACTGCAGAGAATTTCCTCCGGCTTCTCCGTCCGGATAAGTCCTACACTGCCCTTGAGGCCAATGTTTTGGATCTGGCTTTAGTGCTTCACATGGAGCATGGCGGCGGTAATAACTCTACCTTTACCACCCGTGTGGTTACCTCCTCCGGCTCTGATACCTATTCGGTTATCGCGGCCGCTCTCTCCTCCTTAAAAGGCCCCAAACACGGCGGCGCTAACATTAAGGTAGTAGAAATGATGGCTGACATTAAGGATCATGTGAAAAATCCCGGTGACCCGGATGAAGTGCGGGCTTATCTGGAAAAGATCTTACATAAAGAAGCCTTTGATCAGAAGGGCCTGATCTATGGGATGGGCCATGCGGTTTACTCTATCTCTGATCCCCGCGCCCTGATTTTTAAAGAATTCGTGGAAAAGCTGGCCAAGGCCAAGGGACGAGAGGAGGATTTTGCCCTCTACTCCATGATCGAAACCATGGCTCCCCGGGTAATCGCCGGTGAGCGGGCTATCTACAAGGGCGTAAGCGCAAATGTAGACTTTTACAGCGGCTTTGTTTACAGTATGCTGGATATTCCCACTGAGCTGTTTACTCCCATGTTCGCCATTGCCCGTATCGTGGGCTGGAGCGCTCACCGCCTGGAGGAGCTGATCAATGTGGACAAGATTATCCGCCCGGCTTATCAGAGTCTTTTGGAGGAGGAAGCTCTTCCCTATCCTAAGATGGATGACAGGAAATAATCTGTTAAATTTGCGTTGAAAAACCAGAAAAAGGAAGCAGACGGTATACGGTCCATTAAGGCCATACCGGCGGTTTCCTTTTTCTGTCACTATTTTTGCTGTTCTGTTTTCTCTGTCAATTTTAAATCTCTTCTGCCTTCACCATCACATGGACGGTTTCGTATTCCTGGCTTCTCAGGCTTCTTTCTCCATATTCCGCCTCTCCCAGCTGATTGTCATAGGGGTCGTTGCGGTTCCATTTCATAGGCGGATAAAAGGGGTGCTGAAAGCTGGAAGCGGCAGGCATCCGGTAAGGATCCAGATTGCCGAAGTAGAATTCTCTTCTCTCCTCTTCCCCTGCCCGGTATGCGCTGCCTCCAAAGGAGCAGTCTGCAAAGAGCCAGCCATAGGGCGCAACATAAAACTGTGCCCAATCGTGGCTTCCCACAGAATCCGGGGTGGTATACAGGCCGGACTGCCAGCGGGCCGGAACTCCTGCAATCCGGCACATAGTAATAAACAGCAGGGCCTGGAAACCGCAGTCCCCCTTCCAGCAGGTTGCCACATAGTCGGGAATCTGTGGAATGGTAATGTAACTGCGGACAAAGGAATACATCACGTGGCTGGTGATATAATCGTAAATCTTTTTGGCTTTGATTAAAGGGTTCTTTTCCTCTCCCACCACTTCTTCCGTCACAGACCGCAGATAGGGGGTGAAGCGAATGTGGGGAAGCTGCTCTTCCAGATACATTGCAGGCTGGCCGTCCAGGACTTCTTCCTTTTGTGGATTTACATAAGTCATATGGTTCTCGTAGGTAAATTCTACGGAATAAGTCTGGCCGACGTGGTGGATAGTATGGAAGCATATGGTTCTGTGGGGAAATTCCGGCGCAGCCAGGGTGTATTCTTCTTGAGAAGCGGGCCGCTCTTTACCATTTAAGCAAATGGTAACCGACAGCAGCCGGAAGTTTTTAATCTGGGCATATTCCACCGGAACAGGCAGGTATACCTTAATTTCCTGGCCTTCCTGTTCCGATTTCTCTTTAATGGTCATGGTACTTTTGATGTGAAAACGGCAAGCCATGCTTCCCTGGGTTTTCATTTTGGCCACCACCCGGTTTAACATTTTCCCCCGTTCCTCTGACGGACGATCATTAGGATTAATAGCCCGGTCTGCAATCCAGGACCTGGTCTTTACCAGATTACTGAAAAAGTCATCTTTAAAGTGAACCTGGCCTTTGATATAAATCCATTCCGCCGCATTTTCTTCCCAAAGCTTCTGCAGCTCTTCCTCTTTGAAATCCTTTAGGCGGTCCTGCAAAAGCTTCAGGGCGTCCTCCCAGCTATAAGGGTACTGACCGGGAATCCGGGACAAAATCTCTTTTTCATAGCGCAGGCGTTTCTTTAAAGCCTCCGGAATTGGGGTATCAAGGCGCAGGTCTATCATTTTAGCCGCCTGTTCAAAATCTCCGTACCATTTTACTTTTTCAATATCCTCCGGCAGGTTGATGTGAAGGTAATTTACGTCTGAATACATAGTGGCCTCCTAATAGTAATTACAAAAATGCTCTTATTTCCTTTGCTAAGCTAAATGGAATAATATCTCCCGGTTTTGTCTCAGCATATGCCTTTTCTTCATGCATATAATCAACGATATCCTTGGCCTTAAAATCAATAAACTTTGCAATCACCTTATCCAGTATAGCCTTTTCCTTAGCATCTAATACAGAGTAATCCATATTAGCAGTTGGATAAACGTGAAGCATAGTATCATAATTGTAGCTCATCTCTTCTTGAACATTCAAATTTTCTAAATTCATTAAACTATAATGTCCAATTGGAAGCGCACCCATAGGTTCATGGCGATATACCATACCAGTCATCGAAAATCCATTTTCTATAAAAGCTAAAACATCTGAATACCAAAGCATTTTCATAAGCTTAACCTTAAAAAGATTATTGACCTTCTCAGCTATATATGAAATCATCGCCTCAATCTTATCAATGTTTAGTATTGTGAAACCATTAGAGTCTGATGGCTCTTCAAAATTTGCATATTCACCTTCAAATGTTTGTCGGGTAAGAAATTCCTTGCCATATGAATCTAGCTTCTCTAGTATCTTTGCTCTAATCGCCAAACGTTTCATTGTAGAAAATTCATCAGCATTTTTCTTCAAAAATTCTAATGCCTGGAGAGGATTATCCTTTATCAAACGAAGCATTGTATCATATGCCTCGTCTTGAATTGCTTTGCTTTCATAACGGGATATTGTGGCCTCTCCCCACCCCAATAACTTGGCGAGATCAACCTGGGATAATCCATAGTTTTCTCTGATAGCTACGATTTCATCAGATGTGAGCAATCCCATCTTAATGCGGTACGCATTTCTCGCATTAAGAAGATTCTCATTTGTCATTGCACCAGTTTCAAATTCATTCTCTTCTTCATCAGCATTTGGACAAAAATAGAACCTCTCCTCGTAGACAACCTCTTCTCCTTTTAATGTAATGGTTGTTGTTCGTTTTCTTTCCTCAATTTCATGAGTCTTATTACATAACGGGCAATTCATGTGAATTTTTCTAATTAATGTGTTGGCTTCCATTGTCTTACCTCCTAGATATTCCATTTATGGCATAAGGAAATGTCATTTTATCCTTTGCATAATGGAATGACACGCATAAAACACTCTTCTGCTGATCCCCTTTTATTTTCAATTTCACATATATAAGCTTGCCATTTATATCTTTGCCAAATACAAATAATAGCGGCGGATTTAAATCATCCTTATCTACCTTTGTTTCAAAATACTCTTCAACTGTTAGTTCCTTCAGGCGATTGACCACATCCTCTGTATCATAATCAAGATCCAATAATGTATATGGTGTCGAATATTTCTGATTTTCCCCTTGTTTCTTCTTTGCTAATAAGGTTTATATCTGTATTTATATCAAAATCCTCTTTCCCAAGTAACATTTGTAGCTCATCTAGGAAAGCAACTACTTCTCTCCTTTTTGATTGTATACTAAGAAATTTGCTAACCACCTCCGATTGTTCTGCTATCAATTGATAGTATACTTCTTGATTGAAAGTCTGTCAAGCTGAACATACAATAAAATCTCTTAATTCCTAAATTTATGAAAACCGGATTCAACTCCTATGAATCATGATGTCAATATCCTACCATAAAAAAGAGCCTCCTACGAGGCTCAATCTCAACTTAGCAAGTTGAAAAAATTATGAAACTTTCCTTTTACCACGTCCCTCTGCAAGTCTATTCCTTAAAAAAGTCCTTAAATCCCTTTTTCTTATGTCCCTCCGGCTGAGGAGCCACGCCCCGCATTTCTTCGTCATACCTGCGGAGAGCTTCCTTCTGAGCCTCAGTCATGCGCTCCGGCACCTGAACTACCAGAGTCACATAATGATCTCCCCTCACATTGCGGTTTCTTAAGGACGGCACGCCTTTCCCTTTTAACCGCACCTTGGTATCGGTCTGGGTTCCGGCCTTTACCTCGTACTCTACCTCGCCGTCCACGGTCTTAATGCGGATTGGGCCGCCTAATGCCGCGGTTGCGAAAGAAATGTATACGGTGGAGAAAATACTGGTATCCTGGCGTTTCAGGAAAGGATGGTTGGATACCACTGCCTCTACCAGAAGATCGCCTCTCTCCCCGCCGTTAACTCCCGGCTCCCCGGCTCCAGCCAGGCGGACGCTCTGGCCGTTATCGATACCCGCCGGAATATTCACTTTAAATTTCTTGCGGATAGTCTTATAGCCGCTTCCATAACATTTCGGACATTTTTCTTTGATCACCTTACCGGTTCCGCCGCAGTCAGGACAGCTCTGGACATTCTGAACCTGGCCGAAGAAGGACTGCTGAGTGTACATGATCTTGCCTTTTCCGTTACACTTTGGACAGGTTATGGGGGAAGTTCCCGGCTTTGCCCCGGTGCCGTGGCAATCGCTGCACTCTTCTTTATAGTTAATCTCGATTTCCTTTTCACAGCCGAAAACCGCTTCTTCAAAAGTAATGCGGACTCCGGTTCTCACATTTGCCCCTCTCATGGGGCCGTTGCTCCGGCCTCTGGAGGAACGGCCGCCGCCGAAAATATCCCCAAAGATATCGCCGAAAATATCGCCCATATCTCCGGAAAAGTCGAAACCGCCAAAACCGCCGGCTCCTCCTGCTCCGCCCTCAAAAGCAGCATGGCCAAACTGATCATACTGCTGGCGCTTCTGGGGATCGCTTAATACGCTGTAGGCTTCAGACGCCTCTTTGAATTTCTGCTCGGCCTCTTTATCTCCGGGATTGGCATCCGGATGGTACTTTTTCGCCAGCACCCGGTAGGCCTTTTTGATGGCCGAATCGTCGGCATCCCTGCCGACTCCCAGCACTTCGTAATAATCCCTTTTACTCTCTGCCATGTTCTATTCCCTCTCAATGTATCTGTTACTAATTTATGGAAGAAAGCCCGAAAGGGGTTAGACGCCCACTGCGCCTAATCCCCATCTCAAGCTTTTATCGGTCTATTACACTTCTTTATAGTCACCGTCTACAACGTCGTCACCGTAAGGCTGGCTGCCTGCGGTTCCTGCGCCCATATCCGGGCCGGGGCCTGCCTGGCCTGCACCTGCTGCCTGAGCCTGCTCATAAACCTTTGCAAACAGTTTCTGAGCGCTGGCCATTAATTTTTCCTTACCTGCCTTAATGTCGTCAACCTGAGCATCGGTCATCTGGTCAATGGGGGCCCGGTTGATGGCTTCTTTTAATGCATTTAAATCTGCCTCTACCTCAGACTTGTCATTGGCATCTAACTTGTCGCCAACTTCCTCCAGCGCTTTTTCAGTCTGGAATACCATAGAGTCTGCATCATTTCTGGCGTCAATGGCTTCCTTTTTCTTCTTATCCTGGGCCTCGTACTCAGCGGCTTCCTTTACTGCCTTCTCAATATCAGAGTCAGACATATTGGAACCGGAGGTAATAGTGATATGCTGCTCTTTTCCGGTGCCCAAATCCTTTGCAGATACGTTTACAATACCATTGGCATCAATATCAAAGGTAACCTCAATCTGGGGAACGCCTCTTCTTGCCGGCGGAATTCCGTCCAGACGGAACTGTCCAAGGGTCTTGTTATCTCTTGCAAACTGTCTCTCACCCTGAACCACGTGGATATCTACGGCAGTCTGATTATCAGCTGCGGTGGAGAATACCTGGCTCTTCTTGGTGGGGATAGTGGTGTTTCTCTCAATTAATTTGGTTGCTACGCCGCCCATTGTCTCAATGGAAAGAGATAGTGGGGTAACATCTAACAGAAGGATGTCGCCTGCGCCTGCGTCGCCTGCCAGCTTACCGCCCTGGATAGCTGCGCCGATTGCAACGCACTCATCCGGATTCAGGGACTTGGAAGGCTCATGGCCGGTTAACTGTTTTACCTTCTCCTGGGCTGCCAGCATACGGGTGGAACCGCCTACTAACAGGACTTTTCCAAGCTCAGAAGCTGTGATGCCTGCATCTCTTAAGGCATTCTGTACCGGAATTGCGGTTCTTTCAATCAGGTCTCTGGTCAGCTCGTCAAATTTTGCTCTGGTTAAATTCATATCCAGATGCTTGGGGCCTTCTGCTGTTGCAGTGATGAAAGGCAGGTTAATGTTGGTGGTGGTAGCGGTGGAAAGCTCTTTCTTGGCCTTCTCTGCCGCCTCTCTTAAACGCTGAAGAGCCATCTTGTCAACAGAAAG
Source organism: uncultured Lachnospiraceae bacterium (assembly GCA_910586755.1). GTDB lineage: Bacteria > Bacillota > Clostridia > Lachnospirales > Lachnospiraceae > UMGS1370. Next base: position 7,855 of record CAJUJM010000096.1, read on the forward strand.
ATCTACGCCTTCTGCCTTTTTAAATTCGTCGATCATCCACTGGGTTACCCGGTTATCAAAATCGTCGCCGCCTAAATGGGTGTCGCCGTTGGTGGAAAGAACCTCGATAACCCCATCGCCGATCTCAATAATGGAGACATCAAAAGTACCGCCGCCTAAGTCGTATACCATGATCTTCTGCTCTTTTTCATTATCCAGGCCGTAAGCAAGAGCAGCCGCCGTAGGCTCGTTGATGATACGTTTTACGTCCAGGCCTGCAATTTTGCCTGCATCCTTGGTAGCCTGGCGCTGTGCGTCGTTAAAATACGCGGGAACCGTGATAACTGCCTCGGTTACTTTCTCGCCCAAATAGCTTTCTGCATCTGCTTTTAATTTCTGCAGAATCATTGCAGAGATCTCCTGAGGCGTATACTTTTTCTCATCAATGGTCACCTTGTAGTCGGTTCCTACGTGTCTCTTGATAGAAGAGATGGTCTTGTCAGCGTTGGTAACTGCCTGGCGCTTTGCCGGCTCGCCTACCAGCCGCTCGCCTGTCTTGGTAAATGCTACTACGGACGGAGTGGTTCTCACGCCCTCTGCGTTAGCGATAACGGTGGGCTTGCCGCCCTCCATAACTGCCACGCAGCTATTGGTTGTACCTAAGTCGATACCGATAATCTTGCTCATAGTTTTTTCCTCCTGAAAAATATACAAAACTCTTGTTAATTGGCAACCTGAACCATGCTGTGTCTTACCACGCTGTCCCGGTACATATAACCTTTTTGAAGCTCTGATGCTATTATATTTTCACCCAGATTTTCATCTTCAATGTGCATTACCGCATTGTGAAAATTGGGATCAAATTCTTTTCCTACGGCCTCAATGGGTTTCACACCCAAATCCTCCAAAGTCTTTACCAGCTGCTTATAGATTTTTTCCATTCCATCGGCGTAAGGATTATCCTTTTCTTCCTCGGTAACAGCAGCTAAGCCTCTCTCAAAATTGTCCACCACCGGAAGAATCTTCTCAATGATGTCTCTGGCTCCAATCTCATACATGGAGGTTTTTTCTTTCTCCGTCCTTTTTCTGAAATTGTCAAACTCTGCCATGGACCGTTTTAACCGATCCGTCAAATCCTCTATCTTTTCATCTTTCGGGTCTTTTTTCTTTTTAAAGAAACTTTTTTTCTCCGGAGACTGTTCTTTCCCGTTATCCTCGCTGTCACAGGTTTCCGCCTCTTCGCAGCTCTCCTGAACCTCCACGGCTTCTTCCGGAGCGCTTTCCTTCTCTAATTCTTCGTCCAGCTCTTCGTTTTTCATCTCTTCACCGCTCACGTTTTCAATCACCTTTCTTCGTTTTTAAAAGTCTGGTCTAACTGAGTCATCAGGTTTCGCAATGTCGTTAAAACCTTTTCATAATCCATTCTCTTGGGGCCGATAATACCAATCGTTCCCCGCAATCCTTCGCCAAGCTCATAATTGGCCGTTACCACACTGCAGTCCTTCATGCTCTGTACCGGCATTTCATCCCCGATATAAACCTGAATCCCCGACTCAGTGGTCTGCTCGCTGGAGTTTACATCATCAATCAACTCCTGAAGAGCTTCCTTATGCTCAAAAGCGCTTAAAAGCTTGCTGGCCTTTTCTCCGTCGCTTAGCTCCGGATATTTAAAAATGTTGGTGGCTCCGCTGGTGTAAATCTGCAAATCTTCATCCTGGGCCCGGATGGCCTCCGCTACCTCCCCCAGCACCAGCTCCACTACCTGACTCCTGGAACCGGCCTCATCCTTTAACTTGCTGATGACTCCCAGATTGATTTCCTCGATGGTAAGGCCATTTAAGCTGCTGTTTAACAAAATGTTTAAGTTCAAAACCTCTTCATCGGTAATGGCATCCTGGATGGAAATCATATTGTTCTTAATAATATTTCCCTCTACCACAACTACTACCAGAAGTTTTTTCTCATCCACCTTGGAAAGCTGGATAAATTTCAACTTATTCTGGTGATACCGGGGGCCGCTGATCATGGCGGCGTAATTGGTATTGAGAGCCAGTACCTTGGCCATGTTCTTTAATACCAGCTCCAGACGGTCAACCCGCTGAATCATCAGCTCCTTAACCTCTGTCACCTCCGCCTCCTTCTCCTGAAGGATCTGATCTACATAGAACCGGTAACCTCTGTCAGACGGAATCCGGCCTGCCGAAGTATGAGGCTGTATAATATACCCCATCTCCTCCAAATCCGACATCTCGTTGCGGATCGTTGCAGAACTGAGCCTTAAATCGGAATATTTTGAAATCGTTCTGGAGCCTACCGGTTCGCCGGTTTCCAGATAGGTTTTAATAATGGCTTTTAAAATGGTAACCTTCCGGCTGTCCAGCTCCATACCCTTCATCCTTTCCTCAACTCAGCTTTAGCTTGTTAGCACTCATTTGCTTAGAGTGCTAATACTTACATTTCATAATATATTCCTTTCCCTATGATTTGTCAACAGATTATTTCAAAAAAATCTATAAATTTTATGTTTCTTGACTTTTAATAGTTTTGTAATATAATAGTAATTATAACCCCATTAAACTATTAATTTTGTGAGGTAATATTATGAAAAAACAATTACGACATCTTTTCGCAGTATGCGCGGCAACAGCGGCCTTGTCTATGGCCGGCTCACTTACTTCTATGGCGGCAACCCGGGGGGAGCTAAGCTCCGTCACTTCCGATACCATAAGCGGATGGGCCTGGGAGGTAGGCCAGTATGACTCTTCTCTCACTGTGGAAATCCGGATCTATGAAGATATTGACAGAGACAGCGTTCCGGTAAAAACAGTAACTACCCAGGCAAATCAGTTCAGCCAGGCAGTCAGTGATTCTATCGGCGACGGATGGCATGCTTTTTCCGTTCCTGTAAACTGGGCGGAACTGGGCGGCAATGAATATTTTGTATCGGTTTATTCCGTAATGGGACAAACCCGGCATCAGCTGGGCAGCACCTTCTCTTATAAAACCGGAACTGAAACGGGTTCCCGGATTATAACCGGCCCCGGCGATATGTTTGGTTTAGATCTGGATGAGTCGGAGGCAGGGTCTTCCTCTAAAAATGAAAATTCTTTGAAAGAGGGTTACATAGAGCTTACCGGCAAGGAAACCTACCTGGGAGCCTTTACTGTTACCGGCTACTGCAATTGCAGTCTGTGTTCCGGCGGTCACAATATGACCTTTTCCGGTACAGTTCCCAAATCCAATCACACCTTATCCGCAGATTTGACAGTTCTTCCTCTGGGAAGCAAGGTTTGGATAGACGGGGTTATCTATACGGTAGAGGATAAGGGAAGCGGTGTAAACGGGCAGACAGTGGATATATTCTATGATACCCATGAAGAAGCCCTGGAACACGGCACTATTACGGCGGATGTTTACTTACTCTAGTCAAATACCCTCGCGGGAATAAAGAAAGAGAGCAAAATAAAGTCTCAGCAAGACAGATTTTATTTTGCTCTCTTTTTTTTCTTTTCATCAGCTCTCTGAATTTCCAAATTCCCCCTTAGGAACAAAAAATTGCACAAAATAGCGGACCAAACTCATTTATTACATAATAGTTACATATATTTAATTATATGTTACTTATTATTTCTATTTTATTTCTTCTTCATTAATTGAAAATGAATATAGAAAAGGAGGATATGATTTTGAGTTTATTGGTCAATGCAAAACACATGTTTCTGGGAGCGCTTTTCACTGCCTTTCTTTCTGCTGCCTCTGTTTTTCCGGCAGCTGCCTCCGGCTTTACCGGTGCACTGGATACGGTAAGCGACAATCAGATTTCCGGTTGGGCCTGGAATGAAGACACTGCCGGAGATTCCCCTGAAATTACGGTTACCGTATCCAGCGCTGCCGGGGAAACCGTTCAGCAGCTTACCGGTCTGGCTGATATCCACCGCTGTGATCTGGCTGTGGCAGGCAAAGGTTCCGGGGAATGCGGCTTTTGTGTAACTCCGGACTGGTCTGTTCTGGATGACGGAGTTTACACCGTCCGGGCCTATGCCGGAGAAAGTGAACTCCCCGGAACCCGCCAATACGTGAAAGGACAGGCTATTCCCGGCAATCCCCGCTCTCTGGGCGTTTTTAAGCTTACCGCCTACTGCCCATGCTCTTCCTGTTCAGAAGGGTGGGGGCGCAATACCTCCACCGGGGCCACTGCCACTGCCAATCATACCATTGCAGTAGACCCAAAAGTAATCCCTTATGGCAGCAAAATTCTGATTAACGGAATCGTCTACACGGCGGAGGACAAAGGGGGCGGCGTCCGCGGAAACCATATCGACATTTTCTATAATACCCATCAGGAAGCCCGGGCGCTGGGCGTCCGGTATCAGGAGGTGTTCCTGGTAGACTAACGCGCCTTTGTCTGGTAACCGGACGGCCCCGACCCAGAAGGCCATCCGGTTTTGTGTCTACTTATCAGCCGGGATTGTCAGTCCCGGTTGATATTTTTTGCTCATTTTATGGCGGGCCTTCCGGTTTTCTACTGTATCAAATATGATGGAAAAGTCGTAATCCTCAGGATAAAGCTCTTCTGCCTTTACATGAAGGCGCAGGCGCTTCTGGTTGATCTCTTCTTTTCCCCATGGAAGCTGGACTACTGCTATCCCTTTCTCATTGTCCGGAGTACATATGATTCCAATTTTCCCTTCCGGCAATATTTTCACGCTGTCTCCTCGCCTGAATTTGGAGGTAAAGGGCCTGCCGCTTTTGGTGGAACGGGGCTTTTGAATCCAGGGGCCTGAATTTCCCGGCTGTTTTCCATCAAGCTCAAGCGGCGGCAGCGGCACACCACTCTGATAGGCAGCTTTTTCGGCATAATCCAGCATATCTTCCGGCATTCCCAGTTTTTTGGCAATGTAGAGAGCGCAGCTTTCCCCGGCTACCCCCATTTCCAACCGGTACAGCGGCTTTAGAGATTCCCGGTCAAAGGCCATGCAGGCGTTTATAACGCCTTCTGCATCTTTGGCATAGGTCTTGATCTCCGGGTAATGGGTGGTAACCAGAAACAGGCATCCTCGCTGGCGCAGCCGCTCTAAAATAGCCATGGCAATTCCCATCCCCTCTGCCGGATCCGTTCCGGATCCCAGTTCGTCCATAATCACCAGGCTTTCTTTATTGACTTTCTTCAAAATCTCAATGGCATTGGTTAAATGAGCAGAAAAGGTGGATAAATTCTCAAGAATACTCTGGCCATCGCCAATATCGCAAAGCACCTGGCTGTTCATGGCAAGGTTTGCTCTCTTGCAGGGCACATGAAGACCGCTCTGAGCCATAAGCGACAAAAGTCCTGCGGTCTTAATGGATACGGTTTTTCCTCCTGTGTTAGGACCGGTAATAATGACGCCTCTTAAATCTCCCCCCATTCTTAAATCCAGGGGAACACATTCTTCCTTTTTAATAAACGGATGACGGCCCTGCTCTATTTCAATGCGCCGCTCTGTATTGATGTCCGGTTCCACCCCTTCCATGGCCTGGCTTAATTTGCCTTTGGCAAATAAAAAATCCAGTTTTTCTACTGTGGCAATATTTTTAAAAAACGCATCCTCATGTTCAGCCGCCAGGGCAGACAGCTCATACCGGACACGGCGCTCCTCGTTTTCCTCCTCAAATTGAAGGGAAGCCAGCTTTTCCGTCAGTTCTCCTACTGCTTCCGGTTCTATAAACAGGGTGGAACCCGTGGCGGACTGAGTGACTACCGTGCCGGAAAGTCTGCTCCGGTGTTCCTTCTTTACAGGGATGCAGAAGCGGCCATTTTTGATGGTGACATAGGCTTCCGCTGTCCAGGCTTTGTGGGTCCGCAAGACAGACTCTGCTTTTTTGCGGATCTGGTCATCTACATTTTGAATTTCTCGCCGGAGAGACTCCAGATACCGGCTGGCTTTGTCGTCTACCCGGCCATTTCGGATGGCGTCCCCTATCTGTGCTCTAAGCTCTGGCAGCTCTTCCAGGTTTTCGTCGTAGTAAGCCAGCCCTGTCTCCAGGTATTTGGTTTTGCCAAGATATGTTTTTAAACGCCAAATCCCAGCCAGCATCTGCTCCAGCTGTTCCAGTTCTCCGGCAGAAAGGCACTGGCCCTGAACTGCTGCCCGGATGCTTTCCCGGATGCCGAAAAGGCTCATAAGCGGCGGCTGTCCGGCCTTATCTAAAAGAATTCTGGCCTCTGTAGTCTCTCTCTGGCGGTGAGAAACCTCAGTCTGGGAAAGACTGGGCGTCAATTGAATGCACAGCTCTTTGGCTGCATCGGTCATCGCGTATTCCTGTAACATTTTTCGTATTTTGTCAAATTCTAATATTTCAAAATTTCTATCCATGATTCCTCCTGGGAGGTGTACCGCCGGGCTAGGTTCTAAATGCCGGTATTTACCATAGAATTTCGCCCCAGGGCGCTGCGTTTCCTATGATAACAGAAAACGCCTGTAAGACCCACACAGTCTCACAGGCGCAAACAAATCCCCTTACGGGAACAAACTCCTGATTATGGCGTGCCGCATCTTTCCAGCCGACAGGTACACAAATAAAACATCTCCTATTGTTGAGATGAAATCAAATGAGTTCTGTCTGCAAGCATATTATTTTCTATGCTCTCTGAAAAGATACAATTAACAAAAAGACACTTCCTTTACACTTATATTTTCACTATGACTCGGAATCACAGCCTTGAGTTACTATATCACAGGGGATAGATTTTTGTCAACCAGAAGCGTTGGATGTCCATCTAATGTGGAATTTGATATGAAATTTTACTTACAAGCCAGCTTGACGTAAATCTTCATATCAAATTCCCTGCCGTCTAAACGGTTACCACAATTTTAATTCCTTACTGAACTTTTAGGAACAAATTCTAATTTCAATGTCATTCCCATTCCATCTGCCAAACGCTTTAATAGCTTAAGAGACGGATTCCTCGTTCCGTTTTCCAATTTGCTGATATCTGCCTGATTAATCCCTGTCCTTTCCGCAAGTTCTTTTTGGGTAAGATTTTGTGATATCCTTGCGTCCACTATTGCTCGAATCACATCCATTTCTGGCTGAATGCTCTCCCATTCTTTCCTGAATTTGTCATCCTGCAGTTGGTCATTTAATAGTTCCTGAAATTCACTCATTTTCTTTCACCCTTTCCAGATAATCATTACGATATGATTTTGCCAGCTTTATTTCCCGTTTTGGCGTCTCCTGGGTTTTCTTGATAAACCCATTTGTCAGTATAATCTTCTTTCCATAGTAGAAAAAATATAGAACTCTTGTTATATCTGTTCCAGCTTTTCCGCGAATTTCAAATATTCCATCATCCAGATGCTTACTGTATGGCTCTCTTAATTGATTTCCCTTTTCTTCCAGCACATTGATAATCCCCAAAACTTTTGCCCGCATTTTCACATCCAGGCCAAGGATAAAATCTTTAGCAGGTTTTTCGCCGTTATCTTTCGTATAAAATTCCACTTCAAATTTATCCATTGTAATCTCCACTTTTCTTTCTATATCTAGTATATGGCAAATATGCCATATTGTCAATAATGTATTCCCATACCCTCAGTGGACAAAAGGACACATGGTTCTTGTTCACTGAGGGTATCATAATTTGTTGGAATTTTTATTCGTTAACGCGACAGCCCCGTAACGTTTTTCTAATTTCAAAAGTTTATCCTGTCTGTTACAATAAGAGTAACCGTCTAAACTGTTAATAGGAATTCGCTGAGCACATAATTGCTGATATCAATTCCCCAGTCCGTCAGGACGATTCGGCTGCCTTCTTCTTTCAGCAATCCGTTTTCTATAAGTTTATCTATCTGAGGACCATATATGCTGCGAATCTTTATGCCAAATCTGGCGGCAAAGTCAATATCTGAAACCCCCTGGGTCATTCGAAGTCCCAGAAACATAAATTCCTCCATCTTGGATTGTCTAGTCTGTTCTTCTACGTTCTGGTAAAGCTTGATAAGGCCGTCGCTTAAAAAATCCAGCTCCAAATAGGCTTTCAGGTCTGTCTCATTGGAAAACCGGGCGCCGTGAAAGCAGGAGGAAGCCCCCAGACCCAGGCCCAGATACTCTGTTCCGGTCCAATAGCCCATATTATGGCGGCATTCAAACCCCGGCTTTGCATAGTTGGAAATCTCATAGCGCCGGTAGCCCTGGGCTTCCAAAAAGCTTTTGGTAACCTTGTACATCTTCCTCTCCGTCTCTTCATCAGGAAGAGGAAGTATCCCGTTTTCTGCCTCCGCGCATCCCGCTCCGTCTCCATAATAATCCCAAAAAGGCGTATTTTCCTCAATCATCAGGCTGTATGCCGAGATGTGCTCCGGCTTTAACATAGCCACCTTTTTCAGCGTATTTTTCCAGGACTCCAGAGTCTGGCCCGGCAGGGCTGACATTAAGTCCACGCTGATGCTCCAGAATCCCGCCTGCCTTGCTCGCTCAAAGCTTTTTAAAAATTCCTCAAAGCTGTGGATCCGTCCCAGAGCCTTTAATTCCCGGTTGTCTGCGGACTGAAGCCCTATGCTTAGCCGGTTAATCCCGCAGCCCCGGTATACGTCCAGCTTTTGGGGCGTAAGGGTTCCCGGATTTGCCTCAATGGTAATCTCTGCATCCGGCGCAACGTCAAAGTACAGGCGGATGGTTTCCACCACCGCCCGCATCATCCCCGCCTCCAAAATAGATGGGGTTCCGCCTCCGATAAAAATCGTCGCTACCTGATAGCCCTCGCTGGTTAAGCTTGCCGCCTGTATTTCTCCTAAGAGCTGGTCTATATATTCCTGGTGCACAGAAGCCAATGCCCGGAACGATAAAAAATCGCAGTACAGGCATTTTCTGGCGCAAAATGGAATGTGCACATATAATTCCAGTGGTTTCTTTTTATTCATCATCTAATTTGAGTACGCTCATAAAGGCCTTCTGTGGAATTTCCACATTGCCAATCTGACGCATCCTCTTCTTACCTTCCTTCTGCTTTTCCAGAAGCTTCCTCTTCCGGCTGATATCGCCGCCATAACATTTTGCCAGAACGTCCTTTCTCATAGCCTTGACCGTCTCCCTGGCAATAATCTTTCCTCCCACTGCCGCCTGGATGGGGATCTCAAACAGATGGCGTGGAATTTCCTCTTTTAATTTTTCACACATTTTCCGGCCCCTCTCGTAGGCAGAACCGGCAAAGACAATAAAGGACAGGGCGTCCACCTCTTCCCGGTTTACCAGAATGTCCAGCTTTACAAGCTCGGAACGCTCGTACCCCTTTAAATCATAGTCAAAGGAAGCATATCCTCTAGACCGGCTCTTTAATGCGTCAAAAAAGTCGTAGATAATTTCATTTAAAGGAAGCTCATACTTTAACAGTGCCCGGGTTCCCTCAATATACTCCATTCCCAGATAGACGCCCCGGCGCTCCTGACAGAGCTGCATTATGGCTCCCACATATTCGGTGGTCACCATAATCTCTGCGGAGACAATGGGTTCTTCCATATATTCAATTTCCGACGGATCCGGAAGGTTGGAAGGATTGGTAAGCTCTATCATCTCCCCATTGGTTTTGTGTACCCGGTAAATAACTCCCGGGGCCGTGGTCACCAGATCCAGATTGTATTCCCGCTCTAACCGCTCCTCAATAATATCCAGATGAAGGAGTCCTAAAAATCCGCATCGGAAGCCAAATCCTAATGCCAGGGAGGTTTCCGGCTCAAAATACAGGGAAGCATCATTTAGCTGAAGCTTTTCCAGGGCATCTCTCAGGTCCGGATATTTGGCGCTGTCTGCCGGGTACAGGCCGCAGTACACCATAGGGGTAACCTTCTTGTACCCGGGAAGGGGCTCATCACAGGGATTAAATTTATCGGTAATGGTATCTCCTACCATGGTCTCTTTCAGATTTTTAATGCTGGCGGTGATATAGCCTACCATACCGGCAGTCAGTTCTTCACAGGGAATAAACTGGCCTGCCCCGAAGTATCCCACTTCTACCACTTCTTCCTCGGCATTGGTCGCCATCATTTTGATAACCGTGCCTTTTTTTACTGTGCCCTCCTTGATCCGGCAGAACACAATCACTCCCCGGTAAGAGTCGTAGATGGAATCGAAAATCAGTGCTTTTAAAGGCGCTCCTTTATCCCCTGCCGGGCTTGGGATCCGTTCCACAATGGCTTCCAGAACATCCTCCACATTCAGTCCGGTCTTAGCCGAAATCCTGGGGGCATCCTGAGCTTCAATACCGATAACATCCTCGATCTCCGCCGCCACCCGATCCGGATCTGCGCTGGGCAGGTCAATTTTATTGATAACCGGAAATACATCCAGATCGTGATCCAGGGCCAGATATACATTTGCCAGGGTCTGGGCTTCAATTCCCTGAGCGGCGTCCACCACTAAAATAGCGCCGTCGCAGGCCGCAAGGCTTCTGGAAACCTCATAGTTAAAATCTACGTGGCCAGGAGTGTCAATCAGGTTGAAAATGTATTCCTCTCCGTCCTTTGCCCGGTAAACGGTCCGGACAGCCTGGGCCTTGATAGTGATTCCTCTCTCCCGCTCCAGATCCATATTGTCCAGCACCTGTGCCTGCATCTCCCTGCTGGTGAGAAGGCCGGTATGTTCAATAATCCGGTCGGCCAGGGTGGACTTGCCGTGGTCAATATGGGCAATGATACAAAAATTACGGATTTTACTTTGATCTATGGTAGCCGCCATATAATTAGGTTCCTCTTTCTTTCGTTTTCCTCTTGAAACGTAACGATCCAGCTATGCATCGCTATGCTTCAAAATATAACATTTTTTTCAGTTCCTTGCAACTGTCTGACGAAAAAGTTCCATCTTATCTGCCGTTTTCCCCGTCTAACACTGCCGCCAGGATCTCTGCCAAAGGCTCCATTGCATTTCTTGCTTCCTCAAAAGTATTGGTCTGGGCCCCCACCTCAATAAGGGCGGATCTGGGCCGGAGATGAAGGTTGTAGCGCAATCCTTTTAAATAAATCTTCCGGGCATATCCCGGGTAGAGTTCTGCTGCTTTTAGCTGCATCTGAAAACTGAATGCCAGGTTTTCTTCCAGATAGGGATTGGGCAGGTACTCGATAGGGCCTTCCGGCGTACGGCTTAGTCCGTTAAAAAACATAATCTGAGCAGCTGTCTTGCCGTTTACCTGGGAAGTCAGGCGGACGTTCTCTCCCACTCCATCCCGGTGAATATCCAGAACCACCAGAATATCCGGATTCTTCTCCAATATTCTGGTAACCCCTTCCAGGGCATAGGTATAAGCCCTGCTTCTGTCAAGTTTTCCGTCTACCAGATCGTAAACACTGCGATCATGAATGACTCCAAACCCTTTTGCCTCCAAAAGTTCTGTCAGATAGTCCCCTACTTCCACAATGGTTTGATTAGGTCCGGAATCTGAAAATGCCTCCTGGGAATGGGAATGGTAAATCAGGATCTGAGGCCTGGCGCTGTCTTTTTCTATGGACAAATCCGTCTCCAGCATTTTTTCTGCGCTCATCATGTCCCTTCCTGCTGTGGTGGAGGTGTGGGTATTATAGAAAGTTTTCATAAGGAAGTCATAATCTGCCAGCTGGGCCATGCTGTAAACCGTCCCTGAAGCTGCCTGGCCCTCTCCTGCCGGGTTTTGGATCGAAACCTGGACAGGATCCTCCGGCAGGTTTTGTAATCCTCCTCCCCCCATTGTCCCGTCCCCGCCGTCCTGTCCATCTGCCAGAATACTTTCCTGCCCGCTCTCTTCATCTCCATATTCCAAAAGATATTGATGTTCTATGTAAAATTCCCTGCTTGCCAGGAAATTTTTATAAGAGGGATCGCTCTCCTTTTCTGCGGACGGCAGAGCCTTTTCCTCTCTCTCATAAGAATTCCAGGGATTTAAAAGCTCCATAAAGCTGGTAAGGGAAACGATGTCCCCCTTTTTCTCCCCCTGACCCAAAGCGCTAACAGATTTCTGTCTTCTGTTCCATATAAACTCTACTATCTCCCCCGCTGCGCTGCTGCTTTTTCCTGCAAGGGTAATCCCCTGGTTTTCCCATCTGGTCTTAAGGTTTTCCAGCCATCCCTTACACTGGCGCAATCCCAGCATTGCCAGGAGGATGCACAGCACCGCCAGCATTATTGTCCGCATAAATTCCCCGATTGATTTTTTTTCCCGCATACCATCACCTGACCTCTTACCATGGTATGCGGGAAAAGAAACTTTTATCCGGGAAATCCGTCACAACCCGGTTCCGGCAGAAACGCCTGATGGATTGCCTCAGATATGGTAAAGCTTAACTCTTTTACAGTCTCGTCTATATCCGGCGGCGTTACATACAAGGGTCCAAACTCCGGCTCTAAAAGTTCCCGGATTAATGCGTACTGCTCATCCTCGTTCAGACTGTCCAGATATTTTCCCATGCCTTTGGTAGAACGGCCGGATTCCAGCGCCTTTACCATAGCCTGAACCGTGTCCTGGACAATGGCGGCCGCCCCCACCACCGTAGGCACTCCCACTGCCAGCACCGGGATTCCCAAACTTTTTTCTGTCAGGCCGCACCGGTGGTTCCCCACGCCGGATCCGGGATGGATTCCTGTATCTGTCAGCTGGATCGTACACCCTAAACGGCGGACGCTTCTGGCCGCCAGGGCATCAATGGCAATAATCAGATCCGGCCTGGTCTGATCCATAACTCCCCGGATAATTTCTGCTGTCTCCATTCCGGTCTGAGCCATAACTCCGGGGACAATTCCGCTTATTGCTGTCATATTATGTTCTTTTAAAAATCCTTCCCCATACTCTGCATCCATATGCCGGGTAACGCAGAGATTCCCCAGCACTCTTGGGCCTAACGAGTCCGGGGTCACGGACGGGTTGCCCAGCCCTACCACCAGAATGTGCTCTAACGCTTTGTCTGTTGATTTCTCTGCCAGCTCCTTTAACCGCTTTGCCAGCTCCCTGGAAACCTGGCGATGATAGTCCTGATCCTTTTTCGCCATCTGCCTGGCTTCCAGCGTCATATAGGTTCCTTTGGCCTTTCCCATTGCCTGTTCTCCGGCATTGTTTAAAATCTCCACTCTGGTAAGCTTGATCTGGGTTTCCCTCTCATACCATTCTTTCAGAGAAACCCCGGAAAGTTCCCGGGCCTCCTTCTTAAAATCTTCCTTTTTCTCTACAGCCAGATCGGTGCGGATTTCGAAACGTGTATTGTTTGTTCCTTCCACTGAATTTCCCCTTTCTTTTTTAACACAAGTTCTGTGTAACAGTTCGGACAAGAAGCATCGGCTAGACATTCGATGTGGAATTTGAACTGTCTCGTTCTTATTTTTCTCAAAAAACCAGGAAATATGTAT
>CAJUJM010000097.1 GCA_910586755.1 uncultured Lachnospiraceae bacterium
AGCAGGAAGACTTCAAGAGATTTTTTAAAGAAATGGAATTAAGTAAAAGAGCATAACACCAAGAACACCCTACAAATGCCTTGTTTTCAGGCTAGGTAGGGGGTTTTTGATTATAAAACTGTAAAAGTCAGGTTATAACATTCCTTTTGATATTTATCCAGAGATAAAATTTTGACTGCCTGCATTTGCTATCAATATTAACGAGCAGCTAAGTGGAACTCAAAAGCATGGCAGCACCGCCAGAGAGAAATATTCAGCTTTGGCAAAAAAGGTGAATATTTCTTAAAATAAGTTGTAATTAATTCGAAATCGTGTATACTAGATATAGCAGGTGATGCACAGCCTTATAAATGAGCAAGTTATGAGCGGGTGATGCACAGCCCTTAAGTGAGCGAGTTAACAGATGGCAGAGACTGCTTAAGTCTCTGCCTTTTCTGTAAACGGACAAAGGAGTTTTATGAAAAACAATATTAAAATATATGGCGTGAAAGATGCCTACATAAAGTACCTAAGCCAATATCAGGAACATTTATTTTTGCATGAAGGTGGATCTTTCGGGCGAAAATACATAGGAACTGTTTTGGAAATTAATGGATTTTTTATTTTGCACCATTGTCTTCATTTAAGTCCAAACACAAGAAAATGAAAGATAGTGTAGATTTTATCAAAGTAAAAGACTATGCGGTTATCAACATAAACAATATGATTCCAGTCCCGAAAGAACAATTGATTGAATTAGATATCAATGCGGAAAAAGATCCACACTATAAATTTCTTTTGCAGGCTGAAAGCCGCGAAATAAACAGGCAAAAAAATCGGATAAGGAAAAATACAGAGATTGTATATAGTCATAAAAAGCAAAATAAGGATTCTACACCATTAGCCAAAAGAACAAATGACTTTGGGTTATTGGAAAAGAAATGCAGGGCTTTTCAGGCTATCTTAGAACCGGGCTCAACCCAATCATGATGTATGCTGTTGTGGCCTACGCAAACATGCATAGGGTCAGGGCTGTTGTCCATATTGCAAAGCTATGCCAAGGGGCCCTTTCCTTTATCTGGCTGGCCAAAGGACAGAAGCCTAAGAGAGATGCTTTAATTGCCGCTTCACCGCATTGCTGAACGGCTCCGCCCTTACAACAAGCGGCTTTATTGTGATAGAAAAATATCCCAGCAGCTCCGCATCTTCCAGTGACAGCACTAAATATGTAACTGCCTGCTGTTTCTTTGCAAATTCGACTGACTGCTGTTTCAAGAAGCGCTCAACATCCTTATTTAACGGACAAGAAAACCCGGAAAGGAACTGTAACAGCTTATCCTCTCCGAGCCGTCCATCGTCATTCTCCAAATAATCACGGATGTTCAGCACAATAAAATTATTCACCTGCTGCATCCGCTTTCTTCCTTTTCTCCATGAATTTTACTATTTCATCCGCTCCCTGTAAGTAAGTTACATTGATCGGAACAAGAGGTGTCCTGTCGTTGGCAGATGCTTCAATCGCGTCAGCAAACATCTCCACCTGTTTTTGGCCTGATATAACAAAATTCTTTGTAATGCTTGAAGTTGCCATAATAAGCACTTCCTTTGTTAGTATGGCTCATTTACAGCATACATACTTCCCTGACTATATTATCACTTTTGCAACAAAATTTTTATACCTGCATCATTACGTTCTTTTTAATATTTATCCAGAGATAAAATTTTGACTACGGCAGACGTGACATCTCAAATATTATAGCCTTTCAATCTTCTTTGCCATCAGCTCACTGTTATTGCTGTGGATAATTGCATCCTCTTTCGAGATGATCCCCTTCTGATACATCTGAATCAGGCTGGTATCCATGGATATCATTCCCTCTTTCTGGGATGTGGAGATAACATTATCTATCTGATGTATCTTGGACTCACGGATCAGATTCCTTATGGCATTATTGAAGAACATAATCTCAAATGCAGGCTGTACGCCGCCGTTTACAGCGGGGAGAAGCTGCTGTGAGATAACCCCTTCCATCACCATGGAAATCTGCACCCGAATCTGCTGCTGCTGTTCCGGCGGGAAGCTGTCTATAATACGGTCTATGGTGTTGGCTGCGCCTATGGTATGGAGAGTGGATATTACCAGATGGCCCGTCTCAGCCGCCGTCATGGCAGTCCGGATAGTCTCGTAGTCTCTCATTTCTCCCAGAAGGATTACATCCGGCGCCTGTCTTAAAGCCGCCCGGAGGCCGGACACATAGCTTTCCGTATCAGTTCCAATCTCTCTCTGAGACACCACGCTTTTGTTATGGCGGTGAAGATATTCTATTGGATCCTCCAGGGTAATGACATGGGCATTTCTTGTCCGGTTAATCTCATTGATAATACAGGCCAGGGTGGTACTCTTCCCGCTTCCTGCTGGCCCTGTTACCAGCACCATACCCTTGGTCATCCTGGCCACATCAATTATCGTCCTTGGAAGATGGAGCTGTTCATAATCCGGCAGATCGAATGTGATGATACGGATAATGGCGGCCAGAGATCCCCTCTGACGGAACACATTGGCGCGAAATCGGGACAATTTGGGCAGAGCAAAGGAGAAATCATCGTCCCCTTCCTCCTGGATTTTCTTCATATCCCGTTTTCCGGCTATCTCATACAGTTCTTTTACCAGATCTTCAATCTGAATGGGAGACAGCTTATCCTCTTCCTGATATTCAATACGGCCTTCCACCTTATAAGCTAAAGGCATGCCTGCAATCATAAAGATATCCGAGGCCTGTTTATCCACTGCCATACTAAGCAATCCTACAATACTCATTGACACATCTCCTTTATCAGCTGCCGGTCCACACAGGGATGGATTGATCGATCTCATAGTCCATGGAATGGTATACATTCCATGCCAGAATCCGATATCCTGCCTCTTCTTCCCGGTCTAGTTCCAATTCTATACGAAGCATCTGTCCATAAGGCATCTTAATATCTGTCCGGACAATGCCGGTTTCTTCCTGATAAAAGCTGCCTAATTCCTCTTTTACCAGCCGCCGGTACTCTTCGTCACCGGCCGTCTGGCTGCTGTGGGCCAGCGCTTCCTCCACCATGGCCACAAATTCCACTGCCTGGCTGTCCGCTTCATAATATCCCCTGATGGACTCTGCATTCTTCCTGGCAAGTTTCCAATCGCTGCCTGCGCTGCTCAGGGAGAGAAGCCCAAAAACCGTCAGGCATAAGATAATAAAGATTAAAATCAGGGATGACGTACCGATATTTACCCGCCCTCCCCATGGTTTTTCATTCATATTCCTGTTCCCTTCCGCGCTTGCTTTAGTGGCGGCGAATCTTTTTGGCATCCAGTTCAAACAATTCCGTATCATCCTGAATACGCCGGATCCGGATCTGAGCCTCTTCTACCCGATCACTTCCTGCCAGGTCTATCTCCGCCCTGTAATCTGCCGCTTTCTCGTCCTCCACCGGATTCCACTGGTTATCCCAATAAATGACTCCTGTTTCCTGGTCCTTCGACATAAGAAACCGTGTCTCAAGTCCTTCCTCGTCCTCTGCTTTCCAGATTTCCGCCACGCTCTCTGCCGCCAGGGAGGCGTAGTTGGTATCCTTAGCCAGACAGCTTAAATGATTGGCTTTCACAAATGCCAGGATACAGACGCTGGCGCACAGGATAAAAAAACATACCACTGCTATCATTTCCATGAGAAACATAGCCGTTCCCGAATCACGCTTATTCTTCATCCTGGCCGCCTCCGCTTCTGATGTTTAATAACAGGCTATTGACTTCAGCCCCGGTCACCTGCACGTTTAGGACAGAACCTTCCTGGATAAACGTCAATCCCTCACATTCCATAATCTCCAGACCGTCTTTCAATCCCAGGCCGCTGCCTTCGTTGGTAAACAATTCCCGGACTGCGCCGTCTCCATAATAAATCCATGTAACAAAATTTCTTCCGTCAATTTCCCTGGCCAGTTCCAGCACCTGGGTATCCTCTATAGTCTTTACCGTCACGCTTCCCGCCTGGTCTCCCTGTCTCACCTTGTTGGCCACATAGTTTAAGACCACCTGGCCGGAATAGTTCTCCTGAATACGGTTATTGATATTTTCATAAACTTTTCCGCCGATAAGCACCGTAAACAGTGCAGACAATACAAACACCAAAAACAGCAGCATTGTAAAAAGGAGATTGACGGTCTGGCCTTTCTGCTGTACCTGCCTTTTCAAATATCCTCTCCCCCTTACTCTTCTGTAATCGAAATAACCGTGATATCCGGCATGATATTAGAAGCAAAGCCTTCGTAAAATACAGAAAACCGCTCTCTATCGATCCGAATTCCATAGTTTTCTTCCAAATACTGGACAGAAGGCGGATACCGTCCCTCAATCGCATAGCACTGAACGGAAGCTCTGGCAATGGCGCTTCGCAAAGTCTCTGCCCCCTCTTCATCCATTCTGCCGGACATGGACAGCACCCCGTTTAAAAATACTCCCAGCACTGCGCCGAAAAATATTACCGATACCAGATAACCTTTTACCATGTTCCAACTATTTTTCAACTTTTTCATTATATCCTCTTTCTGACGCATTTACTGTGTCATCCAGGTAGATTTTTATCCTATCGCTGACAATATGCCTACCAGCGGAAGCATCACGGACAGAAGCACCAGGCCAACAGATACTGCCAGCACTGCCACGATTGTGGGTTCCAGCCTGGAAATGGCATTTTCAATGGAAGCGTCTGCCTCCTCCTCATACCCTCTGGAAATATCTTCCATCACGCTATCCAGACGCCCGCTCCGATTGCCTACCTTAATCATTTGAATCTGGAAGCCGTTAAACAGCCCGGATTCTTTCATTGCCTCATCATACCCTTTTCCTGTCTCCAGCTCCTCTTTGCACTTTGCCAGATACTCCTGAATCTTGCTGTTACCGGTCAATTCCCCGGCCAGTTCAATTCCTTTTTCCAGCTCCAGGCCGCTTTTTAAAGTCAGGGCGAGAACAGAGCTGCACCGTCTCTTAGCTGCCAGAAGGGCCGTTTTGTTAGAGCGTTTAAATCTATCGGCAAGATTTTCCACCAGGCCAACCTTTTTACCGGCTTTGGATGCCATATACAATCCCAGGACTGCCAGCGCCGCCACTGCTGCCGCTGCTAACGCGATACCACTGAAAGTACCGCCCAGCCGGATTGCCGCCTGGGATACGGGAGGTATCCGGGTTCCCAGCTGCTCATAAACCTCTTCAAAAACAGGCATAACTCTGGTGAACAGCACAAACAGCACTGCCAAAAGCATCAGAACCATCATAATGGGATAGGTAATGGCATTGCGGATGTTCCGGATCATTCGGTCTTCCTTGTCATAATACTCAGACAGCGATTCCATCATCTCATCCAGAGTTCCCGTCTGATCTCCCAGTTTTGCCATCTTAATCACATAATCAGGAAAGCTTCCTGTCTTCTCCAAAGCTTCAAAGGCCGGAGCTCCCAGCTCTATCTCATCCGCCAGAAAAAGCAGCCTGTTCTTTTCATCTTCATTTTCCCCGTCCTCCGCCATGATCCGCAGTCCTTCATCCAAAGGGACGGCGGCTTTTAAAAGAAGGGACATCTGAAGGCAAAAAGCAGATAGTTCCCGGTATGTATACTTCTGCTCTGTTTTCTCATTCATCCGCGTATCTCCTAATAACAATATTTTTGCTGGTAGTTGGCCCCATCGCCGATATACTTCTTGATGGAATCGCTTTGTCCTCCCGCAGAAGCAAAGGTGGGATCCGCCAAAGACCAGTTGGTTCCGTCAAAGTAAATGTAATTGTCAATCCATCCTACGCCGTTAATATACACATTGACCCACGCATGGTAAGCGTCGCCTGTGTAACCTACCACCAGCTTAGAGGGAATATCCTGGGAGCGGAGCATAGATACCATAAGGGCTGCATAATCAAAACAGATCCCCTTCTTTGCCGCCAGAACCTTGTCTACATCGGGAAGATATCCGCTCTGGACGCTGGCGGCTTTTTCTTTATCATAGGTAAGATTGTCAATTACATAATTGTACACCGCATCCACTATGCCTAACTCATCCTCTGCAGTGGTAGCCAGCTGGACAGCTTTTTGTACAGCGGCGCTCTCTTTTGAAAAGTTTACATACTGGTTGGGGTACAAAAACGGCTCAAACTCGTCAGCCAGAGTTACCGGCACGTCCTGGCTGAAAGCCTGGGAGTACTGTTTGCCGGTTACATTCTCGAAAACCTTGACCGTATATGTTCCGTCTCCCTCTGACATGGGAAACACTTCATAGGCATCCCTGGCATTTAAGTCATAGGTGTATGTCAGATCCCCTTTCGATATCTGCACCTTGATCTTATTGACATTTCCCGTATACTTGACCATCACATAGCCATTCTTCACATTGGAAGCATCCACAGATACCGTGTCATTGCCGTAGGTTACGTCCCCGGATGCCGTTGGAATCCGCACCAGGTTTTTCTGAGGCCCTGAATTTAATGATACCATATTATCGTCAATTTCTGCCAGCACTTCTTTCGTCCCGGCAGGGGAATCTGACTCTGCCTGGGATTCAACGGGTTCTGTCCCCTGGCCTGCGCCGGGATCGGCCGCCCCGCAGGCCGCTGTTCCCAGGACCAGAGCCGCGGCGGCGCAGAGCAGCAGGATTCTTTTCCTCTTTTTCATGTTGATACCTCTGTCTTTCTATTTATTTTACAGTGAATATCTGATGCCTTCTGAATAAGCATACTAAAGGCGTTCCAATCCTTCAACATTTTCATACATTTCTTTCTCACAATCAAACCAAAGTCCTGCATATAAAGCAACATCCTCATATATTGGCTTATTTCTGTACATCCAGGGTTTTAAAAAGCTCATATAATGAATAATATACGCATTATCCCGAATCTGCAGTGTTGCATCAACAAAACGCTCTTTCTGGTTAACAGACGGATTATTCATATCCGGATAACTGGCAAAACGAATGATTCCTTTGGATAATGCTTCCACATCTATTTTCCACCATTCCGGCGGTAAATTGTATAAAGCCCATGGAACAAATTGTACTTTATCATAGTACATATGATTTAAGATGTCCTGATCCGGAAACGGATATCGTTTATGTTCTCTATAAAATGCATCTAAAATATACCCAATGCTATTCCGCTTTCTCAAATAATTCAAATTCATCAGCATAAATCCTGCATTAAAATATTGGTAGTTATGTGGAATGCCAGCTCTGTCTAATGTGGATTTATAGCTTCCTCTTGCATGTCCCTCAATATCATCGCAGACAACAAAAGGGCATGTTTCTCTCATAGGTGTCTCATAAACTTCTGTTAATTCCTTTTTTATCAGCATATCAGCATCTAAGTACAAAATGCGCTCTACATTCTGCGGCAGCATATTTAATGCCAAAATGCGATAATATGTTTCATATGAAAACCGGCCGGCTTCTGATACCTTCGACGCAAACTCCCCCCGACATCAATAGGGTGCAATTTCTTTTTTTTAAATTGAGAACTTATCTTTTGCAATCTTTCCATATCCTTTTCTCTCAGATTATGATATGCCAGATATAGATCTATTTCTATGTCTTTATGACTGCGGAAAAGAGAATAAATCATTACAGATGCCGGTCCCATAAGCTTTGTATTCGTTGCAATCAGAATATTCATAAACTTACGTCACCTCATTTCGTCAAAGCTCAATTAATGTGTTATCTCAGCTGTCATGGATTGCGTTATTATGTGTTCCATTTAATTTTGTAATATATAGATTTATTCCGCATTAAATCTACAACTGTTCTACTTCCTCCTTCAACTCTCGAAACTTGAAATAGGAAAACGAGCTTACAAATCCTATCACATATCCCATAGCCAGCCGTTTCAGCATATCCCTTCTTTTGGGGTTTCCATTTTTAAGGAAAAACAGGACGTAATCCCTGCGGTCTTCATACTGTTCCTCTATGGCCTTTCTACGAACAGCATGAACATATGTAACATTCCGGATAATCCTGTCATATTCATATAAAGGGTCATTTAGATAGCAAATCCTGTCTGCATACGATAAAATATACGGCATCCAGGCGCTGTCCTCATATGTTGTCTTAGGGATGGGATGTTCTTTCACAAGAAGGCGACGGTAAAGTTTTCCCCAAACCACAGGGTAGGCATACTTGAGATAATGTCCAAAAAATTCATCAAAGGATACCGGAATATCCTCTGCTATTGGGTAAACAGAAACTTCCTCATATCCTTCATTTGTCATCTGGTAAGCAGAGGCCACCGCAATATCACAATTATTTTTTTCAATAGAATGGTACAGCTTCTCTATCATGTCCGGCCTTACCATGTCATCACTGTCCATATAGCTTATGTAATCTCCGGCTGCATGCTCTACCCCCAGATTTCTGGCCACAGCCTGTCCCGCGTTTTGCTGATAAAGGCCTTTTATCTGGGGATACCGTTCTTTATACCAGTCAATAATTTTCTGGGTCTCATCAGTACTGCCGTCATTTACCACTATAAGCTCTAATTCCGTAAAAGACTGGGCCAAAACGGTATCAATACCTCTGGCAATAAATTCCGCCGCATTATAGGCAGGCGCCACCACACTAACCAAAATTTTCCCTGGATGCTTTTCCCTTATATATGCCGCATCTGACTCTGCTATAACCATTTTTCCTCTTACAGCTCTGACATAGGCTTTCACAATAAGCCTTATCCCTTTAGGCCTGTTTTTTAAAAGCAGGTAATGCCCCAGGCCATCGCAGACTTCTCCTACTACTCTTCCAGAATCCGCATCACAAATTAAAAACCCTTCGGCCTCTCCC
>CAJUJM010000098.1 GCA_910586755.1 uncultured Lachnospiraceae bacterium
GACGGCATAAGTCTTCAAATTTAAACCGAATCCCGCGTGCATCATGATTATATGTAGCAAAGCTTTCCCAGTTTATTCGCATTTCAATCCCCCTATCCCACATATAGCAAACCAATAATATCACTGATTCCAAATTTAAGCCGATTCTTTTTACTGATATTGCTGTGTATTGTCCAACCTGCAATCATTTTACCACAGTATCTCTGAATTTTGAAGCTTTGCTGTCTAATACCGAAAATAAATACTGACTTCCAGAAATCTACCCCTGCAAGCCAGCTACTATAACACCATACACAATTTACCTTCTATTTGTGTATGTAGTTCCTATTTTCTACTATTTTCGTACACCATACACATAATACACTCTCAAAACCTTACTCCATATAAGGATAGCCAAGGATGATGGTATCATAACCGTCCATGTTTTCCACATGGGATGCCAGTTCCGGCCTTGCCTGTTCGCTCTGGTCCCGCTGCGCCTCGTCCAGAACCGTATTGTAATCACTGGAATAAGGATTTACCAGCGTAATCTCAAACAGATCCGCCCCTGTCTGACTCTGGATCTCCTCCGCAATTCCCCGTGTATTTCCTCCCCACGAGAAATAAGCGATCAATATACTGCTTCCAGCGCTGCTGTCTCCCTGCTGCACATCTGTACCTGCCACATTGCCGGAACCGGGAATCCCATTTCTGGCAAGCCGGAGGCCAATGTTGAAACTGGCCTTATCCTGATCCATCATGGCCCGATAGGCGCAGCGCATATTTTTGGCAAAATCATTCCATCCGCCGCCCCGGTAAACCCGGCGCGTCCCGGAATCTGCCCCCACCGGATCCTTTTGTTCCTCTGTGGAATACGCTCCATAAATGTCCCATGTCCACTCGCCTACATTTCCGTGCATATCATAAAGCCCCAGGGGATTCGGAGAAAAGCTGCCCACCTCAACCGTTGTCTGCCGGTACTCTCCGGGTTTCACGGTGAGATTTCCCTGGGAGAAATAATTTTCTTCAATCCCATAAGGGTAATGCCCGTAATAATTGGCTTCTTCCGCGCTTGGAGAATTTTCCATATAAAACGGGGTTGTCGTGCCTGCGCGACAGGCATATTCCCATTCCGCTTCCGTCGGCAGCCGGTATCCGTCCGCGCTGCGATTCCAGCTTACATTCTCTCCGTTAATGGAATAGGCAGGCTCCAGCCCTTTTTCTTCGCTGTAAGCATTGCAGAAAGAAACCGCCTCCAGCCATGAGATATTTTCCACCGGAAGGCCGCTGCCGGTAAAATTGCTGGGATTACTTCCCATAACTGCCTCATACTCCGCCTGAGTCACCTCATAGGGGGACATGTAAAAGTCGCTGACCGTAACGGTATGCTGCGTTTCATCTGCGCTGCGCCAACTCTCCGTCTCCGGGCTGCCCATCTTAAACGTGCCGCCTGTAATACGAATAAAGCCATCTTCCACATCCACTTTCGTTTCCTGTCCGGCGCTGTCCTGCACATTGGACACCTTATTTTCACTGTTTCCAGACTGAACATCTGCCTGCGTATTCTCCTGGCGTTTCATCTCTGACTGTCCGCAGGCTGTAAGCGATATGAGAAGCATTGCAGATAAAAATACTGCTATAACTTTTTTCATACTACCTCCTACTCCGCCTGTCTGATACCCTCAAGCCACTCTGCCACACTGCTTTCTGCACTATCTGCCGCAGAACTGCTGATATGAAGACCGTCAAGAACCTCTGCTCCCGATTCCAGCTTTGCAATCGTCCCCGGTGTTCCCGAAAGCCCGCTGCCGCCGCTGGTACAGAATGGAGCGATGGTCTTTCCACTGAAATCGTATGTATCAAAAAACGTATACAGAATTCGGGGCATATCCCCCCACCAGATCGGGTATCCCACATAGACAACTTCGTACTGCTCAAAATCCGTTATGCTGCCGGATATTGCAGGACGGGCATCCGGGTCATTCTGCTCCGCCGTGGCCCGTGTGGTACGGTCATTGTAGTTCAGATCCTCATCCGTATAGGGCTGTTCCGGCACGATTTCATATAAATCCGCATCCTGCAGTCTGGCCAGTGTCTCTGCAACTGCCTTTGTATTTCCCGTAGCCGAAAAATAAACGACCAGCGCCCTGGCTTCTGTTTCGGATGGTTCCTCTGAGGATTCTTCTTTTATCACGTTTTGCTCCTCTGTACTCTGCATGGAAGTTTCCGGCTCAGGGGCGCGGGATGATTCTCCTGCATTGTTTCCACTGCCGCAGGCAGCAAGGCTGAATATGATTGCAAGTGTGATAAAATTTAATTTTTTCATACCTCGTTTTCCTTTCTTACTTTCATGTTGATAATAATTTCTTTATTTCCGTATAAGTAATCTCGTAAATGGACATATACACATAGTTTACTCCCGCCTGTCTCATTGCTTCCTTCTGCTTCTCTGTTACCACAGTATAAGGATATATCCCAAACATAAACGGGAAAAAAGAATAGATAAAATCCTGCTTATCGCGAACCGGCATCTCCGGAAAAAATTTATCCAGACAATTTCTGACCTCTGACAGTGTCTGCCCATAAACCACCTTAAAATCTGTCAACCGTTCAATCCGGCTGTTTTCTTCCATATCATAATGATTCATAGACAGTATTTTCAACAGATTCTGCCGTTCTTCCAGTGAATGGGCCAACGCATCCGCAAACTCCTCAGAAGTCATTTTCTCATGCTCCGTCTGAATCTGCCTTAGTCTGTCAATCCATAACCCATACTCTCTTTGCAGCAGCGCCAAAAAAATTTCCTCTTTTGTCTGGAAGTAATTGTAGATGGAAGTCCTGGTAAAGGATGTTGCATTTCCAATCTCTTTAAGGGTAATCTCCTTAAAACTCATAGTCTTGTACAGTTCTGCACAGGCTGTTATGATTTCTTCTTTTCTCGCTGCTGTCAGCTCTTCTGATCCCTTTGGCATCCTGCGCCTCCTTATATGATAGAAAATCTTCTATTCTGACACCGTGTCAGTTTTTATATTATAAACTGATTCTGACACCGTGTCAATATATTTTTTGAAATTTTTACCTTTAGAGGATTCAGACTTTCAAAAGCAGATGGGTTATGCGTCTCTGCTTTCCTGTCACTTCAAAATCGCATATAAAGAAAAGGCATTTGACGGTATCCAATATCGTCAAATACCTTTATTTTAACGGCTTTCCGGATATTCTTTATCTTTCCAATACCACCATTTTAATTTTTCTGGTTCATGCTCCTCCTGTTCTGCAAAGTACACTGCACAGCGGAATACGTACAGTACGCAGCGGTCATCTTGGAATCCTTTTTTTAGACAATCTAAATGATATAATTCTTCCGGATCTTTTCCCTTTAAATCTGCAATACAATGGATCCCGATATTCTGCAGATGCTGCTCCATATTGGCTCCAACACCCGGTATTTTTTTCAAATCACTACTCCTGCTTTTGTCGTAAAGCATATCCTGACCCTCACTTCCATTATTCCCGTAAAGTATTCCTCACGTTACTTCCTATGTTTAATTTTATATCTCAGGTAATCCAGATGATCCAGTTTCTTTTCCCGGAAATGGATCTCATCTAAAAGTCCGGCTCTCTTTTTCTGAAGAATACGCAAGCGCTCATCTCCGGTATTTGCCCCCTGAATTACCAATATCATATATTCTTCCACTTCTTCTTTCTCAAACCCGATATCGTGAAGGGTCATAATTAGACTCAGCCGTTCCAGATCCTGCTCATCATACTGCCAGTCTTCCTTTCCCTTCTTTACTGACCCAGATCCGCTTAAGTGTTCATATTCCTTTAAGATCTTTTCAGGAATCTGATACCGGCAGCTGACCTCTTCCATCGTCATAGCCTTCATTGCTCCTCTCTTTATAAAAAATAGTTCTTAAATGCTCTATAAAATGACGCATAAGCGGGGATAAAAACTGACTCTTTTTCCACACCAGGACTGCCCCTGTAGAAAGTATTGGGTCAAACGGCACAAATACAAGATTCTGATACACTTTATCATGCTCCATACAAAGGGCTGCCCCGCCAACACTCTCCACCATCACTGCAGCATTATAGAGCAGATTATAGGTTGCCACCACATGCAATTTTTCATAATCTTCCTGAAACCAGTTGGCCAGTTCATTTTGAACAGAATCTCTTTTCGGCAATAAAACAGGAATTTTCAGCAAATCCTTGGAAGAGACAGATTCCTTTTGGGAAAGCGGCGAACCATTACAGACCAAAACTCCCCATCTTGCTTTCTCTGGCAGACGAATAAATTGATACTTCCCCACATCCACCGGCTCCGTCAGAAGTCCAATGTCCGTCAAGCCCTTTTCAATCCGCTCCTTAATCCGGTCTGCTGTAGAGCTATAGATATCAAAAGTAACCTCTGGGTGCTGCTGATAAAATTCCGTCATACAATTTGTCAGAAGATGCATACTCTTTGTTTCTCCACTGCCGATGGAGATGACCCCCTCAGGTTTTCCCCATCATGGCACAATTCCTGTTTTGTTTTATTCGCCAGTTCCAGCATCTCCTGTGCCCGCCGCTTCAAAATCATTCCTTCTTCTGTAAGCGCAATGTTATGTTTTCCCCGCTTAATCAAGCTTACGCCCAGTTCCTGCTCCATCTGAGCCAGCTGTCTTGACAGAGTCGGCTGGGTAATATGCAAAAGCTCCGCCGCTTTTGTAATATTCTCTTCCCTTGCTACCATCAGGTAATATTCCAGTACACGTAATTCCATGAATCGCCTCTTCTTTTTTACAATTCCGCTCCATTTATGGCAATCACTCTCTGATACCAGTAGAAACTATCTTTCCGTCTGCGCTTTAGCGTTCCATTGCCCTGATTATCTTTATCTACATAGACAAGTCCATAGCGTTTTGCCATTTCTCCTGTTCCGGCGCTTACAAGATCCGTGCAGCCCCAAACCGTATAGCCAATAAGCTCTACGCCGTCCTCCACTGCTTCCGCCATCTGCCGGATGTGTTCTCTCATATATTCAATCCGGTAAGGATCGTGGATGTTCCCGTCCTCATCCACTTTATCCTCTGCCCCAAGGCCATTTTCCACTACCATCAGGGGAATCTGATAGCGCCCATAGAATTCATTCAACAGGTAGCGAAGCCCTTTCGGATCAATCGTCCATCCCCACTGGCTCTGTTCCAGATATGGATTTGCCGGCCCCCTCATCATGTTTCCGGACGCTACGGGCACATTGGGATCATTGGTGGCCGTACTGCTGGAATAGTAGCTGAAGGTCATGAAATCAACCGTTCCTGCTTTTAATGCTTCTGCATCTCCGTTCTCAAAGGGGATTTGGATCCCTTTTTCTTTCCATAACCGTTTTGCGAATGCCGGATATGCTCCGCGCACATGGACATCCCCGCAATAATAATTTGCTAACTGCATGGTCTGCTGCCCTTTCAGCACATCATCCGGCCTGCAGGTATAAGGATAGGCAATCCTGCTTAACAACATACAGCCCAGCTTATTCTCCGGATTGATTTCGTGAGCCAGCTTTACTGCTTTTGCACTGGCTACCAGCTGATGATGAAGGGCCGTATACCGCCTCTGTTCATTATCCCAGCTTTCGTCTAACCCTGCAAGGACTCCTACCGCCGTATCACGCCCCGGCGGCAGGATCCCGCCGCCCATAAGATTGCCGTAGGTTCCCATCAGCAAAATGTTTATTTCGTTAAAGGTCAGCCAGTACCGCACCAAATCTTTATATTCCTCAAACAGCACTTTGCAGTAATTCAGATAAAAATCAATCAGCTTTCGATTGCTCCAGCCGCCATATTCCTTTGCCAAATAGTAAGGAAGCTCATAATGGCTGATGGTAACCAGCGGTTCTATTCCGTATTTTTTACACTCTAAAAATACATTGCGGTAAAACTCAATCCCCCGGGGATTTGGCTTTTCTTCATCTCCTCTGGGAAACAGCCGCGTCCAGTTTACAGACATCCGAAACACTTTAAATCCCATTTCCCCATACAGAGCAATATCCTCTTTGTAGTGATGGTAAAAGTCTACTGCTTCATGGCTGGGATAATGGTATTCCGGCAGGATGCCGTCTGTTACATGGCGGGGCGTGGTTTTTGTCCCGCCTGTCATCACATCCGGCACAGAAATCCCCTTTCCGTCTTCCTGCCAGCCGCCTTCAAATTGATTGGCTGCCGTAGCGCCGCCCCACAAAAAGCCTTTTGGCATTGATTTTTCCATATTATTTCCTTTCCGGTCTATTTCTCCACCTGCATAATCCATTCTTCCGTCTGACGCATGCCTTTCTTTTTCAGTTCAAAGGATTGATAGTCAAAACTATTGGTAATCAAAAATGCGGTAACTGTAGGATATTTTTCTCCGATTTTTTGCAAATCAAAATTCATAAGAAGCTGTCCTTTGGTTACCCGATCTCCAGTCTTTACAACCGGGTCAAATCCTTCTCCATTAAGCTCCACCGTTTCCAGTCCCACATGAATCATCGTCTCCACTCCGTCAAGGCTTTTGATTCCAATGGCATGTTTTGTATCCGCAACTAAGATGATTTCTCCATCAAAGGGCGCGAAAACCTTTCCTTCCTCCGGACGGATCCCGCAGCCCTGCCCCAGAGCTCCAGCAGAAAAAACACCGTCTCCGATTTCTTCCAGAGCAATGACCTCTCCTTTTATAGGATTATAAATCCTGCCATCTGCCTGCTCTGTCTTGCCTGACTCTTTCCCTAAAATTGCAGCGTCACTCTTTTCCTTCTTTTCCATTATTACACTTTCCGCACCCTTTTCAAATTTAAGGGAAAATACATATGTCAGAACCGCAGATACAACGGCGGAAATCACCAGAGCAATCTGGATGTTGTAAAAACAGGTCATGGAATTATCGCCTATGTAAAGGAGGACAGCGGGAAGTCCGGAAGAACCGGTGGCAAAACGGTGGGTCTGAGTCAAGCCTGCATACAATCCTCCGCAGCCACCGCCAATCATAGCCGCTGCCAACGGATACTTTTTGGGAAGTGTTACGCCATAAAGGGCCGGCTCCGTAATTCCCATAAGGCCGGTAATACCGGCAGAACCGGCAATCTGCTTCATTTTTGCATCTTTTGTTCTTAAAAATACCACAAGGCATGCAACACCCTGTGCAATGTTGGAGCATACACATCCCGGCCCGAAAATGCTGTCATAGCCAAGATCCGCCATCTGCATAACGCCAAGAGGGGCAACTCCATTGTGCAGCCCGAACATTACCATCAGCGGCAGGAATCCACCAATCACTACGGCTGGCGCCCAGCTTGCATTTGTGCTTAAAAAGGTAAAGAACACAGCCAGTCCATCACCCAGAATACTTCCAATGGGACCAAGAACAGAAAAGGCCAGGGTTCCCATAATCAGGAATGTCAGCATGGGAACAAATACCAGCTTCACAGATTTTGGTATGCAGCGATCCAGCCACCGTTCTACATAAGCCTGTACCAATATTACCAGGATAATCGGAATTACGCTTCCCGTATAGCCAGCCAGTGTAAATGGAATCACGCCAAAGAAGTGAACCGGCTCTCCTGCCGCAACCAATGCCGCCCAATTGGGATGGAGCATAATTGCGGCCACGCCTGCTGCCAGAATCGAATTACATTTCAGCTTCTGCGCCTCTGATACTGCCAACAGGATTGGCAGATAGTAGAACACGCCATCTGCAAACATATTCAGAAGATAATACGTCTGAGAAGAGGTATTGATCAGCTTAAACACCACCAACAGCGCCAGAAGCGCCTTAACCATTCCCGCTCCGGAAAGGGCCGGAATGATAAGCTGGAATGTTCCGGATACAAAGTCAATGACAACTTCTGCCGGATTTTTCTTTTTGCCGTTCTGAGCTGCTTTCGTTTCCCCCGCATCTTTCCGCGGCCCGATCAACTTCTCCAATTCTTCATATACATATTTTACATGGGTTCCAATCACTACCTGAAATACGCCGCCGCTAATCAGTACCTTTGCTACCCCGTCCATTGCGTCCAGTCTGGCCTGATCCGCTTTCTGCTCGTCTGCCAGCTGAAACCGAAGCCTTGTCTGACAGTGATAAACATCCAATACATTCTCTTTGCCGCCGATTTTCTGTAAAATTTCCTGGGCAAGTCCCGTATACTCCTTACTCATTTTCCCTCTCTGCCTTTCGTTTTTTATCAGGCGCGTCTCTGATGTATTCATCATAGCATTGGATTTATAATATGTAAAATGCTTACATTATCTTTCAGTTAATGCTTTTTGGGCATTTCTAAGAGCTGCTTTACCACCTCACTTTCCGGCTTATTAAACACAATCTCATATTTTAACCATAGCTTGCCATGCTGTTAGATGTCTCCGTTGATCGATATTTTTTACAGACAGCAAGAACTCCCAAATTTGTCTGCAAACCTCGATACTGTCAATATCCGACAGCATAATATCCAAAACAATTACGTCTGGCTGATATTCCCGGCATACGGAAACAGCATCCATACCTGCCGATTGGCGTGTCCGGCAGCTTGCACAGTGCATTGTCCTCAGGGAACTTTTGTGAAGAGTTACTTTATACTAAAAGATACCGTCTGCTATAGCTACAACAGGCGGTATCTCTAATCTATCCGATATTTAGTTTTTATATTTTTTCGAGATAGCGCTCAGCACAGTCCCAATGTCGCCATCAATACAGATAGAACGCTTTTCAATCTCCTGCGGATAAACTGCCTCGCCGAAATTGATACAGGAGTATATGGCTTTCTGATTCGCGGCAGTCATTCTCCAAAACGGATATTTGATGATTACCGGCGTATTGTAGCCTACTCCCAGCTCCAGGAACAAGACAGTCAAATTCTCGTGACGGCGCAGATAATCAGAATACCGCTCGGCGGCAATATGCCAGCCCTCGTCCTCCACAAATTTGTCGTCCGCCCTGAGGTTCATCGTCAGGGGCTTACCGCAGTAAGGGCAGCGGGGAATTAAGGACGATGGAATACGCATATCCCGCTGTTGCTCCATCATGGCTTTTATGACACCCTCGTTGTCAAAGGTTTCCTGACAGCATGGTTCACTACACTGGAACAGCCCGTAGTCACCTTGAGTGTAGAACAGTCGCTTTTTATCAAAGCCCACCTTTTGAAAGCAGTGGTCTACATTGGTGGTCAGCACGAAATAATCCTTATCTTTCACCAACTCCAGCAAGTCTTGATAAACCGGCTTTGGCGGCTCGATATAGCGATTGACAGTGATATACCGGCTCCAATAGGCCCAATATTCTTCCTGCGTTCCATAGGGATAAAAACCGCCTGAATACATATCCCGAAAACCGTACTTCTGGGCAAAGTCCGAAAAATACTGTTCAAACCGTTCCCCCGTATAGGTAAATCCCGCCGAAGTGGACAGCCCCGCGCCCGCACCAATTACAACCGCGTCAGCGGTATCCAGCGCCGCTTTCAGCCGCTTAATTTGCTGTGAGTAAGGTTCGGTAGATTTCATAATCGACATTCTTGAAAACATTGAAAATCACCTTCATCTTGCTATTTTGGCTTGCTTGGTATTCTCTGACCGTCTGTACCGCGATTTCCGCCGCCTTGTCGTTGGGAAAGTGAAATTCCCCCGTGGAAATGCAGCAGAAAGCAATACTTTCAACTCTGTGCTGCTCTGCCAACTCCAGGCAAGATCGGTAACAGGCAGCCAGCAGTTTCTTGTCTTGCCCGGTCAGCAGCCCGGTGATGATGGGGCCAACAGTGTGCAGGACATATTTGCAGGGGAGATTATAGGCCCTGGTGATTTTCGCCCTGCCTGTTTCTTCTTCCCGGCCCTGCGCCCCCATGATCGCCGCGCACTCCTGCCGCAGCTGTATCCCAGCATAGGTATGGATGCAGTTATCAATGCAGCCGTGACAGGGAACATAACAGCCGGTCATACCGCTGTTGGCGGCGTTGACAATGGCATCACAGCGCAGGGTCGTGATGTCACCCTGCCAGAGATAGATTCCCTTGGATATAGGCGTCAGGTCCGCAAAATCGGTTACTCCCTTTTGTTTCAGTTCTTCTCTCAGATATTCATCCTGCGCCGCCAGAAAGTCCTCGCTGATTGTCTGGGGTAAACGGACATTCATCAGTGCACGGAGGAGCCGTTTTTGCCCCGCTGTATCCTCTGGAATAGATAGCTCCCGATATTGGGGCTGTTCGGCAAGCAGTTCTCGTATCAAATAATTTCGACGTTCTGTCTGGGTCATGTTATCCTCGCTTTTCTACCGCCTGTACAGGGCAGACCGCATGGCAGTTGCCGCAGTGCAGACAATGCTCCTGCTGAATTTGATAGGGCGTTCCCATCTCAATGCACCGTTGGGGACAATGCTCGGCGCAGGCACCGCAGCCGATACAGGCGTCTGTGATCTGATACCCCTTTTCCGTGACAGTTCCCTTGCCGATGGTATAGCTCTCCCGGAAAATAGGATTGACTCCCAGATGGAAATATTCGATCTCCGCGTCTGTGATCCCGAACACGATGCCGGCCAGCTTCCGGGTGTCGCCAGGGTAGACATTGGACAGATAGGGCTGTTCGGCGAATATCGCGTCGATCCACTTCTGCTGGTCCGCCACGCAAGCCGGTTTTGCCCTGGCGGACAGCCGGATCATCTCTTTGTACTTGGTGTAGCCCAGGATTTGCACACGCCCGTCAGAGAGCAGCTGGCGGCAGAAGTCTTTGCCCTTTGCCGTGAAAAAGTACATAGCCTCCGGCTCATAATGAATGGCACTGATGTTGCGAATCTGCGGAGCGCCATGCTCGTCCACCGTGGCAAAAGCCAGCACACCAACATATTTCAGTTTTTGCAAACAGGTTTTTGCGTCCATCGTATCACTCCTCTCTCAAAATCGCAGCACCCGATCCTCATGCCGGGGCTTTGGTTTGGGGTTACTGTCTCCCTCTCTGGGATAGCCCAACAGAAGCTGCATAACTGCATGGTAGTCAGTACGGATGTTCCAGTCCTTCAAAACTTTCTGTCCATAAGGGTCCGCAAAGGCGGTCCAGCCCTGCCCGATATAGCAGGAGCCAACGCCCAAGGAATCCGCCGCCAGCATCATATTTTCCGCGGCAAGCGCGCAATCCTCCGCCGAGAACAGAAAATTCTTCGGGGCGAACAGAGTAATGACCGTGGGCGCATCATAGAAGGCGTTTCTCAAGTTGGGGTCGTCCGCGATGCTGGGCTGTTCTCTGGAAACATAGCTGGTGGCCGTAGCCATCCTAGGCTGGGAGTTGACCCGCTTGATACGGCCCAGGCGCTCGTTGACCTCCTTATCCTGGCAGACAGCAAACAGGACGCCCTGCCGCCCACCCGCGCTGGGCGCATACAGCCCTGCCTGTATGATCTGCTGCAAAACTTCTTCCCCGATTTGTCTTTTTGCAAAGCGCCGGATGGACCGGCGGTGCAGGATCGTTTTCATCACTTCGTTTTCCATAATCATACCTCTTTCCAGCATTGCGGGTCAACATCATAAAAATCCCCGTGAGCGCCGCTGGCTACGGCGGGACAGCCCCGACACCAGGCCAGCAGCTCGCATTTGGCGCATTTTTTGAACTTTTGATAATCCCGGTATGCTTCCATCTCACAGACCCACACATCCGCGATCCGGTCTTCAAAGACGTTCCCCACTCTGCTGTTCTGGACCCGGCGGCAGGCATAGAGGTCGCCGGTGGGCAGGATGGTCAGGTGGCAGTTGCCGCAGTTGCAGCCGCCATAGATCATGCCTTCTTGGGCGGTTTCCGGGATTTTGAACGCTCCAGTTTCATATTCGTACAGCGTCCAGAGGTGGTCTTTTTTGTTGAAGTAGGTTTCACAGCCCGCTGCCTCGTATGCTTTGAATTTTCCATCGCAGACGGCCAGCAGCTCCCGATATTCCTCCGGCGTGATGCCGGTGTCCTTTTCTTCACTGGTAGGACAGTACCGGGCAAAGGCAAACACGTCCACGCCATGCTTTACCACGGTATCTATGATGTGGGGAATCTCTTTGAGGTTCGTGCCTGATACGGTGGTCATAATCACGCTGCGAATATCGGCATTTTTGATGCAGGAGATTTTTTCAAGGGTGCAGTCAAAGGAACCGGGCTTGCGGAACCAGTCGTGGGTCTCCCGCATCCCGTCCAAAGAGAGCTGATACTTCTGACAGCCATAGAATTTCAGCCGTCGGCACACCTCGTCGCTCAGATGGAACGGGTTACCCAGGATTGTAAAAGGAATGTCCCGCTCCTTCAGCAGAGCCAGCAGACTCCAGAAGTCCGGGTGCAGGATGGGATCGCCGCCAGTGATGTAGAAGTAGGGCAGACGGCCATATAGTTCGCACATATCACAGCAGTTGACGACTACATCCTGCATTTGCTCCCAGGTCATGGCGTCCAGCTTCTTACAGTTGTCCTCCGAGAAAATGTAGCAGTGCTTACACCGCTGGTCACACTCGTCTGTGATGTGCCATTGAAAAGAAAAATACTGTTTCATGCTGTGTTCCTCTTTTATGAAAACCGACAGGAGCCGGTTATATTTAGAAATCCCCGGTAAGGGCTGACCTTACCGGGGGTCAGCGTAGAGTTACTTGTCGCCAGCGCCGCAGGCAGTACCGCAGGCGGCAGGCTTTTCTTCCGGCTTATCGGACGCACCGCAGGCGGAGCCGCAAGCGGCGGGCTTTTCTTCCGGCTTATCGGACGCGCCGCAGGCAGTACCGCAAGCGGCGGGCTTTTCCTCTGGCTTGCCGGACGCACCGCAGGCAGTACCAGCCCAGCCAGACAGATTAGAGAGTGCCATAGTTGTGTACCTCCAATGATGTTTGTCGAACCTGTTTCCCGGTTCGCACTTTTATCCTAATTTATCCTCAGCTTAAAAACAAGTACGCACTTTTTTATTACTCAGTCACCTTTGGGTAACCTATTGCAAAGCTCGCCGACTTGCACTATAATTTGAGTGTAACATTCTATTTTACCCTCAGTGAACAGGGGTAAACTTACAGGAGAGTACATAGCTATGCTGACAAAAGAAGAATTGCCCACCTGTCCGGTTGCCACCACTGTGCAGATCATCGGTAGCAAATGGAAGCTGCTGATTTTGCGTAATTTGCTACAGCGTCCATGGCGGTTTAACCAGCTAAAAAAGGATTTGGAGGGAATCAGTCAGAAAGTTTTGACTGATAGCCTGCGGTCTATGGAGGCTGATGGTATCATTGACCGCACTGTTTATGCTGAAGTGCCGCCTCGTGTTGAGTATGCGTTGGATGAATTAGGAGAAACATTGCGGCCAATTTTGGACGCGATGGAAGTTTGGGGCGCAAATTATCAGAAAATCGTGTAAGAAGGGCTGATAGTAACGGCAAGCAATGCGCCGGTATATACCGGCACTCGCTTGTTGGTGGCTGAGGTGGTGTAAAAAAATTTGTGTCTCCGGAAAAAAATGTCTCCTTTTTGGTAAGAATTCTGATATGACAATTCTTATCGAAAAGGAGTATTTTTATGGCAGTTGCTAAAGGGCAAATTCGACAAATTATTTCTTCAAACAACTTAAACAATGTGGCCGATGTCTATTCCCTTCTCAAGGAAAGCTTCAAAGATATCCTGCAGGAGCTGATGGAGGCTGAGTTGGACGCTTCCCTCGGCTATGAAAAAATCAAAAAGGGGATCTCATCACGGATAACAAACGCAACGGGCATTCCCCAAAGACCCTTGAAAGCCAGTATGGCCAATTCCAGGTGGATGTTCCCAGAGACCGTAACGGTGAGTTTGAGCCCAGGCTCATTCCCAAATATCAAAGGGGTGTATCCGGCATTGAAGAAAAAGTGATTTCCCTTTGTACAAGGGACATCCATGATCAGCTCCAGGAGCTTTACGGGATTAAATTATCTGCCGAAATGGTCAGCAAAATCACGGATAAGCTCCTCCCCCAGGTGAAGGAGTGGTATTAATATTTGACGCTTACAAAACAAACGCCAGGTAGTCTTTAGTATCCTGTTGTAATCAAATGCTGTGGCTTATCATAGTCTAACATCTCATTTTGGAAGTGTCATACCAAGTTTTTTATTTCCATTGGCCTCAAATGCTACAACAAGTTTATCTATAAAAGATCACTTACCACTTTTTCTGCAAGCAAAAAACTCGCAGAATTATCTTCTGCAAATCCACCCTTTCTCAATACCATACACACCTCCACCTATCATCCATGCATTTCATTAACAATGGTCTCCTATATTTACATCACCTTTTGTAATTTAAAAGTACCAATATTTCCTCCCTTATGCTCCAAATTGCTGTTATCCCAGCTCATTTCTTTATCCATAGAATGGAACTCATGCCCCATTACTGCATGATCATCTATAATATATCTCAGCGTGCCAAGCGCCCTGTCTTCAATTTTATTATTAGATGGCATCGACATATGCTGCACCTCTTTTTACATATTTCGTATATAACTTATCCTTTTATCAGCCATTCAAATACACAATTAATGCCAAGCAATTATGATACATTGTAAAAACCCCCAACTCTTTTAAATTTGGGGGTATCATTCAAATTACTGTAAATTTATCTTTTGAGAATATTCTGCCAATCAGCTTTATTATACAAAACCCTGATTATGTATACTACGTCATTTTGCATATCATAATAATAAAAAATGTTGTAATTATCAAAGTATGTTATGCGTATCCCCACACGCCCCAGTAATTCATCTCCTACTAACGGGTGTCCTTCCGGATATTCTTCCAGCTTACCTGCTGCATCTAAAGTGCCAACGGATATCCTCTTCGCCGCCTGCGGATTACAAAGATCTACAAAGATATAGTATTCTATATCCAGCAGGTCATGCTCTGCCGGCTCAGTAAATACCACCTTAGCCACGTTCTTTTCTTCTCTTTTCCATTTTTTCCCTTACTTCTTCAATTGTACTGGTTCTGCCTTCCTGCATTGCTTTATAGCCTTCACCAATTAATCTATATAACTCCAATTTTGCAGTATCCGACGTTTCTGCAGTTATTTGCGGTTTGATTGCTAACACATTTTTCACACCCTTTCTGAGCAGTTACAGATATATCTTTATTCTCAACAACATATTCCGAATATATTTTGCCGTCTATATTGTATGCTATAAAATGCAATAATGCTCATCCGATTAATCATACAAAAAGGAAATTTTTACAAAGTGTATTTTAAAACTTTTCTATCACCCAAATAAGCCATTCATTTATCAAAATAAGCACCCGATATAATCGTTGATATGTTGTTGGGACAAAAGTACGCACATCTCTACATTCATCATTGTCCAAACTTATAATTTTCAGTCTCAAGGAATTTTTCTATCCGTTATTACCTTTTTCTTTGCTGTACTGTGAATAATTTTAATATTTTCCAAATACGCCTCTTCAACTGGAGACAAGTTCTGTACTTGATATTTTCTATACTCCTCTGTTGCCTTCTCAATTGCCTGTGCGTGACTAATTTTGCCTGCTCCCTGTAATATCTTTTCACCCGTTGTTTTTAAAACATTATCCAGATGTTTTACATAATCTGACATATACATAGGATTATGACGTATAGCTTGAATTTCTGCAAAATCAAAATATCCTGACACAATATTATTTAAAATTTTTAACTCATCATCATTGAGATAATTCTTTGCAATACCTATATCCTTCAATACGGGGAAATCACCTGAGAAACTTTTTAGTCCCATAAAAGGCTGATTTGCATCTGCACGCTCATATATAACCTCTGCCGCTGTATGTCCATGCGCCGCATAATGCAATTTATTTTGTACCATTTTAAAAAATGCAATAGATTCTCTACTCTTTGGATTATAATCAACACTTGTTGCATACAAATCTAGTACCTGTCGATACATGACCTTTTCAGATGAACGAATATCACGAATACGGTCGAGCAACTCCTTCCAGTAATTCCCGCCAGCGTTTCCTTTCAAGCGCTCATCATCCATAGTAAAACCTTTAATCATGTACTCTTTCAGTCGTTCTGTAGCCCAACGCCGAAAATTAGTTGCAATTTTGGATTTTACGCGATATCCAAGAGAAATAATCATATCAAGATTGTAATGTATTGTATTATAATTTTTTCCATCCGCAGCAGTTGTTCGGAATTTCCGAACAACTGCATTTTCTTCTAACTCTCCTTCTTCAAAGATATGCCTAATATGCTCACTAATATTGGATTTACTCGTTTGGTAAAGTTCACATAATTGTGCTTGTGTAAGCCAAACAGTTTCGCCTTCCAACTTCACATCAATTTTGGTATGTCCATCTTCCGTTTGATAAATAAGAATTTCATTTTCAACAATCCTTGAATTATCTTTCTTATTCTCCACCTTGCATCCCCCTCTTATCGTTCCATTAATCTGCTTTCTATCTGTAACTCAAGTGTTGTTTTACTCCAACCATTTTCTATTGTTTTGCCGGCATACCATATGCGTTCTTAATTTATCCATCAAAATAATATTTGTCCGCTATGGTATTTGTGCAACGAGCCGTTGCACAATTTCATAATCTGCCCAACACTGTGCGAATTTACGCATATACTTAATATTACGCGGCGAAAACCCTGACATTTCTGGAAAAGCTGTTTTCAAATCTTTTGACATTCGGTCAAAGTGAAGTTCTACCTCGATATGTTTCAGATCTAAGTTTTGAAAGCAAACACGCGACTTCGACTGTCTTTTCGTTGAGCAACCGAATTTCATAACCCTCTTGTCCATCATAATAAACAGGAAACTTGAAGTTAATCTGCCGAATAATGCGTTCATCCGTTTTCCGTTCAGGGTATAACTCTATGCTCTCAATGAAATTCCTAATAAACTCCTTCTTCTCCAAGTCTGTCATTTTATAATATATTATATCAAAGTGTTCCAGAATTTTATAGACTTCTTTTGCTGTCAAATGCTCGCTATACGCATTATGGATTTTCTCATTCGTGTCAGTAATCATGTCCTCCATATCACTGATTTTATCATAAAGCGTATCCAAACGGTCTTGCATATCCTGATACTTCCGGTCATAATGCTTATCGCTTACATCCAGCTTGTCAAGCATATCCATCAGTTTCTTTTTCGCACCGGTCAGCTGACGGAGCTGCTGTCTCAACTGTTCTCTTTCTTCTTCCAAAGCGCTGACGTCTATTTTCTGTTCCAGTCTGTGTTGAATGAACTCTCCAAAGCTTTCATTATTTATCATATCCAGGATAACTTCTTCCACCTGCTGGTTCAGCTCATTCTGGTTCAAAGAGAATTTGTAGTCACAAAAATGTTCTTCATCCATTTTCTTACGATGGAGACATCTGTAATAAAAATCATCCTTATATTCACCAGTCTTTTTATTTTTCCGCCGGCGGACGGTTCCCGCCATTCCCGTTCCGCAAAGCGGACACTTAATAATACCAGACAATATATGCTCATGCTCCAGACTATGTGTTTTATTCCATTTTACACTGTTCTCTTTTCTCTTTTGCTGTGCTTCTTCCCACAGGTTTTCATTGATAATCGCATCGTGTTTTCCGTCTGCAAGAAGGTAATCGTCCACCTTGACCCGATGATACTGATCTCTGGTGCCTTTCACCTTTTGCGTCTTGCTTTTGCCATATGCAATTTTTCCAGTGTACACGGGATTATCAAGAATATTCACTATAAGTCCACGGGTGAAATAGTTCAGCTCAAAATCCCTGCCCTTCCGTTTTTCATAGCCATGCTGGTTCAGATAATTGCAAATTGCATCAATACCCATATCTTCATTGACATACTTTTTAAATATGATTTTTACAATCTCTGCCTCATCTGGCGCAATAACAAGAGTATCCTCTTTACTGTCAATGATATATCCAAATGGTGCAAGACCGCCATTCCATTTTCCTTCTCTGGCTTTTTGCTTTCTTCCTTCCATTGTCTGAACCAGAATATTCTCTCTTTCTATTTCAGCCACGGCAGAAAGCACCGTGATCGTCAGCTTACCCGAATCTTTAGACGAATCAATTCCATCCTCTACGCAGATCAGGTTCACGCCAAAATCCTGAATGTATTGTAATGAGTTCAGAACATCTGCCGCATTACGTCCAAATCTTGACAGCTTAAACACTAGAATATAATCCACCCCATCCCGGTCATCCGCCACATCCTGAAGCATTTGGGAAAACTCCGGTCTCCCCGTAATATTCTTGCCGGACTTTCCCGCATCGCAATATTCACGGACAATCTCCATGTGCTGAAAATCAGCATACTTCGTCAAACGGTCTTTTTGTGCTTCTAAGCTGTAGCCCTCTACCTGCATTGTGGTAGAAACCCGCATATATAGATAACACTTCTTCATTTTATCCTTCATCTTTTACGTTCTCACTTTCCATCACTTCTATGGAAGCATCTATCATTTTAAAATGCTTCAATGTCTCCAGTATCATTTTTTCTTTATCCTTCGGACACTTGGGAACCTTTTTCTTTGGGTCTGCAGCCAGATTGTAATTCTTACCCATGTCCAAACTGTATTTCCGTTTTATCTGAGCAATATAAAGGGTATGTACGTTTGCCCCAAAAGTGTCTTTGATGTATTTTTTTATCTCTGCATAGGTTGCTTTTGCTTCTGCTGCAGTCAGCTCAGTTTCAGAGCAATCTAATATGAAACGAATATCGTTTTCTGTATTGCCTTCCGGTGTCAGACCATCTTTTCCATATGAGACTGAAAAGCGAAACGATATACTTTTTAATATTCTGCCATCTGTTTTTTCTTCTGGAAATACCTCTATCCTTTCAATGAACAGCCGGTACATCTGCCTCCGTTCTTCACATGACATCTTTTCATATAGTTTTTCAAAATGATCCAGCATAGATTCGATACTATCAGCTGCCCTAACGCCTTTGTTTACCGCTTCAATTTTCCCGATGACTATCGAAATCTTTTTTTCAACCTCATCCACTTTATCATAGCTCTCATCAAGGGCGGATTGAATTTTTTCATATCTTTTATCATAATCTTCGTCAAACACATCTAAATTGTCCAGTTCCGTTCCCAACTTCCTTTTCTGCATTTCTAATCCCCGCAATTTTTTCCGAAGCTGTTTTAAATCCCTTTCCAATTTTTCAACATCTGACTTTTCTCCGCTTGAAGCAATGACCGCACTTTTAAATTCTGGCATCCTGCTCAGTTTTCCTATGATTTCGAACACAGCGGCATCCAGTTTCTCCTGATTATACCTATGGCGAAATGGACACGTCCGCCCATTTGCTTTCCGAGAATTATTGCAGGCATAATAATGGATTGTTTTATAATAGCCGCCTTTGTTCTTATTGACATGTTTATTTTTTGTCGCTATCATTCCACTTCCACATACTGGACACTTTACAAGTCCGGACAATAAACTGATACGTTCTGGCTCATCAACCTTCTCATTCACTTTCGATAGACTTTCCCGCTTTTCTTGAACTTCCCTCCATTCCTCCTCCGTAACGATTGGTTCATGGACTCCCTGAACAGTTATAACCTTGTCCAAATCTTTTTTAATCAGCTTACCATCCCGCCCCTTTTTATTTGTCCTCCGGTTATATAAGAGCTTGCCGCAATAGAAAGGATTATCAAGCACACTTGTCACAAAATCAAATGTAAATGGCCTGTCCTGATCGGAATCCTTCTTTCCCCTTACATAGCCATTTTCATTGAGATAGGATACAACGGAAGTCGCAGACATGTTCTCCTTCAAATATAGGTCATAAATCAGGCGGACAATTTTTGTTTCCTCCTCTGCCAGTACCAGCTCTTTGTTCTGATTTCGGTAGCCATATGGTATTACTCCCCCTGCCCACTTTCCATCCATGACCTTCTGGATTTTTCCTGCCATAAACTGGACTACAATATTTTCCCGTTCTATCTCTGCCACAGCAGAAAGGATTGTGAGGGTAAGCCTTCCTCCCTGTGTTGAGCTGTCAATCGCATCATTCACACTTATCAGGTCAATACCATAATCCATAAGCAACTGCAATGACTTCAATATATCCGCCGCATTTCTCCCAAATCTGGATAATTTAAAAACAAGGACATAGGAAATGTTATCTTTCTGGCAAATAATATCCTCCATCATCTGTTGAAATGCAGGACGTCCCTTTATATCCTTTCCAGATTTTCCGGCATCACAATATTCATCAGCAATTTCCAATTCCCTGTACTTTGCATATTCGTATAGGCTCTTGCTTTGTGCTTCCAAGCTGAATCCATCTGTCTGCGTCATTGTGGATACTCTTGTATATAAATAACATTTCTTCTTTTTCTCCTGCTGTTTCATAAAATGGTTGCTCACTCCATTACTGATAATCTGTTTTTTATATTATATCATTGTTTCATCCATCTTTCAACAGAAAAAACGCCGGCTCACTTATATTGTAGTCGGCGTTTCGCTGCTTGTTTCATGCTCTTTTTCTTCTTTCTGTATTTCTTCCAGAACTTCTTTTCCGTATTTCTCTATCATCCTTACAATAAATGCTGCACACTTCTCCTTGTTCTGTCTGCTTATCCTTTCCAGCTGGGCGTTCCTATTTTCTTTTGACATCCTCCAATCTTCCTTTCCTTAATTTGAAAAGAAAAAAATATTCTTTTCACTAACCCCTTCCCCCAGAGGCTGGAGAACAAGCTGTCACAGAATTTTGTATCGGGAAATTCTCAACTGAAATAGTCGAGTACACGTTCCCATTCCTGTTCTGTCAAACAAAGTTTTTCCGCTTCACACTTATCTGTTATAAAGCGCCGGCAGCCCGGATACTCTACATCTACAATTCCCAGTTTTAATAAACTTTCCACCACCTCCTGTGCTCCTTTTCTTCCAAGGTTCCTGTACTGGATATTCCAATCTTCTCTTAACATCAGACGAAGCAGCTCATAAACCGTACCAATACCATGACGCTTTAAACAGTTGTATGGTCTTATGGATAACTGCAAAATCTCAATGCGCTGTTCTAAAATCTTATCTTCCACGGTAAGCAGCCTGCTCTTTTCCTTTTCCATCGCCATACGGACATTCTCTAAAACAGATGCCTCATGCGCCGCAAACCCTTCCCTGATATAAGCCGTTATCGCTGGGCGGCTAAGTTTCCGTAACGCCCGTCTCACGATCTGCTGTATCCTGCTTCTGGTCAACGCAAATTCCATACCGATTTTGGAATAACTCATTCCTTTTACATAGCGGTATTCCAGAACCTTCTGCTCCCGTTCCGTCAGCTGTTTCAGAGCATATTCCAGTCCTTTCATTTGATCGTCTGATAAAATCTGTCTCACCGGAATATCTCTCAATAAATTCAATGGATAATCTGCCCACATTATCATTCTCCTCCAATCTGCTTTCCCGCTTCACAAATATATTTCTTTCACTTATCCCTTCTGCCGGCAGCTGAAAGTCAAGCTGTCATATTAAGTTTTGTGTGCGGCTTGTTTTTGCTTTTTTCCCGATAGGGATATATGAGAGGGATTTTCTTTTCCAGGGCAAGATTCGCCTATGTGACACAAAAACCCATTTCATGGTTTTTTGTGCACCTGGCATATCTTGATGGGGATTCCGGCTCCCCATTCCCTCGGTTGCTGCACACAATGAGATTGTGCTATTTGGCTTCCACAAAAATTGTGTTCGCAGCGTCATACAGCGTATGCCGGGTATGCTGACGCATAAAAGCATCCTTATCCCCAATTATTCGGGATAAGATAAAAAAATACAAAGTAAAGGAGAGCTTATGCCAAGACCAGAAAAAGACACAGAAATAAAACGCTCCCACCACATTACCCTTCGTCTGTCAGATGCAGAGTTTGAGTTAATAACCAGAGTCTCGCATGAGGCAGGCTTATCACGTTCCGCTTACATCCGCAAACAGTTATTAGATGGAATGGTGAACATTACATATGAAGTGGTTGCCGATGTGCCGGAGCTACAAAAGCTGACCGCAGAGTTTGGAAAAATTGGGAGCAACCTAAATCAGATCGCACGGTATTTCCACATGGGCGGCATCCGCTCAAAGGCAATGCAGGATGAAATACATGAATGTATCTCTCAGATTTTTGATATGAGAAAAGAGATTGCAGAAATGGCAGGTAATTATCATGGCAGTGTTGAAACATATCGCAAGCAAAAACGCTGATTACAGTCAGATCATTGAATATATGCTGTTCCAGCATGATGAGTTCACCATGAAGCCCATCCTGGACGAAAACGGGCACATGATATTAAGGGAAGAATATTACATAGACGGCATTAACTGCGAGCCTATGCTCTTTGACAGAGAGTGCGAAAAGCTCAACGCCCAGTATCACAAAAACCAGCACTATGCTGACATCAAATCCCATCATTACATTTTAAGCTTTGATCCGAAGGATAAAGACGATCATGGCCTGACCGAAGAACAGGCACAAGCCCTGGGAATGGAATATGCAAAAAAGAATTTTCCCGGTCATCAGGCTCTCGTCTGTACGCATACGGACGGTCACAATGGAAGCGGAAATATCCACGTCCATATTATTATTAACTCTCTCCGCAGTCGAGTAGACAAGCGGCTCACGCCGCAAGCCCCTCACAGATCCGTGCGTGCGCCTTTCACGCACACGGCTCCTCATAGTAACATTCACTTTTAGAATAACCTCACATAAATCTTTGGTTTTGC
>CAJUJM010000099.1 GCA_910586755.1 uncultured Lachnospiraceae bacterium
CAAAAGCTGGAAGAACTGAAAAACCGCTGTAATAAAATTGTATGTCATCGTGGTATAGGGCTGATCCA
This sequence comes from uncultured Lachnospiraceae bacterium, assembly GCA_910586755.1. GTDB lineage: Bacteria > Bacillota > Clostridia > Lachnospirales > Lachnospiraceae > UMGS1370. The sequence continues at coordinate 69 of CAJUJM010000099.1, forward strand.
GGGGCTGGAATTTGACTCTGAGGCGCCGGTAGGCCCTGTGGTAAAGAAGGCTTTGTTGGAGCAAAGACTGATTTTGATCAGCGCAGCAGGAAATACTATCCGCTTTATCCCTCCATTGGTGGTGAAAAAAGAAGATATTGATGACATGATTTGCCGTCTGGAGGCAGTAATTGGAAATTAAATGTAAATTTTTGTAAATTTATTGGTTTATCTAGTGACAATTCCTTCAATTTGTTTTACAATAGAAACCATGGTAGTTATAATAATGGAGGCACGGAATGAATATTTATGATATTGCAGCCGAGACCGGGGTTTCTATTTCCACTGTATCCAGGGTGATGAACAATAAAGGGAATGTAAACCCGGAGATGAGACGACGAATTGAAGAGGTTCTTAAGAAATACGATTATAAACCAAGCGCCATTGCCAGAGGCATGGTTTCCAAAACTATGAAAACGATTGCAATCCTGACGGTAGATCTGCGGGTGCCCCAGCATGCCAGACAGGTATACATTATCGAACAGGAATTCTGCCAAAAAGGCTATAATGTTATGGTGTGCAACACCGGCGGCAAGCTGGAGGAGTGCGCCCGCTATATTAACCTTCTTTCCGAAAAGCAGGTGGACGGCATTGTCCTTATTGGGTCTACCTTTAATGATTTAGGGGGAAGGACGGAGATTACCGGAAAGGTGAGCCGGATTCCGGTAGTTATGGCCAACGGGCATTTGGATCTGCCGAATTTTTACTCTATTTTAGTAGATGATTTAAAAGGAATCCGAAGAGCGGCGGACTTTCTGTATGAGAAAGGCCACCGGGATATTTTTTGCATTTGCGATTTAGACACAGACAGCGGCAGGGAAAAGAAAAAAGGGTTCTTGGAGTCCATGAAGCTTCACGATATTGACGACGGAGAAGAACGAATAATCCCCTGTCAGTATGGCATGGAAGGCGGCGCTTTGGCAGTGGAGCGGCTTTTAAGCCTGGGGCGGCCCTTCACCGGCCTTTTATTTGGTGAAGATACCACGGCCATTGGCGCTATGAAGGCATTAAGACGCCGCGGGATCCGGGTGCCGGAGGATGTAGCCATTGTAGGCTACGACAACTCCCCGGACGCCGTAGTTTGCGATCCGGAGCTGACTACTGTGGACATTAAGATAGAAATGATGGGGACTCTCTGCGCCCGCACTCTGCAGGATCTGCTGGAAAATAAAGAGGCCAACACGGATCTGGCAATTCAGCCGGAGATTATTGAGAGGAAGAGTACATAAAAGAGAGAATCCTATGAAATTCAGACTTTTTAAGTCGTAGAAGTTTCATAGGATTCTCTTTTTTGTCCAAACGCATCCTTAATATCCTTATCTGTCACGGAAAGAACCGCTACCAACCGGAAAATATTGTCCATGATAACATATGTTCGAGCTGTATCGTGTGTTTCCTTACGGATGATATAAAAAATATCAGTTACAGAAGAAGCTGTTATAAATGCACTGGCTCCAACTTCCTTTATATGTCTGAATAGTTCTATGGACATATCGCAGCCACTACGTTTAAACACCATGTCAAGAATCACATTGGTATCAATTAATAACCTCATATTTTTCATTTATCCTTTCCGCACGGTATTCTTCCAGAGACTTTCCTGTATCGGGCACAGCGCCTACAATATTGCTAAAAATATCATCCAAGGGATCTGTATCAGCCGTTCTTTCTACTGTCTGCTGTGAACTGAGGAACTGCACAAAACTATATATTGTTTCTATCTGGTTTTCCGGTAGGGCGTTTAATAGATTTATTGTTTTCTCCAATGTTGACATTACCATCCTCCCAAAATCTATGTGACCATTTTACTTTATATGTATTATACCATTCTCTATACAAATTAACTACTGTTTTTTCTATTCTGGTGTATACAACAGGAAAGCCAGAGAGGTGACAGAATCAAAATTGTGTTCCCCTAACATATCGTAAAGCTGCTGATATTTTATCCGGGCATGTTCAAAATCCCTGGAAAAACAGGACATAATATTAATCTGATCCGAAAGCTCTAATTTTCTGCCGTTTTCCAACCAAACTAAAATGTCCAATACCTTTATAATGTAGAAATTAAAGACCATTGCAATAATAGTTTTATAAAGACTTTTGGTTGACAAGGTTTCCATATAATTTTTGAACAGAAAATATACAAAAAAGTTTTCATATTGATAAAACTGATTTTTATAGTATTGGTTAAATTCCTTTTCCAATTCTAAGAAAGAATATTGGCCGTTACCGGACGTACCTAAATATTTTTCATAGAGATCCGTGTAAACCGCCAGCTCTTTACCTTGAAATACCTGTTTAACAATAGAAATAAAATATTCCGTTAGAATCCCCTTTGATTCCTGGACTGTTTCCATAAAAGCATAGGGTCTGATTTTTTCTTCCAAACCGGATACCGTGGTATAGTCATACAATATAGAGGAAAAATCCTTTTGTCCCTTATCTAACAGCTCCTGGATCTGATGGGCCAGGAGCACAACTAAAATTTCACGCTGCCATAAAGGAAGAGAGCGCAGCTGTATCAGATCAATGGAGATGGAACGGGCCAATGTCAAATTATTGAATAATTCGGTATCTACGTCGGTTTTAAAATCAAAATCGTCCTCTGCCAGCAAAAAGCTTAAAGGCTCTTTTTGAGACAAAAGAAGTCTGGCGGCTTCCGGACAAGAGATACAGAGATTACTTTCCATAATATCTGCGTATTGCTTATAAATTCTGGGGTATGTAGTACAGGTCTGGCATAAAGCCTCTTTCCCCAGCTCAATATAGATATCACATAAGTTTTCTTTATTTAGAAACGGACATTGGTTTTCAGCGGTCATTTTAAAGAAATATTGACCATCTTTTTCTATGATATTTTCTCTTAGTTTTTCTCCGAAAGCCCCTTCTGTTTTCCTGTATTTTTCACAGGAGGACGGATCAATAAGAACTCTCCAGCCGTGACAGCAATGATTGCTGCATTTGTTTCCAATACATTGAAATTCTTTATAATAGTTTGGCACTAAGTATTGCATTTCAATTTACCTCTTGACTTTATTTTATTTATGAAATAACAAAAATGCTTTTTTTATAATATACCAGGGGGGTAATTTTGCAAGATCTACTAATCGAAAACTTTTGCTTTTCCTCCGTATTGTCAGAAAAAAAGGAATCGGGTATAATATAGGGAAATAGTTTGGAAGGGAAGGCAGATAAATGGAAAATGTCAATATTCCTGTTGGTCGTTCCGATTTTAAATTCATCAGAAAAAATGGCTTTTATTATATTGATAAAACCGGATTGATTGTAGAGTTGTTGAAAACAGAAGCCACGCAAGTCACCTTGATTACTCGTCCCAGACGTTTTGGAAAAACTCTCGGCATGAGTATGATGGCTGAGTTTTTTGACATCAGAAAAGATAACAGTGCATTATTTGAGGGGCTATCAATTTCGGAGAATAAAGAACTGTGTAAGAACTGGAGAAATCAGTATCCCACTGTTTTTGTCTCTTTCAGGAATGTGGACGGGCTGGATTTTAAACATGCATATGAAATGCTAAAGGAAACTTTTTCGGATGTTTTTATGCAGCATATTTATCTTTTAGAGAGTGACAAAGTACACGAATTTGACAAAAGAGTGATTGAACGAATTGCAAATCGAACTGCTTCTGCAGGTGAATTGCAAAACGCTTTGCTTATCCTCACCCGTGTGATGTCCACGCATTATGGTAAGCCGGTCATCCTTCTCATTGATGAATATGATGTTCCTTTGGCAAAGGCAAGTGTAAAAGGCTACTACAACGAAATGCTGAGTACCATTCGGGGCGTTATGTCTGTACTCAAAGACAACTCAGCCCTTAATTTTGCCGTTGTAACCGGCTGTTTGCAGATTGTAAAAGAAAGCATTTTCACCGGTGCCAACAATTTTGTATCCGATACGATCTCGGACTCCCGACTGGATGAATATTTTGGGTTTACACAGGCAGATGTGGACAGACTTCTTCTGGATACGAAACTTACTAGTCATAGGGATGAGATGAAAAACTGGTATAATGGCTATCACTTCGGCGTACATAACGTGTATTGCCCATGGGATGTGATGAACCATGTGAAAAATTTGCTGCTTAATCCTGCTACGCCACCGGCCAGCTATTGGGAGCACACCAGCCACAATGATATCATCTACCAATTTATCAGCACAACTGAAACAGATATCAACGATAAATTTGAAACCCTGCTCTCAGGAGGCTATATCATTGAACCGATTGAGCGCAGCTTGACCTATGATGTGTTGCATTCTTCTGAAAGAAACATCTGGACATTGCTGTATTTCACTGGCTATCTGACCAGGATGCTACCGGAGGATATTCCGGAGACTCTTGAAGAGGGGAGCTTCGCGCTGACTATACCAAACGCTGAAATCCGGGGCTTATTCAGGAAAAGCGTCAATGAATGGTTTCTGGCAAAAACCGAAGCCAGTGACCGTTCAGCAATGTTTGATGCACTGTGGAAAGGCGACGCCAAGCGGCTGCAGGAGTATATAAACGACACACTGTTTGATACAATTAGTTTTTATGACTATCAGGAAAGCTTTTACCATGCATTCCTGGCAGGCCAGCTTTCGCGGAAAGGCTATGTTGTAAAGTCGAATCGGGAAAACGGGCTTGGAAGATCGGATATTTCGGTAAGAGATCGGAAAATGCGCCGCGCCGCTGTTATTGAAACGAAAGTCACGAATTCCGAAAGCAAGTTGGATTCGGCCTGTGAGAAAGCTTTGAGGCAAATTGCGGATAAGCAATATGCTGCTGCAATAAAGGAATCAGGATATAAACAGGTGATTTCTATAGGAATTGCATTTTATCAAAAACAATGTTGTGTGAAGGTGAGCAAGTAAACCTGCATGCCGCCTATCGGCGGCTGACTTTTAAAGTAAAATATGGAAGGAGAAGTTGATATGGAGATTCGCAAGCAGTCCATAGAGGAATTTATAAAAGAACTGTCATCCAGGGCGCCGGTGCCGGGAGGCGGCGGCGCTTCGGCTCTGGCAGGGGCTTTGGGGAATTCTCTGGGCCAGATGGTAGCTAATCTGACTATTGGAAAGAAGCGATATGCCCAGGTGGAAGAGGAAGTGCTAAACCTCCTCTCCAGGATGGAGGAGATACAGGAGCGCTTTTTGCGTCTGGCCGATGAAGATGCCAAAGTATTTGCCCCATTGGCGGCTTCCTACAGCCTGCCTTCCGGCACAGAAGAAGAGAAAGCTTACAAGGCTCAGGTTATGGAAGTCAATCTTTTGGCTGCCAGCAAGGTTCCCATGGAGATGATGAAGGAAGCCCTTCATATGCTGGATATGCTGGAGTTTTTAGGAGAGCAGGGCAGCCGCCTGGCGGTCAGCGATGTAGGCGTGGGGGTGCAGTTTATCCGGACAGCGCTTTCCGGGGCCGTGATGAATGTCTATATTAATACCAAGTCCATGAGTGATCGGGAAACAGCAGAAGCTCTGAACCGGCAGGCGGATGAGATGCTGGAAGAAGGACTGAAAAAGGCGGATACAATTTATGAGATGGTTCGGAAAGGATTGAGAGGATGATCATACTAAAGGGGGCGGCGGTAGCTGCCAGGATTCAGGAGGAGATAGAGGCACAGTTAAAAGAGCTGAGAGAGGAAGGCCTGGATCGGACGCCCCGGCTGGCCATTGTCCGGGTTGGAGAGAGGCCCGATGACCTTTCTTATGAAAGAGGGGCTCTAAAACGCATGGAAAAATGCGGACTTGAGGCCAGGGTATATGCGTTTCCTAATGAGATTTCCCGGGAAGAGTTTGAAAACGCTTTTCAGGAAATTAACAGGGATGACGGGATTGACGGAATTTTGCTGTTTCGTCCTCTGCCAAAGCACATTGAGGAAAAACGGATTATGGAAATAATGGATCCGGCCAAGGATTTGGACGGGATCTGTCCGGTAAACATTGCGAAAGTATTTTCCGGGGATGCCTCCGGATTTGCCCCCTGTACGGCAGAAGCGGTAGTGGAAGTGTTAAAGGCTAATAATATTGCCATTTCGGGAAAACGGACCGTCATTGTAGGGCGAAGCATGGTAGTGGGACGGCCTCTTTCCATGCTGCTTTTAAAGGAAAACGCTACGGTCACTATCTGCCACACCCGGACGGCAGACCTTGCCGGAACCTGCAGAGGGGCTGAAATCCTGGTGGCGGCTGCCGGTAAGGCGAAAATGCTGGATGCGTCTTTTGTGGGCCAGGGCGCGGTAGTAATTGATGTAGGGATTAATGTGGATGAGGAAGGAAATCTTTGCGGCGACGTAGATTTTGCCTCCTTAGACGGCGCCGCCTCCATGGCCACCCCGGTTCCCGGCGGTGTGGGAGCGGTAACCACCTCCGTGTTGGCAAAGCATTTGGTGAAGGCGGTCAGGCAGAGACGTTGAGAGTTTGGATCTTCACAGTAGATTTAGAAATGGGAAAATAAGGGGCGGCAGTTGCCGCCCCTTATGTGTATCTCCAGGATCTGAAAGGAGGATTGAAAACCATTTCAAAAAATACATATGGCTATGTCCGGGTCAGCAGCAAGGATCAGAACCAGGACAGGCAGCTGATTGCAATGAGGAACTTGTTCATAGAGGAGAAAAACATTTTTATGGACAAACAATCCGGCAAGGATTTTGACCGTCCTCAGTATAAAAAACTGGTGAAGAAATTAAAGCCGGACGATTTGCTCTATATTAAGAGTATCGACCGGCTGGGGCGAAATTACGATGAAATTTTAGAACAATGGCGGATTCTGACCAAGGAGAAACGTATCGATATTGTTGTACTGGATATGCCTCTTTTAGATACCCGCAGAGGGAAAGATTTGATGGGAACCTTCCTCAGCGACATTGTTCTCCAGGTGTTGTCTTTTGTGGCAGAAAATGAACGTACCAATATCCGCAGCCGGCAGGCGGAAGGAATTGCGGCGGCGAAGGCCAGAGGCGTCCGTTTTGGCCGTCCTCCTAAGCCTCTTCCGGAGAATTACCACAGCGCCTATCAGAGATGGAAGTCGGGAATGATTTCCGGAACAGCCGCGGCAAAGGAGTGCGGAATGCCGTTGTCCACATTTCGTTACCAGGCGGGGATTTATGAAAATACATAACAGCTGGGATGGCAGCTTCTATTCAACGGCTCTTTGCCGTACCTGAGACAAAGCCTTTGATACTGGAGGAAGGGAGAGGATGATGATGGTGATCACACCTTCTGCCAGAATGTAGGAATAGTTATACACAATGGGATAAACGGGGCGCAGGGCCTGGGGAAAGGTTTCCGGCATGTACTCCATCCAGTACAGATAACCGCCCAGAGAGTGAAAAGCTCCCCTTGCAAAGATTCCCAGCAAATAGCCCTTTAAGAGGCCGTTTTTGGATTTAAAAAACAGGCCGGAGAGCCCAAGAGCGGCAAATGCCAAAACATAGTCGCAGCATACCTGAAAAAATGACAGGACAAAAGGCTCCTGGAGAAACTGCAAAATCCCGTAGGCAAGACCAGTTAAAACGCCTGCTCTTACGCCGTACCAATAGCCGATAAGAGAGATGAACAACATGCTGCACAGAGTGATGGAACCACCCCAGGGTGCGGAGAACAGTTTGATGTAGGATGTGAGAAACGCAAGGGCCATGGCCATGGCGCAGAATACCATCTGCCTGGTGGATATCGCCTGTCCTTTTTGAGCGCGGCCCTTTACCAGACCACCTACTAAAAAGAGCAAAATTCCGGCGGCAGCAGATACGCCATAGCCAGCGGCGGTGAGACCGCCTTCCACAGTGATAAGAAAATCAGACATAAAAAAACCTCCTTGACTGGACAGGAGGGGATTGCTTTACAAAATACTGCCGTTACAAAATAGCAACGTAACCGTATTTGCTGCTTCCTTACGCCGGCATTAACCGGTTCAAGTAATGAGGGTCAGGGATATCCGCAGATGCGGCGCACCCAGTCTCAGCTCTAAGCTCCCCTAGCGAGTCATTATTATTTTTTTGCAAAAATCTGTCTCCGGACAGGCGGCATAGCTATCAGCCTGCCAGGCCGGAAAAGCTTTTGCTTCATGAAAGTATACCTCCAAACAGGGAGGAAGTCAAGCAAATGGCATTATTATTTCATGTAGCAGGATTGGAAAGAATCTGGAAACCAGCGGATTCTTCCCTTTTTTGATATCTTTGCCGGGTAATAAATCACCCGGTTTTATATTGCCGAATAAGAAAGGGATTTTTGGGAAATCTAAGCACTAGAGCATTTTTCAAACACGCGCTGGAAAGCGAAGGCTTACAAATTTGACAGAGAGGCGGAAAATAGAAATGGGATGGATTATCGCACTGGTTTCAGGAGCGCTTATGAGTATTCAGGGTGTGTTTAACACCGAGGTTACCAAACAGACCAGCATATGGGTGTCTTCAGGATGGGTGCAGCTGACGGCATTTGTGGCCTGCCTGATTATGTGGATCTTTACCGGGCGGGAACAGATCAGCGGTTTGTGGCAGATAGAGCCCAAATACATGTTATTAGGAGGTATTTTAGGAGCTTTTATTACCTATACGGTTATCAAAAGCGTAGGGACGTTGGGACCGGCCCAGTCGGCCCTTTTAATTGTGGTTGCCCAGATAATTGTGGCATACGGAATTGAGGTTTTCGGTATGTTTGGAGTGGAAAAAGCGGGATTCGAGTGGAGAAAGCTTTTGGGGGCTGCTGTAGCGATTTTAGGTATCGTAATTTTTAAAAAATAATGCTTGTATTTGCCGGGTCCATTGAGTAGAATAGAATGTAGGCTGGGATGGCATCCAAAGGAGGAAGCCATTGAAAAAATTAAGAAAGAATTGCCAGTGGGCGGCATTTTTGCTGCTCACTATCCTGTTTTCCTCAGGATGCAGCCACAGGGCAGAGGAGCTTGTTTTCACATCTTCTTCTGCGGCAGAGACCGGGACAGAGATGAGTCAGGAGGCTTCATCTTCTGCGCCTTTGCTGGTTCATGTCTGCGGAGCAGTCCAAAGCCCGGGGGTTTATGAATTGTGCCCCGGGGACAGGATTTTTGATGCAGTGGAAGCCGCCGGGGGATTTTCCCGGGATGCGGCGGGACACGCGCTGAATCTGGCCCAGCCGGTAGAAGACGGAATCCAGATCCGGATTCCCACCCAGTCGGAGGCGGCAGAGCTTCTGCAGGCTGTTTCGATTTCCTCAGAGCCGGGAAAAATCAATATTAATACTGCCGGAGAAGAGGAGCTTACCAGCCTCAGCGGAATCGGGGAATCCCGAGCCAGGGATATTCTGGCGTACAGAAAAGAACATGGCCCTTTCCGGTCCATAGAAGACATTAAGCAGGTGCCGGGAATTAAAAATGCAGTATTTGAGAAAATAAAAGATGACATTACCGTTTAACAGACGGAAGAATTCAGATAGAGGTGGATAATGGCAAGAGTATTAGTGGTAGATGATGAGAAATTAATTGTAAAAGGGATCCGCTTCAGCCTTGAGCAGGACGGGATGGAAGTAGATTGTGCATATGACGGCGAGGAAGCCATAGAGAAAGCCCGCCAGACAGAATACGATATTATTTTATTGGACGTAATGCTGCCTATGGCAGACGGATATGAGGTATGCCAGGCGATTCGGGAATTCTCGGAAGTACCGATTATCATGCTGACCGCTAAGGGCGGGGATATGGATAAGATTCTGGGATTAGAGTACGGCGCAGATGATTACATAACCAAGCCATTTAATATTCTGGAGGTAAAAGCAAGAATTAAGGCCATTATGCGCCGCAGCGCAAAGAACAAGAAAAAGAACCAGGGAGCGGAGAAGCGTGTCATCGCAGAGGGAGATTTAAAGCTGGATTTGGATGGCCGCAGAGTGTTTATTGGGGAAAAGGAGATTAATCTGACAGCCAAAGAATTTGACTTGCTGGAGCTTTTGGCCTGCAATCCTAATAAGGTCTACAGCCGGGAGTCTCTCCTTGCTTTTGTGTGGGGAAACCGGGCCATGGACAATGGGGATGTCCGCACCGTAGATGTTCATGTAAGGCGGCTGAGGGAAAAGATAGAACCCAGCCCCAGCGATCCCAAATACGTACATACGAAATGGGGCGTAGGCTACTATTTTCGGGCAAAATAAGACAGGACAAAAGAGACCTGGGCGCGCCATAACAGCAGTGCCCAGGTGGTCTGGTATGGGGCATTCGGCAAAATTCGCCAGGGGTGCGGAATACACTATAAACTGCCAGCCAGCTTATCGATGGATTCAAACCGGTAGCCCATCTGTTCCCATTTGGTCAGCAACTCGTCTAAAATCGCCGCATTGGTGCTGGAAGTACTGTGGAGAAGCACTACGGCGCCGGGGTGGATGCGGCTGAGGAGCTTGTCAAAGGCTTCTTCCTTTGAGGGCTGTTTATCCTGATACCAGTCTACATAGGCCAGGCTCCAGAAAAAGGTGGTGTATCCCAGATCCTTTGCCATCTGAAGATTGGATTCACTGTATTTCCCCTGGGGAGGCCGGTAAAATTTGGACATAGGCTGGCCGGTAATCTGCTGAAAAAGGGTTTCCAGATCCGTCAGCTCTTTTTGAAAGGTTTCTGCAGTAGATATTTTGGACATATCCGGATGGTGATAGGTATGGTTGCCTACGATATGGCCTTCTGTTATCATGCGTTTTACCAGATCAGGGCTGGTTTCCAGATAATTTCCCACCAGGAAAAAGGCGGCTGGAGCCTGATGCTTTTTCAGCGCGTCTAAAATGGCTTCTGTATTGCCGTTTTCATAGCCAGCGTCAAAAGTCAGATAGATCACCTTATCTTCCGGCGAGCCTAAATAGCAGGCCCGAAACTCTTTTAAATAATCAGAGGTGGCGTTGCCCACCGGGGGAAGCCCCGGGGTTTGAAAGCTTAGACCCCAGTTTCCGTCAGAGGCAGACAGGAAGGCGCCAGATGCAGTTTGCTGATCCAGGGTAAACCAGGCGGCTGTCTGTCCGGCAAAAAAGGAAAAAGCAAAAAGGGCTGTAAGGCAGGCCAGAGCAGTGATTTTTTCCGGGGGCCGGGGGATACGCCGGGCCAGACGGCTCAGGGAAGCAAAAAACTTTAATCTCATAAAATGTCATCCAGATATGATTGATTTGTCTAAATATATGAGAGAAATACAGGAAACATAACAGGATTTCAACCATAACAGAAGAGGTAGAGAAATGGAATACAGAATACGTCAGGCAGAGGCAGGCGACTTAGAGGCAGTTACCCGGGTGGAGGCGGCCTGTTTTCCGGCGGCAGAAGCAGCCGGGAAGGAAGCATTCCGTCAGAGGCTCACTGCCTTTCCGGAATGTTTTTTTGTAGCGGAAGCGATGGAGGGCGGACGGCCCGGAGAAATGATAGGATTTATTAACGGAGCCGCGGTGGAGGAAAAAACCATCTGCGACGAAATGTTTGAGGACGCAGGATGGCATAAAAAGGACGGCCCTTACCAGAGCATTTTTGGGCTGGATGTGGTGGAAGCCTGGAGACGCCAGGGTGTTGCGGCAGCCCTGATGAATCATTTGATAGAAGATGCCAGAAGGAAGGGACGAAAGGGGTTAATTTTAACCTGCAAAGACAGATTGATTCATTATTATGAAACCTTTGGCTACCGAAATCTGGGAATATCCGCGTCTGTCCATGGAGGCGCTGTGTGGTATGATATGATACTGGAATTTGAGAAAGATCCGGAGGACTAACGGTGAAGATAACCCTGATTACGGTGGGAAAGATTAAGGAGAGATATTTAGAGGAAGCCATCCGGGAATATACCAAGCGGCTGAACCGCTACTGCAAACTGGAAATTATTCAGGCAGCAGATGAAAAGACTCCTGATGGGGCCAGCCCGTCTCTGGAGGAACAGATAAAAGACAGAGAGGGTAAACGGATCTTGTCCCACGTAAAAGATGGCATGTATGTGATCGCTTTGGCAATTCAGGGAAAAATGCTGACATCAGAAGAGCTGGCAGAGAAGATGGACTCCCTGGGAGTAAGCGGAATCAGCCACGTGGCATTTATTATCGGCGGCTCTCTGGGGCTGTCAAAAGAGGTTTTAGGGCGGGCGGATTTTCAGCTCAGCTTTTCCAAAATGACCTTCCCTCATCAATTGATGAGGGTGATTTTGCTGGAACAGATTTACAGGAGCTATCGGATTATTGCGGGAGAGCCGTATCATAAGTAAGGGAAAAGGAAACAATCAGGGAATATGGCAAGAAACACTGTAAAGTGGGATGAGTAGCTTATTGTGTTTTGCCGGATTGCTGTGTATAATAGACGTAAGAGATAGAAAAGATATTAAACGTACAGCGGTTTCTGGCATAATTTTTAAAGAAGACAGGCAGAGGAATGGAAAACATGGAAGCAAAACAGACAAAATGGGAAGAATTGAGCATATCGAATGACTTCCTGTTTGGGAAAGTCATGCAGAACTCGGAACTATGCAAAGAGTTGTTGCAAAGGATTCTGCCAGATTTGAAGATTGATCGTATTGAATATCCGGAACTACAGAAGAGCATTGATGTAGATATGGATGCCCATGGTGTCAGACTAGATGTGTATGTAAAGGACGGCAGGGAGACGGTTTATGACATAGAAATGCAGGTCAGTGATACAAAGGAACTGCCGAAGAGAGGCAGATATTATCAGGGAATGATAGACCTTCAGCTTGTGGATGCAGGTCAACATTATAAAAAGCTGAACAAAAGCTATATCATATTTATCTGTCCCTTTGATTTATACGGGAAAGGGCGGCATATCTATACCTTTGAAAATATCTGTAAAGAAGACAACCGTATTTCTATGGGTGACGAAGCCGTAAAGATATTTCTGAACGCAGATGGTACAATGGATGATGTCAGCA
>CAJUJM010000100.1 GCA_910586755.1 uncultured Lachnospiraceae bacterium
GCAAATGCGAAGCATTTCTTAAAATGCCTTCCGACGACCTGGCAGGTGACGCGCAGCGACGCGTGCCGATACAATATGGGAGGAAGGCAAATGCGAAGCATTTCTTAAAATGCCTTCCGACGACCTGGCAGGTGACGCGCAGCGACGCGTGCCGATACAATATGGGAGGAAGGCAAATGCGAAGCATTTCTTAAAATGCCTTCCGACGACTTGGCAGGTGACGCGCAGCGACGCGTGCCGATATATTATTACACTAGGAGGTAGTGAGATGACAGAAGGACGGCCGGAATTTTTAAGGCCAGATTTTTTAGACGGAACCTCTCCGGAAGAAATTCAGGAACGCATGATGAATGAACTGCCGGCGGATATTGACGATATGCCGGGAGGGTTTCCCTATGATATGACCATGCCAACGGCGCTGGTCGCAAGCGAACTGTTGAATTTTCATCTGATCCGGGCCTTGATGGTGGCCTTTCCCCAGTATGCGTGGGGTGAATGGCTGGACATGCATGGAAGAAATGTCCATGTATGGCGGCACAATGCCACTTATGCATCCGGTGTGCTGAAAATAACCGGGGACGTGGGGACGGAGATTCCTTTTGGGCGTATTTTCTCAACCGAGTCCACATCTGAGACGGCGGCTGTTGAATTCCAATCCACGGCTGCAGCCCGCATAGGAGAATCCGGAAGCGTTGAGGTTGAGATCCGGGCAGTTTTGCCGGGAAAAGGTTCCAATGTAGGGCCGGATACCGTGATATTGCAAAACAAGCCCTTAGACGGTGTGAAAGGAGTTACAAACCCGGAAGCCATCACCGGAGGCACAGAGCAGGAGGATGACAATTCCTACTACAACCGGATCCAATTAGCCAACCAATCAGAGGGCTTGTCATATATCGGAAATGACAGCGATTATAAACGCTGGGCCCTGTCAGTAGACGGGGTATCGGCCTGTATTGTAGCTCCGGCCTGGGACGGCCCCGGAACAGTGAAGCTGGTACTGGTAGATGCCAATGGAGATCCGGCAAATGAGGAATTATGCCAGGCGGTCTATGACTATATTGTAAGTCCTTCCGACCGCTCTAAACGCCTTTTGCCCACCGGAACGGCAAAGCTGACGGTTGCCGGGGCGGAGACGGTGGAGATTTCTTTTCAGTGTACAGGCCTGCAGTTTGATACGGCTGTGACAAATCTGGCCCAGATAGAAAAAGACTTCCGGAAAGCAGTGGAAGCTGTGTACGACAGAGCCAAGGTGTATGGAAAGGTGGTGTACCACCAGGCGGAAAGCTTAATTACGGATTTGCCGGGAGTAAAGGATTATGAAACATTCCTTATGAATGGAAAGGAAGAGGATATTTCTTTATCCATGGAAGAGTATCCCAAGACCATGGAGATTCAGTTGGAGGAGGAAAAATGGTAGATCTACAGAAATTTCCTGCAAACCAGGTTGCAAAGGAAATGTTGTCCTATGTGACAAAAGGGTGGTATGACAAATCCTATGTGGGAAAGTGGTTATATCAGGTAATGGGACTGTCCATGGATGAGGTAAAGCGGCTTTATGAAGAGTTTCCGGCCCAATTATTCGTGGATACCGCTACATGGGGGTTAAGCTACCATGAACAAAAATACGGATTGCCCATACGGGCAGAGCTGCCATATGAGGAACGCCGCAAGCTCATCCGGCAGAGCAGAGGCAGCCGCGTTCCCATAACGCCATACAATTTGGAACATATGCTGTCCCAGCAGTTAGGGCTGCAGGCAGAGGTGGCGGATGTGCATGATCCTGGCAGTGAGAATTATGGGACTGACCACCCCAATCGGTTTCAGGTGACAATCCGGGAAAAAAATCAGAACACAACAATTCATTATGAAGAAGTAGAAGGAGTAGTAGATAAAGTAAAACAGCCCCATACCGTATACAAGACGATCCACAGGCAGGAGTTTGACAAAGCTCAGCCAATCTATATAGGCGCAGCAGTAAATGAACTGGTGATCTATGATGTAAAGCCCAGGCTGATAAGCCGGGATGTGGAGAGAGGCGTAACATTGGGGGCAGCAGCATTTATTGACAGCTTCGTATTGCAGGAAATACAGGCAGAGAGAACAGAAACAGGAGGATTAAATGGCTGAAAAATCAAATATGGATGGTGTGACCATCACTTCCAGAGGATTACGGCTGATTACAAAACTTGTAGCAGCAAAATCACAGATGGAATTTACAAATGTAAAAGTGGGAACCGGTATTTTGGCGGAAGGGGACAACCCTTACGAGCTGACCCATCTGGTTCAGTATAAAATGGACGGAATGATAGCAGGGTACGGCTTTGATGAGGAGGCTATGGACGCATACGTTGTGATGCAGCTTTCCAACAATCAGGTGGAAACCGGATTTGTGATGACAGAAGTGGGATTATATGCCATGGATCCAGATATAGGGGAAATTTTGTACGGATATCTGGATTTATCAAAGGATCCCAACTATATCATGCCCGCTGAAAACGGGCGGGCCAAAACCGTACAGATTAAATTGCACGTCATAGTGGGGGAAGTGAAGGAGATAAAAGCATCCGTCAGCCCGTTAAGTCAGGTGACAAGAGAAGAGCTGGAAAAAGAGCTGGAAAAGCTGTACCGAAGTAAAAATATAGCTCTTCTTTCGGCAGACTGGGGAGAGGAAGCCCCTTATGTGCAGACGGTGGGCCTTAAAGGCGTGAGCCCGGATACGGTTCTGGACGGAGGCCTTTATATCCCGGCAGGAACTACACCTGCCCAGGAGAAGGCACTAATTAAAGCGGCGTCCTGTGTCAGCTATTTTGATACCGGGGACGGAACCGTAACCGTGACCTGTATTGGGAAGAAACCGGCAGTTGACTTCCAGATACAGCTGAAAGGAGTGTGAAATTTATGGCAAGAGGAATCTGGCATCTTATGGGCGGAGGAAGCATTGACCCAAGTGAACTGACTGCGGAGCCCTGGGCAGTCCTGGCCCCTTATACCGCAGGAATGAAAGGGATGGATGAGCCGGGAACCGGAACCATGGTAAACCGCGGGGCGGCAAATCAAACGTTAAACGCCGGGCAGAGCTATACCATCCCGGCAGGATATCACAATGGGGAAGGAAAAGTGACGGCCAACAGCCTGGCGGGGCAGACGGCAGGAACGGCATTGGCGACAGATATTATCAGCGGAAAAACGGCGTGGGTGAATGGCGCAATGCTGACAGGGGCTATGGCGGTACATTCAGTAGTGTCTTTTAGCTTGGCTGCCTACTCCACAAGCCAGATGACAGCTGTCTGGCAATGGCCGTCAAAGGGGCCATATGGCGGAGTAATCATCCGATATAAAGAAGGCAGCTATCCAGTAAGTGTTGCGGATGGGACACAAGGATACAAAGGAACCGGAACATCATATGCTCCCGGCTCCGCCAGCTCGGCGGTTATCAGCGGACTGAGAGCCGGAGTGATCTACTATTTCCGGATTTGGGTTTATGTAGACATAACTGCGGGAACAGTAAAAAGTACATTCTATTCTGACTATCAGTCGGCAGCTGGAGCTCCAACAGGAAATGGAACCGCAGTACTGACAGGAAGCGGTATCTGGACGGTTCCTGCCGGAGTCAGAACCCTTACGAAAGTCTTTTTAATCGGCGGAGGAACCGAAGGCTGGGAAGGTGAACGGGTTCACAATGGAGGCGCAGGAGGTTCTAATGGCGGAAACGGCGGTACCGGCGGAGGCCCCTCAGGAGGCCTGGCAGGCGGGGCAGGCGCAGGCATCAGCACGATAGGCCCTAATGGTGTTTTATATGGAGGCGGTGGAGGCGGCGGAGCTAACTCGTCATCATCTGGTTCCGGGGGAAGTGGAGGCGCAGGCGGAGGCGGAAACGGCGGCCGTACCAGCGCTGGCGGTTCCGGAACGCCAAACACAGGTTCCGGAGGCGGAGGCGGCGGGATAGAAGGAAGCAGGACCGGACATAGCGGCGGCTCCGGAGGTTCTGGAGTAATCATAGTACAGTGGTAGTAGGAGGTAGAAAAAGATATGTACTTAAATCAGATATTTGCTCAAATTGAAAGTAATGGCATTGTGAGGAATCTTGTAGTAGGGGATAATTACACGGAGGCTAATCTGGCAGCGCAAGCAACCTTTGGCGAGGGTGCGTTTGCAGTAGATGTTACCTATTGCCCTATTAGAATGGAAGATATCAATCAAGAAAAAATTCTCTATGAGGGAGGGAAATTTTTAAGGATAAATGGGGAGGAAAGGATAGAAATCCGGCAGAGCCCCACGGAAACGCAACGAATTAAGCAGTTGGAGGCAGAAAATGCCAGGCTGCAGGAGGTGGTTGGACCGGTTTGCGTATTTGCTGCGATACAAGCCAGAACCCTTTCGGATGAGCAAGCCCTGCAGGTTCCCACACTGTATCCGGAATGGTCAGGGGATGGCATTACTTATCAGACAGATGAAAGAATCCGATATCAGGATATCTTATATAAGGTATTACAGACCCACACCAGCCAGGAGGCATGGACGCCAGACACCAGCCCGTCTTTATTTGTCAAAGTTTTAATCCCTGATGAAGGCATTATCCCTAATTGGGAACGGCCAGAAAGTACAAACGGCTATGCTGCCGGGGATAAGGTATGTCACGATGGAAAGATATGGGAAAGCCTGGTAGACGAAAATGTATGGGAACCGGGAGAGAGCGGAACAGAAAACCAGTGGAAAAGAGTAAGGTAAAAAAGAGGTTAGATACATGAAAAATAAAATCAAGACCTCCCCAAAATTCAACTTTTCAGGTGCGGCTGCTATAATGGCGGCCGCGCCATTTTTTTTGTGAAATGGTAATTTTATACATTTTTACAAAAAGGTGTACTTTTTTGTAAAAAAAATTTAGACATCTTCCGGCATTGTTCTGGATACTTTTTTGTGCAAATTGTCACTCTTATATTGTTGCATTTTAAATAATTATATGTTAAAATTTATTTAACTGCATATTTCAAAAAGTACACCTTTTGAAATATAAAAGTATTCCAAATCCATAAAACATATTCTGACAAAGGAAAAGGGTGATTTTTCTAAAATAAAGAGAAAATATTTGTTTAAAGGGCGATACATATGGGATATGAGATAAAAAGGACATAAAGTCTGAATAGGAGAATACGAAACCTATTGGTTTGCTAACAGGAGGCGGAGTACCAGAATCCATATCATTTCTGATATGGTTTACAGAGCCCTGCTATCTAATCCTAAATGGGATGATTTTTCCTTTTTTCTGGAATTGCTCCTGATAAATAATTTACCCTGTTCAATGAATAGATCTTTTTGCTCATCTGTTAGAGAATGGAATATTTGCAGAAGCTTCTGATCCCGGTAATCAGAATATGGAACAGCCTGATAGTTCAATAAAAAGTCGGTGGAAACACAGAAATACCGGGCAATTTTTTTTAGTATTTCAAAATCAGGCTCTCTGTTATTGCGGATATAGTTTCCAAGAGCGCTTGCGGAGATATTCAGATCCCTGGCAAGCTGCTTTTGGCTTAAATTCTGTTCTTCTAATAATTCTCTCAAAACATCCCCAAATTTCATGTTAATATACATTCCTTTCGTTATAAGTAAAAATTTTTAACTATCCTGTATTTGAAGGACAAGGGATATATGACCTGGCCACTGAATTTATAATACAGAGGCTATACTTAAAAAAGACGGAAAACAACGTATTGAATTGACTAAATTCATATTGAATGGTATACTACAATTCAGTAAACTTTCGGTTACATAACCATAAAGAAGAAATGCTCTTACAAGTATACCTGTATGCTTAGAAAACAGGGCAAATAAAGAGGAAACGCCCTTACGGGTATACCTGTATGCCCAAAAACAGGGTAAAAAGGAGGAGAGGACAAGTTAATGAACATATTGTTGGCAGGCGGAAGCGGAAAAATCATGGATGCCATGATTAATAAACTGAATAAAGGCGGACATCGAGTGTATCTTTTAACCGGCCAAAAAGGGAAAAAAGGCTCTTATAAGTGGGTGCTGGAAAGATACAATTTTTTCTATGATGATGACAATGTGATACATATTATGGAGAGCGTAAAACCCGATATCGTATTGTTCATGGGAGCTTACGACACCAATTTCGACTGGACGAAAGGAAGGCAGGAGTCGGTAAGGTTTGCCTCAGGGTTGATTAATCTTTTGTCAGTCTGTTCTCTGATGGAGAATGGACGATTTATCTACCTGTCCTCTCAGGAGGTATATGGAGGAAGCTATGGCAGCCATGTCCGGGAGGACGAGGCGGTATCGCCCAAAGATTACAAGGCCATGGCTGTGGCACAGGGGGAGGAAATCTGCAAAAACTACAGCAGGCTTCAGGGAATCAATACCGTAATTTTGCGCCCGGAGCGTATCTATCACATTCCCCAGAAGGGGCAGGAGAATGATAATCCGTGCTTTAGAATGTGCCTGGAAGCAGTGAGGGAAGGAAAGATCTCTGCCAATGAAAAGCACGTATTTTCTATGCTCTATTTAAATGATGCCATAGAACTAATATACAAAGTGATGATTGAAAAAGAAATCAAACACTCCATTTATAATCTTTCCTCTATGGAAGAAATTAATGAACGGCAGCTTGCAGAGATAATCAAAAGGGAAATGGGCCCTGGAGTCAGTATCGTGGATAATACCATGGGAGAGAGTCGCCGGCTGCTTTTGGATGGAAACCAGTATAAGGAAGAGTTTGGCCAAAAAATTTTCGTTCATTACCAGGAAGGGGTAAAAAAGGTAGTTCAGTTTATAAAGAAAAATAAGGAATCCTTCATAACTGTTCAGGATACAGGCGGAGGATGGATGGGGCGTGTGTGGCACAGTATGAGGGTTATACTGAGGTTGGCAGTGCCTTATATCGAAAATCTGATATGCTTTTTCCTGTTTTTCATGCTGAATAATCAGACGGCCGGCAGCCAGTATTTTGAACGGCTGGACTTTTACCTTCTTTATGTGTTGTTGTTTGCCACGGTACACGGTCAACAGCAGGCTGTCTTTTCGGCTTTGCTGGGAGTAATAGGATATTGCTTCCACCAAATGTATGGACGTTCCGGATTCGAGGTATTGTTAGACTACAATACCTATGTATGGATGGCCCAGCTGTTTATTGTAGGAATGGTAGTAGGCTATATGCGGGATCGTCTGTACCAGGTAAGGGACGAGAAAGATGAAGAGCTTCGCTATGTGAATGAGAAGCTGGAAGGCATCGCGGATATTAATGACAGCAATGTTCGGATGAAGCATGGTTTTGAGGCGCAGCTGGTAAACCAGAGAGACAGCTTGGGTAAAATCTATGAGATTACCTCCAGTCTGGATAAATACGAACCAGAGGAGATGCTGTTTTATGCCGCACAGGTGCTGGGTACGCTGATGGACAGTAAGGATGTAGCTATTTATACGGTGGCAAATAAGGATTATGCCAGACTGTTTTCTTCTACATCTGCTGAGGCGAGAAAACTGGGCAGCTCCATCAAGTATACGGATATGACGGAGCTGTACGGAGAACTGAAAGAAAAGAGAGTATTTATCAACAGGGATCTGGAGGAAAATCTTCCTCTGATGGCATGCGCTGTATATGCAGAAGAAGAGATGCAATTGATACTGATGATCTGGGGAATCCCGTGGCAACGTATGACGCTGGCTGAGGCCAACCGGCTGACGATTATAGGGACTCTGATCCAGAATGCTTCAGTGCGGGCCAACCGTTATATGGAAAGCCTCAGGAGCCAGCGCTATGTGGGAGATACACAGGTACTGAAGGAAGAGGCCTTTGCCCGTCTGGTAAGGGTATTCTTTGAAGCGCGTGATAAGGGCCTTACGGAATGTACCCTTTTAGAGATTGTGACAGAGGACAAAACGCATGAGCTGGCAATTACGGCTCTGGGAAAATGTATCCGCCAGACAGATTATATGGGGATGCCGGGAGACGGAAAGCTGTACATACTTCTCTCCAATACGGATAAAGAGAATGCCCGGAGAGTCATAGAGCGTTTTCAGAGCGCGGGCTATGGGAGTCTGTTCAAGGAGGAGATGGTATGACGCTGACCTATGAAGAAAAGCTTTTCCTGCTTCTTTTGCTCCTGAACTTTTTGGTGGCGGTTATCTATCTTTTGGCAGGCATTTTTATCGTTGTGCCTGTAACCGCCCGCAAAAAGAAGGACGAAGAAGAGATGCTTCGTGATAACAGGAGGGCCTATTTGCTGCGGTTTTTTGTTATGATATTGTGTCCGGTAATAGGTCCGCTGTTCTTTCTTGTATCTTATCTGCTGTATCTGACTATATTCAGATTTCAGGTTAACCTGGAAGACGTAACTTTTAGTAAAGACAGAGTAAGAACCCAGCAGAAAGCAGATGAAGACCGTGAGAGAAATGTAATCCCTGTGGAAGAGGCCATTGCGGTCAATGACAAGAAGAGTCTTCGAATGGCAATGATGAATATTATCAGAGGAGAGATGGATGATTCTCTGGCATCCATTGCTTTGGCCCTGGACGCAGAGGATTCAGAGTCGGCTCACTATGCAGCCTCTGTCCTCAGCAGTAAACTAAATGAATTTCGCATGAACGTTCAGAAACTATACGGACAGTTCAAAGAGGAGACAGAGGAGCAGACAGACTGTGAAGAGATGCTTCTGGACTATATGAATAGTGTTTTAAGACAGAATATCTTTACGGAATTGGAGCAGAACCGGTTTGTAAAAATTATGGATGAAGTAGCGGAAGCATTTTATAAAAAAAATGCTTCCCGAATAACGGAACAGCAGTACGAAAGCTTGTGTCTCCGGCTGCTGGAAATACAGGATTTCGAAAATTCGGAAAAATGGTGTCAGAGATTATCCGCCCAGTATCCGGAACAACTGTCCTCTTATACCTGTAAACTAAAATTATACTTTACAACAAAAGACAGGACAGCTTTTTTTCAGACTCTTGATGCCCTGAAGAAATCAGATGTGGTAATCAACAGAGAGACGCTGGAAATGGTGCGAATTTTTGGCTGAGAAAGGGATGCGAATGGTATCACATAGGAATTATCTGGCAATGACAGCAGTGATGATGGTGGTGCTTTTTTTGTTCCAGTTTACCAACATTGCATTGGAAAGCTGGAATGATTATGAGAGCAATTCATATGCTGTGGATAGGAAATTCCTCCCCCCAAAAAGCGGAGTTTACAGGGGAGGAGATGGAGAAGAAGTAATAGAAGAAGGGGTGTGGGACGTAACCAGAGACATTATTGTCTATATAGGCGGTATGGATGAACCTGTAAGAAAAGTTACAAATGCATGGTCGGCTTACACCAAAAAGCAGATAAAAAGTTATACGACGCTGGAAGAATACGAGGATTTGAAACAGGAAGACAAGACAGATTCCCCACAGATGATGGTTATAAATTCCAATGATATTAACTGGAGTGAAATGGAGACAATCGGGCAACTGCAGGATTATGTAAAGTCAGGAATTGACCTGGTTTTCAGTGGTCTGCCGGACGCATCTGTCATAAATGAAAGCCGGCGCCTGAAAAGCCTTTTAGGGATCAGAGATGTAAAAGAAGAAGAGACAACGGTGGCAGGGCTTCATCTCTATGAAGGCTTTTTATTAGGCGGTGAGATTGTATATCAGGCAAAGGATGAAGCGGAATTTCAGCTCCGGCAGGATATGGAGCTTCAATTTCCCTGGTATACTTTGGCGGCGGGAACCAAGGCATATATGAAGGGTGTTTATACAGACAAGAACCTGGAAGAAGAGGAATGCCCGGCTGTAATTTGGAGAAACAGGCAGGGAAGAGCTTATGTGTATGTGGTAAACGGCGCTTATATGGAAGATGCCGCTGCAGGGCTGGGACTTCTGTCTGCCATGTGGGCTCAGTCAGAGGAATATGTGATTTATCCGGTAATAAATGCCCAGAATATGGTGATTGCTAATTATCCGGGACTGGCGGAAGAAAACAAGGGGGAGATGATACGCCGCTATAACCGTACCATGTTGGAGATGATGCGGTATAATGCCTGGCCCGCTATTGTGGCTGCCTATCAGAGAAGTACCATGGGACTTTCCTGTATGCTGGCTCCCCAGTACGATTATGAAGATGATAACTACCCTAATCAGGCGGAATTTCTGTATTATATGAAACGCCTCAGCGAACAGATGGCCGAGGTGGGGCTGTCCGGAGAGAGCATATCCAAAACTCCTTTAGAGGATAAACTTAAGGAGGATGCCAGATTTATAGAGGGGACAATTCCCGGCTATCAGTTTGCTTCTTTCTATGAAAATAATCTTTCTGAGAAGGAACTGTCTGAGGCGCTTTCCGGGGAAACTCTAAAAGCAGTACGGACAGTAGTAACCGGTTATGATGGAAATAAAGAAGTGATAGGCTATGAATCGGAACATGTGACCAGACAGTCTGTCATTTCTGATGGGTTCCGCCATACATTCTTTGAAGATTTCCGGGTTAAAGCGGTGGAGACAGCCTTGGCATATACCAATGTTTTGGCAGATATGGACCGGGCGGCAGCTCCTGAAAGCGAAAACGATACCTTCCATAAAATCATTTCAGATTTTGGGTGGAATATCCAGCACTATTGGGACGGATTTCAAAGCTTTGAGGGGACGACTGTGTCAGAAAGCGATGAGCGCATCCGCAATTTTCTTGCCATGGATTATACAGAAAGCAGAGAGAATGATTCTATCAGGCTGCAGGTGGCAGGACCTAATATGCCGGTATGGTTTCTTTTAAGGCTAGGCGAGGGAACCATAAAAGATGTAACAGGCGGAAGCTGGAAGAAAGTAGAAGCACAGGTGTATCTGATTCAGGCAGAGGAGCCGGAAGTGATTATCCGGATAAAATAAAGAAGTGGGATCCGGCTCTCTGTGGGGCAAAGAGAACTGTGACGGAACAGAAAGAAAAGGGAAGAAAATATCATGAGAATATGCATAATAGCAGAGGGATGCTATCCCTATGTGGTAGGAGGCGTGTCCAGCTGGACACACAGTCTTATAAAGTCCTTTCCAAATCAGGAATTTGTGATCCTGGCTATCGTGGCAAACCGTTCTCTGAGAGGAAAATATGTTTACGATCTGCCGGATAATGTGACGGAGATCCATGAATTGTACCTTGACGATGTGGATTGGGAGAGGGAAAGACAGCGCAAAACCCGCATGAACCGAAAAGAGTATGACGCGCTGAGAAAGCTTCTCCTAGGCCAGGAAACACAGTGGGAGATACTATTTGACTTTTTCCAGAAAAAAGAGATATCTATGAACGATATGCTTATGGGAGAAGACTTCTTTCGTGGAGTTACGGAATTCTACAAGCTAAATTACAGTCAGCTGGCATTTTCGGATTTTTTATGGATGATGCGCTCCATTTATCTGACTCTGTTTACCACGATGAAAATGAAGATACCCAAAGCGGACATCTACCATTGCGTATGTACCGGATACGCGGGGGTCCTGGGAAGCATGGCTAAGCATATCCATGGGGGACGTCTGGTGATATCAGAGCACGGTATTTATACCAGGGAGCGGGAGGAAGAGCTGCTCACAGCCAAATGGGTTCAGGGGATTTATAAGACAATTTGGATGGAGCAGTTCAGAAAAATGTCAAATCTTGCATACGCCAGGGCAGATCTGGTGACCAGCCTTTATCAACAGGCCAGGGAACTGCAGATAGAAGTAGGATGTCCGCCGGAGAAAACAAGGGTGGTATCCAATGGAATCCGGATAGAAGAATTTCAGGACATTCCGGGAAAGCTTGAGGAAGATCAGGGAAAGATCAACATAGGAGCCATGCTGAGGGTGACCCCCATAAAAGACATTATGACCATGATACAGGCATTTGGCTTTGCAAAAGAGAAAGAACCTTCTCTGAAGCTGTGGATTATGGGCTCCTGGGAGGAAGATGAAGAATACGCAAAGAGCTGTTTTGAAC
Source organism: uncultured Lachnospiraceae bacterium (assembly GCA_910586755.1). Taxonomy (GTDB): domain Bacteria; phylum Bacillota; class Clostridia; order Lachnospirales; family Lachnospiraceae; genus UMGS1370. The sequence goes on from CAJUJM010000100.1 coordinate 11,960, forward strand.
TGGTGCGGATTATGGGAGTTTCGGATGTGGTATTTACCGGGAAGATTGCAGCCAGGGAGTACTATGGCAGAATGGATATGACTCTTTTAACAAGCATCAGCGAGGGGCAGCCTCTTACGATTCTGGAAAGCTTTGCGGCTAAAAAGCCGGTTATTGCCACAGATGTAGGCAACTGCCGGGGATTGATCCTTGGGGAAAAGGATGACTTTGGAGCAGCCGGGATTGTTACACGCATTATGAATGTCCAGGAGATCCAGCAGGCCATAGTATCATTAGCACACAATACACAGCTGCGTCTTCAGATGGGGGAAAATGGCTATAAGAGAGTGAAAACCGGGTACCAGTTCCAATACATGCAGGATGAGTACAAAAAGATATATCAGGACTTTGCAGAAAGTATGGAATTAAAATGGGAAGAGGAATCAAAAGCTGCAGGCAGCAGGGAGGGATAGAATAATGGCAGGAGTAGGAGTTAAGCTAAACCGTATTTTTGAAAAAAGATCCATTGCAGCGGATCTGATAGGTTTTACTTACAGTATTATTATTACCATAGCCCCGGTGCTTCTGGTGATAGGGACCATCCTCCTTATGGGGGTAGTTCTGGGATTCAATGAGGTAGATTATCTGACAAGAGAATTGTTCTCCTGTACGATCCTGTATACATTTGTCTTTGGTTTGCTGACAGTGGCCCCTTTTAATGCCGTATTGTTTAAATATACACAGGATGCCATCTATGAAGAGCGATTCCAGGATATTCTGCCCTGCTTCTATTTGGGACTGGCCATGAATATAGCCTTTAGCTGCCTTCTGGGGATTCCTTTTTGCCTGTGGGAGCACTTTGCAGGCAGAGTGGAAGTTTTTTACGTGTTTTGCGGCTTCTGCTCCTATATTTCCATGGTGTTGGTATTCTATTCCCTGGTATACCTTTCTGTTTGTAAGGACTATGAAAGGACTTCACTGCTTTTCCTCGTAGGGATGGCTGCGGCATTCCTTCTGTGCCTGTTTCTCAATGTCCGGCAGGGATGGGAACTTACGCGGAGCATGCTTTTGTCTCTTACAGTGGGGTTCTTTTTGATAGCTGCCATGGAATTTGCTGCTGTAAAACGATATTTTGTGAAAAACAGCAACCGGTATAAGCCGGTACTGGGGTATTTTAAGAAGTGGTGGAAACTGGTGGTCACCAACTTTTTCTACATTTTTGGTCTTTATATTCACAATTTCGTGTTTTGGACTCATGAGGAAAGAGCTATCATTGCCGACAGCTTTATTTATAACCAGCCTTATGACATGGCTTCCTGTATTGCCATGTTTACCAACATATCCGCTACCATTATTTTTATCACAAATATTGAGATGCATTTTTATGAGAAATACAGAAATTACTCGGAGGCGGTTATTGGAGGAAAAAAGGCGGATATTGAAAATGCCAGGAACCGGATGTTCAGACAACTGTCCACTGAGCTGATGAATCTGGTACGGATACAATTTATTATTTCTGTTGTGATATACCTGTTCTGTGTGGTGTTCCTGCCCGGACTTGGATTTGGGGGTTCGGTTTTAAGAATTTATCCTTGCCTGGCAGCGGGATATTTTATCCTGTTTCTAATGTATGCGGCGATTTTGTTTATGTACTATTTTAATGACCTGACAGGCGCTGCTATGACAGCCGTAAGCTTTTTTGCCGCAACACTGATTGGAAGTATCTTTGCCATGAGTCTGACAGAGATCTGGTACGGGATCGGATTGGTGATTGGAAGCCTTGTAGGCTGGAGCGTTGCCTATGCAAGACTTCGCTGGATAGAGAAAAATCTGGATACTCATGTGTTCTGCAACGGCCGGATTTTAAAACGGGGGATTGGCCCCAAACCTTCTGGCCTTGTATATAGGAGGGATTGTCCGAAAATTGAGTAACAGGATAAATATGCAGAAAGCAGGGAGAAACATCATGGCGGCTCTGGTTTGTGCAGTATTATTAGGAGGATGCAGCCTGAAAACAGAAAAATTAGAGGAACTAATCCCATTTGGATCCAAAGGGTTGAATGGAGTCACCAGGGAGGAGACCTTTACAGAATCCGATCGTAAATTGAATAATCCCAACAGAGGATTTTACCAGTTATATGAGTTCTTGATCACGGATGAGGGAATGGATTACAGGGAATTTATCGAAGAATGGTATCCGGACATTTCGGATATCAGCCTGATGTTTATCCAGATCAATCTGCAATCCTACCAAAAAGGGGAGATTAGCCAGAAGGGACTGGACAATATAGAAGAACTGCTTACCATATTGGAAACCTATGAGAAACAGCTGATTATCCGCTTTGTATATGATCGGAAGGGAAAGGTAAAAGAGAGTGAGCCTGAGAGCCTGGAAATCATTCTAAAGCATATGGAACAGCTGGAGGATACGCTGAAAAAGCACCATAAACAGATTTTCATTGTTCAGGGAGTTTTTACAGGTAATTGGGGGGAGATGAACGGAAGCAGGCATGACACAGAGGAAAATTGGAGGATATTGGCCGGAAAGCTGGCACAGGTGACAGATAAATCTACCTATCTGGGAGTTCGCACACCGGCCCAGTGGCGCAGCCTGATACCGGCAGATCAGACGCCGGAAGGAATATTACCCTGCAGGCCGGAGGAACTTGGCATGGAAGGATATTCCCATATCAGTCCGCTTTGGGGACGTCTGGGACTGTTTAATGACGGTATGTTGGGAAGCGAAAGCGATTATGGGACTTATGGAAACAGGAGTGCGGCAGATTCCGGGTGGACAGAGAAGTGGAGCAGGGAAGACGAGCTGGCTTTTCAAAAGGAGCTGTGCCGCCTGGTGCCTAATGGGGGAGAGACCATAGTGGATAACCCCTATAATGATTTGCCAAACGCACTGAGAGATCTGAAAGCCATGCATGTCACCTATCTGAACAAATGGCATGATGCGTCAGTTTTGAAGAAATGGGCCGATACCCTGGTGGAAGAGGATGGATGCTTTAACGGCATGGATGGCTATACTTATGTAGAACGCCATCTGGGATACCGCTTTCTGATTGATTCGGTCCAGTTAACCTATAAGAGAAGAGGTTCCATGCTTTCTGTGAACATCAAAATGCGAAATGTGGGATTCGCGCCTATTTACAGAAATCCCCAAATGGAGCTGTTTCTCTATAAAGAGGGGACAGAAGAGGAACCCCTGGCCTACTCTGTAGAGGGACAGCTGTGCCGGCTGGCAGGAGGAGATGAGGCAGAAACTGTGCTTTCTCTCCGGAAAGAGCTTTCTCTGGCAAAGCTTTCGGAAGGAAGGTATGGAATCTACTTTGTCATGGTAGATTCGGCCAGTGGAACCCATATCAGACTGGCTAACCAGCAGAACGAGGAGAGATATGGCTACTATCTGGGCTCTATTGAATTAAGCCAATAGGCCAAAGCAAAATAGAACAACAGGATGGAGAGGGGAAATCTATGGATACGTGGTATTGGATATCAGAATACGGAAAGGTATTTTGGGGATACCTGTTCTTAATGTTCCTCTGGCCATCCGTAGTATTTGCAGGACATTTGAGAGGAAAATCAAAAACATACCGGTTTAGCTTTTGCGTCACAGTGCCAATTGTCATTATCAATACAACCGTTCTTACTTTGGGACTTTTTCATGGATTAAATCAGTGGATTATCCGCCTGATATTTTACGGAAGTTTTATATGGGCATTTTTGAAAGAGATAATCCCTTGTTTTAAGTGGTTGAAAAGAAAAAGAAGGGTAAGAAAACGGGATTTATATGATTTGTTCTGGAAATACGGAATTCTTTTAGTTGTGATTATATATGGGATGGCTTATTTTTCCTATGGGGCGTTTCAAATATATTCTTACGGATATGGGGACTTATACGTTCATCATCAGTGGATTTACGGCTTGATAGAAGGGAAGATCTTTGAGGGAGGCGTTTATCCCCAGGCTATGCATTGCTTTATATACTGTATGCATACTCTATTTGGCATCAGGGTATACAGCATTTTGCTGTTTTTACAGGTAATTCATGTGTCAATCTTTTTTGCGGCGGCTTACCTGCTGCTTAGAAAGATATTCTGCTGGCGATATACGCCAATCTTTGTACTGGTATTATTTTTAATATTGGATTTGTGCAATGCAGATCTGATACACAGTATGTTCCGCCTGCAAATAACATTGCCTTTGGAATTTGGGCTTCATACCGTGTTTCTGTGCGGACTTCACCTGATGAACTATTTTGACGAAAAATGCTTTGATACTACAAAGCGTTACTGGGATGAAAATCTGTTCCTTTTTGCGATATCTCTGTCAACTGGGATTATGACCCATTTCCACACTGCGCTGATGGGATTGATTTTCTGTATTTCCGTTATTGTAATTGCATTGAAAAAGATATTTTGCAGAAGGTACTTTATCCCATTGGCAGTATGGGCATTTAGTTCCTGCCTGATTGCAGGAATACCTATGGCCGGAGCACTGGCCAGGGGGATTCCCCTTAGCAGTTCGATTCATTGGGCTGTGGATACTATGAGCGGGGAGCAAAGCAGAGAACAGAGAGGACAAAATGAAGAAATAGATTCCAGTCAGGAAGAAAGCGGAGAGCTTCAAAATATTGAACGCAACGATATCAGTATTACTGCAGGGCTTTTAAACCGGGTAATCTGGATTTATGAGAAAGGATACGGGGCATTATATGGAAAAGAAAGAGGCGGATGGATGCTTCTTTTCACCTTGCTGGCTGCTGTATTTTGCTGGATGATGAAGCGAAAAGCTTATTTGCAGTATTTCGCGGAAAAGTGCAGGAGATACCCGTATGCCATTATAGTATCTGTCCTGTATATCCTGGTATATGCTGCTCCTATGATGGGATTTCCGGACATAATACCGGAGGGACGCTTTTTTGCCGCCGGGCATATGATGCTTCTTGCGGTTATGGTTATGCCCATGGATGCGGCATTATTCAGCCTGCTATATTTCTGCAGTGACTTAAGAGTGCGGATTATAACGCTCCTGTCATGCCTGGGAATCTATGGAATCACAGTGGAGACCGGAAATTTCAGAGGATTTTTATATTATGAGCTGTCACGCTATAATGCGGCGGCAATGGTAACGGAATCTATCATCAATACATTTCCGCAGCACAGTTACACCATTGTATCGCCGACAGATGAACTCTACCCGGTTGTTCAATACGGATGGCATGAGGAGCTGCTGACCTTTGTGGAGAATTCCGGCAGGGGCTCTTATACGCTCCCGTCAGAATATATATTTATTTATGTAGAAAAAAGGCCTATTCTGTACAGCCAGTCCCACTTTTTTAAGGGGCCTTCATGGATGGGGAAGGAGAAATATTTAGAGCCATTTTGGGCCGGATATTCCTCAAGATATCCTGACAGCGCCGCCAGCCAGGCTCCTGATATCGCTGCCGGACAGGTTTCAGAAGCGGATGGGGATAAGGAATTGCCGGAATATGAAAACGCCTGGTCTATGTATCTGAAGCTTGAAAACCGTACTCTCCTGGAATCGAAGGCATATAATTGGTGCCAGGAATTTTCGAAGAGAAATCCGTCCGTGCTGAATGTTTATTATGAGGATGAGGACTTTGTCTGCTACTATTTCAGGCAATCAGGGGAAAAGCCGCTGTATGAATTGGGAATGGAAAGGACAGAAGGATGAAAAAACTCTTGAATTTCATATTCAACAAGTTAAGGGAACTGGAATGGCTGGTTTATAAAAAGAGGAAGCGATGGAGATTAAAGAATCAGGATGTTACAATTATAAGCTCAAATTGCAGCGGAGCTCTTATGTATTATGACTTGGGGATGAAATATCGTACCCCTACCGTAAACCTGAGCATGGAGATGGATGACTTTGTGAAAATGGCAGGAAACCTTAGATGGTATATGGAACAGGAACCGGTGGAGTCAGAAGAAAAAGCCACGTGCCCGGTAGGGTTATTGGGTGATATTAAAATTTATTTTATCCACTACCACAGCTTTGATGAGGGCAGAAGGAAGTGGGAGGAGCGGAAGCAGAGGATCAACTGGGAGAATATTATGATTATTGGTTCGGAAAAGGATGGCTGTACCTATGAAACCATCAAAAAATTTGAGCAGCTGCCATTTAAAAATAAAGTGATTTTCACCCGTATAGAATATCCTGAATTTCCATCTGCCTGTTATATAAAAGGATTTGAGGATCAGAAAGAATTAGGCGTTATAACCTATTTCAAAAAGCAGGCATTAAAAAGACGGTATTTAGATGATTTTGATTATGTGTCCTTTTTAAATAAGATGAAAAAGGACAGGGCTTAAGCTGATGCTAAACCGGAGGAGAGAGTATGAGAGAGGTAGGGATTTTAACATTTCATTGTGCAGACAACTACGGCGGGATACTGCAGGCCTATGGCCTGAAACGGTATTTGACAAGGAAAGGTTTGAAAGCCCACATAATTCCATATGAACCTCCTTTTATGACAGGAAGGCACTGGTGGATTCCTTATGTGCCTTCAGGGAATGTATTACGAATTTTTGGATGGGGATTATTCGGTTGGACATGTAATTTAAAGAAGGGCAGGTCTTTTTTTGTGCGAAGAGCCAGCATGCGGCGGTTCAGAAAAAGGTATCTCGTTGAAAAAGGACAGAAAAAGATATTTTTCACTTATCAGCTCAGGCGGCTGCCGTATCAATATTACATAGTGGGAAGCGATCAAATCTGGAATCCAAAAATCACATGTGGATTAAGGGCAGCATATTTCGGTGCGTTCCCAAACAGAAATAAAGTAAAGGTGATTTCTTATGCCGCCAGTCTGGGAAGCAGATCTCTTCCAACAGAATATGAAAAAGAGTTTTCAAAGCTTATCAAGCATGTGGATGCGGTTTCTGTCAGAGAGGAAGCGGCGATTCCCTGTATCAGACAGCTTTATTCCGGAGAGGTCTTAATGGTTCCGGATCCGGTATTTTTGTTAAAGAGGAAAGAATGGGAGAAAATTGAAAGATTGCCGGACAGAGAAGGATATATTGTTGTATTTATTACGGAAAAAAATGATGAGCTGTTTGAGTATGCAAAAGAACTGTCAAAGAGCCGGGGGCTTCCGGTTGTTGAAATTGAAAGCGGTATAAATATTTTAGACGAAGACTTTGAACTTGTCTATACGGCAGGGCCTTCGGAGTTTTTAGGACTTATTCACAAGGCAGATTATGTAATAACCAATTCTTTTCATGTGACGGCATTCAGCATTATTTACCAAAAGAAGTTTACGGTATTTGCACATACCGCCGCGGGAGAACGGATCAGTAATATTCTGCGGCTTTCTGGTCTGGAAAGCAGATTGTATGAAAAAAACGGAAATACAGAAGCAGGAGAGGATATTGACTGGAGTAAGGTTGAAAAGCGGATGGAAGACAGCGCAAAGCTGGGGGAAGAGTTTTTAATGAAAAACCTGAATATCTTTGGCTGAGAACATTTCCGGGTGGAGACAGTTATGAAAGGACATGAAAAAAAAGAGACATGCTGCGGATGCGGCGCATGCAGGGAAATCTGTCCCCAAAAAGCAATTGAGATGAGACCGGATAAGGAAGGATTTCTCTACCCAAAGATGAACCGCGATCTTTGCAACCATTGCGGGAAATGCAGGGGTGTGTGCCCTACGAATCACTATGGGTTTGAAGGCAGATGTACCGGGAAGGATAAAAAACAAGCGGACAAAAACCTTTATCTGGGGGTTCAGGCTAAGAATAAAGCTGTGAGATATTCCAGTTCATCCGGCGGTATGTTTTCCATATTGGCACAATATGTGCTGAGCCGACAGGGAATTGTTTACGGCGCAGGATATGACGGGGCGATGAGGGTCATCCATAAGGGCGTGGAAGATGAACGGCAGCTCCAGCAGCTCAAACGAACAAAATACGTCCAGAGCAATATGGAAGGGATATATGGAAAAATAGAGAGAGAGCTGAAAGAAGAAAGATGGGTATTGTTCAGCGGAACTCCCTGCCAGGCAGACGCCCTTATGCGCTATCTGAATCGGCCCTATGAAAGGCTTATTGTAGTGGACTTGATATGCTATGGAGTCCCCTCTCCCGGAATCTGGAGTGATTATGTAAAATATTTGGAACGGGCGCACGGAGGGAAAATGACGGACTTTTCGTTCCGCGATAAACGGAACAGGGATAATGGACATACCTGTTCCTGTATTATCGGTGGGAAGGAGTATGCCATCTCTCTTTATCAGGACGTTTACTGCATACTATATTTTAAAAATTTAATGCTGCGTCCGTCCTGCCATAGCTGCCGGTTCTGCACAGTAAACAGGAAAAGTGACTTTACCATAGGTGATTTCTGGGGGATCGAAGGTGTCAGGCCAAAGATGGATGACGGGATGGGAACTTCTGTGGTAATTGCACACTCTAAAAAGGCAAAAAATATTTGGAATGAAATAAAAGAAGAATTTAACTGGTTTCAATGCAGCGGGGAAGACGTATTACAGCCAAGGCTGATACAGCCAACCGGCGCAGCCAGAGGGAGAAGAGCTTTTATGCTGCTTTATAAAATCATACCCCTTTTCAGGCTGGCGGCAAAACTGCCGGGGAAACGGTACGTATTTCAGAGGAAAAAGCACAATGATGGAGATGTTTAGGTACCTGACAGGAACTTTAGAAAGAGAAGAGCAAAAAACCTGGAAGATTCTGGCTATAGCCGATTTTATCAGCCCGGTTGCGGATCTTTTTAATTTTTCTGTGATTATCTATATTATCAATATTGTATTAGAGGAACAGCGGGCGTTAAAGGAGATGGGAATGTTTGCTCTTCTTATGGGAGGCATCTCCTTTTTAAAAGGACTCTTTGATCTCTATAAGAGCCGGATCCACAGCCGCTTTTTATATAATGGGGCGGAAAAATGGTCTGAAAAATTATATGAGCTGCTTCTGACAGAAGATTTACTGCATCATAATCAGAGAAGCCCTATGCAGGCGATTACTTTGATCCGCAGCGATACACAAAGCTGTATGAATATTATTGTGGCATGCACAGGTATCTGGATTAACATCTTAACCATGACAGGATATTTTGCGGTGATGATATACTCGTCAAAATGGTTTGGGATCATAAGCAGCATTTCCTTTACAATACTGATGGCGGCCATATTTTTTTTCTATCAGAACCAGATACGAGCTTACGGCGAGAGGGCCAGAATGTATGCCATTAAAGCCAACGCACAGGTAACTATCGCATATGGAAATTTTAAAGAAATGAAAATTGCCGGAGATTCCTCTTCTATGTTACAAAAGTATCAGAATGTGGGGCAGGGATATACCTGGGCACAAAAGGAATTTCAATATAAAAAGAGCATGGTCAGCGTCATTATGCAAAATCTTGTAATGACAGTAATGTTTCTCATATTAGGCTGGTTTCTCATAAATCCGGGAGAAAACACCACACTCTTTCTTGCCTCAATGGTGGTCTACCTTACAATGCTGATTAAGATGATCCCCATTGCATATAACGTTATCGGCGGATTGAATGATGTGAAATTTTCTCAGAAATCTTATGAAGTTTTCAGAGAAGGGATGGAACGGTATCGGGAAATAAAAGAAAGGGAAAAGGAGACAGAAAAAACCAGAAAGAAACAACTGACCTTCCACCAGGGCCTTTTTGTGAAGGATCTGACCTTTTCCTACGATAAACAGAGAAAAATATTTGAAAATGCCTTTATCCATATTCCGGCAGGATGTTCAGTGGCAGTTATCGGGGTGTCCGGTATTGGAAAAACAACATTCCTGGATCTGATCCTTGGACTGCTGAAACCCGAGGAAGGAAGTATCCGGTATGATGACTATGATATTGTTACCTGCATGGATGGCAAAGGGAGCTGCCAGGCTGATATCGGGACCATCACAAGTTATATTCCCCAGACCATATACTTAAATGGAGAAACCGTATGTAATAATGTTGCTTTCTTCGAAAAGGAAGTAAACGAAGAAAAGGTAACAGAGTGCTTAAAATGTGCCCAGGTGTGGGAGGAGGTTACCCGGCTGCCGGAAGGAATCCATACAATTATAGGGGAAAACGGGACGGCGATTTCAGGAGGACAGCGCCAGAGAATTGCGCTGGCAAGAGCCTTATATAAAGACTTTGAATTGCTGGTTATGGATGAGGCTACCGCTGCCCTGGATATGGAGACAGAGAAGGCGGTAATCGATTCTATCAGACAGGTAAAAGGCAATAAGACTTTATTGATAGCAACCCATCATATGAGCCTGGCCAACGAATGTGATATGGTGTATAAAATCGAAAATATGGGGTTTGTAAGAGTAAAATAGTCCTGCAAAGAGGAACAGAAATGGAAATATTTATAAAAGATAAAGTATCTGCTGTTATTCCTGTATTTAACGGAGCGCTTCATTTGTCATCTATGTTGGATTCTATTCTGGGACAGACTTATTCTTCTTTAGAGGTAATTTTGGTTGATGATGGTTCTGCAGATAAAACGCTGGAGGTTGCAGAGAGCTATAGGGAAAAGTTTGTATCAAAAGGATATGATTATCGGATTGTACAATCGGAACATAAAAATGCATCGGCTGCCCTGAACCGGGGATTCCCCTATGTAACCGGAGAATATCTTATCTGGCCGGACAGTGATGACCGTCTTGAGAAGGAATCTGTGGAGACACGGGTGAGGTTTTTACAGGAGAATCCAGGGTATCACTGTGTCCGGTCATTGAGCTATTATTTTCAGCAGGAAACCGGAACACTGCTGCCAGCGGATGAGAAAACCGGAGACATCTCCAAAGAGGATTTGTTTTGGGATATTTTAGAAGGAAGGACCTATGTATGCTGCGGATGTTATATGCTGCGGACAGAAAGCTTTTTTAAAATTTATCCCCGGAGACGGATTCCGGAATACGATGTGGGGCAGAATTTTCAGATGCTGCTGCCCTTTATGTTTCACCATCAATGTCCAACCATTCCGGAAAAGCTGTACGGGGTCTGCGTCAGGCCGGGAAGCCATTCCAGAAGGATATTGACAAAAGAGGAAGAGGAAAAGAAATATCAGGATTATGAAAGACTGGTAGATGAAATCGCTTTTATATGCCGGATTCAGGATAAGGAGTCAAAGGAGCGGATCCAGTATTGGAAAATCAGACGCAGATATAGCCTTGCCGTAAAATTTAAAGACAGAAAAAGGATGATAGGAAGCTTATGGAAGATGAGATGGAAAATCAAAAAATATCGGTAATTATTCCGGTTTATAACACAAAAGAATACCTGGAGGACTGTGTAAACTCTGTTTTGGAGCAAACCTGGACAAAAATTGAAGTGATTTTGATTGATGATGGCTCAAAGGATGGAAGTAAAGAACTTTGTGAAGAATTGTGCAGGAGGGATAACCGGATACGGCTGTTCCCTCAGGAACACAAAGGGGTATCTGCTGCCAGAAATGCAGGGATAGAAGCGGCAGAAGGAGAATACCTTTTTTTTCTGGACAGTGATGATATGATACATCCCCAGTTATTGGAGGCTCTGTACAAATTGCAGGAAGAGAGCCATGGAGTGATAGGGACTGCCGGTATGCAGTATGCAGAGAAGGGAAGGATTCAAAAGTCCGCTGTCTGGGAAAAGGAAGACAGGCAGACGTGGGAAGGATGTTATCTGGACAATCATAAGGCAAGAAATCCTTACTTTTTTCATCATACAAAGGTAAAGCTTAATGCAATTGGAGGAAAAATGATTCTCCGGGAAGGAGTAAAAGCAATCCGGTTTAATGAAAATCTGACGCACGGTGAAGACACATGGTTTCTTTATCAGTTGATATCCAATGGAGCGGATGTTACCGTATTGTTTCGAAACTGGTATTTTTACAGGAAAAACAGAAGAAGAGAAGGAGACTATTCTGTAGAATCCTGCAGAAGCAGATATGAATGTCAGAAGGCTATCTGTGACTATGAAACAAAGAAGGGGAGAATAACGGAAGCTGTACATACGGAGTGGTGTCTTCTCTGTAATTTAGTTTTGTGGCAGGAGATGGGAAAAAGAAATAGTGATAGAGAATTAAAGGAATATGTAAAGAATTTAATAGAAACTGAAAAAAGGCAGGCTCTTTTTCCAAAAGTGGACTGGTGCAGGAGGATAGTATTCTACTTGGGATGTATATATTATCCGGTTTACAAGCTGATAGCAGATTTAATGCATTGGTATCACACAGTATTAGAGGTCCCGAAGGAGTTTCGGAAATAAAATATTTTAAGGTATTGAGTGTTTAAACAGAGAGGACATGAGATGAATAAGATATTATTTGTAATTTCCACATTAGAAGGGGGTGGTGCAGAAAGGACGTTGTCCAATATTGTAACTCATTTTCCAGATAACTGGCATGTTGATATCCTGATAAATAATAAATCATTTATCCAATATCCATATAAAGGAAGAATATTGTCTCTCTCTCTTCCGGGGTGTGGAGAAAGAAAAACGATTTTATATTTTTTGAGAGAAGTTATTAAAAGAACCTTCTATTTAAGGAAGATAAAGAAAGAAAACCACTATAGGGCATGTATCAGCTTTTTGCCAAGTTCCAATATTTCCAATGTGCTTTCGGGAAATAAATATTGTAAAACTATTGTTTCCATCCACAGTAATCCTATTAATAACAGACTTGGACTTTTTGGAAAGATAGGAGTTATCTTATCAATTAAATTGATATATGTTCATGCAGATAAAATAATAAGTGTTTCAGAAGAGATTACTTCGGGACTAATAAGATATCTGAAAATATCAAAGGGTAAAACCAGAACCATAATAAATGGATACGATAGCCAATGGCTACGGGAGAGGATGAAGGTTCCTCCCAAAAATAAAAAGGTTGAAGTCCTCCCTGCAAATGAGCAGAAAATTGTAATTACAGTAGGAAGAATGGTTGAGGAAAAGGGGCAATGGCATTTAATCAGAGCTTTTTCAAAAGTAGTAAAAAAGGAGAAAAATGCCAAATTGCTGCTTATTGGGGACGGTTTGCTAAAAGAGTACTTGGAAAAATTGGTGAATCAGTACGATTTAGGGGGAAAAGTTATTTTTATAGGATACACTGAAAATCCGTTTTGGTATTATGCATTGGCAGATGTTTTTATCTTGCCGTCGCTGTCAGAAGGATATCCCAATGCTCTGGTGGAAGCTGTCTGCTGTGGAGTGCCATGCATTGCGGCAGATGTACATTCGGGTGCGCGGGAGATACTGGCGCCTCAATTAGATGCGGCAGGAAAAAGAATAGAGGATGTATCAGAAGAAAAATACGGCGTATTGATTCCGGTATGTAGCGGACAAATGTATCAGCATCAAGAACCACTTGAATTAGGAGAAAGGAAAATGGCAGAGGCAATTTTGAAGTTATTGGAAGATGCCTCAAAAAGGTTTCATTATAGACAAAAAAGCATAGAAAGAAGTAAGGTTTTGGAAATGAATACAGTAATTGATAAATGGATTGATGTTATAGTATGAATGAGTTGGTTTCTATTATCGTACCTGCTTACCAGGAAGAATCCAGAATAGAGCGCTGCCTTCAAAGTATTCTTGCTTCCACATACACTAATCTGGAATTGATTATAGTAAATGACGGTTCCACTGACAATACAGAGAAAGTGATACAAGACTTTAAAAGGAAGAATGAGCCTCAGACAGCTTTGTTTAAACTGGTTACGGTTCCCAGGGGAGGGGCAGCTAGGGCTCGCAATTACGGATTAAGGCTTGCAAGGGGGGATTATATTGGATTTGTAGATGCTGACGATATGATTCATCCTGAAATGATCGAGAAGCTAGCTGACAGTCTGGGAAGGGGAAATGATTTATCCATATGCAGGCTTATATTTTGTGACGAAGCAGGAGTTCCAAAACCTCATCAACATGCCCCAGGCAAGGATAGGAAAAAATGCCCTAACCAGGCGCTGGAGATGATTATGTGGGAACAGATTCAGATGAGTCTTTGCGCTGCTCTGTTCCGACGTGAAGTAATTATAGGACAAGGAGGAAAACCAGAAATATTTTGTCCTGAGGATGTAGTTGCATTTGAAGATTTTGCTTTTATCTGTGAATATGCAGGCCGCTGCAGAGGTTTTGTGGAGAGATTGGACTTTGACGGTTATTTTTATTGTAAACATGAAGGGAGCTCGTCAACCCGAATCTATACTGCAAGGGAAATTTGCTATGCCTTGCAACCAATTCTGGCTATAGGGGAGAAGTTTTGTGCCCCGGGTTTTAGCTCGCATAAGCTTTTATATACATTCTTATTTATAGACTATTGGTATAAAGAAGCCCTTCGCAGCAGCAGGCATGATTTTTCTCCAGACTCGGAAAATTGGAGAATTTGTATGGAGGAGTTGGAACGATATGAGGACGTTTTCATGAATTCCCGCAAGGTTTCCCTATACAGAAAAACAGCCATGTGGATAATTAGAAGACATCCTGGCTTAGGCTGGATTGTGGCAAAGACATGGGGAAGGCTGATAATCGGAACACCCTAAAAGGAAACTCGAAGTCAAATACCCAGCAGCAAGCTGTAGGATATTTGGCCCTGGCGGCAGTTGCCAGGTGTTCATGCGAGTATGCACATTTGGTTCGTTGCTCGCGGAAATAAAATGTGACAGAGGATAGAGATATGGATGCATATTGGATATTAGAATATGTGAAAGTATTGGCCGGATATACATTTTTAATGTTTCTATGGCCCTCCGTTGTCTTTGGAGAGTATTTAAAAGGAAAATCAAAGAGAGATATTTTCAGCTTCTGCGTAACGGTTCAAATTGTTATTATAAATACCGTTGTCCTTATGCTAGGCCTCTTTGGGATTTTACATATCAGGCTGGTTGCCATTTTGTTCTATGGAATTTTTCTGGCAGCTGTCCTGCGAAAAGGCTGGTTTCAATGGTTTCTGGCAGGTAAGGATAAAATAAAGCTACAGGGGATTCCCAAAGTGAAAGGGGAATGGATTCTTCTGATGGCTGTGGTTGGCTTTGGAACTCTTTACTTTTCCTATGGGTCATTCCAGGTCCATTCTTATGGGGTATACGATGTATTTCTCCATCATGGATGGGTTAATAAGCTGGCAGAGGGAAAAATATTTCCAAACGGCATTTATCCGGAAGGAATGCATTGCTTTATTTATTGTCTGTACGCTTTATTTGGGATTCGTATTTACAGCAGTATGCTGTACTTACAGAGCATTCATATTGCAGTTTTTTTTCTGTCAGCCTATGTTTTGCTTCGGGAAGTCTTTCACTGGCGCTATTCGCCGATTTTTGTACTTTGTCTTTATGCGGTCCTGGATATTTTTGGGGGACACTCTATGTACCGGCTTCCACTGACACTGCCCATGGAGTTTGGCCTGCACACACAGTTTCTGTGCGGGGCGTATTTTGCCCGTTATATGAAAAAAACAGGGCCTGAGCAGGGAAAACGAACCGATCTGTTTCTGTTTGCGATGGCATTAGCGGCATCTA
>CAJUJM010000101.1 GCA_910586755.1 uncultured Lachnospiraceae bacterium
AAGCTGTTCGTCGGCTCCCAGCTCTTCTCCCTTTTTCCGCATCTGCTCATCAATAAGGGAGGAGAAGATGATAACCGGAAGTTTCTTTAAGTTGGGATGTTCCTTTACCAGCTTGGTCAGACGGTGTCCATCCATCTCCGGCATTTCAATATCCGTAATAATCAGATTTACTTTCTGATAAAGGGCCGGATCATCGCCGATAGCTCTGAGATAATCCCATGCCTCCTGGCCGCTGTTAAAGTTTGTAATCTGAGTAAAGCCAGCCCGCTCCAGAGAATCGTCAATCATTCTGCCAAGAAGAATAGAATCCTCTACCACCACAATAGGAGCATTATTAATGGGGCGGACGCCCAGGCTCTCTACCTCAGACACCTGAATGGTAGTTTCCGGTGAAATCTCGGCTACGATTTTCTCAAAATCCAGAATTGATACCAGCTGATCCTCACATTGGGCAATTCCGGTAGTAATGCTGTCCACGCCATTTGCCAGGGTCTTATCCGGCTTTTGGATAGCTTTCCAGGAAATCCGGCTGATGCCCTCAATGCTCTGTACCCGGAAAGCAACTGTCATCCGGTTAAAATTGGTTATGATAAACAAATCTCTGGGGGTTTTCTCAGCCATCTCGCCGGAAAGATAGTGGGAAAGATTGATTACCGTGATCAGGGTATCCCTGGGCTTAAAAATGCCTTCAACAGAAGGATGAGCGTGAGGCATAGGTTTCACTTTAGAGCTCATGATGATTTCCTGCACCTTTGCTACATTAATGCCATAGAATTCTCCCTGTACGGTAAATTTCATTACCTCTATCTCGTTGGTTCCTGATTCCAGCAAAATCTTATCTCTCTCATGTGTTTCCATTGCCTGCGTTCTCCTTCCCTTTACTATGAAAATCCGCCGCCGGATAGGCGGCATGCATTCAGGTATGCCCCATGCGCCCGCCAGACTTTTCTGTGCGGCAGTACGTCCGCTTCCGGGCGCATGCAGGTTTACTATAAGAATTTTTCAGCCCGTCCAAAGGTCCTTACTGACACAGCCCCGGTCTGAATATTCAAAATCATGGTTCTTGCGTAGCTTCCGCCTGTATCCTCCGCAGACACCCGCAGCCCCTCCCGCGTCAGGGTCTGCTTCACGGAAACCACGTTGCGCTGTCCGATATTTCCGAAATCCGCATTGCCGCTGATCTCAAACATTTTAGCTCCGCCTGCGATCTTTACTATGGTCCTGGACTTTACCAGGCCGAAAGCTGTAAGTTTACGGACCGTTTCATGAATCCCGGAATCCGCATATTTAAATAGATTGGCATCTCTGGTGTCCACCCGCGACGGCAGCATAATATGCAGCAAAGCTCCCAAACGGAGCTGCGGGTCATAAAAAGTAATACCAATACAGGAACCCAGGGCATATGTAATAATGGTCCCCTCGTTCCTGGTAAGTTTCATGTCTCCAATTCCTACTTTTAATTCCTTCTCAAACATTAGCAAACCCCTAATTTTTCAAGAATATCGTTTAGGGAGCGGATATCCGGAAGCATCAGCAGCCAGCCCGGAAGCTTCTGCCCCTCCATAAGAAAGTCAGCGTTAAAATACATCAGTTTATCTGTTTCATAACCATATTCTGCGATAGGAACGGTAAGGATACCGCCCAGCATATTTACCGTAGCGCTGGGAACAGAAAGGTCAATATCCACTCCCACCAGCTTGGAAAATGCATTCACATAGGAACAGATAATAATATTTCCCACTTCCACCAGAGCTGAATACCCAATCTCATCCAGCTCCATAAAATCCTTGCAGCTTTGCCCCATCAGCTTCTCTAAGATTACATGGGCAAAATCCGCATTGAAGAGAAACAGCATCAGGCCGTTTATCTGGCCAGCCATTTTCACCAGCACGCCGGTAACAATTTCTTCCGGGTTTCCGATTCGCCCGATAGCCTCCTCGTATCCCAAAACGCTGATCTCAGGAAGGGTAATTCTTATCTCCTTCTGCAGAAGCTTTGACAGGGAAGTGGCCGCATGGCTGGTGCCAATACTTCCTATCTCCTTCATCACGTCCAGCTCCTGGAGGTTCATGTCTTCATAATTTCTGATTTTCATACTGATGTTTATCCCTCCCTTTAGCCTCTTAAATTATTAATGGTTCCTGTAATCTCATCGGAAGTGGTAACCAGTCTTGCCGCAAAGGAAAAGGCTCTCTGACATTCAATCATTCTGGTCAGCTCTTTTGCCATATCGGTTCCGGATCCTTCCAGAACTCCCTGTTCCAGGCCCGGATGCTCCACCAAGATGGGCTCCATTCCGGTATTCCCTGTGGTATATTCGTTGTCTCCCACACTAAGCAGGCGGCTGGGGTTAGAGAACGTATAAATGCTTACTCTGGGCAGATCCTCATCCTCGTCCTCCTCGTCGTAATCGTCTTCGTAATCCTCCTCATAATCGCCGCCCTCCAGGGCTTCCCTCATGGCCTCAATATCTGCTACCTCCAGCAGAAGAGGCTGCCGGTTCTGATCCAGCACCAGTTTTCCTGACTCTGTGGTCAGATAAAATCCGTCCTCTCTCTCCCCCCGATGGAAGCGGCCGCTTCTGGTGTAAGTAATCTCCCCGGATACCGGATCCTGAATCATAAAAAAGGCATTGGGTTGGGTAATGGCATAGTCATATTCCCAGCCGGTTTCCCGCATACCGGAAACTCCGAAATTGGTATCCGTTCTCTGAACCTTTACCCCTGCCCCGGCGGTAAGCTGGGTTACTGCCTCCGGGGAATCGTTAAGGTTGTAGTTAAGCAGCTCTGAAAACACCGCTGTCTTAGGCTTAAATCCGTTGTTATTTACATTTGCAAGATTGTTTGCAATTACTCCAAGCTTTCTGGAACAGTGATCTGCTCCTATGGCTCCTACATAAAACGACATGTTCATTGGGGTATCCTCCTTACAGCCTTCCTATATCCGTAACCGATTTGCTCATAATCTGATCATACATTTTGAGAGCCTGAGCCGCGCCCTGAAGGGCTCTCTGGGACGACATCATTGCGGTCATCTCATTTACCATATTGACATTGGATTTCTCCAGAGTCTGCCAGATAATCTTTGTCTCCCCTCCGTTTAAGCCGGCAGGAAGCTGAGCCTGACCTGTGGAAAAAATTCCGTTATCCTCCCTCTGAAGCTGGTTATAATCCGCAAAATCCACCACCTTCAGGGCCCCGTATTGCTGAACCTCTTGTTCTTCCTCATAGCTGTCCTCTTCTTCTCCGGTCCTGAGAAGGGAAACCGTAATATTTCCCCTGCTGTCCACGCTGAAATCTTCACTCTCAATGCGGATAGGCTGGTTCTCTGTGGAAAGGACCCGGCCGATTCCCGGAAGCTCTAAATACCCTTCATTGTCCACGGCAAAGGCTCCGTTTCTGGTATAGCGTTCCCCTCCTGCGGTCTGAATGCAGAAAAAGCCGTTTCCGGAAAGAGCAAAATCGAAAATGCCGTCTGTCACCTCAAAGCCTCCCTGCTCATAGTTGACATAGGTCCTGTCTGCGGCCTTAATTCTGGAAGTAGTGGCCAGAGGTTCGGGATTTGCTTTAGACGTCCTTCCGGTGCGGTAAAGCATTTCTTCCTGAAAGGTAGTGCTGACCATGGTGTCCTGCTTGTAGCCGGGGGTCTGGACATTCACCATATTATTGCCGATCACATTTAAGTTCCTGCTCTGGGTAAGCATACCTGACGCAAGTTTATAAAACCCATCATACATCGCTTTTCTCTCCTTGTCACTACATTAGATATTTGTTCATATAAGTCTTCAACTTTTTAATAGCGGCGCTGTGAATCTGAGAAATCCTCGGTTCACTGACCTGCATGACCTGAGCAATCTGGCTCATATTCAGCTCTTCCACATAGTATAGCGAGATAACCATCTTTTCCTTTTCTTTAAGGCTTTCTATGGCATCTGTCAGGGTTTTCACCACCTCCCCCTGGAGATAAGCTCTCTCCGGCTGTGAGGCGGCGTCATTGTTTGCTATCTGGAAAGCCTGGCGTTCCTCGCTGTCTCCCATAATCATATCCAGGGACAGCACATTCATCATGGTGCTCATCCTCTGGATCTTCTGGCATTTTTTTACATTCATCTGAAGATGCTTTGCCAGCTCCTCATCGGAAGGAGAACGTCCCATTGCTTCTGACAGATGTTCTCTGGCCTTTTCAATGGATTTGTTCTGCTTATGGTAATCTCTGGGCATCCAGTCATTTTTCCTTACCTGGTCTATCACCATCCCCCGAATGCGCCGGGATATAAATGTCTCAAACTTATTATCCTTCTCCGGGTCGTATCTGTCAATCCCTTTCATGATGGCAATGACGCCTTCATTAATAATATCTTCCTGTTGGGCAAAGCCGGAGTAAAGATTCTGGGTCTGAATCGCCACTGCTTTTACAATATACAGATACCTGAGGGTAAGTTCCTGCTTAACATAAATGTCCTTCGTTTGTTTATAAACTGCAAACAGCTCCTCATTTGTTTTATCCTTCCACTCATCAATGCCTGCCATAATCTGCCCCTCACTTCCAGTTTGCCACTTCCGGCCCGCTCTGAAGGTTCAGGCTGCCGATGGACTGAATCTGTACATTGTTGGCAATTTCATTAAAGGAAAGCACCCTCACATTGGGATAAAACTGCTCAATCAGCCGGTAGAAATGAATCCGCATAATCTGGGAAGTCAAAATCACCGGGCTTTGAGAAATCCCGTTGAACTTTCTCAGCTGTTCTGCTGTCTGCTGGATAATACTCTGAAGAATATCCGGGCTGAGAGCAAGGTAATGTCCGTCTCCGCCCTTGGTAAGAGAACCAGCCATAGTGCGTTCCAGTTCAGAATCCAGAGTGATAACCTTCATGCTTCCATCCTCACAGTACATTCGGGTTATGGTTCTCTTTAACGCAGTTCTGATACGCTCTACAATCGCATCGGTATCCTTTACCGGAAGTCCTGTATCAGCAATAACCTCCATCATAGTTTCTATAATAGTCTCCAGATCCTTGATGGGGATCCCTTCTTTTAAAAGGCTTGTAAGCACTCTCTGAAACAGGTTGTAAGTAATAATATTGGGGAAAGCCTCGTCTACAAGCTGCTCTGCCGTCTTTTTGACGTTTTCCACAAGCTGAACCACTTCCTGCCTGCTAATCAGCTCATATGCATGCTGCTTCACCACCTCGGTCAGATGGGTTACCATAACCGACAGGGGATCGATAACCGTATAACCGTAAAGCTCAGCCCGTTCTCTGTCCTCAGGCCGGATCCACCGGCTGGGAATACCGTAAGCCGGTTCAATGGTTTCAATTCCGTCGATTTCCTTCTCCGGGGACTCCGGCTCCAGCGCCAGGTAGTAGTCCATAAGGATCTCTCCCTTTGCTACTTCCTCGCCTTTAATCTTGATACTGTACTGATTGGTTCCCAACCCAGAGCTGTCTCTTAACCGAATAGAAGGAATGACAAAGCCCATGTCCTGAGCATACTGTCTGCGGAATATGACAATCCGGCTGATCAGCCTTCCGCCTACCGATTCATCTGCAAGAGGAATCAAACTGTAGCCAAATTCCATCTCTATAGGTTCTACTGTAAGAAGGGTGTAAACGTTATTCACATCCTTGTAATACTCTTCTTCCGTAAGGGGCTTGGCGGCTGCAGCCTCCTGCTGGGCAGGGGCCATTCCTCCCATTTCCACTCCTCTGCCTGCCTCCTGATAGGCTCCGGCAGCAATATAGGATGGCTCTGACTGAATCTTTTTCGACATGTAATAACCGCCGCTTATCAGCACTGCCGCCACAATCAGAAGCTGGATAACAGGCATGCCCGGAATTACCGACAGAACCGCCACCGCGATACCGCTCATCATAATGGCGTTGGGCTGGGCCAAAAACTGCTTGGAAACGTCCTCGTTTAGGCTTCCCTCCGCCACGGCGCGGGTTACAATCATACCGGTTGCGGTGGAGATAAGAAGGGACGGGATCTGTCCCACCAGACCGTCGCCTACTGTGGCGATAGAATAGGTGTTCAGTACCTGACCAATGGTGTCTCCTGACTGAATAACGCCAATAATACTGCCGCCGATAAGGTTGACCGCCGTGGTAATTAATGACATGGTGGCGTCGCCCTTTACAATCTTTGTGGCGCCGTCCATGGCTCCGTAAAAATCAGCCTCCCGCTGAACTTTTGCACGCCTTGCTTTGGCCTGCTGCTCATCAATAAGCCCGGAGCTTAAATCCGCGTCAATTGCCATCTGCTTACCCGGCATTGCATCCAGGTTAAATCTGGCGGCAACCTCAGCCACTCGCTCTGCGCCCTTGGTGATTACAATAAACTGCATTAAAACGATAATAAGGAATATGATAAAGCCTACGACCACGTTACCCTGGAGTACAAAGTCTCCAAAGGCTTTAATCACCTGGCCGGAGGATCCTGAATTCGTAAGAATATTTCTGGTTGTAGATACATTAATTCCCAGCCTGAACAGCGTAGTAATCAGCAGCAGGGAGGGAAAAATAGAAAATTCCAAAGGTTCCCGGATGGTCATGGTAATAACCAAAATCATCATGGATAAAGACATATTCAGTATAATCGCCACGTCCACCAAAGCGGCCGGCAGTGGTATAATCAACAACAATATGATAGTAAGTACAAAAAATACTACCGAATATCTCAATAAGTTCTTCATCCGTTACTCCATCTGTCTCACTTAATTATGTAAACATATCTTCTCTGTGGCTGGCCTTGTAAATATATACCAGGATTTCCGCCACCGCCCCGTAAAACTCTGCAGGGATCTCCCTGTCCAGCTCACAGGACTCATATAAAGCTCTGGCCAAAGGCCTGTTTTCTGTGATAAATACTCCGTTTTCCTCCCCTACCCTGATAATCCTCAGCGCCAGCTCATCCTGGCCTTTTGCCAGCACCATAGGGGCGCCGTTTACATGGGGATCATACTTTAGAGCAATTGCATAGTGGGTCGGGTTTCGGATAATGACATCGGCCTGAGGAACTTTCTGAATCATTCTGCTCATGGCCATCTGACGCTGCAGGCTGCGGATCCTTCCCTTTATCTCGGGATTTCCTTCTGTCTGCTTAAATTCATCCTTTACCTCCTGCTTAGTCATCTTTAAATCTCTCTCATACTCCCAGCGCTGATAAAGGAAATCAAAAAAAGCTACTACTGCAAAAGCAAGGCAGACCTTCATCACCAGGCTAAACACCATGCTCATCATAAAAGCCGCCGAATTAATGGGGGACATATCTACCATCCTGGCAATCTCGACTACGTCATCTTTCAGGATATTGTAAAGCAGTACCAAAAGCAGGATGATTTTCAGCAGGTTTTTGAGAAGCTCTATCACCCGCTTTAGGGAAAACATATTTTTAATACCCTTTAAGGGGTTCAGCTTGCCAAACTTTGGCTTTAGGGGGTAAAACGATATATTAAACCGGGTCTGGACTCCATGGGACAGAATCCCTAACATCATGGCTGCCAAAAGCAGGGGCAGCACACTCTGAAGCATTACCCGAACTGTTGTGCTGAAAAGTTGGAAGGACAGAAAGCTGTCTACATTGATTCCTTCTATAATCCACTTCATATAATTCCGAAGATTGGTATAGATATAGGGCATCATAAGCCGCATCATCAGGAAAATCCCTGCCAGCATAACGACTGTGACAATGTCCTTACTCTGAAATACGTTTCCTTCTTTTCTGGCGTCTTTCCGCCGTTTACTAGTCGGTTGTTCTGTCTTTTCCTGTCCACCGCGCTCTGCCGCCAACCGCCATCACTTCCTTTCAGGACAAAACTACCCCATCAGCACTACCAGGTGCTGCAGGGATGTATACATTTCATTGAGAATTGAAAATAAGCGGTCTGACATAGGGCTGAATAAAAATACCAGCATCATAAGTCCTACAATAATTTTCAACTGGAAATTAACGGCAAACACATTAATCTGGGGGACAATCCTCATGAGAATCCCCACTGCCGCCTCAACAACCAGCTCTATGGCCACCACTGGAAAGGCAAACTGCAGGCCCATTAGAATACATTGCTGAAAAATATCCAAAATCTCTAAGGAAAGTTCCGGCCTCAATGTTACCATACCAAATGGAATCCGCAGGGCAGAACCGTAATAGATTCCCATAAGCCGCAAATGTCCGTTGGTGGCAAAAAATAAAAGTACCATAAAAGCATAATACATACCGGAGGTGATAGTCATCTGAGCGCCATACTGGGGATCGTACACCTGAGCCATACTAAGACCCATGGAATGATCCATAATCCCGGATGCAAAGCGGATCACCAAAAAGGAAAGTTCCATGCCAAAGCCTAAGGTAAATCCAAAAAACAGCTCTTTTATTAACATGACCCCGTATTCCATCATGGTGCCCGGCTCATGAACCAGGCTGCCTCCCGTCCCCACATAGAGCATCAGGGACAGTACAAAGATGAAGTAGGCCCGCACACTGGCAGGAAAGTTGGTCCGTCCGAATACAGGATTAAAAGTAATGGCCCCTGTCATCCGCATGACAATCAGGGAAAACAGTATCAGCATACTCTATCATCCCCCTGCTATCAGGGAAAACATATAGGTCATAAACTCCTGGAGCATTACCAGAATGGAGCTTCCCATAATTCCCATCATGGCCAGAATAGCCAAAAGTTTGGGCACAAAGGTCATGGTTTGTTCATTAATCTGGGTAGCCGCCTGGAATATGGCGATAACTATACCTACTATCATGCTCACCAGCAAGAAGGGAAGGGCTATCCTTAAGGCAAGCATAAATGCCTGGTACATAATGTCAAGTACCTCTAAATTGCTCATAACTGCCTCCTTTCAGGCCCTTACCGGAAACTCCGGGCAATGCTGGTAAACAACAGCTCCCATCCGTCTACGGTAATAAACAACAACAGCTTAAAGGGAAGGGATATCATGGCAGGCGGCAGCATAACCATACCCATAGACATCAGGGTGGTGGCCACTACCACGTCAATTAAGAGAAATGGCAGGTAGAGCAAAAACCCGGCCATAAAGCCTCTTTTTAACTCACTGGTCATAAAGGCCGGCGTCACCACTGCAAAGGAATACTCCTCCACATTTTCCCGAATCTCCGTTCCGGAAAGCTGGACAAAATGGTCCAACGTGCTCTTTTCCGTATTGCGGAGCATAAATTCCTTTAAGGGCACTCCTGCTCTCTCCACAGCCTCCATCTGATTGATCTCTCCCTGGACATAAGGCTGATAAGCTTCCTCGTTGATCCTTCCGATTACCGGATTCATAATGTAAAGGGTAAGAAACAAGGCAATCCCTATCAGAACCATATTGGGCGGATTCTGCTGGACGCCCATAGCGTTTCTGGTAAAGGAGAGGATGATAATGGTCCTGGTAAAGGAGGTCATCATCACCACAATAGAGGGGAGCAGGGCCGCCACGGACATCAGGATAATCAGGTCAAGGGCAGGGACATTCCCTCCGTTTAAACCTGTAAGAAGGTCGCTCATTGATTACTTCCCTCCTTTTTCCGGTTGGTAAATGCATAGCTTTTCATAAGATGGTAAAAACTGCTGTCTCTTTGCTCCGGCTCTTTTGGTTCTTCCAGCTCATCCTCTATCTGGGCAATAAGCTGAATCCCCGCTCCGCTGACGCCAATCAGATAAACATGGCCGCCAAGCTTTACCAGAAGAAGGGATCTGTCTGTCCCCACACGTATTTGTTCCAGGATTTTCATGTTCCTCCCGGATGTGGCGCCGACCCAGCCTTTCCCCAGCATACGGCTGCACCACCAGGCAAGAGCCAGGATGCAGACCACCATCAGAATCGCCCCTGCCAACGACATCAACCCCTCTATCATTACAAACTCTCCGGGTTGATGTTGCGGGAAATAATCTCCGTTACACGGATTCCGAAATTGTCTTCTACTACAACAATGTCTCCCTTGGCGATACACTGGCCGTTTACGTACAGATCCGCCTGCTCGCCGGCCATCTTGTCCAGAACAACCAGGGACCCTTGCGTGAATTCCAGAATATCCTTGACTTTTTTCTTGGTTCTGCCGATCTCTACAGAAATTTCCAGCGGAACCTTCATGAGCATTTCCTGGTTTTCCCGTGCTTCTACTCCCTCGTCAAATCCGGATTCGAAGGAAGAGGAATTCACAGAATGAATCACAGCAGATTCTCTGGGCTTCTGAGGCTCTCTTTCTCTCTCTTTGCCCTTTAGCTCCTTCATAAATTCCATCATCTGCATCTGAGACTGCTGCATCTGATTTAAAAGCTGGAGCATCATAGGATCTGCAGCAGGCTGAGGCGCTGCCTGGTAAACCGGCTGAGCATATGCCGGAGCCGCCATCTGAGGCATAACCGGCTGTTGGGGGGCCATTCCTGCCTGGGGCTGGTTCTGGACCGGCTGAGGCGCGGGAGCTGGCTGAGGCACAGGTTCCTCCTGAGCGGGAGCTGAACTCTGCTGCAAAAGTTTCTCAATCTCTTCCTGGGACAGCATGCCGCCGGAAGCCGGTTCTGCCGCCGGGGCCGCCGGTGTCTCTTCCTGAACAGAAGCCGAGCCCTGCAAAAGCTTTTCAATCTCTTCCTGAGACAGCATACCGCCGGAAGCCGGTTCTGCCGCCGGTTCCTCCTTGACGGGAGCTACAGGAGCAGGCGCAGGAGCCGCCTGGCTGAAACTGTCCTCAAAAGGCGCCAGAAGGCGTTTGGCCAGTTCTACCGGCATAATGTTTAAGAATTCACTGTTAAGCTTTCCTTCCACCTCCAGGGCAAACCGAACCACCACCCGGTTTTCAACGGTGGGGAAATACTTATTTTTAAAAGTCTGCTCGTCTTCCACCTCAAAGGACACCGGCGTGGAGATGTTCACCGTCATACCTAAGAATTCAGACAATGCCGTTGCAGAAGAACCCATCATCTGATTCATAACCTCACAGATGGCGCTGCGATTGATTTCATCCAGCTCAAATTCTTCTTCCGGTATCTCCATGCCCATGAGCATACCCACAATAATGCGTACATCATTGCGGCTGAACATCATAATATTGCTGCCTTCTATTCCTTCTACGTAGGCAATCTCCACCCCTACTGCTGGTTCCAGCTTGTGGAATTCAAACTCACTGCTGCTGGCAACCTTTACAACGGGAGTGGTAATATTTACGGTTGCACCAAGTAAGGTGGAAACCGCTGTTGCCGATGCGCCGAGACTGATGTTCATAATCTCGCCTATGGCATCTATTTCCATTTCATTAAAGCTGATAGCGCCCATCCTTAATCTCCTCTACAGTTCTTATTTTCCAATCTCCAATGCTTTCTGCGCCATCAGCTTCATCGCATTTAAAGCAGTCACATTTGCTTCATAAGACCTTGTGGCTGACATACTATCAACTGTTTCCTTAAGCAAATCTACGTTGGGCAGGGTCACATATCCGTCTGCGTCTGCATCCGGATGCTCCGGATTGTAGACCAATTTCATTTCTCTGGTGTCTTCTATAATAGCAGATACCCTTACGCCGGCATGCCGGCTGGTAAATCCCTGTCCTCTGGAAGCGTTTCTCATTGCCTCCTGGAAGGAATTTTCCCCGTAGCTTTGGAAAAGAACGTCTTTCCTGCGGTAAGGGCCGCCTGCCTCAGTTCTTGTGGTATCAATATTTGCGATGTTTTCCGCCGCGATATCCATGCGAAGCCGCTGGGCGCTCATACCGGAAGCGCAAATATCAAATGAGCCTAAAAATGCCATTTCAATACCTCCTGAAGGTTAATTTCCTAAAATCTTATTCACAGTCTGAGCAATTCTTTCCTCATTAAAAGGCTTTACTACGAAGTCCTTTGCTCCGGATTTGATAGCGTCTACAACCATGCTCTCCTGGCCCATAGCAGTGCACATTACCACCTTTGCACTGGGGTCATTTTCTCTGATTTTTTTCAGCGCCTGAAGGCCGTCCATGTTGGGCATGGTAATATCCATGATTACCATATCCGGTTTTTCCTCATCATATTTCTTTACTGCCTCAGCTCCGTCCTGAGCCTCGATAAAATCGCTGTAACCATTTGCAGTTAAAGCCTTCTTAAGCATCATACGCATAAACGCTGCATCATCCACTAACATAATTTTCGCCATTTTTATTACCTCTCTTCCATGTTATCTTCTTTATACTTTATTTTACTGGGATATACCCGGTTCCTCAAAATCCATCTGCCGCAGCCTTACATACTCTTCGCTGTCTGCCGCTTCCAGCTGGTCCGCATCCTGGTCCTCATCCTTTTTCTCGTAAATTCTGTCCTGAATACGTACTGCCACATTTTTCTTGTAGCGGCCCATCTCTCCTGTAAACCACGGCTGTCTTCCAACATACAGAGTAACAAGGCCATTTTTGGGTTTGTTTAAATCAATTACATCCCCTACCCGCAAATGATAAATATCGTTTACATCCAGCTCTACTTTCCCTAACTGTCCGGTTACCGGAAGCTGTGAGTAGCGGATATTATCCAGAATACTTTCCCTGTTATTCTCATAAGAGAAGCCCCGGGCAATATGTTTGCGGTGATCAATTGTATGGAAAATGTTCTCCAGCAGGGTGCCGGGCAGGCAAAGACGGAGCTTTTCCACCGAGTATCCCGCCATATCCACATTCAAATGAATAACAGCAACCGTCTCGTCCAGTCCTACGTCCTGAACCATACTGGGATTCTCCTCTACCCGCTGAACTTTAAATTGCATATTGATGTAGTTGGCAAATCCGTCTTTTAAGGCCTGGGTGCAATAATCCACCACCCGCCGGTAAAGAGCCAGCTCCACATCCGAATAGCGGTAGTCCAGATCTACCTTTATTACCTCGTCGCCGCCTCCCAGCATGCGGTTGATTAAAGTAATCACCATGCCAGGCGTAATAAACAGCATAAGAGGCACATTGTTTTTCACTTTTTCTTGTATAAAGACATCTATCAGTGTGAGGCAGTCATTTTCGTGGAAGGAATTGACGTATTCATAATACCGGCACTCCTGAACCTCTAATACAGTGATGTCTGTCATTACACGGAAGATACCGTTTACCTGGGAAGTAAGGATTCTGGCGTAGTTTTCAAATACGCTGGTAAGAATCTTCATCTTCTCCTTGGTAAATTTTCTGGGGCTGTAAAAATCGTATCTATTATATTTAGCTGACGCTTCTTCGGTCTTTTTTTCGACTACTTTTTCTTCCTCTACCGGCCCGTCATCGGACTGCATGGATTTTAAAAGCGCGTCTATCTGACTTTGAGATAATACATCTGCCATTACT
>CAJUJM010000102.1 GCA_910586755.1 uncultured Lachnospiraceae bacterium
CTCCTGCTCATTGCATATTCAACAACCTCATCATTCTTTGTTGCACACAAGATCAATCCTACACTTGGGTTTTCATGCTCCTTTTTCACCTGTCTGTCTAACGCCTCCAGATAAAAATCCATTTTTGAAACATATTCCGGTTTAAATTTTCCAATCTTTAGTTCAAACGCCACTAAACATTGCAACCCTCGATGAAAAAACAATAAATCTATCGCATAATCTTCTCCGCCAACCTGCACTTTATATTCTTCATCAATAAATGTAAAATCCCTTCCCAATTCCAAGATAAAATCTCGCATTTTTAAGATCAGTGCTTTCCTAAGATCATTTTCTTTATATGGACTTGGCAAATCCAAAAATTCAACGACGTAGGAATCAAAAAATGGATTATGATTTATTTTCTTTATCCCTTCAGGCAGTGCTTTCCCCTTCGATAACATATAACGTTCATAATAAGCACTATCTAATTGTCTTTCCAACTCACGCTTACTATAATTCTCTCGTATACATAATCTCAAATAAAACTCTTTTTCTTCAATGCTTTTTGTTCCCGACAAAATAAGCAGATTGTTGGTCCAATTGATTTGTGTCACCAGTGGTGACACTTTTTCATAATTCGCATAAGTTTCATAAAATTGTTTCATACGATAAAGGCTGCGACGATTAAACCCTTTTATCCCTGGAAATGTATCTTGTATGAATCTGTATCTGCCTGTGGTTTTCCTCAAGGTCCTCCCGCAGTTCATCCACATAATGGCTCCATTGGAAGCTGCACTCCGGCACAGAGCCGCAGATCCAGCATTGTATCATCAAAAATACCAGCCACTACGTCAATATTCTGCCCCAGGTTTCCCAGTATCTCTCTGGCATTTTTCGCCCTGTCCACAGAATCTTTGCAGTATTGAATGATATATTTCGCGTCCTGATACATAGACTTTCCCGCTTCTGTCAGGATAAGCCCCCGATATGTCCGTTCAAATAGCGAAACGCCCAGGCTTTCTTCCAGCAGGTTAATCTGCTTGATAACTGCAGTCGGCGTGATGAAACCTTCCACCGCCGCTTTATTGAAATTTCTTGCATCAGCGACACGGAGAAAGGTTTCCAACTGAGGGTAATGTATCGTTTTATATGGCTGTCTTCAGAAAATCAAGTAAAATATTCCTTTATTTCTATCATACGTTCCATCTGCTTTACCTTAAACGGGCATCTCCCATCACAATGTCCGCATTGCACACAATCGGCTGCCGTTTTTTCAAGAGTCAGATAATGTTCCCTTGCCAAAGTATCTCCCTGCAAGGCAAGATCATAATATTTATTGATAAGTCCAATATCCAGCCCTGCCAGGCAGGGATGACAATGCCTGCAGTACACGCACTTCCCAATTGATTCATCCGGTGTGAGCGTGCTGATGATCGAGTAATCCCGTTCTTCTGCCGTTGTGTCAAGATAAGCCAGAATTCCCTGAAGCTGTGCGACATTGCCCGGGCCTCCTACCACCGTTAAAACACCTGGCTTATCCAGCGCGTATTGGATGCATTGCGCTGTGGTCATTGCCCTGTGAAACGGAGACCTGTTTTCATCAAGAAGCTGTCCTGCATTAAACGGTTTCATAACCGATATCCCGACCCCTTCTTTTTCACAGCGGCGGTAAAGCCGTTGTCTTTCACTGTCGCTTCCTCTGGCATAATCCCCCTGGCCATAATCATACATGGGGTTGATGGAGAACATCAGCATATCAAGGATGTTTTTATCCATTACCTTGTTTGCAAGTTCCGGCGCGTGAGTGGACAGGCCTATATGCTTTACAACGCCCTGGGCTTTCATGTCCATCAAAAAATTGAGGATGCCATGTTTTTCATAGGCTGCTAAATCAGATTCCTCGTCAAGACAGTGAATAAATCCAAAATCAATATAATCCGTTCTCAGCTTTTCCATCTGCCAGTCCACAGACCTCTTAACTGTATCCAGGTTGGTTGTCCATCCGTATGCGCCTGTGGAATAATCCGCGCCAAAATGCACCTGAAGCTTTGCCTCTTTCCTTCTTCCTTCTAATGCTTTTCCATAAGCGGGAAAGATACTTGCGTGGCCGCCCGCCATGTCAAAATAGTTAATCCCTGAGTCTAACGCAAATTCTACTGTTTCGATAATATCTTTCTCTGGCTGTTCTCCTATCACCGAAGATCCCATCCCAATGACGCTGATTTGTTCCTCGCCATGAGGAAGTTTGCGATATTCCATAAAAGTGCCGCCTCCTTGACTTTTTTAATCTATTCTAACTTTGAAGTTAAGTTTAAGGTTAAGGTTAAGGAGCATAAACCGCTATTTCCCGACAGGCCCTTCGTTCATCAGTAAACACCTAAAAGTTATAAGATTCGCAATTACTGTTTGCTCCATCCTTTCAAAAAATGATTCCAAAAATACAGATCGGGACGATTCCATTTTAACTTATGCAGTACATACCTGCTCCTTCAAAGAGTTCAATGCCTCTTTTGTTAGCTCTGTAAATTCCAAAATTTCATCATCTGCTTTCCCTGCACGCAGCATTTTCAAAGCCGGAGACAGTAAAGCTCCTAAAAACCGGTGAAGATATAGCTCTTCTCTGCTCTCCGCTAATTCTTTAGAAAGATAGTTTCCTACTAAATCCTGCGGATGAACAGTATATTCCACTGCCGTGTTTTCCAAGTATTCCGGACTGTTCATATATCATTGTAGCATCCGTCATCTCAAAAGACAACTGGCATTGACTATACGTATACTCATTATACAAAAAAGAGGGCAAAACAGTGAGCAAGCCCCTAAACTCCTGTTTTCCTCCTCTTCTTTTCACTCCGCCCGGGCGGCAACCGCTGGCACGCTTCGCGCACCATCGGTTGTGCGGCTTTCGCCGCATAGACCACTCGCAAAAAAGGTGCTCTTGCAAGTAAACTTGCATCGCACCTTTTTCGCTCCTGTCCTGCCCGGGCTCAATGGGAAAGCATGTTTTCAATAAAAATCCCATACCCCTTGGTGGAGTCTTGCACGAATACATGGGTAACGGCCCCGATAAGCATACCATTTTGAATAATCGGGCTGCCGCTCATGCCCTGGACAATTCCTCCGGTCAGGGACAGAAGCTCCGGATCTGTTACTTTAATTACCATTCCTTTGCTTTTGTGGGTGGTGGAATAGTCTACCTTCACGATCTCAATGTCGTAATCCTTTATCTCCCCGGAAATACTGCTGCGGATAATGGCTTTTCCGGGCTGGACATCCTGGCGGTAGCCAATAGGAAGGGCCTGAGCCTGAATGCGGCTTTTTAACTTTTCCCCTGCGGTTCCGAAGATTCCTTCCTCTGTATTCCCTGTAACCGTGCCCAGCTCGGACTGGGGCCCATAGTAGATGATACCGCTCATGACGCCGGGTTTTCCTGCGGCTCCCTTCTCAATTCCCATGATCTGAGTCTCATACAGGGAGCCGCCTTCAATGGATACTACCTGCCCGGTGTCCGCGTCACTGATGCCATGACCCAGGGCGCCGAAATTGCCGTTGAGATCCATATAGGTCATAGTGCCGATTCCCTGGGTATCGTCCCGGACCCAGGCTCCTAGCTTGTAGGTTCCGTCCTGAGCAGCTACGGTATCTAAGGTTACATCCATCTCCTGACCATCCCGGCGGATAGTCAGATCCACCGCTCCCGTGCCGTTGGATCCGGCCTGATTCACCACCTCCATCAGCTGCTCCTTGGTTTCCAGAGGCTTTCCGTTTACGGCTTCAATATAATCTCCGGATTTTAATATGCCGTTGGCAGGCTCAATCTCTGCCCCTGCTGTATCTGTAATAGTTCCGGTACCGATTACCATGACGCCGTTGGATTTTAAGTAGATCCCCACCGGAATCCCACAGGGTACTGCATAATGGGTGTCCACCACATTAACCCGCATTTCCTTTAACTGGAATAATCCAAAAAGTTTTACCCCTACTTTGTAGCTTCCCTGGGTATCCGAATACAGGGATATGGGCTGGCCTCCGGTGATTCGTACCTGGCCTTGAGGAATATTGGATTTGCCCCCCAGCACCACCTCTTTGCTCTCGCTTTCAAAGCTGGTGGTAAAAGGCAGATTCAGCCGAAACAGCTCTTCCTCCTCCGCTACAATATTCACTTCGTCCGGAATCGATCTGTCTGCATAATACCAGGAAAACCCGGCCAAAAAGAAAAGTGCTGCACAGAATGTCCGGCGCAGCACACGATAGAAATATTGCCTTTCTGTCATGACCATACCTCCTCTTCTCGTGTCTGGCGCTTTTGTCAACTTACGCCTACACCTTTTAGTATGGGTCAAAACAGAAATTGTAATCTGTCAGAGTTTGTCAACCTTGCTTTGTTTGTTCTGCCAATTTTTTCATTTCCGCCGCATTGTTCAAAACAGTTTCCGTGATCTCGGCTCCGCCTAAGAGCCTTGCCAGCTCCCGGACTGCTTCCTCATCCTCTAAACGGCGGATGGTGGTTGCGGTGCGTCCCTTCTTTGCAGCCTTGGCAATCTCAAAATGGCTGTCCGCCATGGCGGCAATCTGCGGCAGATGGGTAATGCAGATCACCTGATGGCTTTTAGCAATGTAAGAAAGCTTTTCTGACACCTTTTGGGCGGTCCGTCCGCTGATTCCCGTATCAATCTCATCAAAAATTAAGGTTGGGATTTGATCTGTATCTGCCAAAACCGCCTTGATGGCAAGCATAATTCGGGAAAGCTCGCCGCCGGAAGCCACATCTTTTAACGGTCTTGCAGGCTCTCCCGGGTTTGCTGATATTTTAAATTCCACCTCATCAAAACCGTTTGCAGTAAAATGGGAGAGCTTGGTAATCTCAATGGCAAAGTCTACATTGATAAAATTCAGATCCTGAAGGGCCTGGTAAATTTTTCCTCTCAGCTCTTCCCCGCCCTTTTTTCGTATCTTTGATAAGTGTTGGCATAATTTTTCTAATTGATTCCTGGATTGTTCCAGATCCCTTTCCACTTCCTGGCGGGCCTGGTCGTAATTCTCCAGCTCTTCCAGCCGCTTCTTTTTTTCTTCCAAATTTTTAACAACCATATCCAGGGTCCCGCCGTATTTTGCCATCAGTCCTCGGATCCGATCTAATCTCTCCTCTATCTGACGGAAGCTTTCTTCATCAAAGGTCATTTTATCCATATAGGAAGAAATTTCCCATCCGGCATCACTAAGCAGGTTTTCCAGATCTCCAAGCTGACTGCGGATATTTTGCAGTCCTTCCTCGTCATATTGGTAAATACTGTCGATCTCCCGCAAAGCCCGGCTGATCCCGTCGTCATGGACTGCCTCGTAGGCAGCGGAAAGCCCTTCCATAATCTTTCTGGAGTGGGAATAGCGGCGGTACTGAAGGGCCAGTTCTTCTTCCTCCCCCTCTTTTATGGCAGCATCCTCGATCTCTTCGATCTCGAACCGGCAGAAATCCGCTTCCCGAATCTGCCCCTCCCGGTCTAATGTAAAGCTTTCCAGCTTCTTGGTCAAAGTCTGATACCGGCGGTATTCTTCTTCGATTTGTTCTTTTATATGGTGGGTTTCTTCATTGAGATAAGCGTCCAGAATCTCCAGATGCCTGGACTTGTGAAGGAGCGACTGATGCTCGTGCTGGCCGTGAATATCCAGAAGAAGGCCGGTGATAGCTTTTAACCGGCTGGTTGTCACCGTCTCGTCATTAATCCTCATGGTACTTCTGGAAGGCATGATTTTTCTGGAAATGATTAGGGTTCCGTCTTCGTCCGGTTCTACGTCCAGGGCTTTTAGTGCCTGGCGTTTTTCCGGATCCGTAACGGAAAACAGCAGTTCAATATAGGCGCTGTCTGCTCCCTGGCGGATGTTGTCTTTGGATGCCTTTCCGCCTAAAGCCATGTTGACGGATCCGATAATAATAGACTTTCCGGCTCCTGTCTCGCCGGTGAGAATGTTTAAGCCCCGGCCAAACTCCACGTCCGCCTTTTCAATCAGGGCCAGGTTTTTTACATGTAATTCCAACAGCATATATGGCCTCCTATTCTGCGATAAGCCTGCGGATCTTATCCATAACAAGAATGGTATCGTCCACGCTTCTTACCGCGCACATGATAGTATCATCCCCGGCAATGCAGCCCACTATCTCATGAAAGCGGATGGCATCCAGAGCTGCCGCAACCGCCATGGCCATACCGGATACGGTTTTAATCACAAGGATGTTCTGGGCCATATCCATGCTTGCATATCCGTCTCTTAAAATCCGGATATATTTGTCGCTGAAATTTCCCTGAGGTTTTAAAACCATGTACCGCTGCTTTCCGTTTTCTCCCTGGATCTTTGTAAGCTTCAACTCCCGGATATCCCTGGAAACCGTAGCCTGCGTCACGTTAAAGCCTGCCTGATTCAGATAATCCGCCAGTTCCTCCTGGGTCTCAATGGCATATTTTCCAATCAGCTCTACAATCTTGCTGTGTCTTTCTACCTTCATCCCAATCCTCCTGTATCTTACCTTCCGGGCTTTGGCCCTAGGTCAAATTCAACATACTGCTTAGGTTTTCCAAAAATGATATCTGCTTTAAGCGCACCAGACGGGTAACCTGGCCGGATTTGCGGACAATCAGCTGATCACCCTGCTCCAGCTTTACGATAGTATCCCCGTCAAATACCGCTGCCTGAAGCCCTTCCTGAACCTCCACACAGATTTCGTCCGCCGCCGGAAGCACAATACTTCTGGCATTAAGGGCATGGGAACAGATAGGGGTTAAAATGGTCATAGAAGCATGAGGCGCCACAATAGGGCCTCCGGCAGACAGGTTATAAGCGGTGGATCCGGTAGGGGTAGCGGCAATCAGACCATCCGCTGTATATTGATTCAGAAATTCCCCGTTTACATATACGGCAAACCGCAGAATCTGGATGGTATTCTGATGAGTCAGTACAATCTCATTAAGGGCAATATCCCTGGCAATCTTCTGACCCTGACGCAGAATGGTTCCGTCCAGCATCATTCTCTGTTCAATCTGATACCGATCCGCCAAAAGCGCGTCCGCCATCTCCTTAATATCTTCTTTGTGTCTCACCTGGGTCAAATATCCCAGATGCCCCCGGTTAATGCCGATTAGCGGGATATCCCTCCCTGCCAAGTCCCGGGCCGCCTGGATCAGGGTGCCGTCTCCGCCGATTGTGATAATGCAGTCTGTCTCTCTGGGGACCTGGGACCGGTCGGTATATCGGCCGGAATCTGCCTTCACATCGTTTTGCTGCACTTTGCACAGAGCGCCGTGGCGTTTTAGGTAGCCCTCCACCTCTTCTACGGTTTTCCAGACACAATCCTTTTTGTTTGAGTTTGCTATGATGTAAAAATTGTTCATGTTTCCAGCTCCCGGTGGGATTTCTCCACCACTTCCCCCGGATTTATCAAATCCCGGGATTCGGACGGTTCCTGTCCTTCCGGACGGTTCCTTAAATGCAACAGATATTCAATATTTCCCTCCGGCCCCCGGATAGGGGAATATTCCAGATTTAATATGTCAAATCCAATGCTTTCCGCATAAGATATTACCATTTGAATTACTTCCAGATGGACATTTTTATCCCTGACCACTCCTTTTTTTCCTACCTTTTCCCGTCCTGCCTCAAACTGAGGCTTAATCAGGCATACTGCCTGGCCCCGGGGGGTAAGGAGGGCCTTTACAGGACTTAACACCTTGGTTAAAGAGATAAACGACACGTCAATGGAGGAAAAATCAATAGGGTCTTTGATGTCTTCCCTGGTGACATAGCGGATATTGGTTTTTTCCATGCACACGACTCTGGGGTCATTCCGAAGCTTCCAGGCAAGCTGGCCCCGGCCTACGTCCACCGCATATACCCGGACTGCCCCATTCTTTAGCATACAGTCCGTAAAACCTCCTGTGGAAGCTCCTACGTCCATGCATACCTTTTCCTCCAGATTCAGTCCAAAATGAGTCATGGCCTTTTCCAGTTTCAGCCCGCCCCGGCTTACATATTTTAACGTATTTCCTCTTACTTCTATCTTTACGGTGTCCTCAAAAGAAGCGCCTGCCTTGTCCTCCTTTTGCCCGTCCACATAGACAATTCCGGACATAATCACCGCCTTGGCCTTCTCCCGGGATTCTGCCAGACCCTGTTTTACCAGTAATACATCTAATCGTTCTTTCATGGTTTTATTGCTCCGCTGCCAATAATTTTTCTACAATAGAGTCGCTGTCAATTCCCAGGCCTGATCGGAGGACAGACACATTGCCATGCTCCACATAAGCGTCAGGAAGAGAGATATTGATCACCCGGATCCCCGGATAATGGCGGTAAAGATAGGACGACGACGCAAGTCCAAACCCTCCCTGAAGCACATTTTCTTCCATAGTCACAATGGTGGAATGGCGGAGTGCCAGCCTGTCCAGAAGGCCGGTGTCCATAGGTTTGATAAATCTTAAATTTGCCAGGGAGCAGGAATGTCCCGCTGCCTTTAACTTTTCCCTGACGTGTTCTCCTGTGCTCACCATACTTCCCGCCGCCAAAAGAGCGATTTCCTTTTCTTCATAAAGCATTTCGCCTATTCCGTATTCTATGGGCTTTCGGAAATCCTTCAGGCCCTGGTATGCTTCCCCTCTGGGATAGCGCACTGCAACAGGCCCTTCATAATTCACGGCAAACCGGATCATATCCTCCAGCTCCCATCGGTTTTTGGGAGCCATAACTGTCATATTGGGGATAGGCGTCAGGTAACTTAAATCGAAAATCCCCTGGTGGGTTTCTCCGTCGCTTCCCACCAGTCCGGCCCGATCCACGGCAAACACCACCGGCAGATTCTGGATGCACACGTCATGGAGAATCTGGTCAAAACCTCTCTGCAAAAAAGAGGAATAGACCGCCACCACCGGCTTCAGCCCTGCCGCTGCCATACCGGCTGCAGAGGTAACGGCATGCTCTTCCGCAATTCCCACATCAAAAAACCGGCCGGGAAACTTCTCCCCAAAGGCTTTCAGCCCTGTCCCGTCCGGCATGGCGGCAGTAACTGCCACCAGTTCGGGATGAGTTTTTCCAAGTTGGCATATGGTGTTGGAAAATACATCTGTATAGGATGGATTTTCTTTCTTTTTTAAAGATTTTCCCGTAGCAATATCAAAAGGATCCACCCCGTGGAAACGGGAGGGATTCTTTTCCGCAGGACGGTATCCCTTTCCCTTTTTGGTAATGACATGGATCAGCACCGCGTGATCCAGCCGCTTTGCTTCCTTAAAAATACGGGAAAGCTGTTTCATATCGTGACCGTCCACCGGCCCTAAATAGGTAATTCCCATATTTTCAAACAACATGCCGGGAATAATAAGCTGTTTGATACCGTTTTTGGTACGTTTGATTCTGTCGATAATAGGCTGTCCCGCTCCCGGAAGCTTTTCCAGGGCATCGGTAACCCATTTTTTTAAATCATTATAGCCCTCTCCTGTCCGCAGGCCGCTTAAGTATTTGGACATACCCCCTACATTTTCGGAGATGGACATCTTGTTATCATTTAATACAATGATAAAATTTTTCCGCATCCTGGCCGCATTGTTCAGGGCCTCATAAGCCATTCCTCCGGTGAGAGCCCCGTCGCCGATAACCGACACCACCTTATAATCTTCATTCATCAAATCCCTGGCCTGGGCGATTCCCAGTCCGGCAGAGATAGAGGTAGAGCTGTGACCGGTGTCAAATGCGTCATAAGGGCTTTCTTTTCGTTTGGGAAAACCGCTTAAGCCGCCGTATTGGCGCAGTTCATCAAAAGCATCTTTTCTCCCGCTTAAGATCTTATGGGTGTAGGACTGATGGCCCACATCCCAGATAATCTTATCTTTGGGGAGGTCAAATGCCCGAAACATGGCTATGGTCAGCTCCACCACTCCCAGATTGGAAGCTAAGTGGCCGCCGGTACGGCTGATTTTGTCGATCAAAAAGGTGCGGATCTCCTCTGCCAGAACAGCTAATTCCTCTGGCTTCAGCTTTTTCACATCTTTAGGGCTGTTTATCTGTTCCAGTATCATGGCGCTCCTTATTTTTCTCTGGTTACCAGCATGGTCACCAGTTCCTCTAAAAATATATTTTTCCCCGGAAGAGCCTGAATCTCCTGTAACGCTTCCTGAGAAATAGCAGCCACATCCTCTCTGGCCTTTTTAAGGCCTTCTAAGGTTACATAAGTAGTCTTACAGTTTTTCTCATCGCTTAAAACCGGTTTCCCCAAAACCTCCTGGCTGCTGGTAACATCCAGGATATCGTCCTGGATCTGGAAGGCAACGCCAATCCGGCTGGCCGCCCTTTCCACTCTTTTTACAGATTCTTCATCCGCGCCGCCCAAAACTGCGCCGATCATCATGGATGCTTCCAGAAGAGCCCCTGTTTTCAGGCGATAGATAAAGTCCAGCTTCTCTTTTGGAATCGGCTGTCCGGCCAGCTCTACGTCCACAGTCTGGCCGCCAATCATTCCATAAATTCCGGTTTTAACTGCCAAAATCCTAATCGCTTCCCCGACTCTTTCCGGCTGGCGGGAAAGGAAAAATGCCCGGCAGGCCGTCTCAAAAGCGTATACAATCAGGGCGTCTCCTGCCAATACTCCCATGTCCTCCCCGTAAGCCGCCCAGGTGCTCTTTTTTCCCCGGCGGTACTCATCATTATCCATACAGGGCAGATCATCGTGAATTAAGGAAGAAGTATGGATCATCTCAATGGCCGCCATAAAAGGTTCCGCCAGCTCCACAGAACCGCCGAACAAACGGCAAACCTCCTGCATAAGCATAGGGCGCAGCCGCTTCCCTCCGGCCTTCATACTGTAATTCATTGCCTGAAAAATGGTCTTTTGATATCCGGTTTCCCGGGGAAGATAACGGTATATTATATTCTCCACTTCCCTGGTTCTCTTTTCAAGCTCCAGCTTAAATTCCTTCATCGTCCTGCTCCTCACTCAGTACAATAATCTGTTTTTCTACTTTATCCAATTTGTCATTGCAGGCCTTTACCAGTTTCATCCCCCGTTCATAGCAGGCAAAGCTTTCCTCCAGGGAAATTTCTTTGGCTTCCATCTGCTTTATCACTTCCTCCAACTGGTCAAAGGTCTCTTCAATGGTGATTTCTTCTTTCATACGTTCCTCTTTTCTTGACTTAAGAGACCGCGATCTATCTCTTCCACCGCCTCTGACACGGCCCTGATTTTACCGTCCTGAACATGGATATTCAACACGTCCCCCGGCTTTATCTGGCGGACGGAAACCACCTTCTTTCCGTCCCTGTCCCCTACAAAGCCATAGCCCTGGCTCAGCTTCTCCAGAGGAGACATTCCGGATAAGCGGCCGGAAATAAGGGCCAGCCTGTGCCTGTCTGTTAAAAGCCTGTCCCGGATCATCTGGTTCATTCCGGACTCTATATCTGCCGCCCTCTGCCGCCTGTCATCCAGCTTTTTCTGAGGGTGATTTAAATTTAAACGGTAGCGGTATTCGCCTGCCCGGTAGCGGTTTTTCTCCACCTGACGCTCCATAGATCGGATCAGGGCTTGTTGAAAGGCTTCCGTCTGTTCCGCAAACTGAAGATAGTCAAACACAGCCAGCTCTGCCGCCGCCGATGGGGTTGGGGCCCGCATATCCGCCACATAATCGGCTATGGTTACATCCGTCTCATGGCCAACAGCGGAAATGACCGGAGTTTTACAGGCAAAAATCGCCCTGGCTACGATTTCCTCATTAAAGGCCCACAGATCCTCTATGGAACCGCCGCCTCTTCCTACTATAATTGTATCCAATCCCATACTGTCCAATCGTTCAAGTGCCTTTACAATGCTGTATTTTGCCCTTTCACCCTGAACCTGGGCCGGGCAAAGAATAAGCTGAACGTAAGGGTTTCTCCGCTTTGCAATATTCATAATGTCCCGGATAGCGGCTCCGGTGCTGGCTGTTACAATGCCTACTTTCCCGGCATATCTGGGAATAGGGCGCTTGTACTGAATGTCAAACATTCCCATCTCTTCCAGCTCATCCCGCAGAGCCTCAAAACGCCGGAACAAATCTCCGGCTCCGTCCAGGGTAATCTCTCTGGCATAGAGCTGATATTTTCCGTCCCGTTCATAGACGTCCACGCTGCCCTTTGCCACCACCTGCTGGCCGTCCCTTAGCTGGAACGCAAGTCCTTTTCTCTGTCCGGCAAACATAACGGCCGCCATGGATCCGCCATCATCTTTTAAAGTAAAATAGATGTGGCCGGAGGTGTGGTATTTACAATTTGACACTTCTCCTTTAACGGCAATACGGCTTAAGGCAAAGTCCTGGGAAAACATACTGCGGATATAGCTGTTCACCTGAGATACACTGTAAACTCCCGCCATCCTACACCAGCTTTGCCAGAATCCCGTTTACAAAAGCCGGGGCATCGCTGCCGCCGAACTTCTTAGCCAGCTCCACCGCCTCATTGATGGCCACCTTTTCCGGGACTTCCTCATCATATTTCATCTCGTAAACCGCAAGACGGAGAATGGAAAGCTCTACCTTGCCCATACGTCTGGTTTTCCAGCCTTCCGCCACCTCATCAATCTTTTTATCCAGCTCCGGCACTATTTTCATAATGCCCTCTGCTCTTTTATAAAGTGTTTCCTCATCTGCCTCATTTAACTCCACGCGATGCAGAATCCGATTCACTCCTTCCGGACTCATCTCGTCCTCCTCCGGAGCCTGGAAATACTGTTTCAGCTGCTCTTCCTTATCCTCTTCCTGGTAAAAATCCGCACAGAAGAGCATTTTAAAGCAATGCTCCCGCAATTCTCTTCTGGTCATATAAAGTCCTCCTGATTTGGAGCTATTATAACAAAAGCCAACAAGTTTCACAAGACCGGAAAACTCTATCCTGCTAAAAATGTTCGAATATTGTCCAGAACCTTTTGACTTAGCAGTACAAAGGCCTGTTTGGTTCTCCCCGCGGAAATCCCCGGGCAGGATACCTGAGACAGTTCAAAAAAGTCTTTGCTGACCTCTCCGGCAGCCGCTTTGGTATCGCAGAAAAAGTAATTGCCCTCCCGGCGCACCCACTTTTCTAAAGCAGCGGAATCAAAGCCCGGGCCAATTGAGGTGTTAAAAAGGATTTTTCCATCTCCCAGGGTCTTAAACTCCTCCTCCTGCAGCAGGAGGACATTTTTATTTAAGCAGGTAAATACCACCTGGCTGTCTGCCAGCAATGTATGAAGAGGTTGATAAGATATCCCTGCCGCCTCAGCATCCTCCTTGCGGCTCCGGCTGTAATAAGAAACCTCCGCTCCCATAAACTGAAGGGCCTCTCCAATCATTCTGCCGGATACTCCAAAGCCTATGATCCCCACTTTTAATCCTGTAATCTCCACCGGCTCGTCCTTCCACATAGGACGGCCAAATCCGTGTAAAAGTCCGATAAGCTGGTGAAGCACGTATTCCACCACGCCTCTGTCCCCGTAATCCCGGATCCCCAGAACCTGAATCCCCTGCTTTCTGGCCCAGGCAATATCTACGTTGGCGCTCTCCTCCGAATACAGGCTGCAGCACATGCCAATGTAGCGAATAGAGGGACACTCCTTCATTACCTCCCCGGGAATCCTGGAAGTATAGCTGACCAAAACCCCGTCAGCGCCGTCAATCCGCTTTATTATCTCTTTTTCACTTCCGGGTATATCCGGATAAAGGATTACTTCTTCTGCATATTGGTACAGCTCCCTTTCTGCCTCAGGGATCAGGCTTACTGGCTCAATAGCCACTAATTTTTTAAATTTTTTCATTAATATATTTCCTCCTCATTTGTACCGGCACGCGCCGCTACCCATCACCTGGCCGGGCTTATTGGAATACTACCGGAGAACTTACGTTTCTAAGAAGGGATACCACGCTCCAGGCCGCCATCTCGCAGGTGCCGGAATAGATGTCGATAACCGCTTTTACCCCTTCCGTCTCCATAGTAATTCTGTGATCGTCTCCTTCAAAACCGGGGACACTGGTAATCTTTGCTCCGGTAGCATCTGCTCCGGTACTGGCAAGAGCCGTAGCCACGGCTACATTGACCTTGGTGGGAAACAGGGCAATCGCCTCGCTGGCGTTTCCGGAAAACACTTCTCTTTCCTCTGTTTCCGTCATCAGGCTTTCCGCAAAAATAGGCGTGCCCCTTAAAGAATCCGGACCTTTTCGGGTGGAAATACCGGAAACTGCCGGCTGGTTCTTCGCCATACTCATAAGGGACAGGGTACGCAAGGCATCAAAACCTCCGATGACTCCGCTGGACAGATACAGCTTTGTTCCCTCCCGGGCGGCTGTCTCCTTTAATTCTTCAAAAAGCCCGTTATCAGAAAATGCCCCCATAGACAAAACCACCAGGTTTGCCCCCTGGGAGAGAACCTTTTTTCCGATCTCCTTTACCGTCCGGGGATTGGCAGCTTCCGCCACAAAATCCGGTTTCAGAGCCAACAGCTCATCTATATCCCGGCAAGCCTTACAGCCTGTAAGGACAGCTATTTTTTCTGCTGACTCCATGGTCCGGCTTACGGCGCCTACCAAATCGTAGTCCTCTAAAAAGCCGTCCTTCCATGCCTGGGCAATAACGGTTCCCAGGTAGCCGCAGCCTACAAGCGCCAGTCGTTTCTTTTCCATAATAATCTTCCTCCTTCACTGTTCCGTTTCCGGACAGAAAAAAAGCTGTCCCGTCTCAAGTGCAAAACGGCAGCAGCTTTTTTCGACATTTTATTTCTCTTCTTCCATATTGACGCCGGCAATTTTGATATTAACCTCTAAAACGTTAAGTCCTGTCATATTCTCAATGGCATTTTTAACCCGATCCTGAACCTTGGCGCTGACATCCGGAATATTGTATCCGTATTTTAAATTCAGGGAAAGATCTACACAGGCATGCTCTTCTGTTACATCAATCTTAACGCCCTTTGACAGATTCTTCATACCCAGCTTTCCTACTAGTTCATTGGTAATATTACCGGCCATAGAGTCTACCCCGTCTACCTCAGTAGCGGCAAGGCCTGCAATAATCGCCACTACCTCGTCCGCAATCTGCACTTCTCCGATTTTATCTTTTTCATATAGTTTATGGGTACTGCGATTCTCTGCTTCTGCCACAATAGTTTCCTCCTATCCCATTAAGTTAGATCGATTGTAACAGTCCGGACGAGGCGTCTTCTTATCTGGAAAAGCCGGACAAGAAGCATCGGA
The DNA here is from genome assembly GCA_910586755.1 of uncultured Lachnospiraceae bacterium. Taxonomy (GTDB): domain Bacteria; phylum Bacillota; class Clostridia; order Lachnospirales; family Lachnospiraceae; genus UMGS1370. The sequence goes on from CAJUJM010000102.1 coordinate 15,204, forward strand.
TGTCCATCCGATGGGGAAATTGACAGGGATTTTGACTTACAAGCCAGCTTGACATCAAAATCCCTGTCAATTTCCTCGCCCTCTGAACTGTTACGTTCTATTATAGCAAAAACAAACCTGTTTGGAAAGGTCTTTTGGAGAATTTTCCCCGCCCTCTGAACTGTTACGTTTTTACTCAGCCAGGTTCAAAAGGGTAATTACAATCTGATCCGCTCCCACTTCCGCTTTGCGCTTTACAATATCTTCGATCTGGGCCCGCTGGGGATCCGTAATGCTGGAGGCGTTTACCACCACGTCTACTTTATCGCTGCTGATGCTGACTACCGGATCGGAAAAGCCCTTTGCCATCAGCAAGGTCTCAGCGGCATTTTCTTTTTCTGCGATCTCCGTCAGGGCTACCATATTCTGGATAGCCTGCTGCTTGGCAGCTTCCTCAATGGTGGGACTGTTGACAATCTCCATCAGAGCCTCTTTATTTTTTGCTCTCACCTGCTCTCTGCTGAGCTGAACATTGGCTATGTAGTCGGAAACGCTGATTCCGCTGGTAAGAACTGCCTCTCCCGGATTGTCAATTCCGGTCTGGGATGCATCTGAAGTTTCTGTCTGGGTTCCTCCTTCTGTGTTCTGAAGATTCTGAGAAGTCTCTCCTGCCGCCAGGTCTACGGACGGCAGCGGATCGGCTCCGGTATTTCGCTCTCCTCCATCCAGTCTGTCGATATCCTCTGCATCCTGATCAAGGCTTGCAATCTCCTGGTACTGTCCGTCCCCGGGATAAGTGCCTGCAACCTGGTTTTCTGCCAGAAGGTCCTCCTCGGAAATATCCGTTAAACCTGCCTCAAAGGCCCCTCCTGCTCCCAGGTCTTCTTTCCCCGCATAGTTCAGATATCCAGCTGCCGCAATCATAATTGCCAGCGTGGTAATGATGATCTGGTTTCTGCGAAACAGACGCTTCATATTTAGCTCTTTTAACTCTGGCTTTACTTTGCTGATGTCCCGTTTTTTTAATTTCATTTCCCTCGCTCCTTTATTCCACCCGCTTTAACACTTTTATTTTATGAGCAGGAAGACCAAATAATGCTTCCATGGCTTCAGAAATTTCTGCTTTTATCTGAGGGCTTCCTCCCCCGGATGCACTAATAATGATCCCTGAGATTTCCGGACAAATTTCCTTTTCGATTACCGGCTGACTCTGTCCCGCGGTTCCCGCTCCCGTCATAATTGTGGTTTCCTCCTTATCCGACTGGGAAATCTCTCTCTGCCCCCCGCCCGAATCCTGTTCTTTTGTAACTGAGGACGATGTATTTTGATCCACCCGGATCACCTTTTCCTCCGAAGATTTCAGCACAACCATAACATCCACTTCCCCTACCCCGTCAACATTTTTCAAAATCTCCTTAATTCGGGCCTCCATCTGGGCTTCGTATGAACCGGTAAAGCTCCCGGCAGCTTTCACACTGTCCTGTCCGCCCCACACCGCCTCTTCTCCTCCTTCTTCCCCGAAAAGCAAGCTTCCTTTTCCTTCTGTCTTCCGGTTATCCGTTCCCTGTGTCTCCTTTCCGCTTTCGTAAAAGCTGCCGCTGCTGTCTCCCTTCTTTTTTCCCGGCACTGCCAACAGCATTAAGGCTGCCCCGGCCAGCATCAAAAGCAGCCACTGCTCCTTTTTAATCTTTCCACTGAATTTCCACATAGCGCTCCTCCATTCCATAATAATCTGCAATCCTGCGTTTTAAGGCCTTTTCTTCCTCCGGCCGGGCTTTTACAGGACTTGCAAAAGCCGGGCGATTGTCCTCCCGGGAAGAAGAATCGCCTTCCCCTCTGGAAATGGAAATTTCTACCGGCTTTACAGGAGTAATTCCGCCTTCTTTTTCTTTCTCCCCTTCTTCCGTTACTTCTATTATAATGGAAAGAATTTTTCCATAGGAGCCGCCCTCCGGATTTCTGTCCACCTCTACTTCTGTCTTCCGCACCTGAACCCCCATGGCCCCTGCCATAGCTGTCACATCTTCCTCCACCTGGTTCTCATATTGATCTACTAAGGCGTACAGTTGCCCTCTTTCCATATCAGAAAGCTGATGGCGGAATTCTTCTGCTTCTTCCTGAAAGGTTATATTTTCAAATAGAAATGCCAGCTTCTCATCCAGGCTAAATGCTCCTGTCACCGGCTTTATCACCAAAAGGATCAGAATCATCCCGGCAAAAAGCCGGATATATTTTTCATAGCTTTTCTTCGGCAGCAGATTTATCAGTACGGTAATAAATATCAGGTAACAGGTGATCTGCCACACCCATTCTAACAGTTTTTCCATGAATCACCCCGCATAATAGGTCACATTGGTAAAGGCGCAGAGAATCGCCAGGGTAACGGCAAAAAGTACCAGGGCTGTCCAAATCAGCTGGATTAAAAGCTGGTGGGCCGTAGAAATTCCATGGATACAGGCTACCACCCGTTTGTCACAGACCGGTTCTAAAAGAGCGGCTGCTCCGTGATAAAGAAGGGCCAGGACCCCAAGCTGAATCAGGGGCAGCGCTCCAATTGCCGCCAGAATTACCACAGCTGCCGCTCCCATGGAGTTTTTGATTAAAACCCCGGCTCCCAAAACCGCCTGGGTTACGGTCCTGGCCCCGGCTCCGATTCCCGGAACTGCTTCTACCAAACGGAATATTCCTCCTTTTCCGGCGGCATCCACACAGGGCAATACCATCCCCTGGATAAACTGGAATCCCAAAAGCAAGCCTGCCATGGTTTTTAATCCCCACCGTATTATCTGGCTCACCAGCTCCGTAAGCTTTGACAGACTGTCCTCCCTGGTAATTTTCCCGGCCAGAATCAAGAGAGCATATACCTTAATAAGAGGGAGTCCCACTGTCAGACAGATCCACTGGAAAATCGCCATCATCCCCAGAGTGGTCTCATACAATGCTCCGCTGGCCATACCGGCCCCTGCAAAGGCTACTGCCAGAAAAAAGGAGGGCAGGAGGGCTCTCATAAATTCCATCAGATGCTCCAGCACCCCGGATGCAATTTGGATGCTCTGAAAAAATCCGGCCGCCAGACAGGTAAACAATAGCAGATAGGTGACAAAAAAACCTGTTTCAGATATCTGGCTGCTGGAGAATATTCCGGAAAATCCGGAAAATAAAGCTCCTACAATCCCCAACAGCACCACCTGTCCCAGCAGCCGTCCTCCTTCTTCCACCTGGGAGAAAAGGGCCTTCCTTACCGCCTGTCCTATTTCTTTTGCTGCCTGGCCAAACTGACCTTTGGCTATGGATGCAGCCAGGGATGTAAAAGAAAGCTCAATTCCCTCCGGTTGTTTTTTTCCTAAATATTCGTCAATGGATTCCATATTAAATTGGGAGAAATCTAAGGAAGCCGGATCCTCTTTCGGGGATTCATAAGAAGAATCCCCGGCCCGGTTCTCTTCATAAGGCTGGCTAAAGGAAACGTTTGTCATGGAAGAATCCGGGCCGGGAACCGCCAGGGCTGTATCAGAAAGGGCCAGAGTCCACGCCACTCCCACCACAATTTTCCATACTATCCATTTCCCTCTCTTTCTCATACTAAAAATCCTTCCATTGTCTCCAGCAGGGCCAGCACCACCGGCATACTTACCGCCAGAATTGACAGCTTTCCGAAAATCTCAATCTGTGTTCCGATGGATGCATATCCCGCATCCCGGCAGATTCCGGAGGAAAATTCAGCTACATAGGCAATTCCGATCATTTTCATCAAAACCGTTAAATAGACCTGGTTAATTTTTATGTATTCCTGGATTTTCCGGGCTGCCTCCAATATGGTTTCCAGCTTTCCGATTCCATAAGAAAAGATAAAAAGGCCTGCAGCCGCAGCCAGATACACCCCGTATTCTCCCTTGAGAGTTTTAAATTGGATTGCCAGAAGTACCGCCACAATCCCCAACGCCGCCATAGTGATTACGCTCATGAACCCTCTCCTTTCCCCAAACTAAAGAGCAAACAAATTTTTTATGGTCTCGAATAATTCATAAATATAGGGAACCATCCAGAACAACACCAGCACCAGGCCTGCCAGGCTGGTCAAAAAGGCCTGCTCCTCCCGGCCGCTGTGTTTTAAAACCTGGCAGATAACCGAGACCAGGATTCCCACAGCGGCGATTTTAAATATCAGATTAACTCCCATAAATCCTCCTTTATTTCCGCAGGCTAAAGCAGCGCAATAGTAAGGAACAAGCCGCCCATTACCCCCAGACTCATATACAGACGGCATCTCTCCCGGCTATGGTCTTTTAAAAACCGGATAGTCTCGTCCAACTGCTCCAGATAAAGCAAAATCGTCCTCTCCTGCATGCTGATATCCAAATACCCCAGGCTGTTTCCCAGGGCTTCCAGCTTCTCCCAGTCTTCTTTTGCCAGCGGAAGATTTTTAAGTTTCCCGGCCTCCTCCTGCCAGATCTGAGGAAAAGGCGTTCCGTCCCGCAGTTCCAGCCGTCTGGCTGCCTCCAAAAACAAATCTCCAAAAGCCCCTCCTCCCTTTCGCCCAGCCTGGGAAAGGCCCTCTGCCAGGGTTGCATGACTGTACAAAATCTCTCCTTTTAAAAAGTACACAAGCTGTCTTAAGGCTTCCAGAAGAGCCAGACGCTGTTTCCACAAGCCGGCCAGGCGCCATCCCAGCCCGGAAGCTCCTAAAATCAGGCACACTGCTCCCGCTATCTTCATAAGCCCATCCGTCCTGCCGGCGGTTTTTCCGCACTTTTAGAGCCCCAATTTCCATATAAAGCGCCCTGATCCCTGTCATAAACGTTAAGGACTGTACCGGGATAGGGGCGGTTCCCCAGCACCACATATCTGGAGAACGTTTTTTCCTCCACCAGCCTTTTTAATATGGGTTTTTCCTTTAAATCCTCTATAGAATCTCCGTGAACTGTAGCCAAAAGCCGGCAGCCGCAGCTTCTGGCATATTCAATTGCCCGAAAATCCTCCTCACTGCCAATCTCGTCTACCGCCACCACCTGAGGAGCCATGGTTTTGATCAGCATCATCATGCCGTCTGCCTTTGGACAGCAGTCCAGTACATCTGTCCGCATGCCCAAATCATTTTGAGGGATCCCCTGGCAGCAGGCCCCCAGCTCTGATCTCTCGTCAACTACCCCTACTGTCATTCCGGCAAAAGAGGATCCCCCGTCTGAAACCAGGCGGATTAAATCCCGCAGAATCGTTGTTTTCCCGCACCGGGGCGGAGAAATTAATAATGTAGATTGGATTTTTCCGCTGCTCTGCAAAACAGGCAGCAGATTAGAAGCACAGCCCTTTTTCTCATGGGCAATTCGCACGTTTAAAAAAGATATGTACTTTAGAGTTTTTATCTGTCCATAGCCGGATCCGGGCCGGTTTTCCAACACTGCCTGGCCTGCCAGTCCAACCCTGTGGCCTCCCTGCAAGGTTAAAAATCCCCTGCGTACTTCTTCCTCAAAAGCATACAGGGAGTAGCTTCCCATATATTCCACAGTCTCCCGGATTTGAGACGCTGTTACGGAAAAGGCCCGGGTTCTGGCAGTTACCGGCTGGCCGGAAAGAGAGAGGAAAAATTCCTCATTGCCTTTTACCAAAAGTACAGGCCTTCCGGCCCGCAGCCTTATTTCCTGAATATCTTCAAAATCACCTGGAACCTGTCCTAAGATTTCCCTCAGCTTTCCCGGGAACAGGCGTAGGATCTCTTCCTTCTTATCCATCAATGCCTCACTCCTTTACCCACCTGAACTGTTACAATATATGAGGCCTTGTCTGATTTATGACATGATTGATTGTAACCGATAACAGACCGTTATCCTATCCTTGACAAATTGCCCGGCAGACAACTATACTGGTTTATGAAAATGGTACGGACGTACCTTACTCTCAGTTGGCAAAGGTCCTCACGTCTTTTGTTCACTGAAGATAAATTAAGGAGGATTATACTATGGGAATTTTTGATGGTAAAGTAGCCATTATTACCGGCGGCGGCAAGGCTAAGTCCATCGGTTACGGCATTGCGGTGGCCTACGCAAAAGAGGGCGCCAATCTGGTGCTTACCGGCCGAAATGAACAGAAGCTGCTGGACGCAAAAGAAGAGTTGGAGCGTCTCTACGGCATAAAAGTTCTGCCTATGCAGGCGGACGTCACCCCCGACGATGACAGCGAAGATCGGGTGCAGCATGTGGTAGATGAAACTATCCGAACCTTTGGCCGCATCGATGTTCTTATCAACAATGCTCAGGCTTCTGCCTCCGGCATTCCGCTGAGTATGCAGCTGAAAGACCACTTTGACCTGGGGATTTATTCCGGGCTGTATGCCACCTTCTATTATATGCGTGCCTGCTATCCCCACCTGAAAGAAACACAAGGCTCGGTCATCAACTTTGCCTCCGGCGCGGGGCTCTTTGGCAATGCCGGCCAGTGTTCTTATGCCGCCGCCAAAGAAGGGATCCGCGGACTGTCCCGTGTGGCCGCCACCGAGTGGGGCAAGGACAATATCAATGTAAATGTTGTGTGCCCCCTGGCCATGACCTCCCAGTTGGAAAACTTCAAGCAAAGCTACCCGGAGGCCTATGAGAAGAATCTAAAGGCCGTGCCCATGGGCCGTTTCGGTGATCCGGAGCAGGATATCGGCCGGGTTTGCGTCCACCTGGGTTCTCCGGATTTCAAGTATATGTCCGGCGAGACCATTACCCTGGAAGGGGCTATGGGACAGAGACCATAAGAGGTTTACCTCTTAAAAACGAGGGAAGGTACTGGTGATATATGCTCTAAATGACTTCTTAATCACGAGATTTTCTCGTGGTTAGTGAAGAATGATTGAGAGAATCAACCTTGCAACGGGTAAATTTTTTGAAGATGGGGAGCATATTCTTTATGTGAATGGTGAATATCGTGGGGATTCCACTATAGGAAAACTCATGCACGATTTTAATTGCACCAGGGCAGATGATATGAATTTTGAATTGATGGCAAACAGAACACGGTATCTAAAAGAGAACCCGAAAAGAGTGAGCGAGATGTGTAAAATTATGGAGGATATGAGAATTGAATCTTTAAAAGAAGTTGCGCTTCGTATGCTGGCAGCTGGAAAATATGCTCTGGAAGAAATTGCGAGTATTTCTGGACTTTCTCTTGATGAAGTAAAGAAATTGAAAGCCGAAAGAACAGTGTAAACAGAACTGCAAGGGGCTGTCGGGAAATAACGGTTTATGCCCCTGATATGTAAAAAAGAGACAGTCCTTTAGAAATTCAGGATTTTTCAGGACCCTGGATTTTTACCGGAGAGACTGTCTCTTTCTTTTGGCCGTATCTATTTTAGGGCATAGTACCCCCCTTGGTTGGATTTTGAAGAGTGCTCTTTATTCGTTACAGAGAACCCAAGTATTCAGCAAAGATATTCCATCTGGCAGTCAAAAGGTTCCCTCTCTGCATGCTCTCTATTTATTTCCTCTGCGTCCACGCAGCCCAGGCAGCGGTAAAAGCTCTGAGTCTCTGCAGCGGAGTGGGCGGAGATATAAAGCTTTTTCGCTCCCTTCCCCTTTGCCCAGGCAGCCACCTTTAAAAACAATGCCTTTCCTATCCCTTTCCTTCGCATATCCTGGGATACATGAAGGCTGGTTAAATCCAGATACTTCTTTTCTTTTCCCAAAGGTTCTGCTTCCACGGAAGTAAAGCCTTTCAGCTCTCCCTGTGAAAATGCTCCCAGGACCAATCCGCCCTTTTCTATGGTTTTCTTCAAACATTCTACTAAAAATTGATAATCCTCCGGACTCCAGTCGTCGATAAACGGGGCATCCTTTATCACCCACTTTCCGTCTTCTTTTCTCCAGCATTTAGTTACGATCTGCCGTCGGATAAAGCAGCCAAAAAGCTGGACGGTAACTTCATTTTTCGTCAAAGATCTGTATTCAACAGAATCCATTGGTGGTTCATCCTTTCCCATCTGCTGTGTATGATTCAATAATTTCTATGCTCTAAGCCTTTTTCTTACGGTTTCGTTGCACAACTGCACTTTTAAATGCTTTCATCATGGCTGGTGACAGTTCCTCACAATCCTCATCAAAATTAATGTGGCTTTTTTTTGCCTCTTCAACTTCTTTAAGCTGTTCCTCCGTAGGTTTTTGTCCACTTTCAATAACTAATGTTCTGGTCATAATAAAGCTCCCTTTCTGCATTTGTTGCAAGTCTGGCTGAAATTAATCTGATCGTTTCTTTTCTTTCTGTAAATACTACAAACAATACGTCTCCGACTTTCCCTATCGCAATATATCTATCTTCATCAACGCTATGCTCAAAATCAAACATTTCAATATAATAGGGATCAGCAAACACATATGCTGCCGTTTCAAAAGAAATTTTATGCTTTTCTTTGTTTACAATATTCTTATTTTCATCCCATTCAAATTTCATGCTTCCCTATTCCTCTTAAACCGTTTCCCATTCATCGCTTCTCATACACAATCTTCACATCATTTCCACAAACCGAAACCCGCCCGCAGCAACCGCAGATAACCGGCATCATAGGCGCTAAGTGGCCGATATCCATGTCCATAATAACCGGCGCGTGATACTCTTCCAAAAGCTCCGTTACCGCCCGGTACTGGTCAAGCCCCATCATCTCCTGTCCATGGCAGTAAGGCCGTCCAATAAGAAATCCCTTTACATACCGGAACCATCCTGCGTGCTTCATCTGCCAGACAGCCCGGCGGATGGCAAATACATTTAAGTCGCAGGACTCTAAAAACCAGATAAATCCGTCCTCTTTATACTTTTCCGTAAAGTCCGCCGTCTTATCGTAGACCGTTCCCAAAAGGTTTACCAGGCAGTCCATACATCCCCCGATAAGCCTGCCGGAAAACTCAAACTTTGCCTGATGGTCTTTTTGTTCTTCTGCCCCTAAAAAACATCTCAGCTTCCTCTGTTCTGTAACGTTATAGGGCGCCAGAGGATGATCCGCATCCTTTAAGGATTCCTTCTCCCATTTCTCATATCCGGTTACCTGATGGATCTCCCCTTTCAGCAGCCGGTAAGCATCCTCAAGAGCAGGATGCCAGGGTTCCATGCCAAAAGCGGCGGCACAAGGCCCGTAGACAGCGGCCGTGTCCAGCAAGGTGGCAGACAGATAGGTGAAATTGGTATTATCCGAATAGCCCATATACCACTTTGGCCGGGCATTGCGGATTTTCTCAAAATCCACATAATCCAAAATCTCACACATCAGCTCCCCGCCGCCGCAGGAGAGAAGTATCTGACTGTCCGGACTTACATAACTGTCCGTCAGCTCCTTTCCGCATCTCTCTGGCGTACTGCTGATCCCGATTCCCGTAGCTTCATAGCAGTTGGGGCCTAAAACCAGGCCATGGCCTTTTTCCTTAAAAATCCTCTGTCCATTCTCAAAGGCTGTCCGGTATGGCTCAGTGGCGCATCCGAAGGAAGGGGCCACAAATCCAATGGCCCCATTGTCTGTTAAATACTCTGGATACCGCATATCTTATCTCCTTTTCTACGCTTTAATGGCCCACCTCATTTTGGTGGATTTAGCCCGGCTGTTGGCGGCGCACTCCTTTGCAGAAGGGCGGATCACCTCTTTGGAAATCTCTCTGTAAATTCCCTCTTTATAGAAATCTTTAAAAGACTTTTTCACCAGCCTGTCCTCCCCGGAATGGAAAGTAAGAATGGCAGCCCGGCCACCCGGAGCCAGCACACGGGGAAGCTTCTCCAAAAACTGATACAGCACCTCAAATTCATTATTAATATCAATCCGAAGAGCCTGGAAGGTTCTTTGGCAGGACTTTTTTACCGCCTCCCGGCGCTCAGATTCCGGAACTTTTTCAAGGGCCTTTTCAATGACTTCTCTCAGTCTCCCGGTAGTCTCCACAGGCCTTCCCTTTTTGATCTCCGTCACAATGGCTCCGGATTATCAATCTGCATGGAGGACACTCCCAAATCCGCCAGCACAAAGTCCACTGGCCCATGCTCCTTAGCCACTTCATCAATGTTGGCAAAATTTAACAGCCTGACTGTCAAAATCTCCGGCCCGTAGCCCTTCCCCGCCAGGCGCTCCCTGGTTTTTTCCGACTCAATGGGGTCTACATCCAGGCCGTAAATATGCCCTCTCCCTTCCAGGCATTTCAGCATTTCCAGGGTGTGGCCGCCGTATCCTAAAGTAGCGTCAATCCCTCTTTGTCCCGGCTGAATCCGGAAAAATTCAATAATTTCTTTTACGCAGATAGAGATGTGCATCCCCGCCGGGGTACTTCCCTTTTTCATCACTTTTTCTATGGTGTCCCCGTATTTTTCCGGCTGATGCTCCTTATACTTTTCGTTAAAATGTCTGGGATAGGCGCCGCTGTAGCGGACCCGGCGTTTATGTGTCCTTTCCTCCTGCCGGTCTCCCGCAGATGGAATCAGGGAGTGTTTTTCCTGGTTATCCATGAGTTTTCTCCTGTCTTTGCTTTCCTTTTTTTCTTCTCCCGGCGCTTTCTTCCTTCTGCTTTTTCAGCAGATCCATTAACCCCGGTTCACAGCCCGCTTTTACAATAATAATTCCCTGGTTTTTGGCCAGAAGAATATAAAAATTCGTCCTGGTCTCCAGGATTTGAAAGATATCCTCATATTGAAAACGGGAAATCCCTATGGAGCTGGTGGTTTCAAAGTGATCCTCATAAAACCGGCTGTAGGTGGTAGTCCCCTGGACAGAGCGGTTGGACTGGTACGCTTTTTTGGACTGAAAGCCCAGTACCAGAGGAAAAATAACGGGAACCAGAAATGCCAGCGCCACAAAGATAAAATCCTCCTGAAAATAGGCCAGAAGGCACAAAAGCGCCATCATAATTCCCATTGTCCAGTTTAAATGGTTGACTTCATATTGGACTGTCCGGTTGAATTTTTGGTATTCTTCCAATGTATATTCTGTCTTGGTAGTATATAAAAGCTGCATATTTTGTCCTTTCTGCATTAGTGCTCGTCTGAATTGTGCGCCGGGTTATCTTTGCAACAGGGTTGCGCCAGCCAGGCATTTATTGTAAAATAGCAGAGGAGGTGCTTTTCATGAGTCTAAAACCACTCCGGCCAGACATTTCGCAAGCGCATTTTACCGGATATTCTGTAATCCAAACTGAACGCTGTATTCTGCGCCGTTTTCAGGAATCCGACTTAGCCGGTTTTATGGCATACCGCAATAACCCTGACTGGATGCAGTATCAGGGGTTTTGTTGCCGTCCGGAAGCGGAATACCGTCAGGTTCTTCTGTCCCCTCCTTCCCCTGAAAAAGGGATCCAGCTGGCCATTTGCCGCAAGGAAACCGGCTGCCTTATCGGTGACGTCTATCTCCAAAAAGACGGGGCTGACTACTGGATCGGATACACGATTTCCCCGGCCTTTGCCCGCCGCGGTTTTGGCTTTGAGGCAGTTTCCGGCCTTCTGACCCGTCTGAAATCTGACTGCCCTAACGCGATCAAAGCCGGGGTAGTTCCGGAGAATATTCCTTCTGTCCACCTCCTTGAAAAACTGGGATTTTCTTTTTCCCACACAGAAGATGGAGAACTGATTTTTGTCTTCTCTAACGTGTAGTTTAAAATCCTTTCTCCCTCAGTCCGCTGACTAAATTTACATAAAATTCCCGCACATCAAAATCCGGAATATTTTCCCGGTTCAGATCAATCATATCCCCGTGGGAGATTCCTCTCTTTCCTTTGGTGGTTAAAAAGGTAAAGCTTTCTCCCCAGGGAAAGGAGTCCTCCGCCACCAGGCCGTCGTTAGGCCCATCAAAATATTTCACCAGGTCATGGGAAAAATTTAAGGGAAAACGCCCTTCTGCCGCTGCGTTTAGCCGGGAACCTACGCTCTGGTAATAGACATTCCCCGCGTCTCTTACCTGCTCATTAAAGGCCTTACAAGCTGACGCAGTCAAATCTGTAACTGCCGCCAGAAAATCCGGTTTCTCATCCCCCAGTTTCCTTAAAGCAGCGTTGTATCCCGCCGCAACTTTTTCTTTTACCGCCTCCGGTATTACCCCCAACAAATAATCTGCAAACATGCATCCTCTGTGGGGCGTATTAATGGTGGTGAGAGACGCCACATACTCTCCCATTCCCAGTTTACTGATGGCATAGCGGCAGTCCAGACCGCCTTTGGAATGGGCGATAATATTAACCTTCTCTGCCCCGGTTTCCTTTAATATCTCCTTTATGCGCCCGGACAGTTCCGCCCCGCTGTCCGCTACTGAAGCCGCAGACTGATGGTTTCCGTAGTAAATCTGCGCCCCGTTATTTTCCAACTCTCCCGGGATCCTTCCCCAGTAATTCAGATACCGGAAATCCCGAAAAAACACCCCGTGTACCATAAGAATGGGATACCTGGTCCGGCAAATCCTGTCCGGTTTTCTCCTTTGGTTTTCCAGGATTTTCCAGCTCTCAAACCTGCACTCTTCTGATGCCAGCCTGAGGATCTTTCCCAGCACAAGCAGATGAACCACCGGAATCCAGCCGCACAGCAGCCCTATTACCCGCCATTTAATCCCGATTTGGGCGGAACAGGCATAGACCCGCAGAATCCCGTTCCAAAAAGTAATTCCCTCCACCAAAATGCAGACCAGCAGATTTCCTATCCAAAGCCCCCTGTGGCCGGAAATCAATTCCGGAAGCCGGGCTAGCATATATACCGCTGTTCCTGCCGTGGACAGCAAAAAATAGATTAACAGCTCACACCCGCCGGCGCAAATCCGATGCCTTTTTAAAGGAATGTCTTTCCTTTTCCACTGAGGCGCTATCTGGATCCATGCCAGTCCAAAAAAGACGATGCAAATTACCCAGGTATCCAGATATTCCTTTAAAAATACAGAATTGGCGGCTGTAAACACAATGGCGCTGCAGATCATTCTTCTTACGTATCTCATAGCTTGGTCCAGATTTCTTTCTCAAAGTATTTTCTTTCATTATACACAGGCTAAGGTTGAAATTCAATCCGGAAATTCGGCAGCTCGCTGCCTGCAGCTTGCTCGGCGAAGAATACTTGTGGTTTTTGTCCATTCCAAGTATACTAAAACTAAATCTTCATGTGCCCGGCGGCATCACCATAATGAAAGGAATCCATAATGAAAAAGGGATTATACCGGTTAGAAGTATATTATAAACAAAATGCAACCGAAAGTGAAAAAGAGGTTTTGCGGTATCTTATCAACAACACCAGGGAAGCCGTGGAAATGGATATTCATACCATGGCCAAAAAATGTTTCTGCAGCCCTGCCACCATCATTCGAGTCTGCAAAAAAAATGGCTTTTCCGGCTTTAAGGATTTAAAGCATGCATTGCAGAATGATATTAATTTTTCCCAGCAGTTAAATCAGGTAAATTTAACCTCATCTGCGGACGAAAAACTTCCCAATATCGTTGCAAACGTTTTAAACGCCAATATCTCTGCTATCCAAAATGTCTATAATCTACTGGATTTTGAGGAATTGAATCAGATTGTAACGCTGCTGCTTTCCAGCCGGTATATTTATCTTTACGGGATCGGGGCAAGCTTTCTGGTAGCCAAGGATCTGCAGCAGAAATTTGAGCGTATCAATAAAAGAACCTTTTTATACGAGGATATCCATCTCCAGCTGGTAAGCTCCACAAATTTAGAAAAAGATGATATTGCCATTATTGTCTCCTATTCCGGCCTGACAAAGGAGATCATCGAAATTACAAAAAACGTAAAGATGTGCGGCGGAAAAGTGATCGCCATCACCAAATATGGAACCAGCAGGCTAAGCTCCCTCAGCGATTATAATCTCTTTGTCCCCACCTTAGAAAAACCTTTGCGGGTGGGCGCAAGCTCCAGCAGAGTATCCCAGCTCTCTGTTGTGGATATTTTATATAATGCCTATATCTCTTTAGAAAAAGAGAAATCTATGGAAAGAATTGTTTCTACGAATAAGCTTTTAGAAAAGACGGAAGACTAACCTTTAAAAGGGATGCGGCAAAATGAAAGAAGTAAAGAGGCTTTCATTTTGCCGCATCTTTTGTAATAAATCCCGATTTTCCATGGAAAAAGTTTCTTGTTTCGAAACAAAATTTCATCTTCAATAAAAAATATTGTAAATAATTAAAGGAAAGTTTATATTGTCCCCAGGAGGTAGAGAAAGATGATCGATTTAAGCAAAATGTCAACTGAACAGGTAAATCCCAACACAACGGAATTCAGTTCCATGAGTATCCGCCAGGCCATCCAGGTATTCAATCAGGAGAATTACAATGCTGTAAAATGCATTGAAGACCAGTTCGATGTTCTGGAGCAGGTGATTGAAATCACCAGCCAGGTATTGGAAGACGGCGGCCGGATTATCTACATGGGGGCCGGAACAAGCGGGCGGATCGGCCTTTTAGACGCCGTGGAATGTCCCCCCACATTTGGAGTTGACTACAATACGGTAGTAGGGCTGATTGCAGGAGGCGACAACGCATTTGTCAAAGCAGTAGAAGGGGCAGAGGATTCTAAAGAATTCGGGGCAGAGGATCTGAAGAAAATCCAATTAACCCCCAGGGATGTGGTAATCGGCCTGGCTGCAAGCGGAAGGACTCCCTATGTAATCGGAGGACTTGAATACGCAAAAGAAGTAGGCGCCAAATGTTGCGGGGTTGTCTGCAATAAGGACAGTGAAATCAAAAAAATCTGTCCACTGACCATTGAAGCCCAGCCGGGCCCCGAGGTTCTCACCGGATCCACCCGTTTAAAAGCAGGCACCACCACAAAGCTGATCCTCAATATGATCAGCACAATCAGTATGATCCGCATCGGAAAAATCTATAAAAACTATATGGTTGACGTAAAAATGTCAAATGAAAAGCTAATCACACGGGGGACCAATATTGTTTCAGCGGTAACCGGATGTTCCAGAGAGATCGCAAAAGAAGCCCTGGCTAAGTCGGAAGGCGGAGTAAGAACTGCAATCGTAATGATTTTACTAAAATGCCAAAAGGCAGAGGCAGAAGCCGCGCTGAAAAAAGTAAATGGCCGTATCCAAAATCTCGTTTAGGGGGAAGCACCCTTCGGGTATCCCTGTATGCCCAAAAAGACAGGGCGAAAAGGAGGAAAAATAATGTCGAATTCAGAACTTGCCAAAGTACTTGTAGATTTGTTAGGCGGCAAAAATAATGTTACAAAGACCGCCAACTGTATGACAAGGCTGAGAGTAACCTGTAAGGACGCCGCTTTGGTAAATACCGGTGAAATCAAAAACACCGAAGGCGTTTTGGGATTGGTAGTGGAAGGAAATAATTACCAAATCGTTTTAGGCCCAGGAAAGGTTAAGAAAGTCACAGATATCTGCATAGAAGAACTGGGACTTCCCAGAAATACCAGTGACTCCGGCTGGGAAGCAAATAAAGAGCAGATTAAAAGCTCCCAGAAGCAAAGTAAGATCAAAGATTTCATGAAATTAATTTCTGAGATCTTTGTCCCTATCATTCCCGCAATTATCGCCGCCGGATTGTTTAACGGATTCGGAAGCCTGTTAAGCCAGCTGATTGCTGACGGCGTTGTTTCCGGCAATTTCTTCGTGATGCTGCAGTTAATCCTGTCTCTGCTTGGCGGCGCATTTTTAGGCTATTTTGCTATTTACACCGGAATCCGCGCAGCCGAGGTATTCGGTGCGACCCCTGCCTTTGGCGGCATCATCGGCGGCGTCAGTATCGGAGCCAATATTGTAGAGATCTCTAAGATGATAGGGCTCTATAATGAAACAGTGCCTCTGGAATCGGTACTGACCACGGGAAAAGGCGGCATCATCGGCGTTATCTTTGGGGTATGGATTTTATCTGTCATTGAAAAAAATATCCGGAAAAGAGTTCCCGATGTTCTGGATCTGATTGTTACGCCTTTTACATCCCTGTTGATTTCCGGCATTGTCTTTATCTTCATGATTATGCCAATCGCCGGTTTTGCAAGCGACGGGCTGGTTTCGGTTTTAACCCTTATCATTAACTCAACCAACCCTGTTATCCGCATTATCAGCGGCTTCCTGCTGGCCGCATTGTTCCTTCCCATGGTTTTATTAGGCCTGCATCACGGCCTGATTCCCATCTATGCAGTGCAATTGGAACAAATGGGCGGCGTGTCCCTGTTCCCGGTTCTGGCCATGGGCGGCGC
Source organism: uncultured Lachnospiraceae bacterium (assembly GCA_910586755.1). Lineage (GTDB taxonomy): Bacteria > Bacillota > Clostridia > Lachnospirales > Lachnospiraceae > UMGS1370. The sequence goes on from CAJUJM010000102.1 coordinate 31,329, forward strand.
AGGCCAGGTGGGCGCTGCAATCGCAATCTATCTCATGGCAAAAAAGGTTGGCAATAACCGGATGAAGGCAATCATCACCGGAGCTCTTCCCGCTGGCTTTTTGGGAGTTGGCGAACCTCTGATCTACGGTGTCACCCTTCCCATGGGCAAGCCCTTTATCACCGCCGGAATCGGAGCCGGATTCGGCGGGGCATACATTATGCTTACCCAGGTTATGGCAAACGCATGGGGCCCCAGCGGCCTTGTGGCAATCCCTCTGATGCAGGGCGTGTCCGGAATGGTAAATTTCCTGCTTGGACTGGTAATTGCCTATATAGGGGGATTTGTGGTGACAAAGTTGTTTATTAAAGATGAAGATGTAAAGGAAAGATAATACGGCTTTTATAGGCTTGGAAAAACCACCCTGTTTTAAATAGTTTCAGACTTCCACGTCTGAAACTATTGTTTTTTTCTGAGTTTTGGATATAATAAATATAAAAATACCGGAGGTATGCCATGGTCAAGCTTATAAACCGCCCTGAATATTTAAATCAGCTGATTCAAAACAGAGATGTGGATTTAGTTAAAATCGTAACCGGAATTCGCAGATGTGGCAAGTCGTCCTTGCTTGATCTGTTTCATCAATATCTGTCGGACAATGGAGTCGCTGATTCCAATATCATTCATATGAATTTGGAATCTCTGCGGTATCGCAATCTTTCTGACTATCTGTCTTTCTATGACTATGTTAGTGAACGTATTCCCAAGACCGGGAAAACATATCTGATTTTTGATGAGCTTCAGGCCGTGAAACACTGGGAAAAAGCCATTGAATCTTTCCGCCTTGATTTTGATGTGGACATATACATTACCGGTTCCAACGCCTACCTACTGTCCACAGAATTTTCTACCCTGCTTTCCGGAAGATATGTAGAAATTCGCATGTTGCCGTTGTCTTTCAAGGAATTTTTGACCTTCTATGAATTTGGTCCTGCCATTACCATAGAGGAAAAATTTCAGAAGTACCTGCAGTTTGGCGGCATGCCCATCCTGAGAGAGTATCAGTTTCATGAGACGCGAAGCAGCCAGGCATTAGAAGGAATCTACTCTACTGTCGTTTTACGCGATATTCTTCAACGGAACACCGGAACGGATCAAAGGATCCTTCAAAAAATTATTCTATTCCTCTGTTCCAATATTGGCAGTATTACTTCCCCAAACAGTATTGGCAATGTATTGTCTAATGAAGGAGAGCTTGGAAATGGCAAGGGTAAAAACATAGCGGGTAAAACCGTTGATAAATACATTTCCATGCTGCAAAACGCCTTTATCTTTTACTCAGTAGGCCGCTATGATGTAAAAGGAAAGCAATTATTGAGAACTCTGGGCAAAAACTATATTGTGGATATGGGATTTTGCAATATGCTTCTTGGCTATCGTGATACGGATCGGGGACATATCCTGGAAAACATTATATTCTTAGAGTTGATTCGTCGTGATTACCGTGTCTATATCGGAAAAGTCGGAGAAACAGAAGTGGATTTCGTAGCAGAAAAGCCCAGCGACAAACTGTATATCCAGGTCACAGAGAGCATGTTGTCGCCGGAAACCCGAAAGAGAGAACTCCGGCCATTGCAAATGATATCAGATAACTATGAGAAAATCATATTATCAATGGATAGAAGCTATATCAATTCCTATGACGGAATCAAATCTCTGTATTTGATTGATTGGCTGTTATCTTGAAAAAAGCCCCTAAGCTCCTGGGATTTTCCGGCGCCCAGGGGCTTTTTTCTCTATTGCCGGAGAGTATTATTGATTTTTTCAACTGCTTCCCCCGATATCTCGCCGGTTTTTGATGCTAATTCAGCGGTTTTCTGCCGTAATTCTGCAAGCCGTTCCTCTTTTTTGGCAGTTACTTTTGTATCTCCTGTCCTCCCTTTATCCATCTGTATTTCACTCTCCAGCACCCTGGCTTCCCCTTCCATCCTGGCCTTTGAGATTTGTATGGTCCTGGCCTCTGTCATTCCGGATGACAGGTCTATGAGATCAGAAATTTTTTTCTGTTCCATCTCCTGCCTGGTTTCGGGCTGATTCTCCTTTTTTGAAGGCCGGGATTTTTCAAGCGCATCTCTGCTTTGCTTCATCATTTCCCGGGAAATCTGCTGATCCAGTTCTTTCAGCTGTTCCTCATAAGAATCTAAAATATCTTGAATAGATTTCACATCTCTGCCGTTCTCAAGGGTGGAATTTACCAATTCATTTTTTCGCTCCAAAAGAGACTGTCTCTGTCCTATGAGATTTTTTATCTGACTATTGTGATTCTGCCCAAAAAGGGAAATTGTCACCACATCTCTATCCCCCAATGGATTACCGGTTTCCTGAAGCTTTTTCCCAGGCTGTTTTGTATTCTGGGCCATCTGATTTGCAAAAAAAGATACACTCATGTTTTGATATCCGTTGATTTTCATAATCTTGTACACACTCCTTTTTAATTTTTATTAAGACAGTCCATTTTCGTTGCATCTGAATTGTTGTGATTTTTTAACATCACAGATAAAACAAAAATCATGCCCTTGGCCTCCCATTGTACCGCGCCGTGATACTTCTCAGCTGCATATTTTATATTGGCCATCCCCACGCCATGTATCTCTTTCTGATCTTTATCTGAAACTGGAAATTCTGATGTTTTCTCCATAACCACATTCCCATTAAAAGTGTTTTCCACTTCCAGAAAAATCATTTTTCTCCTCTGGAAAGAAGACAGCTTAACATAAACTTTTTCTTCCGGTTTCTCCATTTTAAGCTTTCTGCAGGCGTCGATTGCGTTGTCTAAGGCGTTCCCGACTATGATGCCAATGTCATAGCTTTCAATGGAAAATGTACCGGGAAATAACAGCTCCCCGGCATCTAATTTTAAATCCGGCATCTCAAGCAGCGCTTCATGATACTTCATATTCAGTAAAGCATCTACCACCGTATTACCAGTCTGAAACCTGTATTCCAGATTGCTCACAGCCTGATTGAATCCGGACAAGTAGCGGCAAAGTTCCTCCTTCCCTTCCTCCCTGGATATAAGCTGCATAATAACAGAAAATGTATTTTTCATATCATGTTTCATGCTGCGGAGTCCGGATTGTACCCTCTTGATTTCCTCTATATATTCCTGCATGCTTTCTATCTGTTTTTCCAGGACAATCCGGCTGCTTCTCTCTCTGTTTAAAAGAACCATATCCTGAAATAACTTTACACCATATACCACCGATAACAGGGACAGTCCCAACAATACTGGCATAAACCACCTTAAAACCGGATAAATATCAAATAAGAACTCCTGTTGTCCCTCTTCTCCAACTCGAAACATAACAAGATTTAACTAGATATTGATACACAGACTTGTCAGCCCTGGTATCAGTAAAAACTGCAGTTCCACAGAATGAATAGGAAATTGGTTTTCATGAAAACTTTCCCTGATGCCTTTTAATGAAAAATACAGGATCAGGATACGAATGAAATAAGCCAGAATCCATATTCCATTTACGATCAAAATGGTTAAAAAGAACGTATTGCCTTTCCCATACGGAAGCAAAATATCTATCAGCAAATCTGCCGTATAGGGAAATACTAACGTAAAAATGCGGCCTGACTCCTGTATTGCCATAAAACTAACCACAAGGAAAATGCTGATCATACCGGTATTTTTATAAAAACAGATAATCAGGAAAATCAAAAGCAAAGCTGTCAAAATCAAATTTTCCGCCATATGAAACACCCTGTAATCTGCCGGCAAAATCCATTTTTTTATATATTGAAAACCCACATAAAGGATCATGATATGGAAGTTATTCCAAAGTTTTTTCTCAAATCGTTCCTCAAGAAAATGGCCGTAAAATTGTTGTAAAAAATACCCTTCAAAGAAATCCACAAGCGTCTGCAAAATCATCAGTAGATTAAAGTGATTCAAGGAGAATCCCCCCATTTCTCAGATAATCCATATATGCTTTTACAAATTCTTTATATTTTCTCCTGGACAGGTAAATGGTTTCTCCATTTGTTAAAGAGATAGTATCCTTTCCATATTCTGTCACATACCCCATATTTACAATATATCCCCTGTGGCAGCGATAAAAATCCTTTCCTAATCGTTTTTCCAGATCACTCATATCAAAATATATTTCCAAAATCTCTTTTGTTGTATGAAAATTTACCATTCGGTTTTGGCTCTCGATGTACAAGATATCTTTTTTGTTCACAATTACATTTCTGCCTTTTGACTTGATAAAAACGGTTTCTTCTTTCTCCTTTTTTCTTTCTGATTCTGCCGCAGCCCGATGAAACACTTCAATAAATTTCTTCTCTTCAATGGGCTTTAAAAGATAGTGAAATGCTGATACATCAAAGGCTTCAAATACATACTCCTTTGTCCCAGTGATAAAGATCAGAATGGCTTTTTCTTTTTGGTCTCTTAAGGTCCTGGCCACTTCAATCCCGTTGATACCATCCATTTGTATATCAAGGAATATCACATCAAAAGCTTTCTTTTTCTTTAATAATTCTCTCCCTGAAATAAACTGCTCTATATCGCAATTGGTCGCTTCTTTTTTTATTAACTCTTCTATCTGCTCACATATTGCTTTCTCATCATCACATATTCCAATTGTCATCTGCTCACCTCTTTCTTTTTATATCGGCAGCTTTTCAAAAAACTTTCCAGAGTCTGACAGACGGTATATATTTTGTAGTAAATGGTTAAAAAGGGGCTGCCCTCTTTGATCCGTCTGTCCTTTTCTCATCAGCTGTTCTGCAAAAGAAAAGGAACCGGCAGACCGCAAAATGCAGTCTGTCGATCCCTTTTGTGGTTATGGGCCGCAGGCAGTGCGGCGCGATCCATTCTTAAATCAGAGAGACAGGCACGATCAGGTTGTCCTGGTCGAAAGCCCCAAGCTGGTCCGCCATACACAGGACAGCGCCGGTTCCGCGATTCAGCGGAGATTTGTCGATCAGGTCAAATACCTTCGTCAGCTTTCTGGGCGGCGAAGCCATTTTCTTAATCTCAATGGGGAACAGCTTTCCGTCCCGCTCCAAAATCAGGTCGATCTCTCTGGCGTCTTTATCACGGTAATAATACAGAAACGGCTCCTGTCCGACATTCTGATAGGTCTTGATGATTTCCGCCACTGCATAGTTCTCCAGCAGAGCGCCGCTCATGGCTCCCTCCATGGCTGTTTCCGGGCTGCTCCAGCGAGTCAGGTAGCAGACAAGGCCGGAATCGTAGAAATAGAGCTTAGGCGTTGACACAGTGCGCTTGAGCACATGGTTGGAGTAGGGCTCCAGCAAAAAGAGAATACCCAGCGCCTCCAGGACATGAAGCCAGTTTTTGGCTGTAGTCTGGTCGATCTCCGCATCATCGGCAATACCCTTATAGTTGATCTGCTGGGAAGTTCTGGCGGCAGCGGAGCGCAGGAACCGTAAGAATTTCAAACTGTCAATGTCATTGGACAGCCGCCGAACATCCCTCTCCATATAGGTGTCAATGTAGCTGGAATAGAAGATGGCGGCGCCCTTACAGGTTCTGGTGACCAAGGCAGGCATCCCACCCCGATAGATGTGCCGGAAGATCTCCGGTGTGTTCAGAATCTTACGTTCCTTTTGCCGACGGGTCAAAAGGGACAGCTCTAAGCGAAACGGCTCCTCTGCGGGCCACCCCACAATCTCGCTTTGGGAAAGCGGCGGGAGGTGAAGCAGCGCCACCCGGCCGGCCAGCAACTCCTGGACACCCTCCATCATCTTGAAAAGCTGGGAGCCAGTCAGCCAGAAATCGCCGGGCTGATGGCGTTCATCCACCATGATCTTAATATATGGGAACAGTTCCGGCGCATATTGTACCTCGTCGATCATCAGCGGCGGCTGATACAGCTGGAAAAACATCTTTGGGGCTGTTTTGGCAAGCTCACGCACCGTCAGATCATCCAAACTGACCTTCCTGCGCCTCTTGCCCTCGACTTCTGTCAAATGCTCCATCATGGTAGTTTTGCCCACTTGTCTGGGACCGGTAAGCAGAAGCACAGGATTTTTGCAAGCTTGTTGCGATTGAGATTTACAGGAAATCATTTTCAGGAAATACATAGCGGGGCAGCCCCTTAGAGTGTTTTCCGTACTCAATCGCCTCTGCCGGGCAACGGCAGATACACGCCATACAGTGGGTACAATTGCCGCCCCAGACAGGTTTTCCATCTGTAAGCCGGACATTCTTCATTGGGCAGACTTTCACACATTGCCCGCAGGAAATACATGCTTCTGTGGCGTAGAACTTCTTGGCATGAACAAAAAGCGGATAGAACATATCATTTATCATTCCACTGGTCAGATGATCTTTCACAGATATCTGTTTGGACGGGATCTTTCCGCCAGTCTGAATTGCAGCAATTGCAGTTTTTATTGGATTCTGGGCTGCCTGTATGATTTTCCCTGCTTCTTCCCTTGTGGGCGTCCTGAACATTGCAATGTAATTTTCCGGCATCACAATTTCTGCACATCCCATGCAGCTCATTTTCTTTTCTGTACAAAGCTTTTCTGCATACGCTTCTGCATTTCCTGTATCTCCGCCGCAGGTCATGACAAAATAGATTTTATTGCTGCCAGCAAGGGGTGTCTTTAAAATCCATTGGGAGACCAGGCGCGGAATTCTCCATGCATAGGTAGGGGTAACAATGATCCATGGCGTTTCAGAAGCGATTTCTCCATAGTCATGGTCTCTTAGTTTCTGAAACAGGTTTAACACACAGTCTCCGGTTTCCTTTGCAATCTGTCTGGCAACATATTCGCTGTTGCCGGTTCCTGAAAAATAAAGAATCATCTTTTTACTCTCCTTTGCAATTGCTTCACAACCGCTACCCCCCAATAATCGTGCTGACATTTCCATGCAGCAACAGCCGCAGTATCCCGCACAAAACCAGATGTCCTACATAGAACACATAGAAAAACCATTTCATCCATTTGGCTTTCCCTCTTGTGCCATTGTAAAAATACATAAACGGCCATACAATAATGATACCGAATTGAAGCAGGCCATAGACCACGTCAATACATAAGCACCATACAAAGACATACATAGACATGTATGCCATCATTCCCAATACCTGCTTTTTTAAATTTCCTCTGTTTTGATATATATGTAGGGTGCACAATACGGGAAAGCATGACCAGTCTGATGGAAATGCCAGGATACACAATCCCATGAGAAGTAAAGTCTTTTGCCACTCTTTTAGCGGAAAACTCCTCTTTTCATCATCATAAACATACAGTGCAACTGCAGCGCAGAAAAGCGCCCAAATCACGCTGGTCTGATTTAAAACGGAGTTCCGAAACGGAACAAAGGATATTCCAAAACAGAAATTATATGCAAAATGAGCCAGAACAGAGAACACCAAAAGTCTGAGCAAGTATTTCTTAAAATTCCTCGTGTACTGATATCCTTCTGCAATCATAAACCACATGGTGGGGGCTGCCAGCCTGCCAATGAAATGGATACCCAATAGCCACCACATTTTGTTATCATATCCGGGCCATATCGTCGAGGCCAGGTGATCCATAAGCATTGCCGTAATTGCAAATATTTTAAGCTGATTCCCTGAAAAGCCTTTGAATTGTTTTTCCATATTCCCCTCTCACAAACTAATCCCACCAGAAATACCATATCTTAGATGCAGCGATACATGCCGCCACTTCCGCTAAAGTCCCTGTTTCTGTACACTGAAAAACTCTGTCCGGGGTAAACGCAAAGTGCTCTTTGGCAACCTCCATGGAATCCTTCTCCGGAACCAGCTCCGGTATCCGCATTTCCATTACATCATGGGAAATTGTTACAGGAACCGCCCCATATTTTTCAAACCAGTATTTACAGATTGCCATCATTTCTTCCACTCCGGGACATTCATTCCACCCGCCAAAGGGCACATACGCCGCCAGTTCCCAAGGTTTGGTGGTCGGAACCTTAAACAAAATGGTTTCTGTAATTCCCCTGGTCCGATAATCCTGAAAGGCCGTATAGGAGTCAACTTCCACTGGCCCGCCGTCAAATTCACCGATGAATTCTTCCATATCAAATCCGTCCGCTTCATCATCTATGTACTCTTTAAAACGTTTTTTCAGCAGTTCCTCCCCGGATTCCAGCTCTGTCTTTAAAATGTCCTCCAATACATAACCGTCGTCTTTTAAGATACCAAAATATTCCTCTAATACCGTATCTGCGGGAACCAATACCGGCGTGTAGCCTTCCCGTTGTCCCTCCAGCACCGCTTTCTCATATGCGTCCATTACTTCCTCATAGGTCGATTCCGTTGAAAAAATCTGATATGGATAACCTAACTGTGCAACAATACTTTGGGTAGTTGGGTTTCCCTGTCCATTCTCTTTCCATTTATCAAACATACTTCTCTTCCTCCATTTCCTTCTATTATACACAGTCTTCTGATCAATTACAACAAGCGCCGGTTCTGTCTGTTAAACCTTTTATTTTCCATTACATTATTGCAAATATTCCCTCTCAACTATTGTATTCATAAGAAAAAACAAGGCCAGGAACCCACTTTTGATTCCCGGCCTGTGTTTACTATAAAAGTTCCGCCGCCGATTAGGCGGCATGTATTCAGGGATGCCCCCTGCGCCCGCCAGACTTTTCTGTGTGGTAGCGCGTCCGCTACGGGCGCATGCAGGCTTATTTTAAAAGCAGCTCTATCAGTCTTTTTGCGGCTTCTTTCGTATCTTCCGGAGAGCCAAACGTAGAAAAACGGAAATATCCCTCTCCGCAAGCGCCAAAGCCTTCTCCCGGTGTGCCAACTACCTGTATCTCCTGAAGCAGATAATCAAAAAATTCCCAGCTTCCCATATTGTCAGGACATTTCATCCAAATATATGGGGCGTTTTTGCCTCCGCAATACCAAATTCCAAGCTTATCCAGCGCTTCCATAAGACAGGCAGCGTTCTGTTTATAAGTTTTTATATTGTCATGAATTTGTCTCTGGCCTTCCTCTGTAAAGATTGCGGCAGCGCCTTTCTGAATAATATAAGACACGCCATTGGTCTTGGTGGTACGGTTTCTTACCCACATCTGGTTTAAATTCATTCCGCCTCGTTCTAGCTCTTTCGGAATTGCGGTATATCCGCATCTTGTGCCTGTGAAACCTGCCGTTTTAGACAGGGAACAGATTTCTATGGCACATTTTTTAGCTCCCCTCACTTCATAAATGCTGTGGGGAATGTTATCCTCTTCAATAAACGCTTCATATGCAGCGTCAAAAAGTATGATTGCATCTGTACTGTCTGCATAATCCACCCAGGTCTGAAGCTTTTTGTAATCAAACACTGCTCCTGTAGGATTATTGGGAGAACAAATATAAATAATATCTGCTGTTATGCCAGGATCCGGCATAGGTAAAAATCCATTTTCTTTCCCGGACGGCATATGAATAATCTTATTTCCGGCAATGATATTTGCATCTACATAAGCAGGATAAGCCGGCTCCATAATCAAAACGGTTTTATCCCTGCCAAACAAATCAAGAATATCCCCCAGCTCATCACTTGCCCCGCTTGAGACAAAGACTTCCTCATCGGAAAGCTCTACTCCTCTTTTTTTATAATAATTCGCAATAATTCCTCTTAATGCAGGATCTCCACATTCAGGCATATAGCCATGAAACGTATCTTTTTTTGCCTGATCCTCCACGGCCTGATGAAGCGCCTTTATTACCGCGTCACAGAGAGGCAGTGAGACATCCCCGATTCCCATCCGGTAGAGATGGCTGTCCGGATGCGTTGTTAAGTAAGCCTTTGTTTTCTGCGCGATATTATAAAACAAATACGAGTCCTTTAAATTTCCATAATTGGTATTTGGTATCATCGTTTTACCTCAATTTAAAATCTATTACTCCACATCCTGCAATGCGTCAAATCCCTCTTCACCGGTACGAACCTTTACCACGTTCTCAACATCATAAACAAAAATCTTGCCGTCGCCGATATGTCCGGTGTAAAGAACCTTCTTGGCAGTTTCAATCACACTGCGTACCGGAACTTTACTTACCACAACATCCACCTGTACTTTCGGAAGCAGATTCGCCTCTACCTGAACGCCGCGATAGTATTCCGGCTTCCCCTTCTGAACGCCGCATCCCAAAACATGGGATACTGTCATACCTGTAATGCCAAGCTTCATCATTGCAGTCTTTAGGGCCTCAAATCGGGATTCCTTGCAAATAATTTCGATCTTGGTAAATTTCGGCGTTCCGTCTTCAAATGCAGGAATCTTCTTAACCGGGATTGCCTCTGCCACAGGAGTTTCACCTTCAACCAGAACCGGAATATTCTCTTCATCTGCCGTAGCTGTGTCAGGGAGCATTGCAAAGCCTGCATATGCGGTCAGTAAACCATGCTCGGAAATATCAAGTCCTGCAATTTCATCCTCTGCATCTGCCCTGAGTCCAATGGTGTGCTTAATCGCCATAAACACTATGGTAATTATGACGGCCACATATACCGCTACAGAAAGGACGCCAATTGCCTGAACACCAAGGAAATGAACCCCGCCTCCGTAGAATAAACCTGCTTCTGTAGTCACGCCGGTTGCAAATAAGCCTGTGAGGATGGTTCCAACAGCGCCGCATACGCAATGGACGGATACTGCGCCTACCGGATCATCAATTTTAGCAACCTTATCGAAAAATTCCACAGACAGGACTACCAAAATACCGCAAACAATACCGATAATTGCCGCTCCTGCCGGGTCAACTGCGTCACATCCCGCCGTAATACCCACAAGTCCTGCTAAAGCGGCATTGTATGTCATGGAAACATCCGGCTTCTTATAACGGATCCAGGTGAAAATTAATGTTACACAGCAGGCCACTGCCGCCGCCATATTGGTATTAAAGAATACTCTTCCGGCAGTTTCCATCAGTGCGTCGCTGTCCATACCTACCGTAGACGCGCCGTTGAAGCCGAACCAGCAGAACCAAAGGATAAACACGCCAAGGGCTGCCAAAGTCAGGTTATGTCCAAGAATGGCTTTTGGCTTTCCATCCTTGCCGTATTTGCCAATACGGGGGCCTAAAATCTTTGCGCCAATCAAAGCGCAGACACCACCAACCATATGTACTGCTGTGGAACCTGCAAAATCATGGAAGCCCATTTGAGAGAGCCAGCCTCCGCCCCATATCCAATGGCCTGAGATTGGATAAATCAAAAGGGAAATCGCCGCCGAATAGATACAGTAGGAACTAAATTTTGTTCTCTCCGCCATGGCTCCTGATACAATCGTTGCGGAAGTTGCACAGAATACTGTCTGGAAAATCGCAAATGCCCAAAGCGGAACGCCTGCAGGCAAAATATGACTGTAATCACCCATAATCAGCGGATCAAATTTGCCAATAACCGCATTGCCGCCGCCAAACATCACGCCAAAGCCTACCAGCCAAAAAGCAGGGGTTCCGATGCAAAAATCCATCAGGTTCTTCATCAGAATATTGCCGGTGTTCTTTGCCCTGGTAAACCCGGCTTCACACATGGAAAAACCAGCCTGCATAAAAAATACTAAGGCGGCGCCAATAAGTACCCACATTGTGTTAACTGCACTGTAAATCATAAACAATCCTTCTTTCTGTGTCCTGACCACTGAAATTTTTCATAATGCTACTCCCCCCAATCCGGTCAATCCCGTCACTGGCGCGTTTGGCCGGATACATCGTAATAGAAAAGACAAGGGCGTCTTTAATGCTGTTTAACATTAAAGACGCCCTTGCCTTTCTGTGTTGGATAATACACCCGAAGAACTCATTTGTCAATCTTTTTTTTAATCTTTACTTTTTTAATCTTTACTTTCTTTTATACTCCTGCTCTTAGATAATGTGATATTCTCTGTATAATATCAGGCGATAATCTTTATCATCTTTCATTCTCTCTATTTCACTAAACCGTTTGTCTGCCACCAATTTTTGTATTAAAGCAAGCATCAATTCCTCACCATATTCCCTGCCCTTTTCCACATTCTCCTGGTCTCGCATCAACAATGTCATATACTCATGCCTCCATTCCCTGTTTTTCTTGGCCTCCTGCACAGCTTCTTCCAGTTTCTCAACATAGGAATCCTCCGGCTTCTGCCCTGCTACATAGTCTAGAAATGCCTTTAGCTCCTTGCTGACATCATCCATTGTACCATCTGCGTTCAGAAATATCTTTACGGCTTCGTCACCCATAGAAATACGGTTGTCTTCTTTACAGATATTTTCAAAGGTATAGATATGCCGCCCTTTCCCGTA
>CAJUJM010000103.1 GCA_910586755.1 uncultured Lachnospiraceae bacterium
TCCATAATAAAAATAATGAAAAACGGATATCCTGTCTATTTGAAAACCCAGGGAAAAATGGAACTTCCATACAAAGGAGAGAGGATCTTTAATCTGGTTCCGGGATTTCAGGCGGTTCAGGTGGAAATATCACCTTTATACCGGGAGAATCAAGTCAATTTAATCCTTCAATACCCTGACATAGAATAAAAAACGCTTTACCGCTTTAAGTTTCCATAAATTTAAAGCTTTAAAGGGTTGATGTCCGTAGAATTTTGTAGTATGATATCTCCTGAACTTATCCAATAAGGGTAAAAATTCAATTTTCAGCAAGGGAGACAAAATATTATGAAAAAAACAAAAAAAGTACTATCAATGCTTCTTGCCGGAGCCATGGCGCTGTCTGTGGCAGGATGCTCCGGTTCCAACTCAGGCAATTCAGGAAATGAAACCACCGCGGCCAGCGGGGATACCGCAGCTGCAACAGCAGCGGATACGACAGCGGCAGATGCTTCTTCCGGCGGCCAGTCTGAAGACAGTCAGACCTACAAAGTAGGTATCTGCCAGTTGGTCCAGCACGATGCCCTGGATGCCGCCACTAAGGGATTTATCGATGCCCTGAAAGAGGAGCTGGGCGATGCGGTTACCTTTGATGAGCAGAATGCTCAGGGCGACTCTAACACCTGTTCCACGATTATCAACAATTTTGTTTCCGCAGATGTGGACCTGATTCTGGCCAACGCCACCGCGTCCCTTCAGGCAGCTCAGGCGGGAACCAATGAGATTCCGATTCTTGGAACGTCTGTTACAGAGTATGGAGTTGCACTGGGAATCGACGATTTTAACGGTACTGTCGGCGGCAACATCTCCGGAACTTCCGACCTGGCGCCTCTTGACGAGCAGGCTGCTATGCTTAACGAGCTGTTTCCGGATGCCAAAAAGGTAGGACTTTTGTATTGCTCCGCCGAGGCCAACTCCCAATATCAGGTGGATGTGGTGAAGGCGGCTCTGGAAGACATGGGATATACCTGTGAGTACTACTCATTTTCTGATTCCAATGATCTGTCTGCTATCGTAACAAAGGCGGCTTCCGAGAGCGATGTTATTTACATTCCAACCGATAATACGGCAGCGTCAGCAACGGAAATTATAGACAACATCTGCCGTCCTGCCGGGATCCCCATTATTGCAGGCGAAGAAGGCATTTGCAAGGGCTGCGGCGTTGCCACACTGTCCATCAGCTACTATGATCTGGGAGTGGCGACCGGAAAAATGGCTGCCAAAATCCTTAAGGGAGAATCGGATATTTCCCAGATGCCCATTGAGTATGCGCCTCAATTCACCAAAAAGTACAACAAAGCCATCTGCGATTCTCTGGGAATCCAGATTCCGGACGGATATGAGGCTATTGAAGAATAAGAAAAAGTGTTATATAAGCAGCGGGAAGATTTCTTCCTGCTGTCCTTTTGGCAGATTTACATGCTGGCAAAAGGACAGATGCATCATGGATATCCTCAGTGAACAAGAACCATGTGTCCCCTTGTCCGCTGAGGGTAACAGACTAGGAGATAGATTATGGAAATTATGAGTTTGATAAATGCTTTACCGGGTGCGGCAGCCCAGGGGCTGATCTGGGGGATTATGGCTATTGGCGTGTATCTGACGTATCGCATCCTGGATATAGCGGATTTGACGGTGGACGGTTCTATGTGTACCGGAGGCGCGGTTTGCATCATGATGATGCTGGCCGGCAATAATGTGTGGATTTCCATGGCGGCCGCATTGGCAGCAGGTATGGCTGCAGGCCTTGTCACCGGGCTTTTTCATACCTTTATGGGGATTCCGGCGATTCTGTCCGGAATTTTGTCCCAGCTGGGGCTGTGGTCCGTGAATTTGAAAATAATGGGAAAGGCAAACCAGGCTATCAATGTGGATAAGTTTCCCCTATTAGTGTCCATGCGGTTTAATAAAAATGTGCCTTTCTTTAAAAATACAATTTTAATCGTAGTTCTGGTTACTGTAATTCTCATTGCGATTTTGTACTGGTTTTTCGGAACAGAGCTGGGATGTTCTCTCCGGGCCACAGGCTGTAACGGCAAGATGGCCAGGGCCCAGGGGATCAACACCGATTTCAGCCGGGTTTTGGGGCTAATGATATCCAACGGCCTTGTGGCCTTTTCGGGAGCGCTCCTTACCCAGTATCAGGGATTTGCAGATATTAATATGGGGCGCGGCGCTATTGTTATCGGACTGGCGGCAGTCATTATCGGGGAAGCGGTATTTGGAAAAATCTTCAAGAATTTCGGCTTTAAACTTCTGTCCGTGTCCTTTGGTTCTATCATCTACTACCTGGTGCTTCAGGTGGTTATCTGGAGAGGGATTGACACGGACCTGTTAAAGCTTCTGTCAGCCCTTGTGGTTGCGGTGTTCTTAGCCATTCCGGTTTGGAAGGAAAAGTATTTTTCAGGCATTGGAAAGAAAAGCGGCGGCCCGGGAAAGAATCTACAGGAGAGAGGAGGCAGAGCCTGATGCTGGAAGTTAAAAATATCTCAAAGACCTTTAACGCAGGTACGGTAAATGAAAAGCAGGCGTTGAGGGGATTAAGCCTTACATTAAATGATGGAGATTTTGTAACGGTTATCGGAGGAAACGGCGCTGGTAAATCCACTCTTCTCAACGCCATTGCAGGAACATGGAAGGTGGATGAGGGCCAGATTATGATTGGCGGGGTAGATGTGACAAAATATCCGGAACACAAGCGGGCGGCATTTCTGGGACGGGTATTCCAGGATCCGATGAACGGCACGGCGGCTACCATGGGGATAGAGGAGAATCTTGCCCTTGCCCTTCGGCGCGGCAAAAAGAGAACCCTGAAAAAGGGAATCTCAGGGGATGAGAGACGGCTTTACCGGGAGACATTAGCAAAGCTGGGACTTGGACTTGAGAATCGTCTTACCAGCAAAGTAGGTTTGCTTTCCGGTGGTCAGAGACAGGCCCTGACTCTTCTCATGGCTACTCTGAAAAAGCCCAGGCTTCTGCTTTTGGATGAGCATACCGCAGCTTTGGACCCCAAAACGGCGGCCAAGGTCCTGGAGACCACGGAAAATATTGTGAATCAGGATCATCTCACGACTCTGATGATCACCCACAATATGAAAGATGCCATCTCCATCGGCAACCGGCTGATTATGATGAATAACGGCCAGATTATTTTCGATGTAGCCGGAGAGGAGAAGAAAAGATTAAAAGTGGAGGACTTACTTAAGAAATTTGCCGAGGCAAGCGGGGAGGAGTTTGCCAATGACAGGATGCTGTTGGCGAATTAGCGGTGTGAACATAAGTTCGTAAAGAAAAAACACTTGACAACCTTATTCCTTTCGTGTATGATTACACCGGTGATAGAAATGGAAAAAATTGTGGAACAGGGTTTGCTCTACGATTTCTACGGTGAGCTCTTAACTCCCCATCAGCAGCAGATCTATGAGGATGTTGTCATCCATGACATGTCTCTCAGCGAGATTGCCCAGGATCAGGGTATCAGCAGACAGGGAGTATACGATTTAGTAAGGCGCTGCGATAAGATTCTTTCCGGCTATGAGGAAAAGCTTAAGCTGGTGGAAAAGTTCCAAAAGACCAAAGTTATGGTAGCGGAGATTGAACGGCTGACGGCAGAATATCAAAAGACCGGAGACGGCGGGCTCATAGAGCGGATCGGACAGATTTCCAGAGATATCGCAAAGCTGTAGAGGAGGACATACATGGCTTTTGAGAGTTTATCCGATAAACTGCAGAATGTATTCAAAAACCTGCGCGGCAAAGGCCGCCTGTCAGAGGCCGATGTAAAGGCCGCCTTAAAAGAGGTGAAAATGGCCCTATTAGAGGCGGATGTCAGCTTCAAGGTAGTAAAGCAGTTTATTAAATCCGTGGAGGAGAGGGCCGTTGGCGAGGACGTCATGGGAAGCCTTACTCCCGGGCAGATGGTGATTAAGATTGTAAACGAAGAACTGATCCATTTAATGGGGACAGATACTACCGAGATTTCCATAAAACCTGGCAGTGAGATGACAGTCATTATGATGGTAGGACTGCAGGGAGCCGGTAAAACCACCACTACGGCCAAGATTGCCGGTAAACTAAAGGCAAAGGGGAAGCGTCCCCTGCTTGCCGCCTGTGATATATACCGCCCCGCAGCTATTCAGCAGCTTCAGATTAATGGCGACAAACAGGGAGTTCCGGTATTTTCCATGGGCGATAAGCAGAAACCGGTAAACATTGCCAAAGCAGCCCTGGAACATGCGGCAAAGAATAACCTGAATGTGGTGATACTGGATACAGCAGGCCGCCTTCATATTGATGAAGATATGATGAACGAGCTGATTGAGATAAAAGGGGCGGTGGATGTCCATCAGACCATTTTGGTGGTAGATGCCATGACCGGACAGGATGCAGTCAATGTTGCAGGGATGTTTAACGATAAAATCGGCATTGACGGCGTCATCTTAACCAAACTGGACGGTGATACCCGGGGCGGCGCGGCTCTCTCCATCCGGGCTGTCACAGGCAAACCGATACTTTATATTGGTATGGGAGAGAAGCTTTCCGATCTGGAACAGTTTTACCCGGATCGAATGGCGTCCCGAATCTTAGGCATGGGCGATATTCTCTCTCTCATTGAGAAGGCCGAGGCTGAGATGGATCAGGACAAGGCCAGAGAGCTGAGCCAAAAGCTAAAAAAAGCGGAATTTGATTACAACGATTTCCTGGATCAGATGAACCAGATTAAAAAGCTGGGAGGCATGGCAGGGATTATGAATATGATGCCTGGCATGGGAAATCTGGGAAATATTGATATGGATGAGAACGAGAAGAATTTAAAGCGGATCGAGGCCATTATTCTTTCTATGACGAAGGAAGAGAGAGCCAACCCGTCTTTAATGAATGTTCCCAGAAAAAAGCGGATTGCCAAGGGAGCCGGTGTGGACTTAAACGAGGTAAACCGGCTGTGCAAGCAGTTTGAGCAGATGAAAAAAATGATGAAGCAGCTTCCCGGTATGATGGGAGGCGGCAAGCGCCGGGGCGGTCTGGGAGGCCTTGGCGGACTCATGGGCGGCAAATTTAAAATGCCCTTTTAATGGTTAGCAAAGCAGATTTCTGCATTGTCTATAAACAGTATCACAAGGAGGTGAAAGAAATGGCAGTAAAGATGAGACTGAGAAGAATGGGTCAGAAAAAGGCTCCTTTCTATAGAGTTGTTGTTGCAGATTCCAGAGCTCCCAGAGATGGCAGATTCATCGAGGAAGTTGGCTACTACGATCCTAACGTAGATCCCAGTGTAATCAAGTTCGATGAGGAAGCAACCAAGAAGTGGTTGGCAACAGGTGCTCAGCCCACTGAGACAGTAGGCAAACTTCTGAAAATCGCTGGCATCCAATAATTGAGAGGTGAGCGCTATGAAAGAATTAGTAGAAGTGATTGCAAAGGCACTGGTTGACAATCCTGACGAGGTTACCGTAACGGAGACTGAGAAAGGCAATGATCTGTTGGTAGAATTAAAAGTGGCTCCCTCCGATATGGGCAAGGTGATCGGTAAGCAGGGCCGGATAGCTAAGGCAATCCGTTCTGTGGTAAAGGCAGCTGCTTCCAGAGAAGACAGGA
Organism: uncultured Lachnospiraceae bacterium; assembly: GCA_910586755.1. Lineage (GTDB taxonomy): Bacteria > Bacillota > Clostridia > Lachnospirales > Lachnospiraceae > UMGS1370. The sequence goes on from CAJUJM010000103.1 coordinate 5,635, forward strand.
AAGTTATTGTTGAAATTCAGTGACAAAATGGGGGTTGTTTAAAACAGCCTCCATTTTTTGCGGGTTTATCCCCGCAGGCAGTGTTGGCAGGGCCCCTGGACTCTGTCCATGAGAGAAAAGCGAGGAATCAAAATGGAAGAAATGCTGCGGGTAGGCGTTATCAGCTCCACCCATGGAGTTCGGGGGGAAGTCAAAGTGTACCCCACGACAGATGATCCGGAACGGTTTCTGGATTTAGATGAGGTTATCTTAGATGCGGGAAGAGAGCAGATAAAATTAGAAATCCAAAACGTGAAGTTTTTTAAAAATATGGTTATTTTAAAATTTAAAGGCTACGACAATATTAATGATATTGAAAAATACAAAGGCAGAGATCTTTTAATACACAGAGATCAGGCTGTAGAGCTGGAAGAGAATGAGTATTTTGTCACTGACCTGGTAGGACTTCAGGTCGTTACGGAGGATGGAGCGGTACTTGGCATATTAAAGGAAGTGATGCCTACAGGAGCCAACGATGTGTATGTAGTTCAGCCGGAAAACGGCAAAGAACTGCTTCTTCCGGCTATTAAAGACTGCATCCTGGATGTGGATTTAGAAAAAGGCGTTATGACCATCCATCTTATGGATGGCCTGCTGGATCTATAAAACAAGGTAGGACTTGCCATGAATTTTTATATTATGACGTTGTTTCCGGATATGGTAATGGGGGGATTAAGTACCAGCATTACCGGCCGGGCCATGGAGAAAGGCCTCATATCCGTAGAAGCGGTAAATATTCGGGACTATGCGGGAAACAAGCATAACTCTGTAGACGACTATCCTTACGGCGGAGGCGCCGGCATGGTAATGCAGGCTCCCCCGGTGTGGGATTGCTATGAAGATGTATGCACCCGTCTGGGAAAACGGCCCAGAGTTCTTTACATGACTCCTCAGGGACAAGTATTTAACCAGTCCATCGCCAGGGAGTTGGCAAAAGAGGAAGATTTGGTATTTCTGTGCGGCCATTATGAAGGAATCGATGAGCGCGCCTTAGAAGCCATCTGTACGGACTATCTTTCCATTGGCGATTACGTTCTTACCGGAGGAGAACTGCCGGCTATGGTAATGATTGACTGTATCTCCAGGCTGGTTCCGGGAGTGTTAAATAATCAGGTTTCCGCAGACATTGAATCTTTCCATGACAATCTGCTGGAATACCCCCAATATACAAGGCCGGAAGAATTTCGGGGGATGAAAGTGCCGGAGGTTCTTCTCTCCGGACACCACAAAAAGATTGAGGAGTGGCGGAGAAAAGAGTCTATTAAACGCACCTTGAAACGCCGCCCGGATTTACTGGCAGATGCCAATTTAGACAAAAAAGAGAGAATGTTTTTGGAAGAATTACTTGCAATTTCAGAATCTTTATGATACACTATGGAAGTTGTGATTAAGAAGAGATGGTCCTCTGTTACAAAAATGTATTAAGAACATCCAATAAACTTAAGGAGGTTCACACGATGAACGATATTATCAGAGAGATTGAAGCAGCCCAGTTAAAGGAATCCGTACCGGAATTCCGTGTTGGTGATACGGTAAGAGTACACAACAAGATCAAAGAGGGTAACCGGGAGAGAATTCAGATTTTCGAGGGTACTGTTATCAAGAGACAGAACGGCGGCGCAAGAGAGACCTTTACCGTAAGAAAGAATTCTAACGGTATCGGCGTTGAGAAGACCTGGCCCTTACATTCCCCCTCCGTTGCAAATGTAGAGGTGGTAAGAAGAGGTAAGGTAAGACGGGCAAAGCTGTACTACTTACGCGACCGTGTAGGCAAGGCTGCAAAGGTAAAAGAGTTAGTAAGATAATTCTTGTTACAAAGTATCCGGGCAAATGCGCCAGTGGCGCGTTTGCCCGGATTTGTGCATGAGGTGAGAACAGTGGAATTTTATGAGAGTGAAGATACCAATCTGCTCCGCCGCATTATCAATTGGGTAACGGACATCATTGTGGTTGTAGCGATTGCCTTTTTTTCTATTTATGCCTTTGGAACCCAGATCCCTGTAAGCGGCAGTTCTATGCAGCCTGTCCTTAAGACAGAGGATGTGGTGTTGGTGAACCGTCTGATTTATGATTTTCAGGACCCGGATCGCTTTGACATAGTGGTTTTCAGACGGGATGACAACAAAATGATTGTAAAACGGGTAATTGGCCTGCCAGGTGAGACGGTGCAGATTGAAGACGGACAGATTTATATTGATGGAAGACTATTGACTGAGACAGAAGAAATGCCCTCCATAACCTCCCCGGGTATGGCAGAGCATCCCATAGAGCTGGGCCAGGAAGAATACTTCCTTCTGGGAGATAACCGGGACAGCAGTGAGGACAGCAGATTTGCCAATGTAGGCAATGTGAAGAGAGATAAGATTATAGGAAAAGTATGGCTTCGTCTATTCCCGGTCCTGGATATGGGACTGGTTGATTGATAGAAAAAGAAAAACAGAGGAACAACATGAATATTCAATGGTATCCGGGGCACATGACCAAAGCAAAACGTGCCATGAAGGAAGACATGAAACTAATCGATCTGATTATTGAACTGGTGGACGCAAGAGTCCCTCTCGGCAGCCGCAATCCGGATATAGACGATCTGGGAGCAGGAAAGGCCCGAATGGTGCTTTTAAATAAATCAGATCTGGCAGATGAAAAAATCAATGGACAGTGGGTTGAATATTTTATAAATCAGGGCTTCCAGGTAGTAAAAGTAAATTGTAAAACAGGAGACGGATTAAAACAGATAGGAGCTGCGGTCCAGGACGCTTGTAAGGAAAAAATAGAAAGGGACCGGCGCAGAGGGATTCAAAACCGCCCCATCCGGGCCATGGTTGTGGGAATCCCCAATGTAGGAAAATCTACGTTTATCAATGCTTTTGCCAAAAAGGCATGTGCCAAAACCGGCAATAAGCCCGGCGTTACCAAGGGGAATCAGTGGATTCGATTAAATAAAACCCTGGAACTTTTAGATACTCCCGGGATTCTGTGGCCAAAATTTGAGGATCAGCAGGTAGGGCTTCATCTGGCCTTTATCGGTTCTATTAATGATGAAATTTTAAATAAAGAAGAGCTGGCTCTGGAGCTGATCCAGTTATTGTCCCGAAATTATCCGAAAGCATTAGCAGAACGGTATCAGATAGAAAAACCGGCGGCTCCTTTAACTGCCGGGGAAAGCCATTTGATCCTGAAAGAAATTGCCAGGGTAAGAGCCTGTTTATTAAAAGGCGGGGAATTGGATACCGCTAAGGCGGCGGCCATTGTACTGGAGGACTTTCGCAGCGGCCGTCTGGGAAGAATTACCCTGGAGCAGCCCTGCCGGGAAGGCGGGGAACTTCCGAAAGAAGATCAGGGATGAAGGAAGCACAAAAAAGCGCGGTTCTCTCAGAGCTGAAGCGGTTCTTATGCTATGTGGCAGTTGTGGCAGGAGGAATGTTGCTGATCATTACCTTTGTGGTTCAGCGGGCAGACGTATACGGCCGGTCCATGGAACCCACCTTAAAGGATGGGGATATTCTGCTGGTAGACAAACTGTCCTACCGCTTTTCTGCTCCCAGGCGTTACGATATTATTGTCTTTTCCTATCGGTATCAGGAGGGCAGATACTATACCAAGCGGATCATCGGCCTGCCGGGTGAAACGGTGCAGATTCAGGACGGAACGGTTTTGGTAAACGGAGAGCCTTTAAAGGATGACATTCTTTCAGAGCCAATTGAAAAGGCCAGAAGGGCGTCGGAACCTGTTGTGTTGGGAGAGGATGAGTATTTTGTCCTGGGAGACAACCGGAATTTCAGCTCAGACAGCAGAGATACCGATGTGGGAAATGTAAAGCGCCGGGATATCATAGGCCGGATTTGGCTGAAAGTATGGCCTCCCGGCTAAGTGTTAGTAACAGGAGGAAATAATGGCCAGAGTCCTAAAAGGAGAAAAGCTGGAGCAGGAGCTTATGCGCCTTAAGCAGATGGAACAGTACGAGAAGGAATATGAAAGCTTTGGGGTTGTCTGCGGCATAGATGAAGCCGGAAGAGGGCCCCTTGCGGGACCGGTTGTGGCAGGAGCTGTAATTCTGCCAAAGGATTGCCGGATTCTTTACCTGAATGATTCTAAAAAGCTGTCTCCAAAGCGGCGGGAAGAGCTTTTCTCAGAAATTCAGGAAAAGGCGGTTTCCTTTGGAACGGGGGTGGTAAGTCCTGAGGAAATTGATGAAATCAATATTCTCCAGGCTACCTATAAAGCTATGAGACAAGCTTTTGAAAAGCTCACTCCGGCTCCTGAGGTGCTGCTAAACGATGCTGTGACTATTCCGGGGCTTTCTCCAAACCTGGTTCAGGTTCCGATTATAAAAGGGGATGCTAAAAGCGTTTCCATTGCAGCCGCCAGCATTGTTGCAAAGGTAACCAGGGATCATATGATGGAAGAATATGATAAATTATACCCGGAATACGGCTTTGCCGGTCATAAGGGCTACGGAACGGCCGCCCATATGGCCGCTATCAGAGAATATGGCCTTTGTCCCATCCACCGCAGAAGCTTTATTCATGTGAAGCAACGAGCCAGATAACCAACCATGCGGGGGACTGGATTCCCAGGTTTGTATAGTCTGAAGAGAGGCAGAGATTTTTGAATAAAAGAGAGATTGGAAGCCGCTATGAGTCTATGGCGGCTGATTATTTAATTGGCCAGGGATATGAAATATTGGCCCGCAATTATCAGAACCACCGGAGAGGGGAAATCGATCTGATTGCCAAAGAGGGACGATTTCTGGTATTTGTAGAAGTAAAATATCGAAAAGATACCGGTGAGGGAGATCCGGGGGAAGCGGTAAGTCCGCGAAAACAGCAGAGGATACGCAAAGCTGCTCTTGTTTACCTGTACGAGAACCGGCTGCCTATGGATACGCCCTGCCGCTTTGATGTGGTAGCAGTACTTGGAAAAGAGCTTCGGCTGATCCGAAATGCGTTTTAGGTTAATGGAAGGAGAATATTTTTATGGAAATAAACTGGGAAAAAAAACATGGGCCGGAAGAACTCATTACCAGAATTCAGGCCGGGGTCCCTTATCTTTCCTTTTCGGCTTTGGAAGAAACCGGGATGGTAAAGCAGGGCTTTTCTACCCGCTACGGCGGCGTAAGCACTGGCGTTTATTCATCCATGAACCTGTCCTATTCCCGAAAGGACAGGCCGGAGCATGTACTTGAAAATTACCGGCGTATGGCCAAAGCCCTCGAGGTAGACATAGAAAAAATGGTAGTTTCCTGGCAGACCCATACCACCAATGTACGTCTGGTAACAGAGGAAGACTTTGGAAAAGGTGTTTTGCGGGATCGGGATTACCAGGATGTGGACGGCCTGATTACCAATATTCCGGGAGTTACGCTGGTAACCTTTTATGCTGACTGCGTGCCTCTCTATATCCTGGATCCGGTTCACAGAGCCATCGGCCTGTCCCACTCCGGCTGGCGGGGCACGGTGAAGCGTATGGGGGAAAAGACTTTAAAGGCAATGAATCAGGCCTTTGGGACCAATCCCGGGGATGTTATCGCCTGTATCGGTCCCAGCATCTGCAAGGATTGCTTCGAAGTGGGAGAAGAGGTTGTGGAGGAATTCCGGCAGGCTTTCTCTGCCCGGCACTGGGCGGAGCTGTTTGAACCCGGCAGGAAGGCCGGAAAATACCAATTGGATCTGTGGAGAGCCAACCAGATTGTATTTACAGAGGCTGGTGTGGATCCGGACAAGATCCACACCACGAATATCTGTACCAAATGCAATCCAGAGCATCTGTTTTCCCATAGGGCCATGGCGGAAAACAGAGGAAATCTGGCGGCGTTCCTTTGCCTTAGCGATTAGATTAGATATCGTGTTCGCCGGCCTGATATTTTTGTAAAAGATTCTGAATCTTTTCTGTAGGAGACAGGGACGCGCTGATAGACACGTCATGGTTTAAGGAATTGATAATGGCCGCCATATATTTGCTCATATCCGCCTCAAGATACCAGCAGCGGTTAAGCAGTTTTTGGGGGCGGTAGTTTAAGTTGGTGGTAATCACATAATCAATATAGCCCTTTTCATAAAATTCATCAAACTTGTCCAGACCGTCGGTAAAGAGGCCGAAGGTGCAGCACACCACGACTTTTTTTGCCTTGCGTTCCTTTAGCTCTCTGGCAGTATCCAGCATACTTTCGCCGGAGGAAATCATGTCATCAATAATCAGCACTGTCTTGCCTTCCACGGAGGAACCTAAAAATTCATGGGCCACAATGGGATTGCGCCCGTCAATGATTTTCGAGTAGTCGCGGCGCTTATAAAACATCCCCATATCCACGCTTAAATTGTTGGCCAGATAAACAGCCCGGTTCATAGCGCCCTCGTCAGGGCTGATGATCATCAGATGCTCCTTATCAATTTTCAAGGTCTTGTCATAGGAAAACAGGGCCTTAATAAACTGATAGGTAGGCATAAAGTTATTGAAACCGTTTAGGGGGATAGCATTCTGAACTCGGGGATCATGGGCGTCAAAGGTAATAATATTCGATACTCCCATATGAATCAGTTCCTGTAAAGCCATGGCGCAGTCCAGGGACTCCCGTTTGGAGCGCTTATGCTGGCGTCCCTCATAAAGGAAGGGCATAATCACGTTAACCCGATGGGCAGTGGCGCTGCAGGCTCCTAAGATTCTTTTTAAATCTTGAAAATGATCGTCAGGGGACATGTGGTTGGTATAGTCGTTTATGGAATAGACTAAGCTGTAATTAGTTACATCTGCAATGACAAAGATGTCCGTGCCTCGGACAGACTCATTTAAGACTGCTTTGGCTTCTCCTGTGCCAAACCTGGGACAGGAACACTGCAACAGATAAGACTCTGCGTCATAGCCCCGGTAATTCAAGTCCTTTTTGCGGCGGATCAGTTCCTCGGTATCATTTTTCCGAAAGGTGATAATGTGATCATTCACCTTTTGGGCCAGATCCCGGCAGCCTTCCAGGGCGGCCAGCTTTAAGGGGGCGACAGGCAGGGAATTCTGAAAAACAAAAGTATTCTTCATTCTCATTCCTCCGTAAGAATTGTGGGATTGCTTGCTGCTTTTATGTTACCATTTTTTGGGGATCAGCGTCAATAGAAGAAGGGATTTTTTTCCAGGATTCACCTTGTCAAAGACGGCCTGCTCCTGTATACTAAAAGAAAGAAAAGAAAGGCAATATTTTATATGACAAATGAATATAAGGGCCACCGGATTGCCAGCGTAGATCCGGGATCCATTGCGGAAGAACTGGAGTTAGAGGCCGGAGACCTGCTGCTGACCATTAACGGCCAGGAGCCGGAAGATATATTTGATTATCAGTATTATGTAAACAGCCCGGCCATGACCATGCTTGTCCGCAAGGCTGACGGGGAAGAATGGGAACTGGATATTGAAAATGACTATGAGGATTTGGGGATTAATTTTGAAAACGGCCTGATGAGCGACTACCGATCCTGCAGTAATAAATGTATTTTCTGTTTTATTGACCAGATGCCTCCGGGCATGCGGGACACTCTCTATTTTAAAGATGATGACTCCAGGCTCAGCTTTCTCCAGGGAAATTATGTGACCCTTACCAATATGAAGGAAAAGGACATTGACCGGATTATCCGGTTTAAGCTGTCCCCCATCAACATCTCTGTCCACACCACCAATCCAGAACTTCGCTGTGAAATGCTTCACAACCGTTTTGCAGGGGAGTCTTTAAAGTTAATGGACAGGCTTTATGAGGCAGGGACCTCCATGAACGGGCAGATTGTTTTATGCCGGGACATTAACGATAAAGAAGAATTAAACCGGACTATAGAAGACCTAAGCCGCTACATTCCTTATATGGAGAGTGTATCAGTGGTTCCGGTAGGGCTTTCCAGGTTTCGAAAAGGACTTTACCCCTTAAAGCCTTTTACAAAAAAAGAAGCAGAAGAGACCATTGATTTAATTGAGTCCTGGCAGCGGCGGCTTTATGAAAAACACGGCATCCATTTTGTTCATGCCAGTGATGAATTTTACATTTTGGCAGAACGTCCCCTTCCGGAAGAAGACCGTTATGACGGCTATCCTCAGCTGGAAAACGGAGTGGGGATGTTAAGACTTTTAGACTGTGAGGTGACAGAAGCTCTAAATGAACCGATTCCGGCAAATCCACAGGAAGAGATTATATCCATTGCCACTGGGTATCTGGCCTATCCTTATGTGAAAAAACAGGCGGAAAA
>CAJUJM010000104.1 GCA_910586755.1 uncultured Lachnospiraceae bacterium
CGACTGGAAGATAATCGAAAGGTGCTGCAGGAATATATGAAATATCTTTTTACGGTTACGAATTTGAATCTGGGTACAATACGCATAAAACAGACATATATAAAAGAATTTTTCAAACATTTAGAAGAGCAGAAAAAAGCAATTACAGCGATAGATGTTAGTCTCGTAAAAGAATACTTTGATAAACTGAGCATACAGAGAATCAGCCCTCAAAGCTATAATAATAAGGTTCGGGCAGTTACGATATTTCTTCAATACCTGCAGACGAAAGATTATATAAATCATTTCGCAATACCTGTTTTCTTTTATAAAAAGAAAAGTTATCCTAAAAATCGTGAAATTAAGGACTTGGATAAAAAGCTGGGTTTGCTAACGATTAAACTTCCAGAGTTTCCTGAACAGCTGCGTATTATGAGTCTGATTCTATTGTATACAGGTATCGATAAGGGAAAGATGTTCCTGCTGAGAAATGCAGATTTTTATTATGAGAGTGAAGATAGTTGGATAAAAGTGCCAGGTACGAACAGGCGCGTTCCTATACCGGATATCCTGCACTTGCTGGTTTTAAGGTATTCAGAAAAGAATCGTATAGATATAGAGAGGTTGCTTTTTCTAAACCGAGATAAGAAATATACAGCAAGAAGTTTTGAAGAGTCAATCACGAGACAATGCCTGAAGTCCGGCATATTGGATGGAGAATATGTATTCAAGGGAAATGGATACCAAAAAGAATTATGTAAAGCTCTCTATCGAAACGGTACTTCAATCCAAACAATCCGGGAGTACATGGGCTATTCTACGGATGAAACCGTAAAGAAATATATTGGATGGGTTGATGAGAAAGTGGCTGAGAAGTCAGATGAATTTTTCAAACAGAAAGAAAACAGTTTGGGAGGGAGGTTATTGATGGCGAAGTACGATAAGATGAATGAAGCGAATCGGCAGGAAAGTGAGAAAAAGATGCAACTTGCCGTTGCTGAAATTCGTAGAACTGCATCAGAGGGGACTGCGATATCAGTCTCTGACCTTTCCAGAAATACAGGGTTGTCGAAAGGATTTTTTTATAAGAACGAACAAGTGAGAAATATATTAAATGAAGAGAAAGAAAAACAGAATCAGGGAACACTTGCCCAGATTAAAAGAGAGGTGCGAGATAAAAGCCTGGAGAAACAGGTAGAGTTATATCAAAGGGAAATAAAGAGGCTGATGGATGAAAATGAGAATCTGAAGAAGGAGAACCGAAAATTGGTTAGAACGTTGAATAAGCTGCAAAAGGAATCTTCAAAATAATCAGGGGATATCGTGTAAGAAGAGAAGAATAGGACTTGGAGAAGAAACGTGTTTTTACATACAAAATAGAAGAAAGTGTGTATGGCGTTAAAATGCTGATAAATAAAGGGGAAACTGCCTTGATACAAGTTTTCACATCCCAACTGGTGGGCATCCATTCCCATGCCGATTGCCTCTTTCCTTGAAGAGTATGACTTTTCAGGAAAAACCATTATTCCTTTCTGCTCCCACGGCGGCGGACGTTTTGGGCAGAGCCTGACGGCGATTGCAAAGCTGGCGCCGGATTCTGAAATGGGGGAGGCGCTGTCCGTACACTATTCCGGAGGAAGCAGCCTGCCGGAGGATATAGCAGAATGGCTGGAAAAGAATGGGATAAGTGCAGCGGATACCGGGTAGTAAAAAAGGGATAAGAAAAGCGGCGTAATAATAAGTGCTTCGGGGATGTAGGAACAGATGGAGCGGGAGAAAGGAGCAGCAGATGAAATTTACAAAACTGGGGAATTCAGATTTGAAAGTATCCCGTATCTGTATGGGATGCATGGGGTTTGGCGATGCGGGAAACGGGCAACATTCATGGACGCTTGACGAGGAACATTCCCGTGAAATAATCAGGCAGGGCTTGGAACTTGGTGTCAATTTCTTTGACACGGCAATCGGTTATCAGAGCGGCACAAGCGAGCAGTATGTGGGAAGGGCGCTGCGGGATTTTGCCAAGCGTGACCAGGTGGTGGTGGCGACAAAATTCCTGCCCCGTACACAGGATGAGATTGCAAGGGGAATTACAGGGCAGCAGCATATAGAGAGCATGATCAATAAGAGCCTTGAAAATCTCGGCATGGACTACGTGGATTTGTACATTTATCATATGTGGGATTACCAGACGCCGCTTTATGACATCATGGAGGGACTGAACAATATTGTGAAGGCGGGAAAAGCAAGGTATATCGGCATTTCCAACTGTTTCGCATGGCAGCTGGCAAAGGCCAATGGGCTGGCGGAAAAAGAGGGATTTGCAAAATTTGTTTCCATCCAGGGACATTATAACCTGATTTTCCGTGAGGAGGAAAGGGAGATGAAGAAGCTGTGTGAGGAAGATAACATTGCCATGACGCCTTATAGCGCGCTGGCAGGCGGGCGTTTGTCAAAGGCTCCCGGCCAGACCTCAAAACGTCTGGAAGAGGACAGCTATGCAAAATTCAAATACGATGCAACCGCAGGGCAGGACGGCGTGATTATCGGACGTGTGATGGAACTGGCAGAGAAACATGGCGTATCCATGACGGAAATTTCTCTTGCATGGCTTTTGTCAAAAGTAACGGCTCCGGTGGTGGGGGCAACAAAACCGCATCATATAGAAGGGGCGGCAAAGGCGGTGGATGTTGTTCTTACGGATGAAGAAGCTGCATATCTGGAAGAACCATACGTCCCCCATGCCCTTGTGGGTGTTATGGCACAAAATACCGCAGCGGCGGCAAAAGAAAAGCACGTTTGGTCTACCGGAAACCAGAAGATATAAAAGGAGGATAAGATTATGGTAAAACAGACAGCAGGAAGAAATCAGCTTGGGGGTTTTGCCCCGAAATTCGCAGAGCTAAACGATGACGTATTATTTGGCCAGGTATGGAGCAGGGAAGAAAAACTCTCCTTAAGAGACCGTTCCCTTGTGACAGTAGTTTCGCTGATGGCGCAGGGGCTGGTGGATTCCTCATTCCAGTACCATCTGATGAGCGCAAAAAATAACGGGATCACAAAAGAAGAGATTGCCGAGATTTTAACCCATGCGGCATTCTATGCAGGATGGCCGAAGGCATGGGCGGCTTTTAAGATGGCAAAAGAGGTCTGGACAGAGGAGACACCGGCAGGCAGCGCCAGGGAAGCACATGAAAAGAATATGCTGTTTCCGATAGGAGAACCAAATGATGGCTTTGCACAGTATTTTATTGGCCAGAGCTACCTTGCGCCGCTTTCTACAGAGCAAGTAGGGATTTTCAATGTTACGTTTGAGCCGGGATGCCGGAATAACTGGCATATCCATCATGCGTCTTCCGGCGGCGGACAAATACTGGTCTGCGTAGGAGGACGCGGGTTTTATCAGGAGTGGGGCAAAGAGGCCCGGGAACTGAAAGCCGGCGATGTGGTCAATATTCCGACAGGAGTGAAGCACTGGCATGGAGCTGCGCCGGACAGTTGGTTTTCCCATCTGGCGATTGAGGTTCCCGGCACGGACAGCTCCAATGAGTGGCTGGAAGCGGTGGATGATGCTGCCTACGGCAGTTTGAAATAGGAAGGCTGGTGGGCGCGGTATGAAAGGAAAACTGAAAATGGCCGTTGATGTGCTGATGACGGCTGCCCTGCTTTTTCTGATGGGATATCAGTTCTGGGGTGAAAAAGCCCATGAATGGATGGGCGCGGGGATCTTTGTTCTGTTTGCTGCCCACCATATCCTTAACTTTGTCTGGTATAAAAATTTGTTCCGGGGAAAATACACGGCATTCCGCATTTTCCAGGTCATCATTAATATGCTGACACTGATTTCTATGGCGGCTCTGATATATAGCGGTGTTGTCCTGTCAAGATATGTATTTGCTTTCCTGCCGGTTGAAAGCGGGCTGGCATTGGCGAGACGCCTGCATATTTTGGGTTCTTATTGGGGCTTTTTGCTGATGGGCCTGCATTTGGGCCTCCACTGGAATATGGTTCTTGGCAGGCTGAAAGGAAAAAGAAAGCCGGATTCCCGCAGCCGCAAAACAGTCCTGTTTCTTGCCGGGCTGATGGTGGCATTGTATGGAGGGTGGGTTTTTGTAAAAAGGAATTTTGCCACCTATCTGTTTTTACGAAGTGAATTTGTGTTTCTGGATTATGAGGAACCCAAACTATTGTTTTATCTGGAATACCTGGCTTTAATGGGAACGTGTATTTTTATTTCCCATTATTTGGGGAAAATGCTGCGGTTAGCATCTTCGGCAGTTTCCACGCGATTTTTCTTGAGGAAATAGATAGTCTTAAACAGGGGAAGATATGGCTCTCATGAGTCATATCTTCCCCTGAAGTTTTACCAGAAAATTGTTCAATGTAAACAGAATTTGAAAGATGAAAAGCAGAATTTGAAAGAAAGGGCATGGAGGAAAAGGATTTAACGAAAGAGCCCAGCAGAAATACTTAGAAAGTTCGCAGGAAAAAATATGTTAATTTAAGCGGTGTTGGACTATAGTTAAGATGAAATTTATAAAAACAGATACGCCATTTTTATATGGGAGGTATGGAGATGAAGTATTATAAGGAACCGGAGCGGACAATCCCGGTAATAGCAGAAACAGACGTTTTAGTACTTGGAGCAGGGCCTGCTGGGGTGTCGGCGGCTATATGTGCAGCAAGAGAAGGAGCCTCTGTTATGCTTGTAGAGCAGCTGGGGACGGTAGGAGGAATGACCACCAGCGGTCTGATGAGCCATTGGACTGGAAATACAAAGGGCGGGTTTTTTGAAGAGATCTTAGCCCGTACCGCAGATCTTCCGGATTCAGAAAATTATGGATTTAATGGGTCTCCCAGGCAGATTATCAATCCGGAGAGAGTAAAAACAGAATATTTGAATATGCTGCATGAGGCAGGAGTGTCTTTACGGCTTTACACCTTTGTCAGTGATATGATTATGGAAGATGGAACGGTAATAGGAGCTGTTTTGGAAAGCAAATCCGGAAGAGAAGCTGTTTATGCTGCGATTACTGTAGATTGTACAGGAGATGGCGATGGGGCGGCAAAGGCAGGCGCAGAATTTGTTCTGGGTAGGGAAGAAGACGGTTTAATGCAGCCGGCTACGATTATGTTTAAGGTGGGCGGCGTAGATTATGAGCGCGCAGTTTTCCCGGGGAAGTTTGAAGATCATATTCAGATTCCGGCTGGAGATATCCAAAAATTGGGAAGCGAACATCTTCCGTTTCCAGCAGGACATGTGTTGCTGTACCGCACGTCCCTGCCGGGAGTTGTTACATGCAATATGACCAACTGTATTAACATTGACGGAACGAAGACAGAAGATCTTGCAAAAGCTACTTTTGTATGCAGAAATCAAATAGTGCCAATTGTAGAATTTCTTCGGGAACATGTGCCGGGATATGAGTCATGCTATTTATTAGATTCAGGTTCACTTATTGGAATTAGAGAGACGCGCCATTTTAAAGGAATGAAGACCATTACAGAACAGGATATTGAGTCGGCAAGGGTTTTTCCAGATTGGGCAGTTACAAAAGCCGCATTCAATTTTGACGTTCATAACATGACGGGAAACGGACTGGATGAAACTGGCGCTCAGGATGCATTTCATCAATCAGAAGGGTACACGATTCCTTATGGATGTCTGGTCCCGGAAAAAATAGATGGCCTTCTTCTTGCCGGACGTTGTATTTCAGGAACGCATATGGCTCATGCAAACTTCAGAGCTATGCCAATTTGTGCAAATATGGGACAGGCGGCAGGCACTGCAGCGGCATTATGCGTAAAAAATAAACAGCAGCCTAGGGATTTAAACGTCAACCAGCTGCAAAAGGTTTTGATGGATAATGGGGTTTCGCTAATGGAATCTTAAAAGGACCTGTCAGAAATAGGGGGATTTTAATAATGGCTGTGATAAAAGAAATTATCCAACAGTCAAAAATAGAAAAAATGATAGGAATGGTATTGCTGGCTTTGGCCAGCAGTACCATTATTGTAATATCTACCACGCAAATAGCAATTCTTTTAAATCAGTTATATCAGGAGCTGGCCGATTATAAAAAACCTCTTTAAGCTGGAAAATCAAACAAAAACATGGCATAATATACAGGAAAATAGCAGAGAGGGAGCAAACAGGATGAAAACACAATTTGCAGATAAGATCATAAATAAATTATCCAGTTTTTCCGTGAAGATGTTTCTTTTGATCGTTGTCTGTGTTGTGCTTCCGCTGTCTGCTGCCAGTATTTATGTGGAAAAATCCATGAAATCGGTGCTTCAGAGCAAGATTAGTGATAGGATTCTTCAGAACCTTTCCCGAAGCGAGCCCGAGATTGTAAAAACGCTCCAGAATATGGCCGTGCTTTCCAATACGTTTGCCCTGGATGAAGAGCTATTAGCCCGGATGCAGGACAAGTCTTACACAGAATATGAAAATGTCCAGTACTTTAACCAGATTGTGGATAAAATGATTATTACTTCCACAGATGCTTTGGCAGATTCGGCAAACATTATTATTTTTGATCAGTTTGGCCGCGTATACTCCAACTGGAGTCTGAACTACCGGGATTATGCCTATCTTTTGGAAGAAGAATGGGTAAAGGAGGCGCAAAAAGCCAAAGGGCATATGTCCTGGTCCATGTTCAGCCCGGTGTATGCCGGTGAAGCGGATTCACAGAAGAAAAATTACGTTTCTCTGGCCAGAGCTGTTTTAAAGCAGGGAACAACAGGCGCTCCCATTGGAACCATGATCCTCAGTATTGAGCAGTCCAGCTTTTCCAATCTGCTAAGATCCTATACTGGTCCTGAAGACGAGGCCTTTGTTTGTATCAGGGATGGAGAGATGCTGTTTTCTGCCAATAAACAGAACCTGATCAGCCAGGAGCAGCTGAAAGAAGTCTACCGGCAGGTGAAAGATAAGGCCTTTGGCAATAAAAAGCAGAAGCTGGGAGAGGAAGAATACCTGATTAGCTATTATACCATTCCGCAACCGTGGCTGTTTGACAATGAGCCGATGAAGGTATTTATTTTCACCAATTACAAAGAAGTGCATAATGATATAAAAACGCTGACAGATCGGATGCAGGCAGTTATTCTTGCTTCCGTACTTCTGGTTGTAGTTCTGGCGGCCGTTTCTGTAAAAATGCTGGTGAGACCCATTGGGCTTTTGACAGAGAAAATGAAAGAATATACGATTGATCAGGAAATTACCGGCATCGATATAGAGAGAAAGGATGAGATTGGCCATCTGAACCGGGCGTTTATCCGTATGTCTGGCAATATCCGAAATCTCTTTGCAAAACTGGATAAAGAGAGTCGGGAGAAGGAACAATATCGTTACGAGTCTATGAGGGCGCAACTGAATCCACATTTTTTGTTTAACACGTTGACATCCATCCGTTGGATGGCCCTGATCCGTGGAGCTGACAATATTGTAGACAGCATAGATGCTTTAGCCAGTGTATTAAAATACAGTTTAAGCTATAACAACGAAGAAGTGACTCTGAAGGATGAACTGGAAAATATCAGGAGCTTTATCTATATCCACAATCTGCGTTATCAGGAGCGGTGTGTGTTGGAAATCCTTGTGTCGGAAGAAATGGAAGACTTAAAGATGATGAAGTTTATACTTCAGCCTATAGTGGAAAATTCCATTATCCATGGTATGGATAAAACGAAGAAGGAGTTAAATATCCGGGTGTATGGTTACACAGAAGATGACATTTTGCTGCTGTTTGTGGAGGACGACGGAATCGGTATTACCAAAGAGGCAATGGAGAAATTCAGCTCAGCTGAGCATAGAGGAAGAATGACCGGTATCGGCTTGAAAAATGTAGATGCCTGTATTCGAATGACTTATGGGGAGCAGTATGGACTTACCATAGAAAGTATGAAAACAGGAGGAACCTGTGTTACATACCGTCTGCCTGTGCGAAGAGGGGGAAGCGAAAATGAAAAAGATCATGATTGTGGATGATGAGACACTGGTGCGAATAGGAATTAAGTCTCTTATTGTGTGGGAGGACTATGGATATACCGTTGTGGCAGATGCTCAAAACGGAGAAGAAGCCTGGGAGAAAATCAGGGAATGCCGTCCGAATATTGTGTTGACGGACCTGAAAATGAGCCCGGGAGACGGTTTTGAGCTGATGGAAAAATGCCGGACAGCGTATCCGGATATTCGGTTTATTGTGTTAAGTAATTACAATGATTTTGAAAATGTCCGCCAGGCTATGAAACAGGGGGCCTCTGACTATATTTTTAAGCTGACGGTCAAGGCGGATGAGCTTTTGAAGATTCTGGAGGAGGTGTCCGGCAAACTGCCGGACAGAGAAGAAAAAAACAGTTCTGAGCAACATTCCTCTGAAAACCGGACAGCAATAAAAAACAGCTTAATCAGACAAGCCCTGAGCGGGGAACCGGTGCTGCTATCCAATATTCAGGAACGGCTCAACAGACTTTCCCTGGAAACGGATTTTTCAAAAACTTATTTTGTCATTTCGGTCCGGATTGATAATTACCGGGTCATACGGAGGCGGGGAGATTTTCTGGAAACGGATCTGTTGGTTTTTGCCATGATAAACATGATGGAGGAAATCTTTAAGCAGGATTTGAAAGCAGAAGTTTTTCACGAGTCAGACAGCCGCTTTCTGATTCTGGCAACCGATCAGACTGGGGCAAGAGATGCGGTAGAAAAAGCATTTTCTATTTTGATTCAGTCTGTTAAGCAGTACTATGGGCTGGAGATCAGCGGGGCGGTCAGCAGGACCGGGCGGGGATTCGGCTGGCTGAAAACGGGGTGGGATCAGAACAACTTGACACTGGAACAGCGCTTTTACAGTGAATCCGGAAAAATAAGCTGGTACCGGGAAAAAGAGTGGAAGAAAATGCATCTGCCGGATCAGTTGAGAACAGTGGTATTTGGAAATCTGCTGGAGCGCATGGAATTTCTGCAGATAGAATCTTATCTGAAAGAACTGCTGGATCATATGGAACGAATGGAATATGCGCCTGGGGAGGTACGGAAGAAATTTAGCCGGCTTCATAGTTTGATGGTTATTTATCTGGAACGCCATGAGATCCGCAGTGCAGAAATCTGCGACAGCAGAGGTGTAGAGCTGGATACAACCGTGGAAGAATATGACTTTTTTGAAGACCTGAAAAGGTCGGAGCTGGAGATGATTCGTGCGTATGCACAAGTGTTCCAAAGTAAGGAACCAGAATCAGGAAAGTACGGGCAGCAGCTGAAACAGGTAAAAGCGTATGCGGAAATGAATCTGGAAAAAGAATTGACTGTCGCACAGGCGGCATCTATGCTGAATATGAGTGAGAGCCATTTCTCACACATTTTTAAAAGTGAGGAAGGGGTCAGCTATATGGAATATATAAATGCCTGCCGGATGCAGAAAGCCACTGTTTTGCTGGAAAATACAGACTTGATGATTAGCGAGATTGCAGAAAAGGTCGGAATCGAAAATCCAAATTACTTCAGCGCTCAGTACAAAAAGCGGACAGGAAAATCCCCCAGCGAATTCCGAAGAATGTTGGAAAACAGAAAATAGCAGGATTTGAAAGGTGAATCGCAGAATTGGAAAGGCGGCGATTAAGCCTTAAATCGAAAATAGCAGTAAATTGAAGAAAGACAGCAGGCAGAAGCATGGCTTCCGGCTGCTGTCTTTGCTATAGTAAATACAGAAAGAAAAAGAGTTTATGAAAAAACAGGAGGAGATGTTTATGAGACGTATAAGAAAAGTAACTACGGCTGTGATAGTCTCTGCAATGGTCATGTCGGCTTTGGCCGGATGTTCCGGCGCTTCTAAGGAGACCTCTGCACCAGCTGCCGCAGAGACGGCTGCCGAAAAGACAGAGGGCGGATCCGGGGAAACTCCCAAAGAGACTGTGACACTGAGAATGTGGGGAGGCGTGCCGGCAGAGGCAGGCCCTCAGAAAGCCTGCGACAACTTTAATGAGTTATATAAAGACAAGGGGATTCAGGTTGAGTATGAGCGCTTCGTAAACGATGACACCGGAAACTTAAAACTGGAGACAAACCTGCTGTCGGGAACAGGGGTGGATCTTTACATGACCTATACTCCGGATGTGCTGGGAAAGCGGGCCGGCGGCAACATGGCTCTGGATCTGTCAGAACTGATGGAGCGGGACGGCTTTGAGCTGACGGAATACTTTGGTTCTATGGCCGAAGCATATTATGTGGACGGAAAACCGTATTCCATTCCTACAAAGCTGGATAAATACGGGATTGTTATCAATAAGGATATGTTTGATGCAGCCGGAATTGAAGTTCCCACCGAGTGGACCTATGATGAGTTCCGTGAGATCGCCAAGAAGCTGACTCACGGCGAGGGACAGGACAAGGTCTACGGAATGTTCTGGAATTCCCAGCAGGATCTGACCTACTTATTCCAGTATCTGGTAGCTCAGACAAACGGTGGCGACCCTATGTATTTGAGTGAGACAGAGAGCAGTTTCCAGGATCCGGTTGTAATAAAGACGGTAGAACTGCTGAACAACATGATGAATGTAGACAAGACTTCCCCGACCCATACGGATTCCATGACCCAGAAGCTATCCCAGGAGGGGATGTTCTTAACCGGCAAGTCAGCAATGACGGTAGGCCCGTGGATCGTAAGAAGTATAAAAGACACTGCCACTTATCCTCACGATTTCACAACTGCATTCGCGCCCTATCCGGTAGTAGAAGAGGGCCAGAGAAATTACACCCAGGGCGGTTACGGCGATCACCTGTGCATTAACCCGAAATCGGAACATGTTGAGGAAGCATGGGAGTTTGCAAAGTGGTATGCAACAGAAGGCATGCTCCCGGTAGTAGAGGGCGGACGTGTCCCGGCATCCAATACCTATGACGCAGAAGAAGTTACCAAAGCATTCTTAAGCGGAGGGGAAGACCACATCGATCAGGAGAGTACTATGAACGTGTTGATTGCCCCGGCAGAAAACTATGCGGTGCCGTCCATTAGCAACCACACTGCTGAAGTTAAGAAAATTGCCGTAGAAGAACTGGAAAAGATCTTTATCGGCCAGCAGACAGTAGAAGAGGGAATGGCAGCGGCCAAACAGAGAGCAGATGAAATTCTGAAACAGTAATATAAAAAGACAAATGGGCAGACAGATAAGACCGGTCAGGCGCTGTCTGCCCATAATAAAAAGAGAAAGGAGGCGTATAGAAAATGAAGTGGAAAATGTCAAAGCAGTTGAAAACAGATCTGGTAGGATATTCCTTTATCCTTCCCAACATTTTAGGCGTTTTGCTGTTTACGCTGTTTCCCATGATCTTCTCTCTGATAATCAGTTTCACGGACTGGGATTATACCCAGGGATTTGGAAACTGGAATTTTGTTGGACTACAAAATTTCATTGAGATGTGGAGCGATGAATGGTTTACCAGTTCTCTGATTAATACGCTTATTTTTGCAGTTACAGTCGTGCCGCTTACCGTATTTTTGGCATTGGTGTTGGCCGTGATCATTGATAAATACTGTTTTGCAAAGCTGCCTATGCGTCTGGCATTTTTTATGCCGTATATTTCCAACGTAGTTGCGGTGGCCATCGTTTGGGTAATGATGTACTCCCCATGGGGACCCTTTACCCAGCTGGTACGGACCCTGGGGGTGGAAAATCCGCCTCAGTGGCTGGGGGATCCGAAATGGGCGCTGGCGGCGATTGTTCTTATGACTATCTGGTCCGGCGTAGGCTACGCAAACATGATCTACACTTCAGCAATCCAGGGGCTTCCCAAAGATGTGTATGAGGCGGCCGATATTGACGGAGCCAGTGAAATTGCAAAGTTCTTTAAGCTGACTGTTCCATTTCTGTCACCGACTACATTTTTTTTGATTATTACCACCTTTGTCACATCATTTCAGGTGTTTGCACCGATTCAGATTATGACAAGAGGGGGCCCGGGAACCTCTACCAACGTGCTGGTGTACTACATCTACACGTCGGCGTTTACCTTCTATAAAATGGGTTATGCATCTGCCATGGCCTGGATTTTATTTGTCATCCTGTTTGTCATCAC
This sequence comes from uncultured Lachnospiraceae bacterium, assembly GCA_910586755.1. Lineage (GTDB taxonomy): Bacteria > Bacillota > Clostridia > Lachnospirales > Lachnospiraceae > UMGS1370. The sequence continues at coordinate 12,059 of CAJUJM010000104.1, forward strand.
CATTATCCAGTGGAGAGGACAGAAAAAATGGGTGAGCTATTAGGAGCGGGGGTGGAAACATGAAAATTTTGAGAAATTGCAGAAAAGAAGTAATAAAAAAGCTGATTCCCCGGATCCTGTTTACAATTATCATCGGAGGAGTAGCGATTTCCATGGTGACGCCGTTTATCTGGATGCTGTCGGCCTCCATGAAGCTGCCGCTGGATGTTATGAAGCTTCCTATTGACTGGATCCCGGATTATTTTTACCCGGATAACTACAAGAAGGTCTGGAACATAGGCGATATTGCTGCCAGAGATTATCATTTTGCACTGGCTTACCTGAACTCTATAAAAATTGCGGTGATTAATCTGGTTGGTTCAGTGCTTACCAGTACTATGGCTGGCTATGCATTTGCAAAGATTAAGTTCAGAGGAAGCAATGTGCTGTTTTTGTTCTACCTGGCCACCATGATGATTCCCAGCCAGATTACCCTGATTCCCAAGTTTGTTATGTTTAACAATATGGGACTGACAGGCACCCATCTGACCTTGATCCTTCCAGGCCTTATTACCATTACCGGGACATTCCTGATGCGCCAGTATTTTATGCAGATACCAGACGAACTGAGAGAGTCGGCCAGAGTAGACGGAGCCAACGAATATGTGATCTGGGCGCGGATTATGGTACCTATTGCAAAGCCCAGCATGGCGTCTCTGGCTATGGTAGTATTTTTGTGGAACTGGAACAGTTATCTGGAACCGCTGGTATTCTTAAGCGACTGGAGACTGTATACGATTCCTATTGCGCTGACCAACTTTATTGAGGAAAGCGTAACCGAATATAACCTGGTTATGGCAGCAGCGGCATCGGCGCTGATCCCGGCATTTCTGGTATTTTTGTTCGGTCAGAAATTCCTGGTAAAAGGCTTAGTAAACGGAGCAGTGAAAGGATAATAAAAGGAAGGGATAAATATGACAGGGAAAACGTCTTTACTGATAGGAATGGGCGATTTTGATTCTTACGGCGGATGGAGTTTAGATACCCAGTTTATCCGTCAGATGGGAGTCCCGTATCTTCTGGCCCACGGCATTGGAACACCGGTTTCCGATGCCGTGACGCAGGTAAAGTTTCCGGAGACCGGCCTTTACTATGTTAGTGTGTATACATATGACTGGACCGGACCGTGGAAGCCGGATCTGCCTGAGGATCAGAAACCGGGACGATTTCAGATAAAAGTGGGAGAGGAAACTCTGGAGACAGTATTTGGCACAGAAGGAATTCAGTGGGGATGGCAGGATGGAGGCACCGTTTTGGTTGAACAGAAAGAGACAACGGTTGCCCTCCACGATCTCACCGGATTTGAAGGAAGGTGCGGGCTGATCTATTTTTCCAGGGAAAAAGAGGGGCAGCTCCCCATTGGCGCTGAGAATGTACGTAGCTTTTATCGGGAAATGTCGGGAAAAGAAGATGGAGAGCAGAAGAGGCCGTATGAATTTGTAGTGTGCGGCGGCGGAATTGCAGGAATGTGCGCCGCTCTTTCGGCCGCCCGCCGCGGCGTAAGGACAGCCCTGGTGCAGGATCGCCCTGTTCTTGGAGGAAATAACAGCTCTGAGGTGCGGGTATGGCTGGGCGGAGAAACAAATTTTGAACCCTATCCTGGAATCGGAAACATTGTAAACGAGCTGGAACAGGAGCGGGTAGGCCATTATGGAAATACCAATGTGGGCGAGATTTACGAGGATGGCAGAAAAGAACAGCTTTTAAGAGACGAAGAAAATATAACCCTTTACATGAACCATGTGATGACAGATGTGATTATGAAAGAGGGGCAGATTGAACAGATTGAACTGTATGATGTAAAGCGGAATCAATACCGCAGGATTTCAGGAGTTCTGTTTGTGGATGCAACAGGAGACGGAACTCTGGGGTATTTAAGCGGGGCGGATTACGAGGTTACAACCAACGGCCACCAGGGAATGACCAACATGTGGTATGTGGAAGATACCGGGGCTTACACAAAGTTTCCAGAGTGCCCGTGGGCCATTGACTTAAAGGGCGTGGATATTCCGGGGCGTACCGGCGTGAAGGATGTTTATGGAAATGAAAGGGAAAAATCTCTGGGCTGTTGGTTTTGGGAAAGTGGAAATGAGTTGGATCCGATAGAAAAAGCGGAATATGCCAGAGACACAAATTTACGGGCTATGTATGGAGCTTGGGATGCGCTGAAGCATGAAGACGGAAGTTACCCCAACCACAGAATCGGATTTGCCGCTTACATCGGGGGAAAACGGGAGTCCAGAAGACTTTTTGGAGATGTGGTGCTGACAAAATGCGAGGTTTCCAAAGGTTTGGCCTATGAGGACGGGTGTGTTCCGTCAACCTGGAATTTTGACGTCCATTATCCGGACCGGCGTTTCTATGAAGCATTCCGGGAAGGGGATGGATTTTTGACCAAGGACTATCATGAACCGTTTGACCGTCCCTACTGGATTCCGTACCGGTGTCTGTATTCCAGGAACGTTCCAAACTTATTTATGGCTGGCCGGGACATCAGCGTGTCCCATGACGCCCTGGGCACTGCCCGGGTGATGCGGACCGGCGGAATGATGGGAGAAGTCGTTGGCATTGCAGCTGAAATCTGTAGAAAGCACCGGATTTTACCAAGACAGGTGTATACGGAGCATTTGCAGGAGTTTCTTCAGGAATTAAAGCGTATAAAAAAGGATATGAAAAAGTCGCTGTGCTCCAATACCCACCCGGATTGATGGGAAAACTTGGGCGGTGTCATTTCTATATTTTGCAGGAAAAGAGTATATGTGTTTGGATTTCCCGTCTTTGACAGTTTATAAAGCAGAAAAACGCTGTACAGTCTTATTTTAAAGGTTGTATAGCGTTTTTTCCTTCGTTTTACTCTTTGGTAATTTATTGCCTTCCCTTATTCTTTTTCTGAATTTCAAAAGCCGGTACACCAATAGGGCCAAAAAACAGATCAGAAAGTAGGCTGTATATCAGTGAAAAATCAGGTCGTGGTGTGCCTAAGATTATTGAAACTTACGGGAAGGGAGCGTTTACTTTTAGAGAAAATTCTATCGTTGTAACAATTCCACTTGAGAAGATAAAAAAGGTTGGGAAAAAGTTGGGGATAAGATTGGGAATAAAAAAGGATTAAACTCAAGAAGACAGAGAATCATAACAGAAATGGGTTCTTTTCGCCCGTTGGATTTTGGGAAAGGGTTTTGTGTGACAACGATACAGGAGCAGGCAGAACGATGGGAAAGGCGGATTTTTGAAAAAGGAAGATGTTATTTTGATAGAATTGTGCAAATAGAAAATGTCGGTTTGATTGTCGGTATATAATTGACATTTGTCGGTATACTGTGTATGATACAAATTGAGGTGATATGAAATGCAAAAGTATGTCGAATCGGAAACGTTGGAGCTGAAAGAAAAATATACTGATGTAATATGTAAAGAAATTGTTTCGTTCTTGAATACTTCTGGTGGTACAATTATTATTGGTGTTAAAGATGATGGAGCCATTGTTGGCGTTGATAAAATTGATGAAACATTTAGGAAAATATCTGATATTATAGCTACACAAATTGAACCAAGTCCACAAGATGAAGTGAGTTCAGAAATTCGATTTGAAGATGGAAAAACTTTGATTATTGTTAATGTATCAAGAGGGATCAAGCATATTTATTGTCAGAAAAAATATGGTTTTTCATCTGCAGGTTGTTCGATAAGAGTTGGAACGACTTGTCGAGAAATGACGCCAGAACAGATTCGAATTCGATATGAAAGTAAATTCATTGATTCAGAATATATGTTAAAAAAGCCAGCGAGTCAGCTAGATTTGACATTTAAAGAATTGAAAATTTATTACAGTGAAAAAGATTATCATTTGGATGATAAAACTTTTGAAGCAAACTTGAATTTAAGAAATCAGAATGGTGATTACAATCTTTTAGCGGAATTACTTTCGGATAGAAATAATATTCCCTTAATATTTGTGAAGTTTAGGGGAAAAGATAAATCGGCGATTTCTGAACGAAGTGATTATGGATATAGATGTATTATCACTTCTTATGATAAAATTAAAAATAGACTTCAATCAGAAAATACCTGTATTTCTGATACAACAGTTAGACCAAGAAAAGATACTTATTTATTTGATTATAATTGTGTCAATGAGGCAGTTTTAAATGCATTGGTTCATAACGATTGGACAATTACTGAACCACAGATTTCGATGTTTGACAATCGCTTGGAAATTTTATCTCATGGAGGTTTGCCAAGTGGTATGACAAAAAAACAATTCTTTGAAGGGATCAGTAAACCAAGAAATAGAACACTTATGCGGATTTTTCTTAGCATGGGATTAACGGAACACACAGGACATGGAATACCCACCATTGTTAAAAAGTATGGAGAAGAAGTTTTTGAAATAGAAGATAACTATATTCGTTGCACAATTCCATTTGATGAAGAAGTTCTGGATAAGTCGAAAAATGAAAATGTCGGTTTGAATGTCGGTTTAAATGTCGGTTTAAATAAAACCGAAAAGAAAGTGGTTTCTCTGCTGATAGAAGATTCGGAATATACTTCTGACGAATTGGCTGCAAAGATAGGCGTGACAAAAAGAACCATAGAGCGGGCATTTATTTCTTTGCAGAAGAAAAAAGTTATAGAAAGAATTGGTTCAAAGCGTGATGGAAGCTGGATTGTCATTAAATAGTTGGATGTAAAACAGAAATGGAATGTTTTATAAAAACCTGTACGATAGTGAACGATACTCTGGCATGGGATATATCTGGGAACTGGCAAAAGTGGCGTTGGGAAAACAACAAGTGTTTTAAACTTTGCAAAGTATTTTTCCGAAGAACATAAAAAGGTTTTGGTATTGGATATTGATCCACAGAGTTCATTGAGTGAAATTTTGGTATCTAACGGCGGTTTTGGTTTGCTAAAAACCTGGCAAAAAGAGAAGACACTTAATTATATATTTGATTTATATATTTCTAAGATTGAGAAGTATCCATGTATAGAATTAAAACTCGGAGATTCTGTGATTGAATCTTATAAGGATCTGTATGACTTTGTGCCATCAAGTCTTTTCTATCGGAACAATATGGGACTTGATGCATTAGCGCTTATGATGAAAGATGATATTCAATATTTATCTATTCTCAAAAATTGGGTTGACACTATCAGAGAAGGGTATGATATTATCTTGATTGATTGTCCGCCTGCCAATAATTTAATCACCAGATCAGCTTTTTTAATGTCAGATTATTATATTATTCCAACTGTTTTAGATGGATTGAGCACAAATGGAGTAATACATTATATCAATACAATTGAAGAGACGTATGAGAAATACTGCGGAGATACCGATGATGGAATAATCGCAAAGCATTTTTTTGGAGAGAAACCTCAGCTGGTAGGCATATTCTATAATTTGCTTCGGGCCCAGGTAAATTATGATGATGCAAAAGCAGATTTTGAAGATGAGATAGACGGACAGACATCATATAGTAAAAGTATAATTTTAAATAGTGAGATAAATAACTATATAGATATTGCGAGACGGACACAGGAAGGAAATGTGTCTATTGATAAAGAAGATTTTAAAGTCCTTGCGCGGGAGATTTTAAATAAGATTTAGATACATACAATATAAATCGAAGGGAGTGATGGTATGTATTTCACAGTGGAGGAAATTAGAAGCTTGAATGATATTATATCGGGTTTAAATACGATAGAGGATGAAATAGAAAAAGAACGATTTCTGAATGAACATATAGAAGATACTGCCTTATTTCTGGATACACTGAAAAAATTAAACAAGAAAAAAATCCCTTTTAAGAATGAAAAACCTTTAACACAGAAAGAAGATGGAGAAAAGAGTTTATATCAGGAAGAAGAAATTTACAGTATTCTTTGCAAAAAAAGCAATACAGAAATAATGCAGGAATATTCACTGGCAGATTTAAAAGGGATGTATGCATCTGTTTATAACAGAAAACCTACCAGCAGTTATACAAAAGAAAGAATAATAAGCACTTTACGCAACAGGATGCATACGATGAAAAGAGCGGAGTCTTTTGGTATGTTAGCAGAAGCGCGAAAAAAAGAGGGCAGCGTTTAAATAAAAATTGAACGAACATTGGCTGTTTTAGAAAAAGTATTCGGGATGGATAGTTAACTTCCGATTGTACGCCTAAAAATTGAATCAGAATCACCAAAATGCCGCCGCATGGATAAAAGCCCAAGCAGCGGCATTTTCCGATTTTATTTGTCTTTTTGCATCAGACAAAGTATAATGAAAAATAGGAATTTATACTTGATGATACAGACGGAGGAAAAGACGCATGATTACAGGCGCCATCAAAAATAAAGTAGATAAAATCTGGACGGACATATGGGCGGGTGGAATCACAAACCCTTTGACAGTGATAGAGCAGCTGACCTATCTGATGTTTATCCGCTCTTTGGACGAGAAAGAGCTGGAAACAGAAGAATTTGAAAACATGACTGGCGAGAAGATGGATAAAATTTTCCCCCAGTCTGCGGTGGGACAGTCTATGCGCTGGAGTAAATTCAAAAATAATGATCCCCGTGACATTTATGATATTATTGCCCAGCGGGTATTCCCTGCCATTAAAAACATGAGGCATGGCTGCCTGCCGGATTTCACCCAGCAGGGAGAACTGATGGAAACTGCCGGTGAGTCCGGAAATGATGAGCAAAATAACACGGCGTTTGCCCGGTATATGAGTGACGCTATGTTCTTGATTCCCACACCCCAGGTGCTGCAGAAAATCATTACCGGTCTGGACGACCTGTATGAACACGATATAGCGGATCTGGATATGCAGGGCGATTTGTATGAATACATGCTGGGTAAGCTGGCGACTGCCGGTCAGAACGGACAATTCCGGACGCCCAAGCAAATTCGGGAAATGATGGTGGAACTTTTGCGGCCTACTCCGGATGACATGATCTGCGATCCGGCCTGTGGCACAGCCGGATTTCTGGTATCTGCTTCAGAGTATATCCGAAAGAATTACGAAGACACCATGACTACGGAACAATGGGAGCATTTTGCCGGGGATGCCTTTACCGGATTTGATACCGACCGTACCATGCTGCGTATTTCTGCTATGAACTTGATGCTGCACTCCATCAGCCGCCCGGAAATTGACTATAATGACAGTGTTTCCAAGCAAAACCAGATCAGCGACAAGTTTACCATGTGTCTGGCAAATCCGCCATTTAAAGGCACTGTGGATGCCGAGAGCATTGACGATAACCTGAAAGCTGTGACCAACACGAAAAAGACAGAGCTGCTGTTTTTGGCGCTGTTTCTGCGGATGCTGAAAAAGGGCGGCCAGTGCGCTTGTATCGTGCCGGACGGCGTGCTGTTTGGTTCATCCAAGGCCCATAAGGCCATTCGTAAGGAACTGGTGGAGAATCACCAGCTGCGGGCGGTGATCTCCATGCCATCCGGGGTGTTTAAACCTTATGCCGGTGTTTCTACAGCAGTATTGGTGTTTACCAAAACCGGCGCAGGCGGTACAGAAAATGTGTGGTTCTACGACATGAAGGCCGACGGTTTCAGCCTGGATGACAAGCGCAGCGAGATCGGGGAAAATGATATTCCTGACATCATCAGCCGGTTCCATAATTTAGAGCAGGAAAGCGGTCGCCAGCGCACGGAACAGAGCTTTTTTGTACCAAAACAGGAGATCGCAGACAATGATTATGACCTGTCTATCAATAAGTACAAAAAGGTGGAGTATGTGCCGGTGAAGTATCCTTCCACCGCTGAGATTATGGCGGAACTGCATGAGCTGGAAACGGAAATTGCCGCGGGGCTGGCGGAGCTGGAGGGGATGTTGTGATGGCGGAAAGTTATATTTGGGAATAGGGATAAGACAAAATGTATTGATGCAGCCGTATTTTGGATAAATATTTGATATACTTCAAATAAAAGGAGTATGTCGAAATGGAGAATCAAATTAGCAATATTATTAATGATATGTCAGGAGTGCTTGATATAGCCCAGATGAAAAAATTACAGGAGGTACTTATAGCGAGATTGAGTATAACCCAAACAGAAGAGAGAGAAAATGACAATAATTCATATTTGGAAATGTTTCTCACAGCAAAACGAATAGAGGGGTGTTCTGAGAGAACGCTGGAGTATTACAAAGGTACAATTCGGACAATGTTGAATAAAGTAAATATTCCGGTTCGTAAAATGACCACAGAGATATTGAGAGAATATCTATCACAGTATCAAGGGATAAATAATTGTGGAAAAGTTACGATAGATAATGTTCGCAGGAACTTATCCAGTTTTTTCTCTTGGCTTGAAGAAGAAGATTACATATTAAAAAGCCCTATCCGGAGAATTCATAAAGTAAAAACCAGAAAAGTAGTAAAAGAAGTTATTTCAGACGAAAATCTGGAACAATTGAGAGATGGATGTGGTGAAAGGCGTGATCTTGCGATTATAGATATCTTAACATCTACTGGCATAAGAGTTGGAGAGTTAGTTAATTTGAATATTTCTGATTTGAATTTTGCAGAAAGAGAATGTATTGTTTATGGTAAGGGCGACAAAGAGCGCAAAGTATATTTTGATGCAAGAACTAAATTGCATATACAGAATTATTTGGCGGAAAGAACCGATGATAATTCCGCCCTCTTTGTATCACTTAATGCACCCTATCAGCGCTTGCAAATAAGTGGAGTAGAAGTGAGGCTAAGAGAACTGGGCAGACAGTTGCAGATAAATAATATTCATCCGCATAAGTTCCGGAGGACAATGGCGACAAAAGCCATTGACAAAGGAATGCCTATTGAGCAAGTACAGAAATTGTTGGGGCATCAACAAATTGATACTACGATGCAATATGCGATGGTTAATCAGAGCAATGTGAAATCATCCCACAGAAAATATATGGCATAGTCTACAGATTCAGATTTGTGGGGATGAACAGATGGCAAGAATTAGAATGTGTGATGTAGCTGAACAGATAAGAGGTGTGTCATATAAAACAGAAGATGTTTTGGATGGTCCTAGAGAAGATGCAGTTGGAATTTTTCGGGCAAGCAATATTTCAGATGGGATTATAAATTTTAACGACTTGGTTTTTGTGAAGCGAAATAAAGTTTTGCAGAAACAAATGTTAAGAAAAGGGGATATTCTAATATGTGCTTCGAGCGGAAGCAAGCATCTTGTCGGAAAAGCGGCACAAATTGAAGCTGATTGTGAGTATAGTTTTGGTGCTTTCTGTAAAGTTGTTCGTCCTCAAAAGATTAATGCGTTGTTCCTTGGAATGTATTTTCAAAGTGATTTCTATCGGAGATATATTTCAGATATCTCACAAGGAGCAAACATTAATAATATAAAAAATGAACATATAGATGCGATTAAATTACGGGGGTATTCTGAAACTGAACAAGTAGAAATTGCTGAATTGTTACAAAAGATTATTTCCATTATAAGATTCCATAAAGAGCAACTTATTATGCTTGATGAATTAATCAAATCCCGATTTGTGGAGATGAAGAAGGAGAAAGAAGGATGCCGGAATTAGCGAAAGATGGCAAAATGCTTAATAAAATTGCGCCATTAATGTAGAGGAGGAGAATATGTTTCCTAAAATTGTTCAGGTTGTTCCTACGGAAGATCATACCGTATATGTTTATTTTGAAGATGGTAAAATAGTATGCTATGATGTAAAACCGTTGCTGGAGAAAGAGGCATTTGCTATATTAAGAGAAGTGAACTGTTTTCTAAAAACTTGTACGATAATGAACGATACTCTGGCATGGGATATATCTGGAAATAGGGATAAGACGAAATGTATTGATATTGATCCAGATACATTGTATATGCTGGATGCGGTAAAAGAGAAGATAGCGTAATACGCAGATTGGAATCAGAATCCTTCCGAAGTATATAGACATATGAAATCAATTCAGATTTGTGGGGATGATAGGATGAAAAAGGTAAGATTAGAAGATGTAAGTGAACGAGGAAGTTCTAATTTGGCACAGAAAGATATTGAAGGTATGACAGGAGCTTATCCGATTTATGGAGCATCTGGATATATTGGGAATATTGATTTTTATCATCAAGAGAAAGAGTACATTGCTGTGGTGAAAGATGGAGCAGGAGTTGGAAGAGCAATGTTTTTACCGGAAAAGTCATCTGTTATTGGAACCTTACAATATATTATTCCTAAAAAAAATATACTCCCTAAATATTTATATTATGCAGTTAAAAATATGAAGTTAGCAAGGTACTATACTGGAGCAACAATACCTCATATTTATTATAAAGATTATAAAAAAGAGACTTTTTGGTTGCCAGATATACATGAGCAACAAAAAGAGGTATGTATTCTTGAAAAAGTTGAGGATATAATGGAAAAACAGCAACAGAGCCTCGCTGATTTAGATACATTAATTAAATCCCGATTTGTGGAAATGTTTGGTAATCCTGTTACGAATAGTTCGGAATTGAAAATGTTACCTATGACTTCTGTATGTGAAATAATTGATGGGGATAGGGGGGAAAACTATCCTAAAGCAGAAGATTTTTCAGAAGAGGGGGACTGTCTATTCTTAAATGCAAAGAATGTCACTGCTTCAGGATTTAATTTTGATACTTGTATGTATATTACGAAGGAAAAAGATGAGAGTCTTAGGAAGGGAAAGCTAAAGCGGGGAGATGTTGTTTTAACTACACGAGGAACATTAGGAAACCTGGCATATTATACAGATAAAATACCATATGACAACATTCGTATAAATTCTGGAATGGTGATTCTTAGAATGAAACGAGAGGTTATAGATGAAATATATTTTATTGAACATTTTAAGTTTCAATTAGATGACATTAAGAGTAAGATAGCAAGTGGCTCAGCTCAACCACAATTGCCGATTTCGACAATGAATAAAATACAAATAATAATTCCGGAAATTGGAAAACAAAAAGAATTTGCCGCCTTCGTCCATCAAGTAGACAAACTGAAATTAACAACCCAGAAAAGCCTAAAAAAACTGGAAATACTTAAAAAATCACTAATGCAAGAATATTTTGGGTGAGGTATATAAAATGGAACAATACAAATTAACCGTAGGGATAGAACCTTCAGATGAATATAAAAAAGCAAGACAGGATTAGAGTCAAATACTATATCAATATTTTACCAGATAAATATTGCAATAAAAGAAAAACACAACCGCAGAATACGAGGTAACCCCATGTCAAACTTCCAATTTTTAGCCCTCCAAAAACAATACAAACTATTTTCCCCCGCCTGCATGGAAGCAGAAAAAATCTATGCTTCTGCCCCAGCCATGTGTGCGGTAGGCTGCCGCAAGGCGCTGGAGCTGGCGGTAAAGTGGGTTTATTCTGCAGACAAGACCATGAAAATGCCTTATAAAGACAATCTGCAATCCCTGATCCATGAGCCCACCTTTCGCTTTGCTGTAGATTACAACACCTGGGGCAAACTTCCCTTTATCATCAAGCTGGGGAACCTGGCGGTACATACAGAGCGCAGCGTACAGCAAAGCGATGCCCTTGCCTCCCTGCGGGGCCTGTTCGAATTTATCCAGTGGATTGACTACTGCTACGGGGCTGATTACCAGGAACGCGCCTTTGACGAAAGCCTGATCCCCACGGAAAAGGTGGTTGTGGATACAAAAAGAATCAAGGAACAAGAAAGCCTGTTGGATGAAAAAGAGGCCGAGATCGAGGCTCTTCGCAGACAGATTGAGCAGATGGCCGGTTGGTATACGGCTGAAAAAGTTCAGCATCAGCAGCAGCGTACTTTCCAGGCGGAAGACCTCTCCGAGTTTAACACCAGAAAAACCTATATTGACGTGGATTTGAAGCAGATGGGCTGGAAGTTTACCGGTGCGGATGCCGATGTGCAGGAAGAATATCCGGTAAAAGGCATGGCTGGCGTTGCCGGACAAACGGGATACTGCGACTATGTCCTGTTTGGAAAAGACGGACTGCCCCTGGCTGTAATAGAAGCAAAGCGCACCAGCAAAGACCCGAATATGGGGCGGAAGCAGGCAGCTTTATATGCAGATTGTCTGGAACGGAAGTTTGGCCGCCGCCCTATGATGTTCACCACCAATGGCTTTGAAACCTATTTCTGGGATGATGAGAGCAGCCCCCAGCGAAAGGTCAGTGAGATTTTCAGCAAGGAAGGTCTGCAAAAGCTGATGAACCGCCGGTCTGAACGGATGGATTTGATGAGTATTCCCATTGATGATAATATCACGGATCGGTATTATCAAAAAGAAGCCATCCGGGCGGTTTGCGGGCAGATTCAACAGGGATTTCGGAAACACCTGCTGGTTATGGCCACCGGAACCGGAAAGACCAGAACCGCCTCCAGCCTGGTGGATGTGCTCAGCCGCGGAAAATGGGTGACAAATATTTTGTTTTTGGCTGACCGTACTGCGCTGGTAAAGCAGGCAAAGGATGACTTTAAAAATTATCTGCCGGATATGTCCCTGTGTAATCTGTGTTCCAATAAGGACGACAGAAACGCCCGTATTGTTTTTTCCACCTACCCGACAATCTTAAATGCCATTGATGACACCAAATCTAAGGATGGACGGCAGTTGTTTACTCCCACCCATTTTGACCTGATTATTATCGACGAGAGCCATCGGAGTATTTTCAAAAAATACCGGGCAATCTTTGAGTATTTCGACGCCCTGATGGTAGGCCTTACCGCCACGCCCAAAACCGACGTTGACCGTAATACTTATGATTTTTTCGAGATGGAACACGGGGTTCCGACTTATGCCTATGATTATGAGACGGCTGTTTATCAGGATCACGTGCTGGTTCCCTACTATAATTATGAGGTAAAAACAAAGTTCTTAGAGGAAGGCATTACCTATGACCAGCTGTCCGAAGAGGATAAGGAACGGTATGAAGAGGACTTTATTGAGGACGGCTCCATGCCGGAATTTATCCCGTCGGAAAAGCTTAATAAGTTTGTGTTTAATGAGACTACCGTGGACATTGTGCTCCAGGATTTAATGGAACGGGGAATCCATGTGGCTGGCGGAGACCGCCTGGGAAAAACTATTATTTTTGCCCAGAATAAGCGCCACGCGGAATTTATTCTGGAACGCTTCAACAAACTCTATCCCCGGTATCACGGCACATTTGCCCAGCGGATCATCTGCGATGACGCCTACGCACAGACCATTATCGACGATTTTAAGCAGCCGGAAAAAGAGCCGCACATTGCGGTGTCCGTGGATATGATGGACACTGGTATCGACGTGCCCCAGGCGGTAAATCTGGTGTTCTTTAAGAAGGTACGATCCAAAGCCAAATTCTGGCAGATGATTGGACGGGGAACCCGTCTGTGCAAGGGGCTTGCCTGCATGGATCAGATTGACGGGGAGTACACGGACAAGAGTCGTTTCCTGATTTTTGATTACTGCGGCAACTTCGAATATTTTCGGGAGCATAAAGAAGGGTACCAGGCCAGAGAGGTGAAAACTCTTTCAGAAAATATTTTCGGCAAGCAGATAAAAATTGCCATGGCATTGCAGGAAAGCGCCTTTTTAGGAGAGGATCACCAAATATGGCGGAATGAGATTGTGGGTACTTGTCATCAACAGGTTATGGATCTGAATATGGATCTAACCGCGGTAAAACTGCGGAGGCAGTATGTGGAGAAGTATAAAAAGCGGGAAGCTTTTGCTTCTCTGGGAGAAGGAGATAAGGCAGATCTACTGGCGTACATTGGTCCCCTTGTCCGATCAGCAGAAACGGATGAATCCGCAAAGCGGTTTGACAACTTCATGTACGGTCTGATACTGGCCCATGTGGAGCAGATGGCTGCTTTCCGGTACGCGAAAAAACAGCTGCAGGGTACTGCTTCTCTGCTGGAACGCAAGGCCGGCATTCCTCAGATTAAAGAAAAACTGCCGGTGATCCGGGAAATCCATACAGACGCTTTCTGGGATGCCAATGACATTCTGCTATTTGAAAAGGCGCGGAAGGAACTGCGGGAGCTGATTAAGTTTTTGGACGAAGATGGTCAAGGACAAAAACCGATAGTTACCAGGCTTATGGACCCAATCACTTATCAGCAGGAAGGCGTACAGCTGGATGCGGCCTATGATTTCGAAGATTACCGGGAAAAAGTAAACCGCTATGTAAATGAGCATGGAAATACGCTGGCCATCCATAAACTGACCCATAATATTCCATTGTCCCCGGGGGACTATCAAGAATTAGAACGGGTGCTGACCAGCGAACTTGGAAGCAGAGAAGATTATCAGCGGGAGTTTGGAGATACGCCCTTTGGATTGCTGATTCGGGGGATTGCCAAGTTAGATCACGAAGCGGCAATGCAGGCATTTTCCGCCTTTATCAATGATCAGTCCCTGAACCAAAAGCAAATAGCGTTTGTGTACAAGATTATCAACCATATTGAGCGGAACGGATATATGGAAAATGTTGCGGAGCTTACCAAACCGCCATTTGATAAGCCCATCAGTTTTGTGAAACTATTTGACGGAAAGACCCGGACTGCTTTGATGGAAACCATCAATCAGGTTCGGGAAAATGCAGTTCAGATTACAGCATCGTAATCCGTCAAATCCGCCAAAAATAAAAAACCTGTGGCATTTTCTGTAAAACTTTAGTACAATCTCAAATAGAGCCCTTTCAGAGGGACTGTTACTTTTTTAGATAAAAGTGTTTGTACAACATTTACAGGTGAGGAATTATGAATATTTTTAATGTGATAACTCTTTTTGGCGGACTGGCTATGTTCCTTTATGGGATGCGGCTGATGGGGGACGGCTTAAAGGCCAGCTCTTCCGGTACACTGAAAAAGGCTATGGAACGAATTACCGGCACTCCATTTAAGGCATTCCTTTTGGGATTGGCAGTGACTGCGATCATCCAGTCTTCAACGGCAACGATTGTTCTTACTTCAGGGCTTGTGGGTGCAGGGATTATTTCTCTGCACCAGTCCCTGGGGATTATTATCGGTGCAAACGTAGGAACCACAGTCACCGGGCAGATCATCCGGCTTCTGGATCTGAACTCATCGGGAACCTGGTTTTTACAGTTTCTGAAACCCTCAACCCTGGCGCCCCTTGCTCTGATCATTGGTATCATTATTATCATGGGGTTAAAATCCAAAGACTTAGGCAAAGTAGGACAAATCATTATTGGATTTGGAATCTTGTTTTCGGGACTTATGAATATGACAGACGCTGTTCAGGTCCTTTCTGACAGCGGGATTGTGGAACGGCTTTTCTCCAGTCTGGGCAATAATCCTTTGCTGGCCTATTTGTCCGGGGCGGGAGTCGCGTTTGTGCTGCAAAGCTCTGGCTGCGGTTGTCATTTTAAATAAAACAGGAGTTCTTGATGGAATCTGGAACAGGGCGATTCATTCCGGCGGCATTGCCAATGCCAATACAATTTTTAATCTGTCCTGTGCGGTTCTTCTGCTTCCCTGTGTGGGAATTTATGAAAAGATCAGCCATCGCATTGTAAAGGACGAGCCTGCGGCCGCGGGAAAATATGATGAGATGCTGGATGCTCTGAATCCTGTATTTATCAGCACGCCGGCAATGGCCTTTGGGCGCTGTTATGATATCCTTTTGGTAATGTGCCAGCTTGCAAAGACCAACATTAGCCGTGCATTTGGCCTGTTTACCCAGTATGAGACAGGGGTAATCGCACAGATGGAAGAGGATGAGGATTATATTGATAGCATGGCGGATCATGTAAGCAACTATCTGGTTCAGATATCTGCCACTATTACTTCCCATTATCATGTGGAGATTATGAATTACTACTTTTCTGCTATTACAGAATTTGAGCGTTTAGGCGATCATGCCCTGAATATCGCGGAAATTGCCACGGAGCTTCATGAGAAGGACAATGCTTTTTCAAAGGATGCGTTATCGGAACTGGTTGTGCTGTGGAACTTGTTAGATACCATCTTAAATCATACCAGCGAGGCGTTTCAGAAACAAAACCTGGTAGAGGCCCGCCGGATTGAGCCTTTGGAGCAAGTTGTGGACGATATGGTGAATGTGTTAAAGCAGCATCACCTGGAACGGCTCCGCAACGGAGAATGTGAGATCTTTAATGGTTCGGAATTTTTTAATCTGCTTTCAGAGGCAGAGAGGATTTCTGATGTCTGTTCTAATGTAGGCGTGGCAACAGTGGCCAGGGCGCTGCCGGAGATTAAGCACCAGGTTCACAATTATATTTCCGTGCTGCATTCCGGGCGGGATGAGGAATTTAACCGCGTGTATCAGGAGGCCCATGACCTGTACTTTGACCAGTTATCAAAGCCGTATGAGGAGAAAATGAATGAAAAAATATAAGGCAGTCATTTACGATATTGACGGCACTCTTTTAAATACATTGAATATGAATATGTATCCGCTGATTCGGATAATTAAAGAAGAAACCGGTGAGGACTGGAGTTTCGAACAGGTATTGAAATTTGCCGCCTATCCGGGGATGAAGGTCATGGAAGAACTGCAGATTAAAGATAAAGAGAAGACTTATGCCCGGTGGGTGAAATATGTGAATGAATATGAAGAAGGGGCAACTCTTTATGAGGGATTTGAAGAGGTATTGAAACAATTTCATGATGCAGAGATCATTCAGGCAATTGTATCGGCCAAGACAAGAGAACAGTATGAGATAGACGTTGTGTCAAAAGGAATCCACCAGTATATGTCTGCTGCAATTGATTTATATTGGCGATGCACGCTCTGACTATGAAGCGTCAAAAAATGCACGCATAGATTTCGGATATGCAAAATGGGGGAGCGCTTTAAATGCCGGAATTATTCTTCCTGCATATACCTTTGAAAAGCCCTGTGATTTATTAAAGCTTATAAGCTGAATTTGTTCCCTCAATGGATAAGAGCGGCCGTGCGTCTCTTTCTGGCAGAGCATATGAGACAAAACAGATAGAGTAGTCATATGTTATATTAAAATTGAATTAGGAGAATACGAGATGATGTTTCGCTATCCGAACAATTTTAATTTCTGTAATGATTTTAATGACTGCTGTGATAATGATAGCTGCCGGGGGCCTCAGAGCCCCAGAGGATGTCCTGGTTCTGTAGGTCCTATGGGGCCAAGGGGCCCCATGGGGGCCCCCGGGCTTATGGGGCCGGAAGGGAAACAGGGGCCGATAGGCCCCCAAGGGCCACAGGGGATGATTGGTCCCACAGGGGCCGCCGGTCCTCAGGGAGTACCTGGCCCCCAGGGAGCAGTCGGCCCACAGGGAATACCTGGTCCTCAGGGCGCGCCCGGCCCCACAGGAGCCACTGGTCCCCAGGGAGTGCCTGGTCCTGCAGGCCCCGCTGGCCCACAGGGGCCTGCAGTTGCCTTAAATGTAAATACGTCTGCCAATGTATCGGCACAGCTCCCGGCAGCAGCAAACAGCGCGATACTTTTTGACACTACACAAACTACTGCCGGAACTGCCATTACCTATACCCAGGGCACAGGAATCTTTACCCTGAACCAGGGGGGAATTTATCAGATTTCGTACAATGCGGTAGCGACAAACAGAGCAGAGGTCACGCCTCCTGCATTAGTAGGAGTTCATTTAACCAGGGACAGTGTTGCCATTGCCGGAACGGAGAGCAGGGCAACGATTATTGGGGCGACGAATGCCGTTGCCTTGTCCGGAACTACCACGGTTCAGGTTATAACCCCTCCGGTTAACATTACCCTGGCGGCAAGCAATACCAATGGTGTATTCTCTGACGCCTCTATTACTATCCGAAAACTGGATTAGTCCAACAGGCGCGCTTAAGATACGGATATCTGGTGACAGCAGGCATCAGCAGGGCAGGCCGGTTGAGAGGCCTGCCTTGCTGGCTGTAAGGCGGAATCAGCAGTAGAATAAAAATCGTTGCAAGTAACAAGTGAAAAATTGAAAGGATGCTGAGAAAATGTTTAATTTTGAGTATTTTACTCCCACAGAAGTATGTTTTGGAAAAGGTACAGTTGACAGAGTAGGAGAATATGTAAAAAAATATAATGGAACTAAGGTTCTGATCCATTATGGCGGAGGAAGCATTGTCCGCACCGGGCTGCTGGAACGGATCAAAGAGGTATTGGATGAGGCTGGTATCGCACATATAGAGCTGGGCGGTGTAGTACCGAATCCTCATTTATCTAAAGTGTATGAGGGGATAGAACTCTGCCGGAAAGAAAAGATTGATTTTCTGCTTGCCGTTGGCGGAGGAAGCGTAATTGATTCTACAAAAGCAATCGGATATGGCTTGACAAATGAAGGGGATGTCTGGGATTTCTTTGAGCATACGAGAGCGGCAGTTTGCTGTATGCCGTTAGGATGCGTGTTAACGATTGCGGCTGCTGGCAGTGAAATGAGCAATAGCTGTGTTATTACCAAGAAAGATAATAATGAAAAAAGAGGTTATAATAATGATGTTTCCCGCCCGAAGTTTGCTATTATGGACCCGGAGCTGACAATGACCTTGCCGGATTATCAGACAGCCTGCGGATGTACAGATATGCTGATGCACACACAGGAACGGTATTTTACCAATGGCGGAAATATGGAGGTTACCGATAGTATTGCAGAAGCATTGATGCGTACTATTATAAAATATGCGCGTATATTGGTTCGCGAACCAAAGAATTATGAGGCAAGAGCAGAAGTTATGTGGGCAGGAAGCCTTTCACACAATGGCTTGACTGGCTGCGGAAATGACGGAGGAGATTTTTCGTCTCATATGCTGGAACACGAAATGGGTGGAATGTTTGACGTAGCCCACGGCGCAGGATTAGCAGCAATCTGGTCAAGCTGGGCCCGCTATGTTTACAAAGATTGTCTGACAAGATTTAAAAGATTCGCATTGTATGTCATGGGAGTAGATGATGAAGGAAGCGATGAGGAAATAGCTCTTGCTGGAATCAAAGCAATGGAATCCTTTTATCATTCTATCGGTATGCCAATTAACATGAAAGAACTGGGAATCGAACCGACAGAAGAACAGATTTTGGAAATGGCTCATCGCTGCGCGCTGGCCAGCGGCGGTCAGAAAGGTTCTGCAAGAGTGTTGAAAGAGGAAGATATGGCTCAAATCTACAGGATGGCAAAATAAGGGTGCGGTATTCTATAATACCCTCAGCAGGTAAATACGCCGGGAGCCTGGCGGCGATATCATTGACGGATGAAAGCGGCTGTCACACGAGATAAAAACAGGCCGGAGGGGAATCATGCTGAAGCTCTACTATGCAAATATTAAAAATCTGACTCAGCCCTGGGAACAGTATCCAGTTTCCGAAAGCCGTCTTGAAAAAACAGCCCGGTATGCCCACGTTTCTGATCAGGCCCGGTCCATAGGAGCCGAACTTCTGCTAAATAGCGTATTAAAGAAGCTGTTTCCTGGTTTTAACCCGCCGGCAGAATTTGAAACAGGAGAACATGGCAAGCCTTTTTTAAAACCGGGGCAAAAGGAGCTGGCGCTTTGGGATGGCCGTCTGGTTCAGTATAACCTGTCCCATTCCGGAGACTTTGCCGCCTGTGCGGTAAGCAGCTGTCCGGTGGGAGTGGATATAGAAAAAGAACAGGACAGCATTCGTCCCAGTATCATTCGTTTTTTTTCAGAGAAAGAACAAAAGGCGCTGGGAGAATCAAAGGATCTGGCAAGCAGCTTTTTTGATTACTGGGTTTTAAAGGAAAGCTACATGAAGGCCCTGGGAACCGGCTTTGTAAAGCCGCCCCGAAGCTTCTCTATCGATATGGAAAACGGGACTTACCGGGTATGGGACCAGGATCAATTAAAAAACTATGATTTTTACTTATATTCGATCCCAAAAGGATACCGTCTGGCAGTCTGCACGGCCCGGTCTGAGGACTGGGAGACGGCCGTGTCTTTAGGGTGTTCAGGGCCGGCTTACCGGCCGGAAGGACCGGAAACGGACTCGGAACGAGAAGCTTTGAACCCTCAGGAGATTATTTTGCCACAACAATTTTCTAAACACAGGAGGACAAAAATTGGAAATCAAACCTTATGAACATAAAACTCAATATTATGAAACCGACCAGATGGGAATTATTCACCATTCTAATTACATCCGCTGGTTTGAGGAAGCCAGGGTGGATCTGATGGATCAGCTGGGAATGGGATACGGCGTGATGGAGGAACAGGGGGTAATCAGCCCGGTATTATCTATTCACTGTGAGTATAAGTCCATGACCCATTTTGGAGACACAGTGGTCATTCTTCCCCTTTTGAAGGAATACAACGGTATTAAAATGACCATTGAGTACACCATAATGGACAAGGAAACAGGAGCTGTCCGCTGTGTGGGGGAGAGCCGCCACTGCTTTTTAACCAAGGACGGAAAACCGGTTTCTTTAAAGAGAAATTACCTTCCTATGGATGAGATTTTTCGAAGATGTCTGCCGGATTCGGGAGAGCAGAAATAAGATACCCGTCTGAACTGTTATGAAATAAGAACTTGATTTCGGAAAGAGAAAAAATGGAATTTGCTTTTTTGCACTGGATTCAGGGACTGGGCAGTCCTGTAATGGATAAAATAATGACTGCCATTACTTTTTTGGGAAATGGGGGGTGGTTCTGGATTGGAGTGGGGCTTATCCTGTTTGCAGTTCCCAAAACCCGGAGAATAGGGGCCGGGGTGCTGATTTCCCTGGTTTTGGGTTTTATAGTGGGAAATGTGGTTTTGAAAAATTTAATAGCCAGACAGCGGCCTTGCTGGCTGGATCAGACAGTAGTGCTTTTGGTGGAAAATCCCAGGGACTTTTCTTTTCCCTCCGGCCACAGCCTGGCAAGCTTTGAGGGGGCGGTAAGCATCTTCCTATATGATAAAAGGTGGGGAGGCGCGGCCATCGTCCTGGCGGCTCTTATCGCTTTTTCCAGATTATATTTGTTCGTCCATTTTCCTACAGATGTGCTGGCCGGGACAATTCTCGGAATCCTTGTGGCATTGTTTGTTCACAGATGGCTGGAGCATCCTGACAGGCCGTGGAATCAAAAAGAAGTCGAGGTCAAATAAAATGGAAGCAATGAAGGAACTGCTCCCCGGCATTTATCAGGTGGAGCTTCACAGCAATGCACACGGAGTCAATGAGATTAAGATTTATATTATCCCGGGAAATCCCAGAAGCCTGATGGTGGATACAGGATTTCGGGATATGGCCTGCCTGGAAGTTTTAGAGGAGGCGCAAAAGGAGCTGGAGATCGCTCCTTCCTCTCTGGATATTTTCCTGACTCACAAGCACCATGATCACTGTGGCCTGGCCTATATACTGGCTCAAAAGGGGGCCAGGATTTTTCAGAACCCGGTGGAAGAGCGTCACCGTTACGACTGCCTTCATCACAGCCGGGGGCACTCCGAAGAGCAGGATGCGGTGCTGCGGTTTGTGGGGATCACAGATGAGCACACCCCCAGGCTCCGTCAGATGTTCCGGGACCTGACAAGCCAGGGAAAAGATGAGGATCTGCTGATTGAGAAATATTCCTATGCCCCGGCTCTTCCGGAAGACCGGTTCCGGTACGGGAATTATTCTTTTGAAGCAGTACCCCTAAGCGGCCATACCTTAGGCCAATTGGGGCTTTACGACGAGAAAAAAAAGGTGCTTTTCAGCGGAGATCAGGTGATTAACGGAATTTCTCCTATTGTGGCTACCAGCTATAAAGACGAAGGCCTTTTAGGCCGGTATTTCCGCTCTCTGGACAGGCTGAAGGAGCGGTACGGGGACTGTGCCTTTATCCCGGCTCATGGCACAGTACCGGTGGAGAACCCGGAGGCGGCCATTGATCGGATTGTGTTTGCCTACCTGGAAAAGATTCAGATTATGAAACAGATTCTGGATCACGCCAGAGAGCCCATGACAATCCGCCAGGTGGCAGCTATCGCCTATGGGGTAAAGGAAACGCCAAAAGACCTGGATCAGCTTATGAAGTTTAAGATGATTCTGACCAAAACATTTTCCTGTATGGAATATTTGTATGAGCAGGATTTTGCCGTGCGGACGGAAACGGATGGGGTTCTTTACTGGGAGAAGCCTTAGCTTTGCGGAAAAAGTGCTTGCAAAATCCAGGACTGGCAGTATAATAGATTAGGTAACCGGGGCGGCGGCAGTGAAATGCGGCCCCATAAAATTTCATAATAAAGCAGAGTAGGTTTGTGTGCGTTAAGTGCCGGATGGACGGGGAGTTGCCAGCCGGACGAAAAGAATTTCTTGCGGTACACAATCCGCATCCCGCTGCAATACGAGAGATTGATTATCTCCTTATTGTAGTCCGAGGTCTGCAAAGGAGGTAATTTTTTATGAAGAAATTAGCAACTTTGTTTTCCGATTCCTACCAGGAGCTGTTTCAGGTACGGACCATTACCCTGTGCGCTATGTTTGGCGCTCTGGGTATTATTCTGGAGCAGTTTACCTTTAAGGCAGGAACTTTTAAGCTGGGATTTTCCGGTCTTCCCAATGAGCTGGTCCATTTTCTTTTTGGCCCGGTGGTAGGGGGAACCTTCGGCGGTGTCATGGATATTTTAAAATTCATCATCAAACCGGACGGAGGATTTTTCTTCGGGTATACTCTTACAGCCATTGCCGGAGGTCTGATTTACGGTATGTTCTGGTACAAAAGGCCTTTAAGCCTTCCCAGGATTTTTATAGCCCGGCTGGCAGTGATCCTGGTGTGCAATCTGTTTATGAATACCCTGTGGATTTCCATGACCAGCGGTAAAGCATTTTTAGCGCTGCTTCCGGCCAGAGCCATAAAGAACTTTACCATGTGGCCGGTAGACTCCATTCTGTTTTTTGTGGTGGCCGGGGCACTGGAAAAGTCCGGCGTGTTTAAGGGAATCCGAGGCGCTTCTTCCAGGATAAAAGCATAGACATTTTTCTCCATCAGGGATATAATGAAAGGAACGCGCCCCCTGGCCCGCTGCCGGATGGAACCGTCCTCCGCAGCAAGCTGACAGGACGCCAGGCATGCAGCGCAGCAAGGCGCAGGGCTAATGAAAGAGGAAGAACGCTTGTGAAACGTAAGATTCACAACTGGAATGCGTTCTGACGAAATGGCAGGCGCAGCGCAGCGGCGTGTGCCGATACATCTGAAAGGAGAATCATTAAAATGAGCGCAGAAAATTGTAACCATGATTGCAGCTCCTGTGGGGAGAACTGCAGCAGCCGGACTGCTGATCGCACCAGCTTTTTGGAGGCATTAGCTCCGGAAAGCTCTGTAAAAAAGGTAATCGGCGTTGTCAGCGGAAAGGGAGGCGTTGGAAAGTCTTTGGTAACCTCTCTGATGGCATCCCTCATGAATAAAAAAGGATACCGGGCAGCCGTTCTGGATGCAGATATTACCGGACCGTCTATCCCCAAGGCCTTTGGTATTGCCAACGACGGTGTGGCTACCAGCCCGGACGGCCGCCTTATGATTCCGGCTAAGTCTCTTGAGGGAGTGGAAGTGATGTCCGCCAACCTGCTTTTAGACAACGATACGGATCCCATTATCTGGAGGGGGCCGGTGATTGCAGGAGCAGTAAAGCAGTTCTGGTCTGAAACCCTATGGCAGGATATTGATTACATGTTTGTGGATATGCCTCCGGGAACCGGGGATGTGCCGTTAACCGTATTCCAGTCCATTCCTGTGGCAGGGATTATCATTGTTACCTCTCCTCAGGAGCTGGTTTCCATGATTGTAACAAAAGCAGTGAATATGGCGAAAAAGATGGACATCCCTATTTTGGGCGTAGTGGAGAACATGAGTTACCTGGAATGTCCTGACTGCGGAAAGAAGATTCAGGTATTTGGCGAGAGCCATTTGGAAGAGGTAGCTGAGAAAGAGGGAGTGAAAATCCTGGCTCGTATCCCCATAGATCCCAAAGTAGCGGAGATGGTAGATGGCGGACGCATTGAATATGTGGATGCTCCCTGGCTGGACGGCGCAGTAAAGGCAGCGGAGGAGATCTAGAGTGCTGCCAGATATGCAGACAGCACTCTGGTAATAAAAAGCGACAGGCCCATCTAATGGAGACATAAGACCAACTTATACGACAAGAGGTGTTAGAATGAATATCAGCATGAATCCCAATAGTGAGCTGGAGCAGTCCATTGTCAGTGTTCCGGATGTAATTCAGGTGCCGGACGTTCTGGTAAGTCAGGCCCGCCAGTTCCAGCAGGTGATGATGATGTATACCTGCGCTATCCGGGAGGTTAAAACCAAGCTGGAGGTATTAAACGATGAGCTTTCCGTGCGGAATCAGCGCAACCCCATAGAGATGATTAAGTCCCGGGTAAAAAAGCCTATGAGCATTGTGGAAAAGCTTCAGCGCAAGGGCCTGCCCATTTCCCTGGAGACCATGGTAGACAATTTGGACGACGTAGCCGGTATCCGGGTAATCTGCTCTTTTGTGGATGATATTTATGATGTTGCAAACATGCTGACCTGTCAGGATGACATCAAAGTAATTGCCGTTAAGGATTATATTAAAAATCCCAAGCCCAACGGCTACCGCAGCTACCATATGATTGTGGAGATTCCGGTATTTTTCTCAGACAGAAAAAAGCCTATGCGTGTGGAGGTCCAGATTCGGACCATTGCCATGGATTTTTGGGCCAGTCTGGATCACCTGCTGAAGTATAAAAAAGAAGTGATTAACGAGGCGGAGATCGGCGAGGAGCTGCGCCAATGTGCGGAGACCATTGCCCAGACGGATCAGAAGATGTATGAGATCCGCCAGAAGATTGAAGCCCAGGGCATCCGTGTGAGAAAATAGAAAGAAAGGGAATGTTGCAGCATCCCCTAATACAAATGATGCAGGGGTCAAAAGTCATGTATCGACATGCGGGCATGTCATACATGACCTTTTGACCCTGCATCATACAAATAGTAGGACAGGGTTTCGGTGATCTGGAATCCTGCCTTTTTGTATAAAGCAATGGCAGGAAGGTTTTCACCGGATACCTGGAGAAGGAACCGGCATACGCCCTGTTCTTTCAGAGCGGGGAGAAGGGAAAGAAGGAATCGGGTTCCCCAGCCCTTTCCTCTTAAACTTTCCGGAACCAATACCTGGTGGAGACAGCAAGTCTTTCCTTTCGGGGACTGGGATATGTCCAGAAAACAGGATGCTGCCAGGTTTCCGCCGTAAAAGGCCTGAGCAGTTTTAAGGCCGTCAGTTTCCGTTATATGCAGGGAAATGGGGACAGCCTTTAGGAAAGGACAGGAAGGAATATTACCGGCATCCAATGTCATTAAATGTTCCCGGCACCAAAATTCTGCTCCCAGAGAATTCAGGGCAGAAAGAGCAGGAAGGCAGGCATCTCCTTCCGGCACAGGAAAAGAAAACTGGTGATCCGGATAGGCAGTTTCTGCTGCCTCCAAAAGGGCGGAAAAAAGGCCTTTCTGCCGCCAGTCCGGATGGGTGAAGGCAGAACATTCAAAAAGGTTCTCTTCCAGAACATAGAGGGCCAGAAAGGCCGTCAGAATGGGGCCTTTCTTTGGAACCGGCGCTGGTTCTTCCGCCAAAAAATATATATCCCCGTCTTCCGGACAGGAGAGAGGGGCAGGGAAAGCCATAAGGCATTGAGAAGTTAAATCTCTTACCTGTTTCAGGCGCTTTAAAGAGAGGGAAGTTTGAAGGATGATGGACATGGAATGGACCTCCTGAATATCAGTGTAATTTCAGATAAATTTATTCTAAAACAAGATGAGGAAAAGGTCCAGACTTTGCGGCCTCTTTGAAAGAAACTTTAATAAAAAAGGAGACATAGAAATGAGATTGGTAAAGCAAGGGGCAATTATATTTGGTGTTACCATGGCTGGGGAGCTTTTGTATACCCTGCTTCCCCTTCCGGTTCCGGCAGGAGTTTACGGGCTGTTTTTGCTGTTGTTTCTGCTTCTTAGCGGCCTGGTAAAGCTGGAGCAGGTGGAGACGGCAGGCATGTTTCTGCTGGATATTATGGCTATGATGTTTATTCCGGCTACGGTGGGAATTATCGAGTCGAAAGATTTACTTTTCCAGGTGGCGGTTCCTTATATCATTATTACCAGCCTTACAACAGTTTTCGTGATGGCGGTTACCGGGCGGACAGCTCAGTTTCTGATTGGAAAGCTTTCTGGTAAAAAAAATTAAATATAAAACTTTCTCTTAAAAAGACAAAAATGGAACTATGCTTTAACAAAAGTCATTGGGGTTAAAAATCGGTATTAACCGATAACCCCTTGCCCGCGTTATTAGAAAATTTCTGGCTTGTTCGGAGGAGATGACAGCATGACTGAAACATAAAACATTCTGTCTTTCCATTCAAAACGGGCATCGCCGTTGTAACGCTTCGCAATCACCCGTACCGATTCCGTCCCAATGCCAAAGCCATCGTGACGGGAGGAAAGGAAGCGCCCGTCATAGGATTTTGGCGGCCGGTCACTGGTATTATCCAGCGTCAGGTAAAGAGCCTGTTTTCCCTGTTGGCGGATATGGAGGCGGATGATACGGGGCGCTTTGGAACCGGCGCAGGCGTCAATGGCGTTTTCCAGCAGGTTCCCCAAAAGGGCGCACAATTCTGGCTGCGGGATAATGGTTTCTTCTTCCATCTGGAGGTCAACCTCCAGATCGGTCTGCTGTCTTACCGCCTGCTCCCCGTAGTAGTGCAGTACGGCGTCCACCGCATAATTTTTGTAGAACTGGCAGACCGTATCCGGCGGCAAACTTTCCCCATAGGCTTTCACATACTCCGCCACTCTGGCCATATCGCCGCTCTCCACACAGCCCTGCAATGCCTTGAAATGCTGGCGCAGGTCATGGCGGGCGCGCCGGGTGTCCTCAATGTTTTTTTGCAGGATGCGGTACCGGGCGGCCTGCATCAGCAAAAGACGGTTCTCCTGCTCCAGACGCATATTCTTTGCCAGTCCCTTCGCCATCCAGTAAAACAGCGAATAACAAAACAGCAGCAATGCCAAAAGCGCCAGCACCGTAATCGGATAGAACGTCATGACCTGGTTGATGTAGAGAGTGGAATATTTTTTGGGCCGCAGGATAATATTCACCCCCCAAAACGCTACTGGAAGGATCCAGAATACATACCATGTCCCCGGCATTTCAATTTCATCCAGAAGCCATCTTGCAGCGTGGGTGGCCGGATACCACACAAGCCCCAGCGGCGCCCAGCACAGCAGGGCATAGGCCGTCGCCCCGCTCAGAGAAAAAACCACAGATCCGCTCTTTGGCGAAAGCAGGGCGTCCATCACGATTGCCAGATTTTTCATACTGGAAAACACCCCGCAGACCGCCAGAAATACGCTGACTGATTTCCAATAAGACAGCGGAATTGCCCGGCAGTAACACAGGGCAAACAAGACCAGCGAGGGAACCATCCAGAGATTTGTATTCCAACGAAACCGGTAACAAACTGCGCCGCCCACAACAACCCATAGCAACAGGACGGGGATGCCCCACAAAGTCATCCGCCTGCCCTTTTTGTTCAGGTGGCCCTTCATGGGTAGATAACAGAGGATGGCGGCGGGGATGACAGCTGAAAGTTCCAACATGGAACGGAAAATAGTCTCGTTTCCCATCCCTAATTCCCTCCTCTCATCTGGGCATAAGTAAAGGCAAGAAACTGTTCCCGCACCTTCTGGTATTTTAACCGGCTGACGGGAACAGCGGTTCCGTCTTTTAACACAAAACGGTCGGACAGCAGATTTTCCGTCTGCTCCAGATTGACCAGGACGCCCCGCGTACAGTCGCAGAAATAGGGATAGGCCAGCAGCAAAGCCGCAAAATCCGCCTGCCTCATGGGGACGGTCAGCATTTCTCCGCCGGTAAGATGGACTTCCACACAGCGTCCATAATACTCTGTATAGAGGATCCGGTGAAGCAGGAGCGGCTGCTGTCCCGCCGCGCCCGGAACCATCACGCATTGGCTCTGCTCCAGAAGATCCACACCGCATCGGTTCAGGTCCTGGGCCAGCTTTTCATAGGAATAGGGCTTGACCAAATAAAATGCCGCCGCCACATCGTAGCTATCCACAGCAAATTCCCTGGTAGATGTAGTAAAAATCAGCCGGCAGGCGTCGCCCTGCTCACGGATTTTTTTCGCCGCATCCATGCCGGACATGCCAGACATATAAATATCCAGAAAAATCACATCAAAAGTATTTGGGACGAACCCTGCAAGCAGGGCTTCGCTGCTTTCAAAAACTGCAGGAGCAGGAACAAGGGGGATTCCCTGCTTCTGCGCCCAGCGGCAGATAAATTCCCGCAGCTTCCAGATGTCTGCGGGAAGATCATCCACAATGGCGATTCGCATGATTTCCGCCTCCTAACAAAAAAACTTATCTTGTATTGTACCATATTTTCAGCGCCCTGACCTACATCTCGTGCAGATTTTTTACATCTCATGCAAATCCTATTGACTAGGGGGGGGGTAAAACGGTATTAATAAAACGGAAAACACATATTTTTTTCCATATTTTTTCCAAATAGTAGGAGGCATATTATGAGAAACAAGTTAAGGAGGCTGCTGGCATTTCTGCTCACCGCAGTGATGCTCGCCGCTATGTCAGGAATTCCGGTTTATGCGGTAGAAGACAGTGGACAGCTGGGAATCTCCCGTGGTCACGAACACAGCGAGGATTGCTATACGATTGTGATCGAGTGCAACCATGAGCATGACGAGGACTGCTACCCGCAGGACGACATAGCGGGCAACAAGGCTACCCCTGCAAACGCAAGGAGGCGGGAGCCGGAAAACTGCCCCCACTCATGCAGTGAAGAGAGTGGCTGTATCACAAAGGTACTGGACTGCCCTGTGGGCGGCGCTGAGGATGCCGGACTGCCGGACTGCAACGGGAAGGATGCGGAGGAAAGCACAGAGCAGCCAGAGGAGAAACCGGGCGCGCCAAGAAAGGCGGCCCGGGCGGGGGACACCGGGATCAATATGAATTATAGTGGGTTCGTATTTGCCCAGGGCGTTCCCATCGTCATCCGGCAAAACGGCAGCATCACCAGCATCTATAACACGGAAGGAAATCTGCTGTCCGGCGGTACAGATGTCAGCAATTGCAACATTTATGGTGGATGGTATGCTGAAGATAACACTGCCAGCACTTCTGTTACAATGGAAAGCGGTACGGTAAAAGAGCTTTGGGGAGGGAACTTCTCCGGGGAAGTGGAGGGTGATACCAACGTTACCGTTAAGGGGGGAACTGTCACAGGGGCAGTTTATGGCGGCGGCAACCAAAGTGAGGTGACCGGAACTGCAAATGTTACCTTTGAGGGAAGTGCCAATGCGAGATATATTTATGGCGGCGGATATGCCGGGGCTGTAAAAAACACCCATATTGAATTAAATGGAAGTCTCGATAATAAGGCAACATGGGTTTACGCCGGCGGCGGCGTCCCCACCAAGCCGGTTGAATATGCAGAGATTGTTCTGGGCGTTGATTGGAGCTCGTTTTACCAAGTGAATGCCGGCAGCAGCGATCAGGATGTAATGGTTTCCAAGATCCGTGTTCAAAATTACAAGCCTGCAAAGCTTGGCCATCTTTTAAATATTTATGCTGATGCATCGGTAGATTCCACCATAGTGGTCGAGAAGAGCAGCGGGGGGCCCAACAGCGCTACCAATGATACCAAGTTTGATTTGTGTCCTTCCGGGATTAAAAACATCGTGGTCGAGTACGGAGAAGTGAACATCATGGGAAGCGGGGGAAGCGAGAAGCTGGAGTTGGATTCGCTGGACATCAAATCCGAGGCCAAGGTAAGATTCCAGGATTGGGGCACGATAAACATCGGAACTTTTTCCGGCAGTGGCGGCCAGATCCTTTTTCCAGCTCAGTTTGTACTGGGCAGCGGGATCATTCTTCCCCCCGCCATAACCGTGGATCAATTTTCCATAACCTCTCCCTTGACCCTGAAAGCCGAAGGCACCGGCTGGACGGAGGAAGCCCTGGAAAAATGCGTTTTCTTCCAGGGAGCCGGGGTCAATGCAGATGTCCCGGCATCGTTCTTTTCGGAAGGATATGATGTGATTTTGCAGGAGATACCCGGTGGGAACGGCCAGGGTATCTACCTCCAGCCCCACAAAGACCCGCCGAAACCGGAAGGGCCTGAAGCTGTTTACATCTCCAAGCATAATTTTAACCAAAGCGCCAGCACCTATGGCGGAACTCTTTCTATTACTGTCGGCGTGGCAAAGACCCTTGCCACTGCAGACCGGCTGGAGCTGATCCCAAACGCCCGCCTGCAAATCCGCGGGAGCAACAGCCAGGATGCAGTGCTTGCAGAGGTTCTGGTGGATGGGGCAGGCAAGTCTGCCATCGTTACCTATCCAGACGGAACTAAAAAACAAGCCCGGGTGGATGTAGGGTATATTTCCTTTGAACTGCCGGTGAACGCGGCCCTTTTTGATACCCGCACAGAGGGGCTCTATCTCCTTGCCACCGCTCCCGATTTTGACAGCAGCCGGGCTCAGCTCCTTGGCCCTAGCAATGAGACAGCGATTACGATTAATTCATCCTCCATTGAGCTGCTGCAAACGATACCGGAGCCCGCTTTTGAAAGCCCAGTGGAAAGCAGGCTGGAGGACGGTGCCTTTTATACCGCTGACGTCCTTTGGCGGCCGGATGACAACACTACGGCCGGCGCTTTCCAGTTGGATCGGGATTTCTGGGCGGATATTGTTTTGACTCCCAAGGAAGGGTATTGGCTAAGCCCGGAATCTATTGGTGATACCGTTGTTTACGATGGCAAGGAGGTAGTCTGCGTCTTTACCCCCAACGGCGCCGCCATATTGAAAAGGTTAAAAAGTGTAAGATTCCAGGGGCATACGGTTTCCGTCATCTCTTCCCCTGCGGAGGGCGGCGCCGTGACCGGTGATGGCCGGTATCCTAAGGGGGCTCAGGTGACGGTGACCGCTGCCGCCAATTCCGGCTATCACTTTGTCCGGTGGACGGAGGACGGCAAAGAAGTAAGCGCCAATGCAAGCTACACCTTTACCATAACGAGCGACCGTACTCTCGCTGCAGTGTTTGACAAGAATAACAGCGGCGGCAATTCTGGCAGTGGAAGCGGAAACTCTGGCGGTTCGTCCGGCGGAGGGTCCTCCTCTGGCGGCAGCGGCTCTTACTCTGGCGACTCCTCAATGATAGAGCGTCCTAATCCAGAAAAGCCCAAAATTCCCGCTACCAGCCAGACCAAGCCGGTAATACCGGATGCAGGCGGTAATGCGGCGGTAGACAACGGTGCTGTCCAGTCTGCTATCAGCGCGGCAAAAAACGATGCGAAAAAGAACGGCATCACTGCAAACGGCGTGGCAGTCGTTATTCCCATCATACCGGCGGCAGGCCAGGATTCTTTCAACGTGACCATTAACGCCCAAACCTTGAACATTCTTGTCCAGGAGGATGTAAAACGGCTGGAAATCAATATTGAGGGTGTGATTGTTGAAGGAATCGACACGAAGCTGCTGAAATGGCTGGATACCGTATCAGCAAATGGAGATCTCATACTCCGGGTAAAACAGGAAACCCGGTCCGGTTTATCAGGGGAGGCGGAAGCTGCTACCGGCACAAGGCCAGTCTATGATCTTTCGCTGGTTTATACCTCCGGCGGGATAGAAACACCAGTTACCGATTTGGGAGGTTACACCATCACTGTCCGTCTGCCCTACGCTCCGGCAAAGGAGGAACAGGCCGGCAATCTGTATGCGGTCTATGTGGACGGCGCAGGTAAGGTGGAATGGCTGACAAAGTCCAGCTACGACCCTGATCTGGGCGCGGTTATCTTTGAAACCGGTCATTTCAGCCTCTACGGTATTGGTTACAAGAATCCTGTCCCGTCCTTCACCGACATCACCGGCCATTGGGCGGCGGATAACATCCTCTTTGCGGCCAGCCGGGGACTGCTTTCCGGCACCAGCGAAACCACCTTCAGCCCCAACACCGGCATAACGAGGGGAATGTTCGCCACCGCCCTGGGGCGGCTGGCAGATATTAACCCAGATAGCTACCAAACTGGGGAATTTACCGATGTGAAAGCAGATGCCTACTATGCTCCTTATGTGAACTGGGCGGCGCAAAAGGGCATCGTGAACGGCGCTACTGCCACCACCTTTTCCCCGGATGCCAATATTACACGGGAACAGATGGCGGTTATTCTGACAAATTACGCGAAAAATATGGGATATTCCCTGCCCGCCACTCAGGAAGCTGTGACTTTCGCGGATAATACACAGATCAGCAGCTGGGCGGCGGCAGAGGTTAAAGCTATGCAACAGGCCGGGATCCTGGCTGGGAAGGACGGGAACCGGTTTGATCCTAAGGGAACCGCCACCCGTGCCGAAGCTGCTACCGTCTTACGGCGGTTTGTAGAGATCGTCATTGACCCGAAGGCCGCCCAGGGCTGGGTGCAGAACCACAGCGGTTCCTGGCAGTATATAAAAAATGGTAATCCCGCCACCGGCTGGAAAGAGATTGACGGCAAGTGGTACTACTTTTACGCAAATGGCTCAATGGCGGTCAATACCGTCATTGACGGCAGGGGAATCGGGCCAGACGGTGCGGAAACAAAATAAAACTATAAACTCAAACAAACTGTTTTTTGAACCAAGCGTACCAGTCACCAGGCGGCAGGGGTAGAAAGCCCTTGCCGCCTTTCTTTTTGCCGTTTTTTGCAGGCATGTGACAAGGTAACGCGTCCCTTTCGAGTTCCCTGATGCTGCCAGACAGCGGCATGGACAAAGTCTATCTTATTGTGCCAGCATTAATAGAGGCGTTGGGATAGAAAAATAAATATACATCTTTTGCCGTATGTGGTATAATGTGAACACTTGGCGAGGTCCTATCAAGCCTAGTGAGAACATATGTACAAGTACAATGCAGCGCTTTCTCTGGCTTTTTTCTTGGTATTCCAGGCGTTACGGAACGCTCTTTGTAAAAAAAATTTGGGAGGAAAAGAGATGAATGAGCTCTTGGAAAACTCTTTATATTTTGGAATGGCCGTCAGCGTGGGAAGCTATCTGGCGGCTTCCTGGTTAAAAAAGAAAACCGGCTGGGCCGTGCTCAATCCCCTTCTGGTATCTTCCGTTATGGTAATTCTTTTTCTGGTGGTATTCCGGGTGGATTATCAGACCTACAATAATGGGGCTAAATATCTCAGCTATCTTCTGACTCCTGCCACGGTTTGTCTGGCGATTCCCCTGTACAAACAATTAGAGCTTTTAAAGAAATATCTCCCGGCAGTCATAGGAGCGATCTGCTCCGGTGTGGCGGCCAGCGCGGCAGGTGTGTTTATATTAGTAAAAGCCATGGGGCTGGGACATGAGCATTATGTGACCCTGCTGCCCAAATCTATTACCACGGCTATTGGCATGGGAGTCAGTGAGGAGGCAGGTGGGATTGTGACTCTGACAGTAATCTCCATAATTATTACAGGAGTGCTGGGAAGCGTTATTGCTGAGGCAGTATTTAAGTTTGCCGGAATTACCCATCCCATGGCCAAAGGGCTGGCCTTGGGAACCAGCGCCCATGCAATCGGAACCTCCAAGGCTCTGGAACTTGGGGAGATAGAGGGCGCCATGAGCAGCCTTTCCATTGCCGTGGCAGGACTTATGACTGTGATTTTGGTGCCCTTTATCTCAGGGCTAATTTGATGAAGATACGAAACCTTGATGCGCTGGGCGGCGGACTATTATAGTAAACCTGCATACGCCCGGCGGCGGACGCACTACCGCACATGAAAGTCTGACGGGCGCATGGGGCATACCTGAATGCATGCCGCCTATTCGGCGGCGGATTTTCATAGTAAAAATGAGGACAGACAGATGAAAAAAAGAGAGAGACCAAGGTGCCGCATATCAGAGATCATATCCTGGATTCAGGGAAACCGGCATTGTTATCTGATGCTGTACTGGATTTTTTACCTGGCGGCATTTTTTCTGCTTGAAATGAGAGACGGGGAGTATTATCAGATTGAATGTTCCCTGGATAAAAAAATTCCTTTTGCGGAGGAATTTGTAATTCCATATGTGTCCTGGTTTGGACTTTTGGCAGGAGCTTTATTTTGGAGTATGTTCTGCTGCAAAAAGGATTTTCTGCGGCTGGCCTTTGTTATGTTTACCGGAAACACCATTTGCCTGGGGATTTATTTGATAGCTCCCAACGGAATTGACCTGCGGCCGGAGGCCGTGCCGGACAACCTGTGTGGATGGCTGGTTGGCCTTTTATATCAGGCGGATACCCCCACTAATGTGTGCCCTTCCATCCATGTTTCCAGCTCAGTGGCAGTGGCGCTGGCAGGGTGGAAATCAGAGCTTTTAAGGGGCAGAAAGACGTTTCGGATTCTGCTGTACATATGGGTGGCGCTAATCTGCCTGTCCACCATGTTTATTAAGCAACACTCCATAGTAGATGTGTTCTGGGGAATAGTGGTGAGCATCTGCCTTTTTGCAATTTTGTGCCTGACAGAAAAGTTTTGGGATGCATCAGCTAAAAAGTTTCAGGATTTCCGCGGGAATTAAGAGGTTGACTTTTTCTTCAAAAAGAGTATAATAACAATAGTTGAACGATTATTCAAATGTTTATATGAATAAAGGAGAAATACCCTGCAGGTGCCGCATAGCGGTGCGTGCCGATACATCTGAAAGAGGAAGAACGCTTGTGAAACGAAAGTTTCACAACAGGAATGCGTTCTGACGAAATGGCAGGAGCCGCACAGCGGTGCGTGCCGATACATCTGAAAGGAGAAACGACGATGGCGGTTCATGATGTGGAGTGCTGCGACTTTTATCAGGTTCACGAGAAAGTAGTAGAAGCAGTTCATGAAAGGATACCGGACGAAGACATTTTATATGATCTGGCGGAGCTGTTTAAGGTCTTTGGCGATTCCACCAGGATTAAGATCTTGTATGTTTTGACAGAGGCGGAGATGTGTGTCTGTGACATTGCTCAGGTTCTCAACATGACCCAGTCGGCTATTTCCCATCAGCTAAAGATTTTAAAGCAGTCCAAGCTGGTGAAGAACCGGAGAGAAGGAAAGGCGGTTTTCTATTCCCTGGCAGACGGACATGTAAAGACGATTATGAAGCAAGGGTTGGATCACATTGAAGAATGATCCCAAAATTCAATAATTATAAAAATCAGGAGGTATTAGAAATGAAGAAGAAATTTAAGCTGGAAGATTTAGACTGTGCAAACTGCGCGGCCAAGATGGAGGACGGGATTAAGAAGATTGACGGCGTAACCAGCGCCAGCGTCAGCTTTATGACCCAGAAGCTGGTGATTGAGGCGGACGACGCCCGGTTTGATGAGATTATGAAAGAGGTGGTGGCAGTCTGCGCCAAAGTGGAGCCGGATTGCAAGATTTTGATGTAGATCAGACAAAAGCGGCAGGAGAATAAGGGCAGCGGCAAAATGAAAACATGCCGGTGAGGACATTACTCTTCACCGGCATGTTTTTTTATGGCTTCAAAACTTTCCGCGCTGATAACATGTTCCATACGGCAGGCATCTTCCTGGGCGGTTGTTTCATTTACCCCCAGACTGATAAGCCAGGCGGTAAGGAGTGTGTGGCGCTCATAAATTTTCTCCGCAATGGCCAGGCCTGGCGGGGTCAGAGTGATGTAACCGCTGTCATCCATCTGGATATACCCGTTTTCCCGTAAATTCTTCATGGCAACGCTGACACTGGGTTTAGAAAAACTCAGCTCATTGACAATATCAATAGAACGGACATGAGGTTTTCTGCGGCCAAGAATTAGAATCGTTTCTAAATAATTTTCGGCTGATTCTTGCACTTTCAATTTGTGTTCTCCTTAAATTTGGAAGCAATGCTACTGCTACCTATGATACCATATATCCCGGACCTTTTCAAATAGAAGTGTTGACAAAAAGAAAAGGATATGGTAATCTGGGAAATAGTTAGTCTTGACTAATCAAAGGAGGATAATATGAACATTTCTACATTACTGGTACTGTTAATAGTATTACTTCTCATGGGGGCTGCAGTCAGAAGCATTTATAAAAATAAAAAAGAGGGAAAATGTTGTTCCGGATGCAGCGGTTGTCCCGGAAATTGTCATAAGGAGCGCCAGCAATAAGCTCTCACATCTGAGCTGATAGATAATTATAGAAAATATAATAGAAAACAGATTGATTTAATATCTGAAATTCTGTATAATATGGTTATACAGGAAAATAATTCTGAAATATTTGGGCCGTGCAGTGAGGCATTATAGTCTCAGATGGAGGTGTCTATGGAAAGCAGTATTATCACAATTAGCAGAGAATATGGAAGTGGAGGGCGAGAGATTGCCAGAAAGACAGCGGAAAAATTGGGGATCCCGTTTTACGACAGGGATTTGATTGACAAAGCCGCCAAGGAAAGCGGTTTTACTCCGGAGTTTGTGGCAGAGCGGGAACAACGCCTTGGAAGTAATTTTCTCTACAATTTTGCTCTTGGAGGAATCTATGGACTGGCTTATCCCAGAAAGCCGGAAATGAAGGAGCTGCCGGTTGCGGAACAGATTTTTCTGGCGCAGAGAAAAGTGATTGAGGATTTGGCGGAACAGGGGCCCTGCATTTTTGTGGGCCGGTGCGCCGATTATATCCTGCGGAATAAGCCAAAGGTTTTAAAGGTCTTTATCTATGCGGATCCCAAAGCAAGGATATGCCGGGCTGTAGAAAAATATGGTCAGATGGAAGAACAGGCGGAAGAACTGATCCGCCACATTGACAAGCAGCGCAGGCTTCATTATGAAGCATACACTGTTCAGGAGTGGGGGGATCGGAATAATTACCATCTGATGTTAGACAGCCAGGCTTTTGGAGTGGAAGGCTGTGTAGATATTATCTGCAAAGCAGTCCTTTCCCTTGATAAGAAGCCCTCTCCTTAAAACGGCGGGTCAGGGAGTTTAACACCAGCTTCTTATCGGCGCTCCACATAGGGGCGATGAGCAGGGACTTCGGGCCGTCCCCGGTAATGCGGTGAATTACCATTTCCGGCGGCAGCAGCTCAATACAGTCGATAATTAAATCAATATATTCTTCCATTGAAAAAATTGAAAAGGGATTTGCCCGGTAGATCAGCGCCAGGCGGGTCCCTTTTAATATGTGGAGAAGCTGAAGCTTGACGCCGTCTAAGGAAGGGGAAAAAGCAGACAGGTAGCGCACAGTATCAAGCATCATATCCCTGGTTTCACCGGGAAGGCCCAGGATTACGTGAACGATAACGGCAATATCAAGCTTTTTAAGGCTGAGGCAGGCCTTTTCAAAACATCCTAGCTCATAACCCCTGCCAATAAACGCAGCAGTCTGGGGATGAATGGTCTGAAGGCCTAACTCTACCCAAACCGGTTTGATTTGGTTAAGGCGAAAGAGCAGGGAGAGAACATCCTCCGGCAGACAGTCCGGCCGGGTGGCAATAGACAGAACGGCGATATCCGGATGAGATATTGCCTCCATAAAAAGAGGTTCCAGATAGGAAACCGGGGCATAAGTATTGGTGAAGGACTGAAAATAGGCAATATATCTGCCGGTAAATTTCCCTGACAGACGCGCCTTGGCGGACTCAATCTGTTCATATACAGATGCAGCGCGTTTTTGGGCAAAATCCCCGGAACCTCCCTGGCTGCAGAAAATACAGCCTCCGGTCCCAAGAGAGCCGTCCCGGTTGGGGCAGGTCATGCCGCCGTCTAATGCCAGCTTATACAGTTTTTCTCCAAAACAGTCCCGAAGATAGAAATCCAGGGAATGATAGGGCTTTCCGTTCCAGTTCATAAGGGATGTCCCGCCTGTTACATTTTTTCAAGGGATTAGTTCTGTATATCAGTATACAATGAAATCGTAAAAAATTATAGAGTATTTGGTGAAAAATTGAATTGTCGTCCAGTGGTAAAACATGGTATAATAGGGGCACTTGGCTAGGTATTTTTGAGCCTGGCGAATAGGGCATATAAGGGTAAGGTTGGAATATTATTTGTCAGCAGTTCCCGGCTGATACAAAAAGGAGAGGAAATTATGAGTGCAAAGGAAATCATTCAGGTATTAGAACAGGAAAAGGCAGCGGCTCTTATGGAAAGCCTGTACGGCAGAGCTCAGGCAGAGGAGAATAAAAAGCGCTACCAGGCCATGGTTGATGGATACGTGCAGACCTTTGGAGACGGCGATATTAAGCTGTTTTCTTCTCCGGGCCGCACGGAAATCAGCGGAAACCACACCGACCACAACCACGGCAAGGTTTTGGCAGGAAGTATTAATCTGGACTGTGTTGGCGCTGCGGCAAAGAATGATTCCAGACAGATCCGCATTGTCAGCGAAACCTATAATCAGGATTTTACCATTGACCTGGATCAACTGGAAGTAAGCCCCAAAGCAGCCGGAACTATTGACCTGGTAAAAGGCATGTTAAAGGGTTTTGAGAGCTTTGGCTACCAGATTGGCGGCTTTAACGCCTACCTTACCAGCAACGTTATCAGTGCGGCAGGGGTCAGCTCATCTGCCGCGTTTGAGATGTTAATCTGTTCTATGATTAATACCTTTTATAATGAGGGGAAACTGGATGCAGTTGCCTATGCCCACATTGGAAAATATGCGGAAAATCATTACTGGAATAAGGCGTCAGGACTTTTGGATCAAATGGCCTGTGCAGTGGGGGGCCTGATTACCATTGATTTTGCTAATCCTGCAGAACCGGCTGTAGAGAAAATAGATTTTGATTTTGGTTCCCAGGATCACAGCCTGATTATTGTTCAGACTGGTAAAGGACATGCGGATTTAAGCGCAGACTATTCTTCCGTGCCAAACGAGATGAAAAAAGTTGCAGATTACTTTGGCAAAGAGGTGTTGGCGGAGATTACGGAGGACATGGTAATTGAGAACTTTCAGGCAGTAAGAGAGTATGCAGGAGACCGTTCTGTCCTCCGCGCCCTTCATTTCTTTGAAGAAAACAAGAGGGTGGAGGCCATGGTAGCGGCATTAAAGGCCGATGATTTCCATGCCTTTTTGGACGGTATCACTGCGTCCGGCAACTCTTCCTGGAAGTGGCTGCAGAACTGCTACACCAACGCCAGCGTTCAGGAGCAGGGGATTACCACTACCCTGGCCCTTACAGAAATGTTTATTGCCGGGAAAAAGAGAGGCGCCTGCCGGGTTCACGGCGGCGGTTTCGCCGGTGTGATTATGGCTATGCTGCCCAACGATTTGGTGGATGAGTATATTACATACATTGAAAAAGCAGTAGGGGAAGGAAGCGCATACCGGATGAGCATCCGGCCTTATGGGGCTATTTGTGTCAGTGAGATGATTTAATGTAATAGCTCAGATAGCGGAGAACTTGAAATGTAAAAATGTGCTGTACCGGAATAAGCTTTAAGGCTTTCATTCCGTGCAGCACATTTTTTATAATCCGGGAAAGCGGCTAACAGCAAGCTTTCCCGGGAAAAACAATTATTCTAAAATACTGGCATGATACTCCTGAAGAGATTTCAGCTCATCATGCTCGCCTTTTGCCATAGCCGCAATACCCTTGGCAGCAGCCTTGGCGGCGTACATGGTGGTGATGTAAGGGATTTTTTTATTAATTGCGGTTTTACGCAAATAGGAATCATCATATTTACTCTGCTTGCCGGCCGGGGAGTTGATGATTAGATCAATTTCACCGTTGACCATAGCGTCATAGATGTTGGGACGGCCCTCCTGAAGCTTCTTTAAAATGCGGCAGGAAACGCCGTTTTCCTCCAGATATTGTCCCGTGCCTTCGGTAGCTACAATTTGAAAGCCCAGGTCAAAAAGCTGCCTGGCCGCCTCTAAGGCCAGTTCCTTGTCCTCTCTGTTAACGCTGACCAAGGCAGTACCGGATAAGGGCAACTTGGTTCCGGTAGCTTCCTCAGCCTTGTAATAAGCTAAGGGGAAGGTACTGCTGATGCCCAGCACCTCTCCGGTGGAACGCATTTCCGGCCCAAGGAGAGGATCCACCTCCGGGAACATGTTAAAGGGCAGAACCGCTTCTTTTACGCCATAGTAGGGATGCTCCTTCTCTTTAAAACGGGTGACATCCGGCCGGGTGCCGGTGAGCTCGTAAGCCATAAGCTGGGTCGCAATGTTTGCCATGTTGATGTTGCATACCTTAGATACCAGCGGCACGGTGCGGGAAGCTCTGGGGTTGGCTTCCAGAACATATACCTGATCCTTGTAGATAGCGTACTGCATATTCATCAGGCCCACAACGCCCATCTCACAGGCAATGTCAGTGGTGTATTTGCGGATAATCTCCTTGTTCTTCTCCGAAATTTTAACAGAGGGGATTACACAGGCAGAGTCTCCGGAGTGGATACCGGCCTGTTCAATATGCTGCATAACCGTAGGAACAAATGCGTGGGTGCCGTCGGAGATAGCATCGGTTTCACACTCCATTGCATCCTGTAAGAACATATCCATCAGGATGGGACGCTCCGGGGTTACATCAATGGCAGCAGTCATATAGTCGCGCAGCATGTCGTCATCGTAAACTACCTCCATGCCCCTGCCGCCTAATACATAGGACGGACGAACCATCATGGGGTAACCGATGCGGTGGGCAATCTCCAAAGCGTCTTCTACCGTAACCGCCATGCCGGACTTGGGCATGGGGATATTCAATTTGTTCATCATTGCGTTGAACAAGTCCCGATCCTCAGCCATGTCAATAACTGCCGGGGAGGTTCCCAGGATGTGAGCGCCGCGCTTTTCCAGTTCAGCAGCAATGTTTAAGGGAGTCTGGCCGCCGAACTGTACGATAACGCCCAGAGGCTTTTCTTTGTTGTAAATGCTCATAACATCCTCAACGGTCAGCGGTTCGAAATACAGCTTGTCAGAGGTGTCATAGTCGGTGGAAACGGTTTCCGGATTGCAGTTAACCATAATGGTTT
Organism: uncultured Lachnospiraceae bacterium; assembly: GCA_910586755.1. Classification (GTDB taxonomy): domain Bacteria; phylum Bacillota; class Clostridia; order Lachnospirales; family Lachnospiraceae; genus UMGS1370. The sequence continues at coordinate 53,014 of CAJUJM010000104.1, forward strand.
CAAAGCCCAGCTCCCGCAAAGTCAATGCCGCGTGAACGCAGCAGTAATCAAACTCAATTCCCTGTCCGATACGGTTAGGACCGCCGCCTAATACCATAACCTTTCTGCGATCTGATACAGGGGCCTTATCTTCCCCGTTATAAGTAGAATAGTAGTAGGAAGCAGGATCTTTTACGCCGCTTACAGGAACCGCATCCCAACATTCCTTTACGCCCAGAGCCTCTCTTTTGTTAAACAGCTCCCACTCATCGATTTCCAGAAGCTTAGCCAGATATTTGTCGGAGAAACCGTCTTTTTTCGCCTGGATTAACAACTCGTCCGGAAGCGCCGCTCCTTTATAAGAAAGGATTTTTTCTTCCAGCTCTACCAGTTCCTTCATCTGCTGCAAAAACCACATTTTAATGTGGGTCATTTCATGGAGCTTTTCTAAAGGAGCGCCCTTGCGGATTGCTTCATACATAATAAACTGACGCTCGCTGGAAGGCTCAGCCAGCTTTAAATATAACTGGTCTAAAGTCAGCTGGTTGAAATTCTTTGCAAAGCCCAGGCCATAGCGGCCGGTTTCCAGAGAGCGGATAGCTTTTTGCAGGGCTTCTTTATAATTCTTACCAATGGACATAACCTCGCCCACAGCCTTCATCTGGGTGCCCAGCTTATCCTGTGAGCCTTTAAACTTCTCAAATGCCCAGCGGGCAAACTTGATTACCACATAATCGCCGGAGGGCTTGTAATTGTCCAGCGTCCCTTCCTTCCAATAAGGAATCTCGTCTAAAGTGAGACCGCAGGCCAACAGCGCGGATACATAAGCAATGGGGAATCCGGTAGCTTTAGAAGCCAGCGCGGAGGAGCGGGAAGTTCTGGGGTTGATTTCGATAATGATGATACGGTCGCTTTTGGGGTCGTGGGCAAATTGTACATTGGTGCCGCCAATGACGCCGATGGATTCTACAATCGCGTGGGCCTGCTTCTCCAAACGATCCTGCAGTTCCTTAGAAATGGTCAGCATAGGCGCGCTGCAGAAGGAATCGCCGGTGTGAACGCCCATGGGGTCAATATTTTCAATAAAGCAGATGGAAATCTTTTTGCCGGCAGCGTCACGAACTACCTCTACCTCCAACTCTTCCCAGCCAATCACAGACTCTTCAATCAGAATCTGATGAACCATGGAAGCAGCCAGGCCGCGGGCAGCCACTTTCTTTAACTCTTCTTCATTATAGACAATACCGCCGCCGGTGCCGCCCATGGTGTAGGCCGGACGGATCACAACCGGGTAGCCTAGCTCTGACGCAATCCTCAAAGCCTCGTCAACAGAGTAGGCGGGAGCGCTTTTGGCCATTTCAATACCAAGCTGGTTCATAGCTTCCTTAAAAGCAATCCGATCCTCGCCCCGGTTGATGGCATCTACCTGAACTCCGATAACCTGAACATGGTATTTGTCCAGTACACCGGCATTATAAAGCTCCTCACAAAGGTTTAAGCCGGATTGGCCGCCTAAGTTGGGGAGCAGGGCGTCGGGCCGTTCCTTAGCGATAATCTCAGTAAGACGGTCCACATTTAAAGGTTCAATATAGGTGGCGTCAGCAGTGGCCGGGTCGGTCATGATGGTAGCCGGATTGGAATTGACAAGCACAATCTTATATCCCAGATTTCTGAGAGCCTTGCAGGCCTGGGTGCCGGAATAGTCAAACTCGCAAGCCTGACCAATAATAATCGGACCGGAACCGATGATCAAGATTTTGTTGATGTCATTGCGTTTTGGCATAATGGACCTCCATAAGTATAGTGTTGTTGCGGATTCTAAAAAACTCTAATCTAAATGATTATATCACAAAAATTTTTCTTGAATAGGGGGAAAATGTAAAAAAAGAGAAATTTGTA
>CAJUJM010000105.1 GCA_910586755.1 uncultured Lachnospiraceae bacterium
GAAGAATATATGAAGAGGTATCAGGTAGAAGATATCAACAGTCTGATTGGCGCCGTAAGATAGCGGCAGGATCTGACCATGTATACAGAATATTCAGGAGGCAGATACAATGGAAAGCTACAAACAGGAATTTATTGAATTTATGGTGGACAGCAATGTCTTGAAATTTGGCGATTTTACCTTAAAGAGCGGGCGTAAATCCCCCTTCTTCATGAATGCCGGCGGATATGTAACCGGTACTCAGCTCCGCAAGCTGGGAGAATACTATGCAAAGGCCATTCACCATAATTATGGCCTGGATTTTGACGTTCTCTTTGGTCCGGCTTACAAGGGAATCCCCTTAGCGGTAGCAACTGCTATGGCTATCAGTGAACTGTACGGAAAAGATGTAAAATACTGCTCCAACCGTAAAGAGGAAAAGGATCACGGCGACACCGGCATCCTTTTAGGAAGTCCTTTAAAGGATGGCGACAGAGTGGTAATGATTGAGGATGTTACCACCTCCGGAAAATCTATTGAGGAAACCTTTCCCATCTTAAAAGCTCAGGCCAATGTGGAGATCAAGGGCCTGATAGTTTCCTTAAACCGTATGGAAAGAGGAAAAGGGGACAAGAGCGCCTTAGAGGAGGTCCGGGAGTTGTACGGGTTCCCCACGGCTGCCATTGTAAACATGAAAGAGGTTACGGAGCACCTGTACAACAAAGAGTGCGGCGGCAGAGTTGTGATTGACGACGCCCTAAAAGCGGCAATTGATGCTTATTATGAGCAGTATGGGGCAAAATAAAAATAAAGCAGCCGGAAGGGAGAGACTTTATGGAGCGAGTTTATAAGACTATGCGAAACGTAGGCGCAGGAAGTATTGCTATCGGAATTATTATGGCGGTTACCGGATTGACTGTGGGAATTATTGCTATTGTCAACGGGGCGCTGCTGTTAAAGCGCAAATCAGAGATTGAATTTTAAGCGGGGCATTTATGATTAAAAATACAACAAAGAATCAGAAGCTGGGTTGGGTACTGTTTCTTCTGTACCTGATCCTGCTGGTATATTTCCTGTTCTTTGCAGAAGAGTTTGGGCGTACAACCCGTCCTCAGGATACCTATGCCTACAATCTGGAGCCTTTTAAGGAGATCCGCCGGTTCTGGGTTCACCGGGATGTGGTGGGGATCAAAAGCTTCCTTTTAAATGTCGTGGGAAATATTGTAGGATTTGTGCCGGCAGGTTTTTTTCTTCCTATTGTCAGCCGGAGAAGCAAAAAGTGGTACAATACCTTTTTAATCTGTTTTCTGTTCAGCCTGTCTGTGGAGACGGTTCAGCTTGTATTTAAAGTAGGAAGCTTTGATGTGGACGATATTATGCTGAATGTAACAGGAGCGGTTTTAGGCTACATTTTATATCGGATGGTACAGATGGTAAGGAGTAGGCATCGTGTTAAGAAAGAGAGAAGTCGTACAAGAAACGCCTAAAAAGGTTTCCTATATCAGGAAGCCTTTGGCAAAACACAGTAAATGGTCCCTGGGGCTTTGCGCCGCAGGGCTGCTTTTATTTGCCGGGACACTTTATATCACTGTTTGGGAACAGGGACAAAGCGGCATGTATGCAGGCGCTCTTGGGTTTTCCAGCCTGGTATTTTCGTTTCTGGGTCTGTGGTACAGCATCTGTGCGCTTTTAGAGAAGGAAAAAAATTACATACTGGCCAGAATCAGCCTTCCGGTAAGCGGGATTCTGATCATTATCTGGCTGGTAATGATTATTATAGGATTGAGGAGCTGAGAAAAATGGACTACCGTGAATTGTGGAAAGAGGAAAACCAGGCGGTGCTGGAGCGCTACCAGCTTTCGATGGAACGGATCCGCCGGATCCCGGAGGAGGAGCTGACAGAAAAGGCATTGAAAGAGTATTTTGTATCGGTTGCCGGATTTATCGGCCAGATAGGGGAGCTGACAGAAAAGATTCACACTGCCGGAGTCAAGGGGTACGTGTACTCCCGCAGCTTGCCGGAGCTGGCAGAGGACAACCGCAGGCTGTACGCAGATATTCTGCCGGAGCATTATGAGGAAAGCTATGCCAATCCTGCGTATGCAGTAAAGAAGCTGGGGGAAGAATACGGCAGGTTACTGGCATTTTTATATACGGAGATTCGGGCTCAGATTGTGTATGCTTTTGAGAGCCGTTTGTGGAACATTACCGTGTTAAATGAGACCTTTATCGAAATTTATAATTTGTTTGAAGAGGAGACTCCTAAGGCCCAGGCCATTCAGGATGTGCTTTACTGGTTTGTCAGCGACTATGCGGATCAAACTGTGGCTTACCGGGTGAGAGAGGGCATCGATCCGTCCCTGTCCTTTGGAAGGGATATTATTATGGAAGAAGACCTTTCGGATCTGCGGTATCTTTACTGTTTTGGCGAATATATTTCGGACGCAGAATTAAAGATTGCCGGATTTTTAAACAGCCTTCCTGAGGAAACCATAGACAAGATGGCAGATACCTATACAGAAGGCTTTGAAAAGGGCTTTCAGGTTATGGGAAGGGATTTGTCCATCAAGAAAAACATTGCCATCCGCTATGAATTGGGCTATGAACGGATGATAAAAAAGGCTGTTTTGAATTTTCGGGCCATGGGCAAGGAGGCCATCCTGTTCCGGGCGGCAGTGGAAGCCATCAACCGCAATCCCAACCGGAAGCTGGGCTTTCACGGAACTTCCCCCAATCGGCAGTATGATTATGATCACCGCTATGACAGCGCCCTCTATATGGGAACGGCCTTAAAGGAGAGAAAGCTTTCGGTTATCCGCGGAACCTTGGAAGAATATAAGGATTTGGCCCGTCTGTACGCAGGCCCGGCGGTGGTAGAGACTTTTGGGGAGGAAGATTTCACCCCAATCAATAAAAAAGAAGCCTTTTCCTTAAACCGCCATCAGGAGGAAGTGACCATCGCCTACTCCAACGAATATATGGAGATTTTAGACCAGTACCAGCCGGGAGACGAGACCAGCTTTACCATTATCGCTTTCCCCAAACCGGAGATCGGAGAACATTTCCGGGAGATTTTTGAGGAAACCATCCGGATTAATACGTTGGACTATGAATTGTACCGGGACATGCAGCAGGTGATCATTGATACCCTGGACAAGGCGGAATATGTTACCGTAAAGGGAAGAGGAAAAAATTCCACAGACATCCGGGTACATCTCCACCCCCTGGCAGATCCGGCTTCCCAGACCAACTTCGAAAACTGTGTGGCAGATGTGAATATCCCAGTGGGGGAAGTGTTTACCTCCCCTATGCTTTCCGGCACGGAGGGAAAGCTGTTTGTGGGAAGGGTCTATATCGGGGATATCCGGTTTAAAAATCTGTGGCTCACCTTTGAAGACGGCAGGGTAAAGGATTATGGCTGTGAGAATTTTGACAGTGAGGAAGAGAACAAGGCCCTGATAAAGCAGGTGATTATGAAAAATCACGACAGTCTGCCTCTTGGGGAGTTTGCCATCGGCACCAACACCACTGCCTATGCCATGGCGGAGCGGTTTGGAATTATCCATAAGCTTCCCATTCTGATTGTGGAAAAGATGGGGCCTCATTTTGCAGTGGGAGACACCTGTTACAGCTGGTCCGAGGACGCGCCTATGTACAATCCTGACGGCAAGGAGATGATTGCCAGGGACAATGAAATCTCGATTTTGCGGAAAACCGACGTGTCTAAGGCTTATTTTAGCTGCCACTGTGATATTACCATCCCTTACGATGAGCTGGGGGAGATTGCAGCGGTAGCCGCCAACGGCAGCCGAACCGTGATCATTGAAGATGGCAGATTTGTTCTGGCTGGTGTGGAAAAACTGAATGAACCGTTACAAAAACAGGAAATACCCTATTGACTCTATTTCCAAAAACTAGTATTATACTTAATAAGTACAGTTATATTAATAACCATAACTTATAAAAAGCGAACACCAGAAAAGGAGAGTAAATCATGGCAAAAGTCGGAATCGTAATGGGCAGTGACTCTGATATGCCGGTAATGGCAAAAGCGGCAGAGATTTTGGAGGAGCTGGGGGTAGAGTTTGAAATGACCGTTATCTCCGCCCACAGGGAGCCGGATGTATTTTTCGAATATGCAAAGTCCGCAGAGGAGAGGGGCTTTCAGGTGATTATTGCAGGCGCAGGAAAAGCGGCCCATCTTCCGGGGATGTGCGCGGCTATTTTCCCCATGCCGGTTATCGGAATTCCTATGAAAACTTCTGATCTGGGCGGCGTAGATTCTTTATATTCCATCGTGCAGATGCCCTCCGGCATCCCGGTGGCTACCGTTGCCATCAACGGCGGAGCCAATGCAGGTATCCTGGCTGCCAAGATCCTGGCAACCTCCGACAAGGCATTGCTAGGCCGCCTGAAAGAGTATTCTGAGAAGCTGAAAAACGACGTGGTAAAGAAGGCTCAGAAGCTGGATGAGATCGGCTATAAAGAGTATTTGGCACAGATGAAAAAGTAAACCTTTATGACGCCCGCCTGGCGGCGTATATAGTAGATGGAGGAAACATATGGACTACAAAAAATCCGGAGTGGATATTGAGGCAGGATATAAATCAGTAGAATTAATGAAAAAGTTTGTACAGGGGACTATGCGCCCTGAGGTATTAGGCGGACTGGGGGGATTTTCCGGCGCTTTTTCCATGAAATCGTTTAAAGATATGGAAGAGCCTACCTTATTGTCCGGCACCGACGGCGTGGGAACCAAGCTGAAACTGGCATTTTTAATGGACAAACATGACACAGTAGGAATTGACTGTGTGGCAATGTGCGTCAATGACGTGGCATGTGCAGGAGGCGAGCCCTTATTCTTTTTAGATTACATTGCCTGCGGCAAAAACTTTCCGGAAAAGATTGCCACCATCGTAAGCGGTGTGGCGGACGGCTGCAAGCAGTCCGGCGCAGCCTTAATCGGCGGGGAGACCGCGGAGATGCCTGGTTTTTATCCGGAAGATGAATATGATCTGGCAGGTTTTGCAGTGGGCATTGTAGATAAAAAGGATTTAATTACCGGTGAGAACCTGGCGGCAGGGGATGTGCTTATCGGCATGGCTTCCACCGGCGTTCACAGCAATGGTTTTTCCTTAGTCCGCAAAGTATTTGAGAAGGAAATGACTGCCCAGGGATTAAATACCTATTATGACCAGTTGGGAAAGACTTTGGGAGAAGCCTTGATTGCTCCCACCCGGATCTATGTACAGGCCTTAAAGAATGTAAAAGAAGCAGGAGTTACCGTAAAGGCCTGCAGCCATATTACAGGCGGCGGCTTCTACGAGAATGTTCCCCGCATGTTAAAGGACGGCGTCAGGGCTGTGATTAAAAAGGACAGCTACCCGGTTCCGCCTATTTTTAAGATGCTGGCGGAAAAAGGCGGCATTGAAGAGAAGATCATGTACAATACCTACAACATGGGAATCGGTATGGTGGTAGCAGTAGATCCGGCAGACGCAGAGACTGCTATGGAAGCCATGAGAAAGGCCGGAGACACCCCATATGTGATCGGTTCCATTGAAGAGGGAGAAAAGGGAGTGACCTTATGCTGAAAATCGGCGTAATGGTGTCCGGCGGCGGCACCAATCTCCAGGCCATTATAGATTCTATAAAAAGCGGCGCTATCACTAACACAGAGATTCAGGTGGTTATCAGCAACAACAAAAATGCATACGCCTTAGAGAGGGCAAGAAACGCCGGTATTGAGGCAGTGTGCTTATCCCCAAAAGATTTTCCCGATAGGGCGGCTTTTAACGAGGCATTTTTAGAAAAAGTAGACCAGTACCATCTGGATCTGATTGTTCTGGCCGGATTTTTGGTTACCATCCCGGAAGCCATGATTCAGAAATACCGGAACCGGATTATCAATATCCATCCGTCTCTCATCCCCTCCTTCTGCGGCGTAGGATACTACGGCTTAAAGGTTCATGAGGGGGCTTTAAAGAGGGGCGTAAAAATTACCGGCGCTACCGTCCACTATGTGGATGAAGGGGTAGATTCCGGCCCTATTATCCTCCAAAAAGCGGTGGAAGTGAAAGAGGGAGACACCCCGGAGATTTTACAGCGCCGGGTAATGGAGGAGGCAGAGTGGATCATCCTGCCCCAAGCTATCAACATGATTGCTAATAAGGAAGAACGCTTGTGAAACGCAAGTTTCACAACTGGAATGCGTTCTGACGAACTGGCAGGTGCCGCATAGCGGCGCGTGCCGATACCATAAGGAGTAGACATTATGAAGGTATTAATCGTAGGAAGCGGCGGCAGAGAGCACGCCATTGCCTGGAAGGTGGCCCAGAGCCCCAGGGTAGATAAGATTTACTGCGCTCCGGGAAATGCCGGAATCGCAGAGTATGCAGAGTGTGTAAACATCGGCGCTATGGAATTCGATAAGCTGGCTGCCTTTGCCAAAGAAAATCAGGTTGATTTAACCGTGATCGGTATGGATGACCCGCTGGTGGGCGGTGTGGTGGATGTGTTTGAAGCCCAGGGACTTCGGGTATTCGGCCCCCGGAAAAATGCCGCAATCCTGGAAGGATCCAAAGCCTTTTCCAAGGATTTAATGAAAAAATACGGGATTCCCACCGCTGCATATGAGACCTTTAACAGCCCGGAAGCCGCCCTTGAGTACTTAGAAACCGCGGACATGCCCATTGTATTAAAAGCCGACGGCCTGGCCCTGGGCAAGGGGGTATTAATCTGCAATACCAGGGAAGAAGCAAGGGAAGGTGTTAAGACCCTGATGTTAGATAAGCAGTTCGGATCCGCCGGAGACCGCATTGTAGTAGAGGAATTTATGACCGGCCGGGAAGTGTCGGTGCTGTCCTTTGTAGATGGCAATACCATTAAGATCATGACTTCCGCCCAGGATCACAAGAGAGCCGGGGACGGCGACACCGGCCTTAACACCGGCGGCATGGGAACCTTTTCTCCCAGCCCCTTCTATACTCCTGAGGTGGATGCGTTCTGTAAGGAACATATCTACCAGAAGACTGTGGACGCCATGAAGGCAGAGGGAAGAGCCTTTCAGGGAATCATTTTCTTTGGCTTAATGCTGACGGAAAAAGGCCCCAGAGTATTAGAGTACAACGCCCGTTTCGGCGACCCGGAGACTCAGGTGGTACTGCCCAGAATGAAGAATGACATTGTGGACGTATTTGAGGCCTGTATAGACGGACGTCTGGATCAGACAGAACTGGAGTTTGAGGACAACGCGGCAGTCTGCGTAGTGCTGGCCTCTCAGGGCTACCCGGTAAAATACGACAAGGGCTTTGCCATAAAGGGCCTGGAAAACTTTAAGGAGAAAGACGGCTACTATGTATTCCACGCTGGTACGAAATTTGACGGAGGCAAAAATCTGGTGACAAACGGCGGCAGAGTCCTTGGCGTTACCGCTGTCGGAAAAGATTTAAAAGAAGCCAGAAGCAATGCCTATGCCGCCACAGAGTGGGTGGAGTTTGAGAACAAGTATATGCGGCATGATATTGGGAAGGCGATTGATAATTGCTGACAGCAATAGACTGCAGTGTCAATTTACATTTACAAATCAAATAAGAAGAAATCTGCTTTCAGCCATTCAGGGACAAAACAGGCTGATGGGAAGATTTCTTCTTTTTTTGCATTTATCGGTGGAATAGCCTCCCCAATTGTATTTACATAGTCGCTTTTGAAAAATGAAAAATTTTTAACTTTTGAAAGCGACAGCATTTTCGTTATATTTGAAGGTAAAATTCGGTTGAATTTGTTGCCTCCGCAGTCGGAAGCAATGTCATTAAGATAATCGTTTCTATGAATAAGAAAAAAGCCCACCTACCATATACAAAACAAATATGTGGGCTTTTTTCATGTTCCCATTGTCTCTAAATGTAACAGTGATGAATGTTTATCTGTCTGTACTTTCGGAACTGTTTGTGAATTGGTGGTACAAACTGGAAGTTATATATTCATTTCAAGTCACTCATTCGTTTCCACAAAGCCAAATTTTCGGTATACAGGTCGCCCCAACTTTGAAGCCCCCAGCCATAACTTATGGACTTTCCTGTTTTTGGCTTCTTGAACCAGTTTTTTCAATAAGGATGTAGCCAGCCCCTGTCCCCTGTATGCAGGTGCTCTATACATATTAGTGATATAACCTTTGATACCAGACTTGTTTGTATATGTGGGAGGGAAATCCATAAAAGCGATAGCTGCTGTGGCGATGATAGTTCCATCTACCTCAATTAGCCATTCAACAAGTGAGCCATCCTGTAATTTCACAGAAAAGTATTTTTTCAATTCACTATCAATTTCAATATTTGGCTCAATTCCTTCGTCCATCAACTGTTGCTTTCTGATTTGGCACAAGGAAGGAATATCCTTCATGCTTGCTTTCCTGTATTCCATCACCACTACCTCCGCAAATTTGAATTTATCTGTTTTCGATAATCAATTCTTTGCACTTCCATTCTTCACCCAGAACACAATATGTTTCTGTCGTATCAAGAACTGTATCGCTAAAACCGACTTCTTTATAACAATAATAAGCTGGGAGATTATTCTCAAAAACGCCCAATGATACTTTTTTTGCTCCATATATTTCAAATACAAATTTTAGACCCAGCCGGAGCATAGCTTTTCCATAGCCTTTTCCTCTCTTGCGAGGATTTACAATAACAAATCCAAGACGTAGTTCATCCAATGATTCATCAGGGTTTCTTAGTGTAAAAA
>CAJUJM010000106.1 GCA_910586755.1 uncultured Lachnospiraceae bacterium
CCTCCTCTTCTCATTATACCACAGATTGCTAAATATTACTATAGAATAAAACAAAAATTTTGACAAAAAAAGTACAGGTTTTACAAGGCCTGTAAGCATCTTTTTCATTATCAAACTGTCAAACACCCGAGGCGAAAAAAATAAAAATTCTACTACCCAAACCGGCCTTTTTCGTGTATAATACAACCGTTGGCATCTGATATGCCGCCATGGAGACGTAGCGAAGAGGCCGTAACGCGGCGCACTCGAAATGCGCTTGCCGGTTTATCCCGGCACGTGGGTTCGAATCCCACCGTCTCCGCTGAAACGCGAAAAGCTTCTTTGCAATAAGAGAGAAAAGTCTTGTAAACAGTGGTTTGCAGGGCTTTTTTATTTTAGAAAGGAGCTCCTTTTAAAAGACTAAAGAAATCAGGCGCTTGTCACAACTTTTTATTTATGCTATAATCCCAATATTATCTACTATGTAACCAGGAGAAAGGCAAGGTTATTATAATGAAAAAAGGTATGAACCAATCCACTTTGACAACGATTTTGAACATTGGCTCTATATGCACGCTGCTGTTTATGCTGGTGCTTTTATTTTTCTACAGCGGCGTAAGCCGCCGGTTGGATAATGCCAATGAAGACCGCTTTGATCTGACCTATAATGCCAACCGGTTCATGAACGGATCCGCTTACCTGACCAATGAGGTCCGGGCCTACGCTGCCACAGGCAGCCAGGAGCATTATAACAATTATTGGAACGAAGTCAACAACCTGAAAAACCGTGATCTGGGCGTGGCCGCCATGCAGGAAATCGGCATCACCTCTGGAGAACAGGCTATGATAGATAACATGTACAGTCTCTCCAACCAGCTGGTTCCCCTGGAGGAACAGGCTATGGAGCAGGTTCAGGCAGGGCGGCAGGAAGAGGCCATAGAATATGTCTATGGCACGGAATATAACAGCTCTATTACCAAAATCAATGCTCTGAAAGAGCAATTCCTGGAAACTCTGAATACCAGAACCCTTCAGGAGGTAGAGAACCTTAACCGTTCCAGCGCCATCATCCAGATTTTAATGGTACTGGCCCTGATTATGGTAGGAACGTTTCAGGTCATCAGTATGCGGGTGATCCGCAGGAGGATCCTGCGGCCTGTCATCGCCGTCCGGGATCAGATGGGAGAAATCTCCCAGGGCAACCTTTCGGCAGAGTTTCAGTGGGAAGCTGACACTTCGGAAATCGGCACGCTGGTGGCTTCCATCCATGAGACCAAGAACGAACTGAAAAAGTACATCCACGACATTGACCAGAAGCTGGCGCAAATGGCCCAGGGCAATATGAATCTGGCCATCAGCGACGGCTATCGGGGAGAATTCCTGCCCATCCAGAACGCCTTGCGTCAGATATTGGATTCCTTAAACAATGCCCTTTCCCACATCGGTCAAACCGCGCGGAAGGTTTCTGATGAGTCACAGAGGATGGCTTCCGGCGCACAGATTCTTTCTGATGGCGCTGTCCAGCAGGCATCTGCTGTGGAAGAGCTTTCCGCCGGGATTCAGGACATTTCAGGACAGGTGAATCGTACTTCCAAAGACGCGGATATGGCGCGGAAGTCCGCTCTGGACGCTGAGGCTCAGCTGAAGGTATGCAGCGAAAAAATGGAGTCCTTGTCAACCGCTATTGCCGACATTGCGGAATCCTCCAGCCAGATTAACGGCATTATCAAAACCATTGAGGATATCTCCTTCCAGACCAATATTCTGGCAGTGAATGCCTCCGTTGAGGCGGCCCGGGCCGGAAACGCCGGGAAAGGATTTGCCGTGGTGGCAAATGAGGTCCAGCAGCTTGCAGCAAAGAGCGCGGAGTCTGCTAAGAACATTACCAATCTGATTAAAGAGTCAGGGAAGTTTGTTCAGTACGGGACCACCTTGTCCGAGGAAACCGCAGAGGCGCTTTTAAGGGTAGTTTCCAGCGCCAGGCAGTCGGCAGAGTTGGTAGATCAAATTGCAGAATCCGCGCAGCAGCAAGCCGAAAGCCTGCGTCAGTTGACAGAGGGGATGGAGAATATCTCCGCTGTGGTACAGACCAACGCCGCTACCGCAGAAGAATCGGCCTCTTCCGCTCAGGAACTTAATCAACATGCAGAGAAGCTCCAGGCCGCTATCCGGCATTTCCAGCTTCGGCGATGATTCCGGCCTTATGATAAAGAGGGAATAAAGAAAGCAGAGGCATTTATGCTTACAAGAGAGCATCAAGACTTTAAAGCCGTGCCACAGAGAATACTGATAATTCCAACAAAATAGTAGATGGATTCCAAAGAAACCATTATCATATGCAAAAGCCCTCCTTTCGTAGATTCCCCGAAAGGTGTCTATGTAAACAGCGGCTTGTACTCCACTGGCAGAGGGCGACCGTCCTACTGTATTTAGCAGCGCCTGAAACTATTATAAAGGGAGAAATGTTATCTGTAAACGGATAAGGATTCTCATCTATTCCTCCGTCCTCCCCAACCTCTCCATCACCGCCAATGACGGCTCAAAGAAGATGGTAAAATTCTTCCAGTTGACGGAAGAGCCGTACTTCTCCCGGTAGCAGTCCAGGGCTTCCAGAAGGAATTCCTCGGAGACATCCAGAAACTCGGCCAGGTCATTTAAGTTCTGGCAGTGGTGCTGGTGACCGCGGACGATGCCTGAAAGTCCCACCCGGTTGTTGTAAGCCCACAGCCGGGCCTGGCGCTCCTGCCTGCGGGCGGCGGAGGTGCTTTGATCCAGAATTTCTCCCACAGAAGTAAAATAATGTCCCAATTCTTCCGCCAATACATCGGCCTTCCGCGCCAGAGTAGGAATATCCTGGCGGATGGCAATGCGGGTTCCCTTAATGCGTCCGTCATGTAAAGACAGAGGTTTTTCTTTTACAGTCAAACCGGCTTCATCTGCCGCAATTAGCAATTCTTCGTAATTCAAACAACATCACCTCATTTTAAAAATCAGGAGAATCCATAATATCCTCATCCTGCTGTAAAAGCTCTTTAGTAAAGGCGCTGTCAGGAATGTCCGTGCGGACATGGGCAGCATTCACTTCCAGATAAGACGGGGCAGGAGTCGGAAAGGCTGTGAGTTTGGACAATTCCTTTTTCACTGTTTTTCTCTTATGCTCTTCATCTGTCAGGTCGTTTAACCGGAAGCGAACAAAAGAGTCGATCTCCTTTGTAAGAGAATGATATTCCTGGAAAGAGATCTGATAATCGGTCTGATCTGGGGTCAGCAGTGTATAAAACGAGGTTTCTCCCGTTTCTTCCACGGAATCTGCAAGGCCGGGATTGCCGCAGCAACCCAGCCGGAACCCCTGCCGTTTAAAAAGGTCCTGAAACAGAAGGTATTCCCTGTCTGTCTCCCCGTGGGGATCTGTCCAGCCCATTAACTCCTGGGAAGTAGCTCCCAGCGCCCGGGCAAACAACTCAATTTTGGATTGCTGTAAATCCACCTGCCCTTTCTCTATCTTTGCAATAGAAGAACGGTCTGTATAACCGGTAAGCTTTGCCAGAGAATCCTGGGACAACCCCTTTTCCTCCCGCATACGTTTAATATTCTTGTACAATTCCAGCATATCAGCATCACCTTTCCCGGAAAGATTTATTGGCTTATAGATTCATAAAAGATCATAACATAAATGTGAAAATAAATCAACAATATATGGAGAATAAGTTGACAGAAATTCACTTTCGTGATAAAGTGAATTAAAATCACAATAAGCCGGAAGATAAGATGATAATGTGATTTAAATTCATCTAATTGCAAAAGGAAGCAGGAGAAAAGGGAGGAGAAACAAAATGGAAGATATTAAAATCACGAGAAAACTATTAGACAACTACAAGAAATTAAAAAAGAGATTCCGGTTCTGGAAATGGAGCTGGATCTGATGAAACAGGGGGATGCCGGATTTGGATTTAGCACCATATTGGATTACCGCAGCGGGGAAGGACGCCCACAGAATGTAGTAGGCTTTGACTGGCCGCTCTATGAATGTAGGATGAAAGTTCTGGAAGAGAAGAAGGCCCAGGCAGAGGCCGTAGAGAGATGGATCCAGGAGATTGAGGACGGACAGACCCGGTGTGTGTTCTCTATGTTTTATATTAATGGAATGTCCTGGCTGAAGATTTCCGACAAAGTGAAAGCCACCGGAGATCACCGGGAGGATTATCCCCGAATCTGTATCCGGGACGCTTATCTGAAAAAGATTGGGGTAAAATAAAAGTTTTTCGTTCATTTCGGCCATTTCGCTTTACAATAAAAATCGAAGCAAAGGGATGAAGGACAGAACATCCCGCCGTATATCCTGTCTTTTGGCGCCAAAGGCAGAAAAGAACGGAAGCTTACAAACAATCAAAAAGAAAGGAAGTTTGCGATGTACAACCAGCTTATGGACGCAGTGGTAAGCCGCCTGGAAGAATTGTTCCCCGGCTATACGGTCTATACAGGGAACCCGCCTCAGGAACCGGAACGGCCCTGCCTTATCCTGGAACTGAAGGAAGCATCCGAAAAGACCATGACAGGCAGACGGGCCATCCGAAAGATTGGATTTTCTGTTCGATACCTGTCAGGGGAAACCGGACAGATCCATAAAGAACAGAATCAGGCGGCAGAAGCGCTAATGGATGGTTTGGAGTGGATTCAGATGCCGGACGGCCTTCCCATACGGGGGACGGACCGAAAGCATCAGCTTACAGGCGGCATACTGGATTTTTCCGTAAACTACAGCTTGTCTGTCCACAAAGAAAAAGAACAGGAAGAACCTATGGAAAATTTAGAAATAACGAAAGGATTGGTGAAAACATGTTAGGAGGAGGAACATTTACAAAGCAGGATAAGGTGCTGCCCGGTTCCTATATTAATTTTGTATCTTTGGCAAAGGCGGCTTCCATGCTGTCAGAGAGAGGCTATGCAGCTCTCCCCATGGTACTGGACTGGGGGATTTCCCGGGAGGTATTTGCCGTAGGCGGGGAATACTTAGAAGAGGACTGCAAAAAGATTTTCGGCTATGAGTATAAAGACAGCAAGATGAAGGGAATCCGGGATATTTTCCGGAATGTAAAAACTCTTTACGTCTACCGTCTGAACCAGGGAGAGGCGGCAGAGAACCTTATGGGCAAGGCCCGCTACGGTGGAATCCGGGGCAATGACATTACCCTGACCGTAGTGAAAAACGGGGAATTGTTTGTAGTTACCACCTATTTGGCCGGAAAGGAAATGGACAGCCAGACTGTGGCAGGGGCAGGAGATCTTCTGGATAACGATTACGTTATCTTTAAAAAGGACGGGGAATTGCAGGAAACAGCAGGACTTCCCCTTACAGGAGGAACCAATGGCGACGCGCCGGGAGTGGAAGAGTATCAGAGCTTTCTGGATGCATCTGAGAGCTTGTCCTTTAACGCCTTAGGCTGCCTGTCTGATGACCAGGAGATCAAAGAACTGTTTATCCAGCATACCAGAAGGATGAGGGACGAGATGGGAGCCAAATTCCAGACCGTTTTATATCAGGCATCCCAGGCTGATTATGAGGGAATTGTGTCGGTGGAAAACTCCCTGGCAAAGGTGAAGCAGTTAGAAAAGACGGCAGGCGAACCGGAAGATCCGGCATCAGAAGCCTGGTCTATGGTGTACTGGGTTACCGGAGCCATTGCCGGGTGCAGTGTAAACGCATCCAATACCAATAAGACCTATGACGGGGAATTTAACGTAAATACCGCTTATACCCAGCGCCAGTTAAAGGAAGCCCTTCTTTCCGGCAAATTTATGTTCCACAAGGTTGGAGATGAGGTCCGGGTTTTGGAGGACATTAATACCCTGGTAACCTATACGGAGGAGAAAAATCAGGACTTTGCAAGCAACCAGACTGTCCGGGTTCTGGATCAGATCGGAAATGACGTGGCAGTGCTCTTTAACAACAAATATCTGGGCAAGATCCCCAATGATGAGGCCGGAAGAATCAGCTTCTGGAATGATCTGGTAACGTATTTTAACGATTTAAGCCGTCTGAGAGCCATTGAAGGCTTTGAGGCAAAGGACGTAGTGGTAACCAGGGGAGAGGGCAAGAAGAGCGTTGTGGTAAATTGTCCCGTCACCCCGGTAAACGCTATGGCCCAGTTGTATATGACGGTGATTGTGCAGTAGGAGGAAGAGATATAATGAGCAGAAGACAGACTATGAACGCCCGCGACTCTATCAGCGCGGCAGAAGCAGAGTGCTATGTAACAATTGGAAATGACAGGCTTTATCTGATGCAGGTTATTAACCTGGAAGCATCGGTAGAAAAAACCAAGACTGAGGTTCCCATTATGGGAAGAACCGGAAAAGGCAACAAGGCCACCGGATGGAAAGGAACCGGATCCGCGACGATCCATTACAACACCAGCGTATTCCGCAAAATGCTGTATCAGTATAAGGAGACCGGAGAGGATATTTACTTTGATATCCAGATTACCAACGAGGATCCCACTTCCCACGTAGGCAGGCAGACCATTATTTTAAAGGATTGCAACTTAGACGGCGGTATTATCGCCAAGATGGATGCAGACGCAGAGTATTTGGACGAAGAATTTGACTTTACCTTTGAGGATTGGGAGATGCCGGAAGAATTTGCCATGCTGGAAGGGATGCAGTAGGAAGGAGAAGAGGAATAGATGGGAGATTTAAGTTGTTTTTTCAGCCAGAACGCAGTAAAAGCAGAAAACGAGAGGATTGTGGTATCCAGGCGGTTCCTCGGATCTGATAAAAAGCCCATGGCATGGGAGGTGCGCGCCATTACCTCCGAAGAGGATGAAAGCCTGCGCCGGGAATGTACCAAACGGATTCCCGTATCCGGCAGAAAGGGCCAGTATACCCAGGAAACAGATTATAACCTGTACCTTGGAAAACTGGCGGCCAAGTGTACGGTTTTCCCCAACCTTAACGATAAGGGGCTTCAGGATTCTTACCATGTAATGGGGGCCGATATCCTGTTAAAGACCATGCTGACTGCGGGAGAATATGCAGGGTACATTGAAAAAATCCAGAAAGTAAACGGATTTGACACCACTATGGAAGACCTGGCGGAAGAAGCAAAAAACTAATTGAGGGAGGCGATATGGAGGCAAATATAGCCTACTATTGCCTCCATAAGCTTCATAAATGGCCCCATGAATTCCTGGATTTAAGCCGGGAGGAAAAAGCATATGTAATCGCTGCTATTAGAATAAAAATGGAACACGATGAGAAAGAGGCCAAGCGTATGAGGCGCGGCCAGGGGAGGAAAAGGCGATAGTTTTTTCGATGGGATGTGGCAAAATGTAATCAGAGGTTTTCTATTATTTCATTTTGCCGCATCCCTTTATATATAGAAAGCAGGTGAAAATTTGCCAACAGCAAGCACAGCATTACAGGTATATAACCAAATGCCTGTAGCAATAAATGGTATTGCAGATTCGATGAATAGTATAATAGAACCCGCCCGGAATCTGGAAAGATTATCGGGAAATTTGTTTAATATTATCCATATAGAGAAGACAAAGCAAGAACTGAATTATACGCGATCGGAAATTAATCAGATCAATAATGCAGTACAGGTAACAAATCAAGAATTAAATTGTGTGGGGTCAGAGCTTACTCAGATCGATAAAGCAGCAGATAATGCAAAAAAAACAAGTGATCTCTTAATAAAAAGCTTATGTGGAGCAAAAGGAAAAATGGGGGAAGTTTTAACGGAAGCCAATAATTATCAGGCGGCAGGAAATTTGCTCCAAGTCCAGACGGGGATGCAGAGAGATGATCTGGACATGGCCAAAGGGAGTATCAAATCTCTCTACATTGATAACATGGGGGAAAGCCTGGAAGATGCCGCCAGAAGCTTAGCCACAGTTCATCAGCTTACAAACCAGACAGGAGAGGGATTGGAGCTGATGACAAGAGCTGGTATTCTCATGAGGGACAGCTTTGGATACGACATCTCTGACAGCATCTATACAGCGCAGATGTTGGAAAAACAGTTTGGAATATCAGGGGTTCAGGCCATGGATCTGATTATGCAGGCAACACAGGCAGGACTGAATCAAAACGGAAATTTATTAAGTACCATCAATGAAAACGCAGAGGAATTTAAACAATTAGGATTTAACAGTGCAGAGATGTTTACCATGCTGGTAAACGGCGCAGAGGACGGGATAAATTCTGTAGACAAACTGGGGGCTGCGGTAAAAGAATTCTCTGCGCGAACAGCCAGTGGAAGCGAGTCTACGAAAAATGCTTTTCGCGCAATAGGACTAGATCCCAATGAGATGACGGCCCAATTTGCCCAGGGCGGGGATCCTGCAAAACAAGCATTTCTGCAGACAGTCAGTGCAATCGGCAGTACAGAAGATCCCATGCAGCAGAACATGGCCGGGGAAAGTCTCTTTGGAAATATGTGGGGAGAGCTGGGCTATGAGGGAATTATGGCCCTGGCAAACCTGAATGGGGAAGTGGCTCTTACCACACAAAATTTAGAGGCATTAAATAATATCCGGTACGATAACGCCACCAGCGCGCTGTCTTCACTGGGCCGCACCGTAAATATGGGGCTGGCGGGAGTGATAGGAGACACCGTTACTACAGTAACAGCCCACATCAACGATTTTACCACTGGTTTACAGGGGGATGCCTCTAACATACAGGGGATTTTCGGAGGAATCGGGCTGGCTATCGGATTTATCAGCAATATTATTTCAGAAGGCTGGTCAGTTATTGCACCTATTCTGATGGGAGTACTGGCCATTATGGGAATCTATTTGCTATTGACAGAGGGAGTCCAAAAGGTACAGCTTATCGGAAAAGCAGTTACGGAAGCTTACAGTGCGGCTCAGACATTTTTATCTATAGGTTTTGGAATATTAAAAGGGAATACTGCGGCTGCCAGTGCGGCAACTCAGACATATAACTCTGCGCTATTAGCTTGTCCGATTACGTGGATTATTATTGCAATTATTGCTTTTATAGCTGTCATTTATGCGGCGGTAGCTGCAATGAACAAATTGTTCGGAACCACTGTCTCTGCAGTAGGAGTCATTGTAGGAGTCTTTTTTGTAATGGGAGCGAATATTATCAATATATTTATAAATGTTTGGAACATATTTGCAATGCTTATTAATTTTATATGTAACCTTTTCACGAATCCCATTGCCGCAGTGCAAATCCTGTTTTTAGATATGGCCGGTAATGTGATAGACTGTGTACTGAACATGGCAAAGGCTGTGGAAAGTATCATTAATAAAATACCTGGCGTTGAGGTAAACATTACGGCAGGCTTAGAGGACTTTAAAGGTAAGATTGAAGCAGCATCAGAAAAGATTAAAACAGAGTCAGAATGGAAAGAAATTGTTAAGAATAAAGAGTTTATCGACTATGGAGACGCTTTCCAAAATGGTTATGACTGGGGAGAAAATTTTGAAAATAGCTTTAATGATCCAAAAAGTATATTTGACGGGATGGAAAATCCGCTGGAAGGCCTGCTGGAGGATCCGCTGGGAGGCGGGCTGGAGAATAATCCGTTTGGCTTAGGAGGCGGCCAGTCGATTCCTCAGGACATTAGCAATAACACCGCCGCCACCGCAGGCAACACTGCCGCCATGGCCAATTCTATGACCATGCTGGACGAAGACCTGGAATACTTGCGGGATCTGGCGGAGCAGGAGGTCATCAACCGGTTTACTACGGCCGAGCTGACCGTCAACATGGGAGGAATCACCAACCAGGTGAACTCCAACATGGATTTAGACGGGATCGGCAATTACTTAGAGGGAATCATTTTTGAACGGCTGGAAACAGCAGCGGAAGGAGTGTACTAATATGCCATACGAAATTTATTTAGGGGGCTTACGCCTCCCTATTCCTCCGTCTAAAATCCAGATGAACAGAAAAGGTCAGAATAAGACCATGAATCTGATAAATGGGGAAGAGATCAATATCCTGAATCCGGCCGGTCTGATGGAGATAACCCTGGATGCGCTGCTTCCTATCCGCAGGTATCCCTTTGCCAGCTATGAAGACGGTTTTGAACCGCCGGAATACTTTTTAGATGCCTTTGAGCAGATGAAAGAGGAAAAAACTCCTATACAGTTTATTGTCATACGGGAAGGGCCTGGACGCTCTTCCTTTTTTGATACCAATCAAAAGGTGTCCCTGGAGGATTACGACATTACAGAGGACGCGGAGGAAGGCGGAGATATTACGGTGTCCCTGTCTTTAAAAGTTTATCAGGATTACGGGATTGCGGTGATTCCCCTTCCTCAGGAACCGGGCGGAGATATAGCGGCCGCTTCGTCACAGGAACGATCTGCCGAAACGGCCCCGGTCCCTGGGGTATACACGGTAGTCCGGGGAGACTGTCTGTGGGCCATTGCCAAAAAGATACTGGGAAACGGAAGCCGGTGGAGGGAAATCTACGCATTAAATCAGGACAAGATTGCCAATCCCAATCTGATTTATCCCGGCCAGATACTGGTTTTACCAGGAGGAAGGTAAATGCGGAGCATTTTCAAGATACCTTCCGACGAAATGGCAGGTGACGCCAGGCGTCGCGTGCCGATTCATAATTATACCAGGAGGAAGGTAAATGCGGAGCATTTTCAGGATACCTTCCGACGAAATGGCAGGTGACGCAGGGCGTCGCGTGCCGATTCATAATTATACCAGGAGGAAGGTAAATGTGGAGCATTTGATTCATTATTATACTAGGAGAATGAAATTTATGGCGGAGACAAAAGGAATTATTACAGTAGCAGGCAGAAAGAAGTTATGTAAATCCCACGCAGGGGATATAAGCCTTCCTCCCATCACTCAGATGGCCTGGGGAGACGGGGGAGTCTTAGAGGATGGAACGCCCAAGACAGCTTCGGGAGATGAGAGTAGCCTCTTCAATGAATTGTTAAGAAAAGACATAGAAGGACACAGCTATCCGGTAGAAGAAGAAACCACCTGCCGTTACAACGGCTGCCTGGAAAAAGATGAGCTAACCGGAAAAGAAATATCCGAGATGGGCCTATATGATGCAGAAGGGGATTTAATTGCGTATCGAACCTTCAGAAGAAAAGGAAAAGACGAGGATATCCCGTTAAGCTTTGATATGGACGAAATTTTTTAAGGATGCAGCAGAAAGACGAGGAACGAAATGGCAGGTGTCGGGAAGCGGCGCGTGCCAGTACATTTGAAAGAGGAAGAACGCTTGTGAAACGTAAGTTTCACAACTGGAATGCGTTCTGACGAAATGGCAGGTGCCGTGTAGCGGCGCGTGCCGATACATCTGAAAGAGGAAGAACGCTTGTGAAACGTAAGTTTCACAACTGGAATGTGTTCTGACGAAATGGCAGGTGCCGGGAAGCGGCGCGTGCCAGTACATTTGAAAGGAGAATGAATAATGAATAATTGCGAAATAAAAACTCCTCGGGTATTTTCTCAGGAGATTCCCAAATGGGACAGAAATACATATGCAGACGGTAATGCTATGGGAGCAGTAGTAGAACAGCTATTTAATAATACGGTATACAATAAGGAAGAACTGAAAGAAAAGGTAGATACGGAAGGAGGTGACATTTCTGAAACCCAAGTGTCTGTAATCGACGAATCTACAGAAACGTTCCCTGTGCCAATGTCCGGGGATAAAGCCAAAGGCTTGTGGGGAAAATTGAAAAAATGGCAGCAGGACTGCCTGGCTAAGTTCGGGAACTATGTATTGACCAGTATGATTACAAATCAGCATGTGAACTCTACAAGTAATATTCCATCGTCCGCGTTGGTGTATCTGATGCAGCAGGGGATTACTCAGTTAAATAGGGATTTGGCAACAAAAAATCCCTTAATTAATGTGGTTTATGAGCATAGTATAACATATAGACTTGATGTCAATGTATGGTCTCGCCCATTACCAATTTATGTTGCAGATGGCGGATTTTATATGATCCATTGTACATTACGTGGCCCCAGCGCTGGATTGCAAATTATAGTAGATAATACGGATGCATGGTCTGGTGACAGGGGTTCTGGTAGTGGACAGAGATTTGTAAACGCCTGTTGTATGCAGTGGCTTGCTGCTGGCACTAATATTAATTTTGGATTTTATAGCGACACTGCATCTGATGTATACGCGATAGCACGTATACATAAAATCCGGTAATGGCAAACCATTGCTTTAAATCGTTGCAATATAAGGCCGTTTTAGTAAGGGGGTTAAATAATACGCCATGCTGTCCAAGCATAGTTGACCCTTATTCTAAGAGCAAACTTAGTAGCAGTACCATTAAAAAATGACACTTGAACTATGGTAATTCCATCATATAAAAAAGCAAAAATTGTACCTCCTTCCAACCAAGGCGTATTAGCAGAATTAGCATAATAACGATAAAATCCAGAAGTCACAGCAGCATTAGCATCATTAACAAGCGTGGTATTATATCGTGCATTGAAGGCTGCTTGAAGATTTGAAACATCTACAGCGGAAGCTTTACCAGCCAGATTGGCACTAAGCACCCCCAAATTCCTATATTCAAAAGCGGCTGCAATCCGGGAGAGAAGGAGATTAGATGAAAAAGATTATGAATGAGGCGGGAAACATTGTTGAAGAAATGTTAAAAGGATTGGAGCTAAGCGATCCGTCCCTGGTTTGTTTCCCCGAAAAGAGAGTGATTGCCCGCAGAGAAAAGGCCAGCAAAGTGGGTCTCTGCACAGCGGGAGGAAGCGGACATGAGCCGGCTCATGCCGGTTATGTAGGCATGGGGATGCTGGATGCGGCGGTAGCCGGGAATATATTTGCCTCCCCCAGCCCGGACCAGATGTTAAAAGGAATTGAAGAAGCCAATGCCGGAAAAGGCGTTCTGATGATTCTGAAAAATTATACAGGAGATCTGATGAACTTTTCCATGGCAAAGGAGCTTGCCGAGATGGAAGGCATTACAGTAGATTGTGTGGTAGTAAAGGATGATGTGGCTGTGCCGGACAGCACGTATTCTGCGGGGCGGCGCGGAATTGCCGGAACTGTACTGATACATAAGATCGCCGGAGCCAGGGCAGCGAAAGGGGCCAGCCTTAAGGAAGTAAAAGAAACAGCCCAGAAGGCCATTGACAGAATTCGCACCATGGGAATGTCCATGACAGCCTGCACGCTTCCGGGACTGGAAAAGCCCGGCTTTACTTTGGGAGAGGAAGAAATCGAAATCGGCATGGGAATTCATGGTGAGCCGGGAATTGAAAAGACGGGGATGAAAACTTCCAAAGAACTTGCAGAGATTTTGCTGGGTAAGATTTTGGCGGATTACGACTACAACGGATCGGAAGCCGCAATGCTGGTCAACGGACTGGGGGGTACTCCTTTGATGGAACTTTATGTGCTGGCCGGCGATGCTGCAAAGGTGCTGAAAGAAAAGGGGATTACCCTTTCGAGAGTCTATGTTGGAAATTATATGACATCCCTTGATATGGCTGGGTGCTCCATTTCTTTGCTTAAGCTGGATGAGGAGCTGAAAGAACTGCTGGACGCGCCTGCTAATACGCCGGGTTTTAAGACATTTGGATAGGAGTGTAGCATGATAAGAATCAGTTGTGAGCAGTATTTGGAATATTTGGAAATCGCAGCAGAGGCCATCCGGCAGCAAAAGGATTATATTACAGAGCTGGACGCGGCGATTGCAGACGGCGATCACTGGCTGAATGTGACAATCGGATTGGATAAAGTGCTGGCTCAGAGGGAAGAGCTGTCAGCATCCCGGGATTTTACAGAATTTTTTAAGAAGCTGGCCATGGCTGTCATGCCGGCTATGGGAGGGACCTCGGGAGCACTTTACGGAAGTGCGTATCTGTCCGCGGCAAAAGCTCTTGCCGGAAGCATTCAAATGGATGCGGAACAGGTGGCAGTCATGCTGAAAAGCTGGGCGGAAGCTATTATGGCCCGCGGCAATGCCAAGCCGGGGGATAAGACTATGGTGGATGCCATCTGGCCGGCAGCAGAAGGCTATGAGGCGGCGCTGAAGGAAGGAAAAACGGAGCAAGAAGCATTGACTGCCATGAAAGAACTTGCTCTTGCGGGCGCGGAGAGAACCAGAGGGATGGAGGCAGCGAAAGGCCGGGCAAGCAATCAGCCGGATAAAGGAGTGGGACATCTGGATCCAGGAGCAGTCACAATGGCTATTCAGCTGGAGTGCCTGGCGAATTACCTTGAAAAATATGGCGGCAGGGATTAAGAAAGAAATCCGGGTTTGCTGTTTGTAAGTTGGAAAATGGAGCCGTAAAGGCTCCGTTTTTGACTTTACAGATAGCTTCAGGAGAGTTGAAAATCAGTGAAAAAAATGCTATAATACCGCTGAAATCAACAATGGGGGATCGGATATTATGAAAAAGTTTTTTCTCCTGCTTTTATCCATACCGGCGATATTCCTTTTGCCTGCCTGCAGCAGACAGGAGCCGCCGTCTGAAAGCAGTCAGCCGTCAGAGGAATTAATTCAACTGACCGTCTGGGGAGCGGAGGAGGATGAGGCGCTGCTTCAAGAGATTTTTGCCTCATTCCAGACCCACTACTCCGGCCAGGCTGATTTTCAGATTACTTATCAGCCTCAGAGCGAGTCTAACTGTAAGGATGCTCTGTTAGGCGATCTGGAGGGAGGAGCGGATGTGTTTGCTTTCGCTGATGACCAGGTGGCCGCTTTAGCAGCAGCTGGCGGGTTGGATCCCATTGAGGACGAGGCCGGGATCAGGGCGGCCAGCCTTTCCGCGGCTGTGGAGGCCGCCAGTGTGGGAGGTACTCTGTATGCCTACCCGCTGACGGCAGACAATGGATACTTTTTATACTATAACAAAGAATATTTCTCACAAGAGGATGTAAAAAGCTTAGATCGGATGTTGGAGGTAGCGGCTCAGGCTGAAAAGTTAGTGGCAATGGACTGGTCCTCCGCCTGGTATGTCTATGCGTTTTTTGGAAACACCGGCCTGGAGGTGGGCCTGAATGAGGATGGTTTGACCAACTACTGTACCTGGAACAGCGCCGATGGAGCGATTCGGGGGATAGATGTAGGCCAGGCCATGCTGTCCATAGCGGAAAGTCCGGCTTTTGCCAGCCTGACAGATACAGAAATTTTGGCTGGCATACAGGATGGAACCGTAATCGCCGGGGTCAGCGGAGTGTGGAATTCGGTGGCTATCGAAGAGGCGTGGGGAGAAAATGCCGGGGCTGCGAAACTGCCTGCCTATACCTGTGCAGGACAGCAGGTGCAGATGGCTTCTTTTTCCGGTTGTAAACTGATCGGCGTAAATGCTTATTCAGAACATCCGGAGTGGGCAGCACGGCTGGCGGAGTGGATTACCAACGAGGAAAACCAGCGTCTGCGGTTCCGGCTTCGGGGCCAGGGACCGGCTAATACCAGTGTCGCTCACTCCCCGGAGGTCCAGGCATCCCCTGCTATTGCGGCATTGCTGGCCCAGTCAGAGTTTTCCCAGCTTCAGAGGGTGGGCGGAAAATTCTGGGATCCTGTGGCGGAATTTGCCGGAAGTATGGCAGAGGGAAACCCTTCTGGCGTCCCCATCCAGACTCAGCTGGATCGGATGGCAGAGGACGTGACGGCACGGTAAAATACATCATCAGGAGGAATTTTCAATGAAAGGCAGGCTGACACTGCAGCAAAGATTGAGATTGCCCATCATTTTATTGGGGCTGGTGACGCTGCTGTCCAATATTTTGGCAGTATTCAGCATCAATAACGTCCACTCCAATGCAGGGACTATTGTAGATGAGCATATGGTCAGCGAGGGAAAGCTGGAGGATATCCGCCGGGATATGATGGATATCCATCGTTTGGCATTGTCCCACATTGTGGCGGCGGATCACGCTACTATGATCCGGCTGGTCCAGGAGATCAAGGCGGAGGAGGCTGTCCTGGACGAAAAACTTGCCGCCTATGAGCCTTTTGTGGCGGAAGAGGATCTGACTGTTTACCAGTCTCTTCTTTCAAATTATGATGCTTTTAAACATTCCCTGGTCTTTCTGGTCAGTGCCAGCGCGGACAGTAAAACTCAGCAGGCTTATGCTATGGCCAACGGAGACACGGCTCGCTGGAGCGCTGCGGTAGAGGAGAATATTGATACGCTATATGCCTCTGTCAGCGCCAGAACAGGAGAGGCAAGGGGACATCTGTTTATTGTTTATATTATCTCTCTGGTTATCAGCGCTCTTACATTGATTATCGGAGTGCTTTTGGTGGCAGCAGCTTTCCGGATTATCCGGAAATATGTCATTGCCCCTATTCATGGCGCTATGGAGACGCTTCAGGATAGCTCCCAGCGTATCAGCGGCGTGGTGGGAGAAGTACGCCAGCGGACCAAAACTTCAAACGGCAGTGTTCGCGATCTTTCCGGCCTGACAGACCAGCTCTCCGCCACTCTGGAGGAGATTGCCGGAAGCGCTGCCTCTATTACCGGAAGCGCCTCGGGCACACAGGAAGATGTCCAGAGTATGGCGGAGGAGTGTGCGGCTATTACGGCATATTCTGTGGAAATGAGGGGACGGGCAGAAGAGATGGAACGGTCTGCCCAGGAGGAGATGGAAACGGTTCGCGCCAAGACAGCAGAGATTATGTCTGTTCTGGATCAGGCGATTGAAAAGAGCCGCAGTGTAAACCAGATCGAAATTTTAACCAAAGACATTTTAAGCATTTCATCCTCAACCGATCTTATCGCTATCAACGCTTCTATTGAGGCGGCACGGGTGGGGGCGGCAGGAAAAGGCTTTGCCGTGGTAGCGCGGGAGATCCGCAATCTGGCCGATTCCTGTGCGGAGACTGCTAACCACATTCAGGAGGTTAGCACAGTGGTCACAGGGGCAGTAGATTATCTCTCTGACAGTGCACAAGAACTGGCTGACTATCTGGGGAAAGCTGTTTTGGCCCAATTAGAGCAGTCCGTCCAGGCAGGACGGCAGTATCGGGAAGACTCGGATTATGTAGGCCGCTCTATGGAATCCTTTAATGAACGGACGGTTCACCTCAAGGGGGCTATGGACGAAATTGCCGCTTCCATCTCCAGCATATCCGGAGCTATTGATGGCGCGGCCTCAGGTATTACCGGAGCAGCCGGAAATACCCGGACTCTGGTAGATGATATGGCTGGTATTACCACAGGCATGGATACCAATCAGGAAATTGTAGGAGAGCTGCAAAAGCAGATGGATGTATTTGCCAATTTATAGTCTGATGGTCCAGACGGGTAAAAGATGCCCCTTGCGGCTCATTTTTTCGGTTCTCCGTTGTTTATATATCTCCATAAAGTTGTTCGGCTGATACCCAGCTTTTTTGATGCCAATGTATGGTTTCCATTGCATGCCTGTAAAACGTAAGTAACGATATCGTGATTGATTTCATTTAAGGTTTTGTTAAGATTAAAGGGAAGACCGGCATCAGGGGAAGGGAGGTTGTTTTTGCAGTCAGAGGAAGCGCCTAAAAAGGCCGCTTCCTGCCTTAAAATTGTCTGAATCACTTCTTTTGAAATATATGGCCCTTCTGTTTTTGAGACAGCCTCCTTTAAGACCCGTTTAAACTGAATGTGATTATAGGGCCAATCGCAGTCTTCTAATAACTTTCCGGCCGATTCCTCCAGGCCTACCACTTGTTTTCCAATTTGCTGATTAAGAATATCAATATAAAGACCAGCGGAAGCAATCAAATCTTTTTTCTGCTCCCGCATAGGCGTAATAGGGAGAAAAATAGAGCCAAGCATATTGGCGTATTCCATAGCCACATGGGGAAGAGGAGCATTATAAGGCTTTTCGCAGGAAAAAATCAATTGATTTCGAATATGCATATTGCTGTCAATAATAATGGAAAGCAGTTGCTTTTGCTGTTTTGAGGACAGTAAATGGAGATTGGCGATATAAATGGTATTGTCATTGTCTGTAAAAGGGGAGTTATAATGATTGATTAAAAAAAGCCAGCTTTTTTCATTAATGAGCCCACAGTTGATGACGTAAAGGGGATTGTCCCGATAACGGCTTTTGGCATATAAAATGTGGGCGAAATGATCCTTTCCGGTTCCGGCTTCTCCGGTTATCATGATGCTGGAATTCAGCGCGCTGATAGTTTCCGGTTCCGGAAGCGCGGAACGGGCCAGTTCCGTACAGCTGTAAAAGCTTTCCATAAAGCTTTTTTCAGCCTGGTGCTTGTCCATAATGGTAATGCCGTATTTGGAATAGGTAACCGGAATTTCTGAACAGATCAACCGAAAAATAATATAAGGCTCCGCAGCGTCGTCAATGGTATGAGCGATGACAGAATATTGCCTGTTGGAAAGGGTGATAAAAAAAGTGCGTTTTTCAATTCCTTCACATGCAGAAATCTCTTTGCAGAGCCGCTGTACTAAAGCGTTAGCCTGATCACAGATGCTTTGATAAATAATTTTCCCGGAAACAGAGATGATAAAGTACAGGGCCTCGCTGGTATCCAGCACATAGCGAAGGGTGGAAAGATAGTCCACTAAGGTTTGATGCTTCCGGTAGGAGGCGACTGCCTCATCAATTGCCAGGTCAAGGCTTTCTTTTCCCGACATAACAAGAATTGGGGCGAATCCCATTAGTTTGGCGGCATTGTAGGAAAGGGTGTCGCAGATGATAGCCTGATAACCGGCTGCCTTCAGTTCCCTTAGGGTCTGCTCTGCCTCAGAGGCAGTCTGGACAGAAAAGATATCCACCTGCATTTGTAAAAGGGAACAAAGGGTTTTTGCAATGGTGGTCATTCTGTGAAAACCCAGAAATGCCGTGCGTTTCCCCAGATTTTCAGCAGCCTTGACGGCGTGAAGCATGTCATAGTAGCTGATTCCCAGATCAATGACAGGAATCGGAACAGCATGAGAAATCATATCTGCCGTATTGGCCCTGGAGATGATCATATCATAAGCTTGATAATGCTCCTTTGCCAGCCGGACACCTTCCTCTAAAGAACCCAATACAGCGGTAAAATGGACATCTGTCCGGGTTGAAGCATAGAGCTTCATCAGATTCAACAGTTCTTTATAAGGCGCAATTCCTAAAATTTTGATTTTGTAGTTCATATTTCCCTCCTTAAACTGCCAGGTCTCTTGGCGCAGTCCAGAATAATTGAGTGTAACAAAATTAAACATATTATAGCATAAAAATCTTGAATGAGAAAGAGAAAATATGATATTTTATAGGAAACAAATAGAGAAATCAGAAAAAGATATCTGTTTGTTTCAAAAATGAACAGTTGTAGCAGGGCCCATGCAAGAGCTGTTGATTTGATTTCGGAACCCGCGTAAACCAAATCAAAGAAGGAGGAATGGTTTGCAGAAACTGCAGGCCTATGAGAAGGATGACAAAAGAAAGGAATGAAAAAGAGGAAAGAGTCAGAAGTAAAAAATGGTCCGTTAGATGGCTTCTGATCGCATTTGCTTTTGTTTTAGTGAGCTGCTTTGGCGCATCTGCTCTGCAGACAAATTTTTACAGAACCCAGGTTTATACCTTTAAAGTCCCCACAAGCGGCGGAAAATATCTGTCCTGCAACCTGTACAGGCCGAAAACGGCGACAGCAAAAAATAAAGTCCGCCTGGTAATTGCCACCGCAGGTACTTATGCCAGCAAGGAACAGATGGATATTCCGGGAATTGAACTTTCCCGCCGGGGAATTGCGGTGATTACCTTTGATCCTTATATGCACGGACTTTCCAGCGGAGGAACGGAACCCTACAGTGAATTTGCATGGACAGACGCAGGGATGATTGCACTGGTAGAATTTGCTTCTGAAAATTTGGATTTTGTGGATACTTCCCGCATTGGCGTAACCGGACACTCCCTTGGCGGACGTATTATCTCAAATACGCTGGCCCATTATGGAGTGAAATATGAGAAGGCGCTGGAAGCGGCTCGGGATGAAAATTCTGACGGCGGCCCGGAGATTACCGCATCAGAACAGGCTTTTGCGGAAGCTGAAAACAAGGTTATGGCCGCCTTTGCATCCGGTGTTCAGACAAGTGAGATTGCATTTGGAATTAAGGATGATACCTTTGCGGTTCATGGCATTAAGGGCGCGCCGGAGGACAAGGAGATGCCTAAGAGGGCTTATGCCAGCGTAGCCGTATATAATGGCTTTAATGATGAATTTGGCCGGGGAAATTATCAGATAGACGGTAAAGCCTATGATTTATCGGTGCATCCGGACATGATTTCTTTAGTAAACAGCGTGCTGGAGGAAAAAGTTGAGACAATTCAGTTGGAAACGTATTACGGTTCAGCGGAAAACAACACTTTGAGAATCGTATATAATCCGCCGGAAATACACGCATATGAGAGATTTTCTGTTACAGAAGCAGCACGTATTTCGGAATTTTTTACGGCCGCATTCCGGATGGAAAATCCGATTCCGTCAGGCAATCAGTATTGGCTGATGAAAGAATGTTTTAATTTTCTTGGATTTATTGGCATGTTCTTAATGGTAGTACCCCTTGCATCTTTATTAATGCGGCTTCCGTTTTTTAAAGAGTTAAAAACCCCGGTTCCGGAAAAACTTCCGGCCCTTCAAACTCCAAAGAGCAAGCTTATTTTCTGGGGAACCTGGAGCCTTTCCGCAGTATTATCCTGGCGCTTTTTCCTGCCGGCTATCAGTATTTCCACAGCGCTGTTTCCGGTCCAGGCAGGCCAGAATGTGTTGACCTGGCTATTTCCACAGAAAATGACAAATTTTGTCTGGGTGTGGGCAATGTTTAACGCCATTGTAGGGCTGGGATTATTCGGGCTCACCTATAAGCTGGCGGGATCGAAAAACGGGGTAACCCCAAAGCAGTGGGGAATGAGCATTGAGAAAAAAGCCTTGGGAAAAACTCTGATCCTGACTCTGCTGGTGGCCGGATGCTTCTTTAGCATTGTATTTGCTGCAAATTATTTCTTTGTAGTTGATTTTAGAATCTGGGTGCTGGCCATTAAAGTATTTAAGCCGATTCATATTATTTATGCATTAAGCTATGGCTCTATGTTTTTCCCTTATTACTTCATGGTATCTGTGTCCACAAATTCATCCAGGAGAGTAGAAGGGCAGAAAGAGTGGATAAACCTGTTGATTTGCGGGGTGGGAAATATTCTGGGCCTGGCATTGATGCAGACTGTAATGTACACGAATGTGTATGCGACAGGTATTAATCCTTATGGGACCGCCTGCCTCAATTGTATTCAGACTTACCAGCTTTTAGTGCTTTTATTTATTGTACCGTATTTGGATCGGTATCTCTTTAAACTGACTGGCAAGGTATGGCTGGGGGCAAGCCTTAGCTGTATTCTGGTTGTGACCATCAATGTTGCAAATTCTATGCTCCATATTCCGGCATAAAAACAATAAAATACAAAAATAAAAAAGAACGGATAGAGTGACGCCATGAAAAAAATAGAGTTGCCTTACGGTAGAGAAAGCATAACAGTAGAGATAGAAGAAGATCATCTTGCCGGTATATTGCTGTCAGATTTGCATCAATACCAACCGAAGAAAAGCGGGGAGGAGCTGGTGCAGGAAGCATTGGAAAACCCGATTGGGACACGCCGCCTCTGCCAGATGGCAGTGGGAAAAAACAAAGTAGTAATCATTTCGTCCGATCATACAAGGCCGGTTCCCAGCAAGGTGATTATGCCGCTGATCTTAAAGGAAATCCGAAAAGGAAATCCAGATGCGGATATTACCATTTTAATTTCCACAGGGCTGCACCGGGCCTGTACCAGAGAAGAACTGACAGCCAAATTTGGCTGTGAGATTATGGAGCAAGAAAAAATCCGGATTCATGATTGCGACAGGGATGAGATGAAAAGCCTTGGAACCCTTCCGTCAGGAGGGGAACTGATATTA
The DNA here is from genome assembly GCA_910586755.1 of uncultured Lachnospiraceae bacterium. Lineage (GTDB taxonomy): Bacteria > Bacillota > Clostridia > Lachnospirales > Lachnospiraceae > UMGS1370. The sequence goes on from CAJUJM010000106.1 coordinate 21,858, forward strand.
AATAAGCTGGCAGTGGAAGCGGATCTTTTAATAGCCGAAGGGTTTATTGAGCCTCATTTTTTTGCAGGATTTTCGGGAGGCAGAAAGAGTGTGCTGCCGGGAGTGGCAAGCAGGAGCGCAGTTATGTATAACCATAACGCAGCGTTTATTGACAGCCCTTACTCCAGAACCGGAATCCTGGAAGGAAATCCCATTCATAAAGATATGCTCTATGCTGCCCGCGCAGCAGGACTGGACTTTATTGTCAATGTAGTTATCAATGGGGCTCATGATACGATTTTTGCGGTGGCAGGGGACTGCGAACTTGCACACAAGGCAGGCCGGGAGTTTCTTGCTTCCCGGTGCCAGGTTCCGGCAGCTCTTGCAGACATTGTGATTTCCACCAATGGAGGTTATCCTCTGGATCAGAATATTTATCAGTCTGTAAAAGGAATGACAGCGGCAGAGGCCACTGTAAAAGACGGAGGAGTGATTATCATGGTGTCCGCGGCAGAGGATGGCCATGGAGGGGAAACCTTTTATGAAACATTCCGTAACGAGAAAGATATAGATCGTATTATGGAGACATTTCTTAGCAGGACGCCGGAAGAAACGGAAGCGGATCAATGGCAGTCGCAAATTTTTGCAAGGGTGATGCAAAAGGCAAGAGTGATCTTGGTTTCGTCAGCAGACCATAAAATTGTAAAAGATCTTCATCTGATTCCCGCCCGTACTATGGAAGAAGCCATGGAAAAGGCAAAACGTCTGACAGGAAAAAGCAATTACAGCATAACGGTAATCCCTGATGGCGTGTCAGTGATTGTCAAATCATAGAAATGGCTTTATAATACCCTCAGTAAACACGAACAAAAGGCAGAGAAAGGAGAGGGCGGTATGAAATTTATCTTAATTCCGGATTCTTTTAAAGGCACTTTAAGCTCAGTCCAAATCTGCAGGATTATGGAAGCCCGGATCCGCAGGCAGTTTCCGGACAGTGCCGTTGTAAAAGTGCCGGTGGCAGATGGTGGAGAGGGGACAGTAGACGCGTTTCTGGCTGCAGCAGGTGGAAAGAAGCGTTTCGTCACCGTGAAAAATCCCTACTTTGAGGATGTAAAAGCCGCCTATGCTCTGATAGAGGACGGGAAAACGGCAGTAATCGAGATGGCGGCCTGCGCCGGACTTCCTCTGGTAGAGGATCGGAAAAATCCATTGCTTACTACCACCTACGGCGTAGGAGAGATGATTCTGGACGCAGCCGGACAGGGAGTCAGGAAGATTATCCTGGGCCTTGGGGGCTCTTGTACCAATGACGGCGGCTGTGGAGCGGCGGCCGCCGCGGGAGTAAAATTTTTTAATAAAAACGGAAAGGAATTTATTCCCACAGGAGGCACAGTGAGGGAGATTGCTTCCATTGACTTAAAAAGCCGGAAGCCCGGGCTGGCTGGAATCGAAATTATCGCCATGTGCGATATCGAAAATCCCATGTATGGCCCCAATGGAGCATCCTTTGTTTTTGGTCCTCAAAAAGGGGCGGATATGGAAACCGCAGCCTTACTGGATCAGGGCATCCGCCGTTTAAGCGAAGCCATAAAAGAAGCTTCAGGCCGAGATTTCAGTCAGGTTCCGGGGAGCGGGGCCGCAGGAGCCATGGGAGCCGGAATGTTGGCGTTTTTTGAGGCCAGGCTCCAGATGGGGATCGATACGGTTCTGGATGCGGCAGATTTTGACCGCCTTATGGAAGATGCGGATTACATATTTACCGGAGAAGGAAAGCTGGACAGACAAAGCCTTGGCGGTAAGGTAGTAATAGGGGTGGCAAGAAAGGCCAGAACAAAAAATAAGCCGGTTATTGCCATTGTAGGAGGAGCTGTGGATGAAGAAATCGAAAATGTATATGAGGAAGGCGTCAGCGCAGTTTTTCCCATTAACCGGCTGCCGCAGGATTTTTCTGTCAGCCGCAGCAGAAGCAGAGAAAATCTGGAGGCCACAACTGATAATATTTTACGGCTGATAAAGCTTGGAAAATAGAACCTCTGGCCCGTTGCCGGAAATAATCAGAAATGCCTGCTGTCCGCCATTCATCTTTGGCATGCAGCAGGCATATATTGTTGAGTCACAAACTATTCCTTTCCACTCCAGCAATAGGTGCAGAGCTTACACGGGGATATCCCGATAGACTCTACCAGATCGTCTAAACGGTGGAACCGCAGAGTGGTAAAGTTTAAGCGCTTGCGGATTTCTTCTACCATCTCGGCATAATTCTTACTGTCCGGATTTGCATAATCAGCCAAAAGCTCGTCCGAGACCTGATCTCCTTCCCGTTCCCGGATTATCCGCCTGGAAATCAAATCTAAATCTGAGGTGGAACGGGAGAAATTCAAATACTTACAGCCAAATAATAACGGCGGGCAGGCCGGGCGGATGTGAACCTCCCTGGCGCCGCTTTGATATAAGAATTCTGTAGTTTCTCCAAGCTGAGTGCCGCGGACAATAGAATCGTCAATGAGCAGCAGGCTCCGGCCACGGATTAAGACGTCTATGGGGATCAGCTTCATTTTGGCAATCAGATGCCGCTGACTCTGATTTTGAGGCATAAAAGAGCGGGGCCAGGTAGGAGTGTACTTAATGAAAGGCCTGGAAAACGGGATCCCGGACTCATTGGCATAGCCTATGGCGTGAGCGATTCCTGAATCCGGAACGCCGGCAACGCTGTCAGGATGGATGCCGTCTCCTTTGTCGCGCTGGGCCAGAAGCCGTCCGCAGTTATACCGCATCTGCTCTACATTGACGCCCTCATAGGAAGAAGTGGGGTATCCAAAATAAACCCACAGGAAAGAACAGATCTTCATTTCACTCCTGGGCTTGCTTAAAGACTGAATACGATCCGGGGAGATGAGGACAATTTCTCCGGGGCCCAGCTCTGTATAGTCGGTGTAGCCCAGATTGATATATGCAAAGCTTTCAGAGGATACACAGAAAGCATCGTCCCGTTTGCCAACAATGAGAGGGGTCCTGCCTAACCGGTCCCTGGAAGCATAGATCCCTTCCGGGGCCAGCAGCATGATGGTCATGGAACCCTCAATGCTCTCCTGAGCGTAAAGCAGCCCTTCCACCAAGCTTTCCTTCTGGTTGATAATAGAGGCCACCAGCTCGCTGCTGTTGATCCGGCCTCCGCTCATTTCCAGAAAATGAATACGGCCGTTGTCATAAGCCCTGCGGACCAGCTCTCCCTCATTATTAATTTTACCTACGGTTACAATGGCATAGCTGCCAAGGTGGGACTGAATTAACAGGGGCTGAGGATCGGTATCAGAAATAGATCCGATTCCCAGATTGCCTTCCAGTTCCTCCACATCCCGCTCAAATTTTGTACGGAATGGGGAATTTTCGATATTATGAATTGAACGTTGGAAACCGTTAGCGCCATAAACAGCCATACCGCCTCTTCGGGTCCCCAGGTGAGAATGATAGTCTGTGCCGAAAAATAAGTCCATGACACAGCTTGATTTCGATACAACACCAAAGATACCGCCCATTAGTAGATGCTCCTTTCAAAAACTTAAGTAGACCTTTATGCATATGTGTAGGAAACACACCCTCTAGTGTATCATACATGATTGCCAATATTCAATATAAAAAGTAAGAGAAATTTAATTTGACGTAACAGTTCAGACGGCGTAAAATTTGATCGGAAAGCTCTCGTCAAGCTTGCTTGCTTGTAAGGAAGCTTTCCGATCAAATTTTACATCGGATGGACATCGCACGCTTCTTGTCCGGCTACGCCGGGCAAGAAGATGCCCGTCCGAACTGTTACAATTTGACTTCACAGTCCCACTGACTTAAACTGGGGAAAAGGAGGCTGACAAAATGCGACAGGAAGAGACAAAACAGCAGCACACAAAACAGACAAGAAGAAATGACGGACAGTCCCAGGGAGCCGCTCTGGTGGCGCAGACAGTAATCTGGCTTGTGGTTCTGCTGGTTTTCATTGGGATTGGCATAGGGATCGGATGGCTTCTCTGGGGCAAACCGGAGAAAGAAAAAAATATTGATTTAAAGGCCGTGAAAGCGCCTTCCTGGATAGAGCAGGACTTTATCCGGAAAAATATCTATTCCCGGCCTGCAGTAAGCTTAAAGCAGGTGGATGGCATTGTGATCCATTATGTGGCGAATCCGGGCTCCACGGCAAAGCAGAACCGCAATTACTTTGACAGTTTGGCGGATCAGAGCGAAAACGGCACATCGGCCAGCGCCCATTTTGTGGTGGGCCTGGAGGGGGAAGTGATTCAGGCGATTCCCATCAGCGAGATGGCCTATGCCTCCAACTACCGCAACAGCGATACCATAGCCATTGAGAGCTGCCATCCTGACGAGAGCGGCAAATATGAGAAAGCTACTTATGATTCCATGGTAAAGCTTACTGCATGGCTTTGCAGAGAGCTGGAATTGAATCCTAAAAAGGATGTAATCCGACATTACGATGTAAACGAGAAAAACTGTCCCAAATACTTTGTAGAAAATGAAGACGCCTGGAAGCAGTTTTTAAAAGACGTAGAGGATGCAGTCTAGCTGTTGCCAAAAATTTTTTTACACAGCCTGCACCCTGTAGGAGTGGCTGCCAGGCCGCCCTCCGCTGTTTCTCTTAGAGAGGCCGGAATAGACTGCCCGATCAGCTTCATAGAGTGAATAACCTCCTCTGTGGGAATGGCGCTGGTGATACCGGCGCAGGCCAGCTCGCAGGCAGTAAAGGCATTGGCAACCCCCATAGCGTTTCTCTTGATGCAGGGAACCTCCACCAGGCCTGCCACCGGATCGCAGACCAGCCCTAAAATGTTTTTTAATGCAATGGCAACACTGGTGGAAATCATTTTCGGAGAACCGCCGAAAATTTCCGTAAGCGCCCCGGCAGCCATGGCGGAGGCAGTTCCAATCTCAGCCTGACAGCCGCCTTCTGCGCCGGAGATGCTGGCATTTTTGGCGATTACCATGCCAATGGCGGAAGCGGTAAATAATGACATAATAACCGTGTCCTCGCCGATCTTCTGATCCTCCATTACCGAAATCAAAGCAGCCGGCAAAACTCCGCAGGATCCGGCTGTGGGGGCTGCCACGATCTGTCCCATACAGGAGTTGGATTCGGCAACTGCAATGGCCATGGCGATGGCATTTCCAAACAGGGCGCCGAAATGACTGCGCCCTTCCTTTACCGCCGCCTGCATCTTGGCGGCAGCGCCGCCGGACAGGCCGCTAAAGGAGCGAAGATCCGGGTTCATGCCGTCAGTGACGGACTGTTTCATAACCTGAAATTCATAGGCCATCAATGTAAATGCCTCATCGCAGGTCAGGCCCATGGTCTCTGCCTGCTCTTCCATAACGATCTGGCAGATTTGTTTCCCGCAGCTTTCCGCCGCGGATACCAATTCTTCTACAGAACGATAGTCTAATTTCATATTTTCCATGTCTCCTTTTAAAATCTCAATTCAAGTGAAATACAATCACGTCCCGAATATGTGCTATTTTTCTGATTTCCTCCGCCAATTCTTCGCTGAAGACACTGTCCAGCTCAATGGTCATTACCGCATCCCCGCCCTTTTCCTTACGGTTTAAGCGAAAATTGCAGATATTGCCCTGATGCCGGGACACAATAGAGGTTACCTGCGCGATAACGCCGGGAAGATCCTGGTGCAGGATAATCAAAGTGGGATTCTGCCCGGTAAAGGAAACGTCCATGCCGTTAATCTGAGTAATGAGAATATTGCCGCCGCCCACGGAAGCTCCTGTAAGCTGAGCGGTGGATCCGTCCGCCGCGGTTAAGGCAATGCTGGCCGTGTTAGGATGGGCCCCGTCAATGGTTCCGGAGGAAAAATGTACCTTAAGCCCGGTTTTTTCCGCCAGCTCCATGCTTTCCCGGATCCTCAGATCCCACGGCTCCATGCCCATAATCCCGCCTACCAGGGCCTTGTCCGTACCGTGTCCCCGGTAAGTCTTGGCAAAAGAGCCGTGGAGCAGGATATCTGCCCGGACAGGCGGGGAGGACAACAAAAGTGAGGCGGCCTTGCCAATGCGGGACGCCCCGGCTGTGTGGGAACTGGAAGGACCAATCATTACCGGCCCGATAATATCAAATACATTCATAAAATAACCTGACCTCCGCTGTAAATATTATGATAAGCAGTAAATTTTAAAGAGGATAAAAATGAGGCCTGCGGTTTTCATAAACTGCATAGTACCGGAACCCAATATCCTGTAATACTGCCTGGGCCCGGGCAAAATCAAAGCCCAAATGCTTTGGCTCATGGGCGTCGGAGCCGATGGTGACGATCTCGCCTCCAAACTCCAGATACCGCTTTAGCACATCCTCTGAAGGATTGGGATGGCCAAGGCCGTATTTATAACCTCCGGTATTGCATTCCAGGCCCCGGCCGGTTTCCACAAGGTTCTTTAAGATTGGATCAATAATATCCCCGTATTTTTTATAAGAGTAATCCCGGTTCTGGTTTGGACCGTAGCGTACCACATAATCCAGGTGTCCAAGGACATCAAAATCAGAGATTCCCAGAACCCGGTTCAGAGTAGTTTCAAAATACCGCCGGTAGCCCTGTTCTTCCGTCTTCCCTTCAAAATATATGGGAAAATAAGGATCCATCTGATCTACGAAATGATTAGAGCCGATGACATAATCAAAGGGATAGGTACCGGTAAGCCGGGCTAACTCTTCTGTTAAATGAAGCTGAAGCCCCAGCTCAATCCCCATTCTTACCGCAATGCGTCCGCGGTATTCCTCCCGAACAGCCAGGATGGCGGGAACATACCGATCCAAATCCAGGTTAAAATCGGTTTGAGACGGGGCGTCCGGATCGTGGTGATCGGTAATACAGATTTCCTTCATCCCCAGCCGGACAGCCTCATCAATCTGCTGGCGCACCGGCGTTTGGGAATCTCCGGAAAATTCTGTGTGAACATGGGTATCCGCCTGGATTTTTTCAGTCTTCCGGGGGACTCTTGAAGCATTAGGAAGCAAAGTCATGGCAAATCCGCCTTTCTTTTTATACATGGTAGAACACTATCCTCAGTATATCAGAATTTAACAGAAAAACCACTGTTAAATTCAAAAAAAGGACTTGCTATTTCCAGGAAAATTTTGTACAATAACTGATAGGTTGATTAATATTTAACAAGTTTATCAATAGGAGGAATTTAATCATGGCAGTAAAAGTAGCTATCAATGGTTTTGGCCGTATTGGCCGTCTGGCATTCAGACAGATGTTTGGCGCAGAGGGTTATGATGTTGTTGCAATTAACGACTTAACAGATCCTAAGATGTTAGCAAACCTGTTAAAGTATGATACCGCTCAGGGCGGATATTGTGGTCACATGGGCGAGGGCAAGCACACTGTAGAAGCAGGCGAGGGCTGCATCATCGTTGATGGCAAGACCATTACTATTTATAAAGAACCCAACGCAGCAGATCTTCCCTGGGGAGAGCTTGGCGTAGATGTAGTATTAGAGTGCACCGGCTTCTACTGCAAGAAGGACAAGGCTATGGCTCACGTAACTGCAGGCGCTAAGAAGGTTGTTATCTCCGCTCCCGCAGGCAACGACTTAAAGACCATCGTATTCAGCGTAAACGAGAATACCTTAACCGCAGAGGATCAGATTATTTCTGCAGCTTCCTGTACAACCAACTGCTTAGCTCCTATGGCTAAGACCTTAAATGACTATGCTCCCATCCAGTCCGGTATCATGAGCACCATCCATGCTTACACCGGCGATCAGATGATCTTAGACGGTCCTCACAGAAAGGGCGATTTAAGAAGAGCAAGAGCAGGCGCTGCCAATATCGTTCCCAACTCCACCGGCGCTGCAAAGGCAATCGGCTTAGTTATTCCTGAGTTAAACGGCAAGCTTATCGGCTCCGCACAGCGTGTTCCGGTAACTACCGGTTCCACCACCATTTTAACCGCAGTTGTTAAGGGCGCTGATGTAACAGTAGAGGGTATCAACGCAGCTATGAAGGCAGCAGCAAGCGCATCCTTCGGCTACAACGAGGATCCCATCGTATCTTCTGACGTTATCGGCATGAAGTACGGCTCCTTATTCGATGCTACCCAGACTATGGTTTCCAAGGTTGGCGATGACTTATATGAGGTACAGGTTGTTTCATGGTATGACAACGAGAACTCCTACACCAGCCAGATGGTTAGAACCATTAAGTATTTTGCTGAATTAGCATAATCAAACCTTTGACCTAATTGGGGTCCGGTCTTTTGGGCCGGACCCTTTCTATTATCATTAGCAAAATCCATACATTTCAAAATATGAAAGGGGTTATTCCAATGCTTAACAAAAAGTCCGTAGATGATATCAATGTAAAAGGAAAACGCGTTCTCTGCAGATGCGACTTTAACGTACCGTTAAAAGAGGGTAAAATTACCGACGAGAACCGTCTGGTAGCAGCTCTTCCCACTATTAAGAAGCTGATCGCTGACGGCGGCAAAGTAATCCTCTGCTCTCATTTAGGAAAACCCAAAGGAGAGCCGAAACCGGAATTATCTTTAGCTCCCGTGGCAGCAAGACTTACTGAGCTGTTAGGCCAGGAAGTGAAATTTGCAGCAGACGCTGAAGTAGTAGGCCCCAATGCAAAGGCAGCTGTAGAGGCTATGAAAGACGGCGATGTTGTCCTGTTAGAGAACACCCGCTACCGCAAGGAAGAGACCAAGAACGGCGAAGAGTTCAGCAAGGATTTAGCTTCCCTGTGTGATGTACATGTAAATGACGCATTCGGTACCGCTCACAGAGCACACTGCTCCAACGTAGGCGTTACCCAGTATGTAGATACTTCTGTAGTTGGTTACTTAATGCAGAAAGAGATTGATTTCTTAGGAAATGCTGTTGAGAATCCGGTTCGTCCCTTCGTTGCAATCTTAGGCGGCGCAAAGGTTGCTGACAAGTTAAACGTTATTTCCAACCTGTTAGAGAAATGCGATACCCTGATTATCGGCGGCGGTATGGCCTACACCTTCTTAAAGGCACAGGGCAAGGAGATCGGAAACTCCTTAGTAGATGACAGCAAGATTGACTACTGTAAGGAAATGATCGAAAAGGCAGAAAAGCTTGGCAAGAAGCTGTTGCTTCCTGTTGATACCACCGTTGTAACAGCATTCCCCAACCCTATTGACGCTCCTGTAGAGGTTGAGACGGTTTCCGTAGATGCGATTCCCGCCGGCAAAGAAGGCGTGGATATCGGACCTGAGACCGCAGAGCTTTATGCAGAGGCTGTTAAGTCTGCTAAGACCGTTGTTTGGAACGGCCCCATGGGCGTATTTGAGAACCCCACTTTAGCAGCAGGCACGATTGCAGTGGCAAAGGCATTAGCCGAGACCGACGCAACCACCATCATTGGCGGCGGCGACTCTGCAGCAGCAGTAAACCAGTTAGGCTTTGGCGATAAGATGAGCCACATCTCCACCGGCGGCGGAGCTTCCTTAGAGTTCTTAGAAGGAAAAGAGCTTCCCGGCGTAGCAGCAGCCAGCGACAAATAATTTCAGGGGGAAATCATACTATGAGAAAGAAAATTGTAGCAGGAAACTGGAAAATGAACATGACTCCAACCCAGGCGGTTGAGTTAGTTAATACCTTAAAGCCTTTAGTAGCCAATGACGAAGTGGACGTAGTATTCTGCGTACCGGCTATCGACATTATCCCGGCTATGGAAGCAGCTAAGGGAACCAATATCAATATCGGCGCTGAAAACATGTATTTTGAGGACAGCGGCGCATACACCGGTGAGATTTCTCCCAAGATGTTAGTGGACGCTGGGGTTAAATACGTAGTAATTGGCCACTCTGAGAGAAGAGAGTATTTTGCCGAGACCGACGAGACCGTTAACAAGAAGGTATTAAAGGCCTTGGAGCACGGTATCACTCCCATTATCTGCTGCGGCGAGACCTTAACTCAGAGAGAGCAGGGCATTACCATTGACTGGATCCGCCAGCAGATCAAGATCGCATTCTTGAATGTAACCGCAGATCAGGCCAAGACCACAGTTATCGCTTATGAACCCATCTGGGCTATCGGCACAGGCAAGACTGCTACCACGGAGCAGGCAGAAGAGGTTTGTGCAGCTATCCGCATATGCATTGGCGAGATTTATGACCAGGCGACCGCAGAAGCTATCCGTATCCAGTACGGCGGTTCTGTAAACGCAGGCAATGCAGCAGAGCTGTTTGCACAGCCTGACATTGACGGCGGTTTGGTAGGCGGAGCCTCCTTAAAGCCAGATTTTGGAAAAATCGTTTGCTATAAGTAATAGCAGAAGATTATTAAAAATCCGGCAGATTCTTCCTTCGGATGAGTCTGCCGGATTTTTGGTGATGCTCTTAAAGAAATAACTTTCTCTACCTTTTACCTTCTGAATCTCTCTGAAATTTTTCAATTCCCAACACTGTTAAAGGATGATTTATCATCTGCAGCAACACCTTATATGGCACCGTAGCAATGTCAGCTCCGGCTTTCGCACATTCTATGACATGAATCGGATTACGGATACTGGCCGCAATAATCTTTGTCTCTAGATTGTGAACCATAAAAATTTCTGCAATATCTTTCACCAGCTCAATTCCCGAAGCAGATATATCGTCCAGACGTCCAAGAAATGGTGATACATAGGCAGCGCCAGCTCTCGCTGCCAGAAGTGCCTGTGCTGATGAGAACATCAAAGTTACATTCGTTTTTATTCCTTTCGCTGCCAGCGCTTTTACTGCCTTCAGGCCTTCCGCCGTCATAGGAATCTTTACCACCATATTGGGATGAATCGCCGCTATTTCACTCCCCTCTTTTATCATGTCTTCTGCAGTACAGGTATCAGCTTTTACTTCACCGCTGACCGGTCCGTCAACAATAGAAACAATTTCTTTTATTACCTGCTTAAAATCTCTTCCCTCTTTTGCCACCAAAGAAGGATTAGTGGTTACCCCGCAGATAATTCCCATTTGATTTGCTTCCCGTATCTCATCTACATTTGCTGTGTCAATAAAAAATTTCATAGTCTTCTCCTTTAATTGAATACATTCATTCTTTTTGAGGGTCAATTAATCGTAAGCCTTTTTCAGGAGAAAATCAAGCGGATTTTGTGCACTTTTATCTGCCCAACATAATTCCATACTTCCGCAACATTACACCATGTATTTTTTTATATAAAAAACGTATAATTTACCCAACGAAATGATACAAAAGCAACAAAACAAATTAAAACAGTGGAGGTTTATTTTATGAAAAAGACAGGAAAAAAACTGACAGCCTTAACATTGGCAGCAGTGACGGCAGCTTCCCTTGCAGCCTGCGGAGGCGGTTCAGGAGAGGCAGGAGCACAGGCAGGGGGGGCGTCTTCCGGTGGTAATTCTAACAGCAAGCTGACTGTGGCAATCTGGGATAACGGCCAGAAGCCGGGACTGGATCAGATTGTAAAAGAATTTACCGAGGCTACCGGCTACCAGGCTGAGATTCAGGTTATTACCTGGGAACAGTATTGGACCCTTCTGGAGGCAGGCGCTTCCGGCGGCGATATGCCTGACGTATTCTGGATGCACTCCAATGAAGTTCAGAAATATATGGCAAACGATATCCTGATGGATTTAACGGATAAGATTGCAGCCAGCGAAAAGCTGGAGATGGATAAATTCCCGGAAGATATCAAGACTATGTACCAGTATGATGGAAAGACCTATGCAGTGCCGAAAGATATCGATACCATCGCACTGTGGTACAACAAGACTATGTTTGATGAGGCCGGAATTGCTTATCCGGATGATTCCTGGACCTGGGATGATTTTTATGATGCAGCAGAAAAGCTGACCAAGGAAGATGGCAGCCAGTATGGTACCGCAATGAACCCCAGCAACGAGCAGGATGGCTGGATGAACATCATCTACTCCATGGGCGGACACGTACTTTCCGAGGACAAGAAGAGCTCCGGTTTTGACGACCCGAACACCATCAAGGCAATGGAGTTTGTAGATAAGCTGGTAAAGAATGTAATGCCTCCCACCACGGTTATGGCAGAGACCGGTACTGACGTATTACTGGGATCCGGCAAGATTGCTATGTTGACTCAGGGTTCCTGGATGGTGCCGGCATTTAAGGAAAACGAATATATTGCGGCAAACTGTGATGTAGCAGTGCTTCCCAAGGATGCAGCAACCGGCAAGAGAGTTTCCCTTTACAACGGCCTTGGATGGGCAGCAGCAGCCAATACCGACAACCCGGAAGGCGCATGGGCATTAATTGAGTGGTTCGGAACCAAAGACAATCAGTACAAGCAGGCTCAGTTAGGCGTTACCATGGCAGCTTACGAGGGCGTATCAGACGAGTGGAAGAACAACACCGACAAGTTTAATTTACAGCCCTATCTGGATATGTTAAACGGCGATTTGGTATTCCGTCCCAGCACCCGTGCAACCCTGACCTGGTGGAACATGGCAGTAAATGATTTTAAGGAAGCATGGAACGGCAACACTACCATGGCAGACGCTTGCGCCAAAGCAGCAGCCGATATGAACCAGTGTCTGGCAGAGGAAGGTCAGTAAATTGCTGATATCCGGGTTACATCAATCACGCAGAACCACATAAACCATAAAATCCACAAGTTTTTCGTATATTAATCAACCAACCTTACCTTTATACAATATCTTTACCTAATGGGGCTGCCCATAACACGGCAGCCTCATTCCTTCCAGAAAGAAAAGGAGTGAAACGGGAATGAAAACAAAAATGACACCGCGAGAAAAGAACGAATGTATCTGGGGTTGGATATTTATTTTCCCGACCATGCTTGGCCTGATTGTTCTGAATATTTATCCGATTTTCAAAACCATTTATGAAAGCTTCTTTAAAACCGGTGATTTTGGAAGGGGAAATATCTTTATTGGCGCAGCCAACTACCAGAAAATATTTAGTGACCCGGAAGTATGGCAGTCCTTATTAAACACTTTTAAATACGCCATTATTGAAGTGCCCTTCTCTCTGATTATCGCCCTGCTTTTGGCAGTTCTCTTAAACAGAAAGATGAAAGGAAGAGCTGCTTACAGAACCATCTTTTTCCTGCCTATGGTTGCGGCTCCGGCAGCAGTAGCCATGGTATGGCGGTGGCTCTTTAACTCTGAATTCGGTTTGTTAAACAACCTGTTCGGCAGCAACATCAACTGGATTTCTGACCCGAAGATTGCGGTTATCTCCATTGCGGTTATCGGTATCTGGTCCATTATCGGTTACAACATGGTACTGTTCTTATCCGGACTTCAGGAGATTCCCAGAGATTATTACGAGGCTTCCAGCATTGACGGCGCAAACGGCATTTATCAGTTTTTCCACATTACCGTGCCGCTTTTGTCCCCCACGATTTTTTTCGTAACGGTTACCAGAGTTATCAGCGCGCTGCAGGTATTCGACCTTATCTTTATGGTAATGGACAGAAACAACCCGGCATTAGGAAAAACCCAGTCCCTGGTTTACCTGTTCTACCAGTACTCATTTGTTAACAACAATAAGGGCATGGGCTCTGCTATCGTTGTCCTCCTTCTGGCTATCATCATGCTGATTACCGTATTCCAGATGTATGCCCAGAAGAAGTGGGTTTACTACAACTAAAAGGGGGAAGAAGAATGGAACGCAAAGAGAAAATGATGAATGTGCTGATTCATGTGATTTTAGTCCTGGTAAGCATTACCATGCTGGTACCTTTCTTATGGATGGCACTTACTGCATTTAAGTCTGTAACAGAATCCACCAGTGTAGATCCCTTTGTAATCTTTCCGTCCATATGGAGGACAGAGAACTTTACCGAGGTTATCAACAACATGGATTTCTTTCACTTGTATTTAAACACCATCCTGTTAATTGCAGGACGTGTTATCTGTGCCGTATTAACTGCAACCATGGCTGGCTATGCATTTGCCAGACTGAACTTCCCGGGAAAAGGTTTAATGTTCTCTCTGGTAATGTTCCAGATGATGGTTCCCGGACAGATTTTCATTATTCCCCAGTACCTGATGGTAAGTAAAATGAACGCTTTGGATACCATTTTTGCCCTGATATTCCCGGGTTTGGTAACCGCATTTGGTACATTCCTGTTAAGACAGTCCTATATGGGACTTCCCAGAGACTTAGAAGAAGCCGCCCGGCTGGACGGCTGCAACATTGGCCAGACTTTCCTTTACATCATGGCTCCCTTAACCCGTTCCGGTATGGTAGCCTTAGGCATCTTCACCGCAGTATTTGCTTATAAGGACCTGATGTGGCCTCTGATTTGTAACAACACAGTAATGCCCCTGTCTGCAGCTCTTGCAAAGATGCAGGGACAGTACACCAACAACTATCCTCAGCTTATGGCAGCATCCCTGCTGGCTTGTATTCCTATGATTATTCTGTACCTGATTTTCCAGAGACAGTTTATCGAAGGTATTGCAACCTCCGGCGGAAAG
>CAJUJM010000107.1 GCA_910586755.1 uncultured Lachnospiraceae bacterium
AGGCCGGATTGCGAATACAGGCGGCGATTGCGGAGCAATCGTCTTTCACAGGGCGGCTTGCGGGCAGCCATGGGACGGTCATGCTTGCATGAACCGGAGCATGGATATCGGATGGGCAAGCCGGTATGAGCAAGCAGGCCGCCAGGCCGGATTGCGAATACAGGCGGCGATTGCGGAGCAATCGTCTTTCACAGGGTGCCCCAGCCGGCAATATAACCAGCAAATTGTATAAAACAAGACGGATTGGAGACAGTGATGAAGAAAATAGCAGTTTTGGGATCAACCGGTTCCATCGGAACCCAGACCCTGGAGGTGGTTCGCAGCAACCGGGATATCCAGGTAACGGCCTTGGCAGCGGGCAGCAATGTGGCGGCTTTAGAGGCCCAGATACGGGAATTTTCTCCCCAAATTGCCTGCATCTATGACCGGGAAAAGGCAGAAGATTTAAAGCAGCGGGTCAGGAACCTGGATGTGAAAATCCTGTCCGGCATGGAAGGGTTAATAGAGACGGCTGTGGAGCCATCCGCCGGGATTGTGGTTACAGCTGTGGTGGGAATGATCGGCATCCGCCCTACCATTGCGGCCATAGAAGCAGGAAAGGACATTGCCCTTGCCAACAAGGAAACCCTGGTTACGGCAGGACACATTATCATACCCCTTGCCAGGGAAAAAAATGTACAAATCCTTCCGGTGGACAGTGAACACGCGGCTATTTTTCAGTGCTTAAACGGGGAGCGATCCCCAGACGGCCGATCCGGAAATAAAATCCAAAAAATACTCCTTACTGCCTCCGGGGGGCCTTTCCGGGGGTGGAGCCGGGAGCAGATGAAGGAAGTAAAGCCGGAGGATGCCCTAAAGCATCCCAACTGGGCTATGGGGAAAAAGATTACCATAGATTCTTCCACCATGGTTAACAAAGGTCTGGAAGTTATGGAGGCAAAGTGGCTTTTTGGCGTGGAGATGAATCAGATTCAGGTGGTGATCCAGCCACAGAGTATTATCCACTCTATGGTGGAATTTGAGGATGGAGCGGTTATGGCCCAGCTGGGCACGCCGGACATGAAACTTCCCATCCAATACGCCCTCTGTTATCCGGAGAGGAGGTATCTTCCGGGAGACCGGCTGGATTTTACCACTCTTTCTCAGATTACCTTTGAAAGTCCCAGCCCGGAAAACTTCCCGGGCCTTTCCCTGGCATACCGGGCAGGGGAAACAGGAGGATCCATGCCCACTGCCTTTAACGCAGCAAATGAATTAGCAGTGAGCCGTTTCTTAAACCGGCAGATCTCCTATCTGACCATAACAGACATAATAGAAAGCGCTATGGATCACCATAGGCTTGTAAAAAATCCTTCCGTAGATGAGATTTTGGAAACAGAGAAAGCGGTATACGAATATATAGAAAGCAGGTGGTAGATTGCTGAATGTAATAGCGGCGATTATAATGTTCGGACTGATTGTGCTGATTCATGAGTTCGGGCACTTTCTCTTTGCAAAATTAAATGGAATTTATGTGGTGGAGTTTTCTATCGGCATGGGCCCCAGGCTCATAAGCTTTCATAAAGGCGGAACCCGGTATTCCTTAAAGGCCATGCCCTTTGGCGGTTCCTGCCTGATGCTCAATGAATTTGAAAGCGCAGATGATGCCGGGATTCTGCCGGAAGGGGTAAATAAGGAGGAGACGGAAGGAAAAGGCTTTTTGGAGCAGTCGGTTTGGGCCAGAATATCTGTGGTAGCGGCAGGCCCTGCGGCAAATTTCCTCCTTGCCTTTTTCTGCGCCCTGATTGTGGTGTCCAGGGTGGGATATATGTCGCCAGTAGTGATAGGAGTGGAAGAGGGAAGCCCTGCTTACGAGGCAGGACTGAAAGAAGGGGATGTGATTACCCGCATGGCAGGCAGCCGTGTAGAGGATTACCGGGATATAGCCATGTACCAGATTGTGAATCCGGGAGAGCCTTACCTTTTAGAGTGGGAGAGAACCGAGGGAGGGGAAACCAGAACCCATACCAGCCAGATGACCCCGGTTTATTCAGAAAGCTCGGGCGGCTATTTGGTCGGCCTTTATTTTCCGGGATATGTCCCTACAAAAAATCTGGGTGAAACGTTAAAATACAGCGTATATAACGTGAAATATCAAATTTCAGCCACCGTAAAAAGCCTGGGAATGTTATTTCGGGGACAGGTAAAGGCAGACGATGTGTCCGGTCCTGTAAAAATTGTTTCGGTAGTAAGTGAAACGGTAGATGAATCCAGACAATACGGCCTGGAGGTGGTGCTTTTAAACCTTCTGAACCTGAGCATTATTTTAAGCGCTAATTTAGGAGTTATGAACCTGCTTCCCATACCGGCTTTAGACGGCGGAAGACTGTTTTTCCTGATTATAGAAGCCCTTCGGGGAAAGCCTATTGATCAGGAAAAGGAGGGGATGGTCCATGCGGTAGGCATGGCAGTCCTTATGGCACTGATGATATTCATTCTGTTTCAGGATATTAAAAGCCTGATCTGAATCAGAAAAAGAAAGGGGAAAGACTATGTTTCGGGATCACACCAAAGAGATTTCTATCGGAAACTGTGTAATTGGAGGCGGAAATCCGATTTTAATTCAGTCTATGTGCAATACCAGAACCGCAGATATAGAGGCCACGGTTTCCCAGATTCTTCATTTGGAGCAGGCGGGGTGCCAGATCATCCGGGTAGCAGTACCTGCCATGGAGGATGCCCTGGCTATCCGGGAAATTCAAAAACGTATTCATATTCCCCTGGTTGCGGATATCCATTTTGATTACCGCCTTGCCATTGCGGCCATAGAAAACGGGGCGGATAAAATTCGGATCAATCCGGGAAACATCGGTTCCAGAGAAAAAGTCCGGGCAGTTGTGGATAAAGCCAAAGAATATGGCATCCCTATCCGGGTGGGAGTAAACAGCGGTTCCCTGGAAAAGGATTTGATAGAAAAATACGGCAGGGTAACCGCAGAGGGGATTGTGGAAAGCGCTTTGGATAAGGTTCAGATCATTGAGGATATGGGCTATGACAGGCTGGTTATCAGCATCAAATCCTCGGATGTAATGATGTGTGTGAAGGCCCACCAGGAGATTGCGGGAAAAACTCCGTATCCCCTCCATGTGGGAATTACAGAGGCGGGAACCTTAACCTCCGGCAATATTAAATCCTCGGTAGGCTTAGGAATTATCTTAAACCAGGGCATTGGAGATACCATCCGGGTGTCTTTAACCGGGGATCCGGTGGAGGAAATTAAGAGTGCAAAACTGATTTTAAAAACCCTGGGACTGAGAAAAGGCGGGGTGGAGGTGGTTTCCTGCCCTACCTGCGGACGGACCCGGATTGATTTAATCGGGCTTGCGGGCCAGGTGGAAAATCTGGCGGCAGAATTTGATGATCTGGATATCAAAGTAGCGGTAATGGGATGTGTGGTCAATGGCCCCGGGGAGGCGAAAGAGGCGGATCTTGGGATTGCAGGAGGCGTAGGCCAGGGACTTTTGATAAAAAAAGGAGAGATCGTGAGAAAGCTTCCCGAGGGAGAGCTTTTAAATGCCCTGCGGACAGAACTTTTGGCTTTAAGAGAAGGAAGATAGGTTAGAATGGCAAAACCGTTTTTTGAAGTATTCCCCCAATTAAATATTGCGCCTCAGTTAAAAGAGCTTTTAAATCTGGTTCAGGTAGAAAAGGTTTCTGCCGCCAGAGACAGAAGCTCTCTTCGCATTTATCTGATAAGTCCCAGACTGATCCATAAAAGCAATATTTTTGCCCTGGAAAAGGGCATAAAAGAACAGCTTTTCCCGGACAAAGAGCTGAGAATTAAAATTCAGGAAAAATATACCCTTTCCGGCCAGTACACCCCGGAAAAGCTTTTAATGGTGTATAAAGACAGCTTGCTGGCGGAGCTTAAAAACTACAGCATTATTGAGTACGCCATTTTTCGAAAATCCCAAATTGCCTTTCCTGAGAAGGATCTGATGGAGATGACCATAGAAGATAACATGGTGTCCAAAGAAAAGGCCGGAGAGTTAAAGAGAATTCTGGAAAAGATTTTCTTAGAAAGATGCGGTCTTCCCATAGAGGTGCGCTACCGCTATATTCCGGCCCAGGAAAGCAAGGTCAGAAAACAATTGGAAGAAAAACTGAAGGAAGAATGCCGTCAGATGGCTGCCCCTTTGTCTTCCCCGCCTGTTAAAGAGGAACCGGTTCCCTTTGATGAATCAGGTTTGTCAGGGGACAAAGCTCCCTTTCCGGAAGTGGGAGTTAAAACACCCCCTCCAATTCAAAAGAAGAGAGAGGCTGACAAGCCTGAAAACAGCTCTTTTAAGAAAAATACCAAACCTGAAAACGGGCGCAGGTTTACGCCCAAAAAGTCCGACAATCCGGATGTTCTTTACGGCCGGGACTTTGACGGGGAACCCATGGAAATCGATAAGGTTGATGGAGAGATTGGGGAGGTGGTTTTAAGAGGCCGGATCATTGCCAAAGATTCCAGAGAACTTCGCAGCGGAAAGACGATACTTATTTTTAGCATCACGGATTTTACAGACACCATGACAGTAAAAATGTTTGCCAAGGAGGAAATGCTGGAGGATCTGAATAATGCGGTGGTTATGGGGAATTTTATAAAAATCAGGGGAATTACCACCATCGACAAATTTGATGGGGAGCTGACCCTGGGGTCTGTTACCGGGATAAAGAAGTGTGAAGATTTTACTTCCAGGCGTATGGACAACAGCCTGGAAAAGAGGGTGGAGCTTCACTGCCACACCAAAATGAGCGATATGGATGGGGTTTCCGAGGTGAAGGATATTATCAAACGGGCCAAAAGCTGGGGGATGCCTGCCATTGCGGTAACGGATCACGGCTGCGTACAGTCATTTCCTGATGCCAATCATGCTTTGGATAAGGGGGATACCTTTAAGATTCTGTATGGGGTAGAGGGGTATCTGGTAGACGATCTGAAGCAACCGGTAGAAAACTCCAGGGGACAAAAGTTTTCGGAAACCTATGTGGTTTTTGACATTGAGACCACAGGCCTTTCTTCTAAAAAAGACCGGATTATCGAAATAGGGGCGGTAAAGGTAAAGGATGGAGTCATTACAGATAAATACAGTACGTTTGTTAATCCGCGGGTTCCGATTCCCTATGAAATAGAAGACCTTACAAAAATCAGCGATGATATGGTAATGGACGCCCCTGGCATAGAGGAGGTTTTACCGGAGTTTTTAAGCTTCTGCGGGGATTCTGTGCTGGTGGCGCATAACGCCGGTTTTGATGTGGGATTTATTATCCATAATGCCAAAAATCTTGGACTCCATATAGAGCCTACGGTGATTGATACAATTCGTTTAGCACAGAAGCTTCTGCCGAATTTAAGCAAGTATAAATTAAACGTTGTAGCCAAAGCATTAGGAGTTTCTCTGGAAAACCACCATCGGGCGGTGGATGACGCCGGAGCCACGGCAGAAATCTTTACAGCGTTTGTGGCAATGCTGAGAAAAATGGGGATTGAGGATCTGGATCAGCTCAACGATGCCAGCCAGATTTCGGTGGAAACCATACGCAAGCTTCCAACCCATCACATTATTATTCTGGCCAAAAATGATATTGGGCGGATTAACCTTTACAAACTGGTATCTATGTCCCATTTAACCTATTTTGCCAGAAGGCCCAGGATTCCCAAAAGCCAGCTTGCTCTCCATCGGGAAGGACTGATTATCGGCTCTGCCTGTGAGGCCGGGGAGCTTTACCAGGCTTTGCTTCAGGAAGCTCAGGACACAGAGATCGCCAGGATTGTGGAATTCTACGATTATCTGGAAATCCAACCCCTTGGTAACAATGAATTTATGCTTCGGGAGGAGAATGGTAAGGTAAAGACCAGGGAAGATTTAATTGAATTAAATAAAGAGATCGTCGATCTGGGAGAACAATATGGAAAGCCGGTATGCGCCACCTGCGACGTTCATTTCTTGGATCCCAGGGATGAGATATACCGGCGGATTATTATGGCGGGACAGGGATTTAAGGATTGTGACAATCAGGCGCCGCTGTATCTTCGGACTACCGAAGAAATGTTAAAAGAATTTGAATATCTGGGACCTAATAAGGCGGAAGAGGTGGTAATCACCAATACCAGGATGATTGCGGATATGTGCGAGCCTATCTCCCCGGTCCGCCCGGACAAGTGTCCTCCTGTAATTCCCAATTCAGACGAAACCCTGCGGAAAATTTGCTATGACAGGGCCCATGAGATTTATGGGGAAGATCTTCCCAAAATCGTGGTGGAGCGTCTGGAGAGAGAGTTAAACTCCATTATTTCCAATGGGTTTGCGGTAATGTACATTATTGCCCAGAAGCTGGTATGGAAATCCAATGAGGATGGGTATCTGGTGGGATCCAGAGGCTCTGTAGGTTCTTCTCTGGTGGCAACTATGGCGGGAATTACGGAGGTAAATCCTCTAAGTCCCCATTATTACTGTCCCCACTGCCATTACAGCGATTTCACTTCAGAAGAGGTGAAAAAATTCAGCGGCATGGCAGGCTGTGATATGCCGAATAAGGATTGCCCGATCTGTGGAAAGCCTCTGAAAAAAGAAGGCTTTGACATTCCCTTTGAGACCTTTTTAGGCTTTAAGGGAGACAAGGAGCCGGATATTGACCTGAATTTTTCCGGCGAGTACCAGAGCAAGGCCCACGATTACACAGAGGTAATCTTCGGTAAAGGACAAACCTTCCGGGCCGGAACCATCGGCACCCTGGCGGATAAAACTGCCTACGGCTATGTAAAAAGATATTATGAGGAGCGGGGAGCCAGAAAGAGAAACTGTGAGATCAACCGGATTGTCCAGGGGTGTGTGGGAGTGCGCCGCACCACAGGCCAGCATCCGGGGGGTATTATTGTGCTGCCTTTGGGAGAGGAGATCAACTCCTTTACTCCGGTTCAGCATCCTGCCAATGATATGACCACCATGACGGTGACCACCCATTTTGACTATCACTCCATTGACCACAACCTGCTGAAGCTGGATATTCTGGGACACGATGATCCCACCATGATCCGCATGCTTCAGGATTTGACAGGCCTGGATCCGGTGAAAGACATTCCTTTAGATTCCAAGGAGGTAATGTCTTTGTTTCAGAATACCTCAGCCCTGGGGGTGACTCCGGAGGATTTAGGCGGCTGTAAGCTGGGGGCCTTGGGTATCCCTGAGTTTGGAACAGATTTTGCCATGCAGATGTTAATTGACGCCCAGCCCAAATATTTTTCTGATTTGGTCCGGATATCGGGCCTGTCCCATGGTACGGATGTGTGGCTGGGCAATGCTCAGACCCTGATTCAGGAAGGAAAAGCCACCATTCAGACTGCCATCTGTACCCGTGACGACATTATGATCTACCTGATTCAGATGGGATTGGAAGAAGGCTTGTCTTTTACCATTATGGAGAGCGTCCGAAAGGGGAAGGGGCTTAAGCCGGAATGGGAAGAAGAGATGTTAAAACATGGGGTGCCGGATTGGTATATCTGGTCCTGTAAAAAAATTAAATACATGTTCCCCAAGGCCCATGCGGCGGCATACGTTATGATGGCATGGCGAATTGCTTATTGTAAAGTATTTTATCCCCTGGCCTATTACGCTGCCTTTTTCAGTATCCGGGCCAGCGGCTTTTCCTATGAACTCATGTGCCAGGGAAGGGAGAGGCTGGAATTTCATCTGGCAGACTATAAAAAGCGCGGCGATACCCTGTCCAAAAAGGAGCAGGATACGCTGCGGGATATGAGGATTGTCCAGGAGATGTATGCCAGAGGCTTTGAGTTCATTCCCATTGATATTTACAGGGCAAAAGCCCGCCACTTTCAGATTGTGGACGGAAAGCTGATGCCTTCTCTAAGCAGTATTGACGGTTTGGGAGAAAAGGCGGCAGAGGGAGTCGTAGAGGCGGCCGGGGACGGACCGTTTTTGTCCAAAGAGGATTTCAGAAACCGGGCAAAAGTCAGCAAGACGGTCTGCGATTTGATGGCAGATTTAAATATTTTAGGAGACCTGCCGGAGAGCAATCAATTGTCCTTGTTTGACTTTGGGTAAAAATATATTGACATTTTGTATTTCATATTTTATAATACATACCACATACCCCTATATGGTATATGGGAAAGGAGTGGATCTATGAAAACAGAATGTTATCTGATAGACGGAATGACCTGCGCTGCCTGCAGCGGCGCGGTAGAGCGGGTTACCAGGAAAATGCCGGGGGTGGAGCAGAGCAATGTAAACCTGACCACCAACCGGATGGTAATTACCTATGATGAAACCCAGATAGAGCCGGATATGATTATTCAAAAGGTGGATAGGGCCGGATTTAAAGCGGCTCTTCTGGATCCAGACGCAGAGAAAAAAGAGCAGGAGAGAGAGCTGGAACACCAGAGAATCCAGCTTAAAAGGGCCAAAACCCGGTTAATTACAGCGATTTGTTTTGCTGTTCCCCTTTTGTATATCTCCATGGGACATATGGTTCCGTTTCCCATGCCCCTCCCGGCGTTTATGGATATGAACAGCGGCCCCCTGGGGTATGCTCTGGCTCAGCTTATCCTTACAGTGGCGGTTTTAATCTGCGGAAGGAAGTTTTATATTGTAGGATTTAAAGCGCTTATAAAAGGAAATCCCAATATGGACTCCCTGGTGGCCATTGGCACGGGAAGCGCATTTCTCTACAGCCTGGTGATGACCTTAGGAATCCCGAAAAATCCTATGAATGCCCACCATTTATACTATGAGTCCGCCGCTGTGGTGGTAACTCTGGTTATGCTGGGCAAATATATGGAAAGCCGCAGCAAGGGAAAAACTTCCGAAGCGATCCGGAAACTGATGGAATTAGCGCCGGATACGGCCATTCTCTATGAGAACGGCGCTGAGCGGGAGGTTAAGACGGAGATGGTTCTTCCAGGCCAGCATATTTTAATTAAGCCTGGCAGCCGGATACCCCTGGACGGTACTGTGGTAAGCGGCGTCAGCAGTGTGGATGAGTCCATGCTTACCGGGGAGAGTGTTCCTGTGGAAAAAGAGCCGGGCGCGGTTGTCATTGGCGGAAGTATGAACTATAATGGGGCTATGGAGGTGGAGGTGACCCGGACGGGAAATGACACCACCCTGTCCAAGATTATCAAAATGATTGAGGACGCCCAGGGGAAAAAAGCGCCCATTTCCAAGCTGGCCGACCGGGTTGCAGGAGTGTTTGTACCTGCTGTGATGGCTATTGCGGCTGTGGCAGCCCTTTTGTGGCTTACCTTGGGAGGAAAGGATATTTCTTTTGTTCTGACTATTTTTGTGGCAGTTTTGGTGATTGCCTGCCCCTGTGCTCTGGGCCTTGCAACCCCTACCGCAATTATGGTGGGAACCGGAGTGGGAGCCAGCCACGGCATCCTGATTAAAAGCGGGGAGGCCCTGGAAATCTGTCATAAGGTGGATGCGGTGATCCTGGATAAAACCGGCACCATTACTCAGGGAAAGCCGGAGGTAACCGATGTGATTGCTTTGGTGGAAGGAAAAACCAGGCAGGAATTACTTACCCTGGCGGCCAGCTGCGAGCAGATGTCGGAGCATCCTCTGGGCCAGGCTATTGTGGAAAAGGCAAGAGAAGAGGAGCTTTCCTTATCCATGCCGGAGCAATTTGAGAGCCTTACAGGAGCCGGAATCGTGGCAGTATTAGACGGAAAATCGGTAGGCATTGGAAATAAACGCCTGCTGGCCAAAATGAATCTTCTTCCGGACGAAGAGGCAGAAGCCAGATACGGGGCCAGCCAGGGAAAGACCCCTATGTACCTGATTATTGACGGACGTCTGGCCGGAATGATCTGCGTGGCAGATACCATTAAGGATACCAGCAGAGAAGCCATTGACCAGCTGAAATCCATAGGGGTTAAGGTATATATGGTAACGGGAGACAACCGGCAGACCGCAGAGTATATCGGAAAACAGGCCCATGTGGACGAGGTAATTGCAGAGGTGCTTCCCGAGGATAAGGCAGAGGTGGTAAGCCGGCTCCAAAAGGAAGGCAGAACCGTAATGATGGTAGGAGACGGCATTAATGACGCTCCGGCCCTGGTCCAGGCAGACGCAGGCTGCGCCATCGGATCCGGCAGCGACATTGCCCTGGAATCTGGAGATATTGTATTAATGAAATCGGACCTGTTGGATGTATTCCGGGCCATTAAGCTGAGCAAGGCGACTATCCGCAATATTAAAGAAAATCTGTTCTGGGCATTTTTCTACAACACATTGGGGATCCCGGTGGCGGCCGGCGTTTTATATCTCTTTGGCGGTCCACTGTTAAATCCCATGCTGGGCGGCTTTGCCATGTCCTTGAGTTCTGTGTGCGTGGTGGGAAACGCGCTGCGTTTAAGAACCCTTAAGCTGTAAAGAGTCCTGTTGTGAAAGGAGAAAAATGATGGCAGAAGAAAAAGAATGTTGCAAGCACAAGCACCGGGAACCGGTGGAGCAGAAGGATCTGCTAAGCCGTCTCAACCGGATTGAAGGCCAGGTAAGAGGAATTAAAAACATGGTGGAGCAGGAGCGCTACTGTATTGATATTTTAACCCAGGTTTCAGCAGCCCAGGCAGCTCTTTCCAGCTTCAGCAAGGTTCTTTTATCTAATCACATTAAGTCCTGTGTGGTCAATGAGATTGAATCCGGGGATCTGGATGTGGTAGATGAGCTGTGCACGGCCATCCAGAAAATGATGAAGTAAAACCAATAAATTTAAAGGAGAGAATGGAATGAAAACTTACAAGTGTGAAGAAATGATGTGCAACGGGTGTGTGTCAAGAATCGATAAAGCTTTGACAGAAGCGGAGATTAAGCACACCATCAGTTTGGAAAATAAGACCGTCACCATCGATGGCTGCGCTAACTGCGAAGCGAAGGCGGTGGAGCTTTTAGACGATCTGGGATTTACTCCTGTAGAGATGTAGGCAGCTTTCGATTTGTAACCGATGAGCCGGGGGATCTTCTTGCCTGCTTACCCTGGCTCATGGGTTACGGAAATTTTGCAAATTTTTTTAAAAATTGGCAAAATTTCCATTGACAGTTGCCAGGTTTTGTATTATACTACGAGTTGTGATTGAAAGCAGTATCAGGCTGCCTGATATTACAGTTTTATCGAGGCGTGGCTCAGTTTGGTAGAGCGCTGCGTTCGGGACGCAGAGGCCGCGTGTTCGAATCACGTCGCCTCGATTTTATGGCCTGTTGGTCAAGCGGTCAAGACGACGCCCTCTCACGGCGTAAACCCGGGTTCGATTCCCGGACAGGTCACGAAGGATAAGCTGCTGGATTGTCAGCAGCTTGTTTTTTCAAGCAATCCATGCTACTGTAGCGCAGTCGGTAGCGCAACTGATTCGTAATCAGTAGGTCAGGGGTTCAAGTCCCCTCAGTAGCTTTCTGATAAAAACCTTGTATTTATAGGAAAAACCTTATAAATGCAAGGTTTTTTGATGTTCTGACGAAACAAATGGTTCCATAAGGCCTATGGCCTTAAACCCTGTCATAACAGATTAGAAATCTGGATGGATAAATCATCATAAATACATACAGGAATCCTATCATGAAAGGTGTATTGGTTTGTGCCTATTTCATTTTCTAAGTCATAAACTGTGACAACCCGTGTCAATGGATTTACGATCCAGTACTCTCTAACGCCTGCCGTACGGTATTTAAAGAGCTTAATACCATAATCTCTGTGAGGATCCGAAGGAGATGTAATTTCAATTATCCAGTCAGGGGCGCCATTGCATCCCCTGTCATCTATTTTATCCTTATCACAAATAACAGAAATGTCAGGCTCGACATAATTTTTATTATCTTTGTTTAAAAATACTGCAAACGGAGAGATAAACACTTCACAGGTTCCTTCTTTTTGCTTTAAATAGTTGTCAATGACAGAAGACAGCCTGAAAACAAGTCTTTGATGGGTAGTGCTTGGCGGAGCCATATTATAGATCTGTCCGTCAATCAGCTCAGCGCGTTGGCCCTCCGGTAAGGCATAAATTTCTTCAATTGTGTAATGCTTGGTATTGGCAGGCACCATAAAGATGACCTCCTTCAGTTTGATTTTCTGATGCTTTCCCAAGAATAGCACGCAAATATAAAGCAGTCAACATTAAGATACTCAAAACTAAAACTTTTCTGTTTGAATCTATTGGTAAATACTTGTATCTCAAATTCCCCGCCGTCTGAACTGTTACTATTTTTTACTAAAAATTCCATGCCTTTATTGACGGATTTGTCGAAAAAGGGTATAGTATAAGGGTAGGATTTTTATTAAATCACAGAGGAGGAATTAAAATTATGAAGAAATCCGCATTAGCAGTTCTTCTGGCTGCTTCCATGGCACTGTCCATGACAGCCTGTGGCGGTGGTTCTACCGAGACCACGGCAGCAGCCACTGAGGCAACTACTACAGCAGCCGCTACCGAGGCTCCCGCAGAGACCAAAGCAGAGGCTGAAGCTCCTGCAGAGACTGAGGCTCCTGCAGATGCAGCAGGCACCCCGGTAAAGGATCCGTCTGAATTTAAGGTTGGTATGGTAACCGACGTAGGCGGCGTAAACGATGGCTCTTTCAACCAGTCTTCCTGGGAAGGCTTACAGAGAGCAGGTAAGGAGTTAGGTATTCAGGTAAACTACTTAGAGTCCAAAAACGATGCTGACTACACCCCCAATATTGAAAACTTCGTAGACGAAGATTATGATTTAATTATCTGTGTAGGCTATATGTTATCTGACGCTACCAGAAAGGCAGCAGAAGCTTATCCGGATCAGCAGTTTGCCATCATTGATGATGCGGTAAACGCAGATCTGCCTAACGTAACCTGCTTAATGTTTGAGCAGGCCCAGTCTTCCTACCTGGTTGGCTATGTGGCAGGTAAGACCACTGAGTCCAATAAAGTTGGCTTTGTTATCGGTATGGCCAGCGAGAATATGCATCAGTTTGGCTACGGCTATCTGGCAGGCGTAAAGGACGCAAATCCGGATGCAGAGATTTTACAGTACAATGCCAACGCATTTAATGATCCGGCAACCGGCAAGTCCGCAACCACTAAGATGGTAACCGACGGCGCTGACGTTGTATTCCACGCAGCAGGCGGCACCGGCCTGGGTGTTATTGAGGGATGCAAGGAGAACGGTATCTGGGCAATCGGTGTTGATACGGACCAGAGCTCCATCGCTCCTGAGACCATTTTAACTTCTGCAATGAAGAGAGTAGACAATGCAAGCTATGACGCGGCAGAGGAAGCTTTATATGGCGTTCTGGAGAACGGCGTTAAGACTTATGATATCAATACTGCAGGCGTGGACATTGCTCCTACTACGGACAATGTAGCTCCTGAGATTCTCACTGAGATTGAGGATGTAAAGGCAAAAATCGCTTCCGGCGAGATCGTGGTTCCCAACAACAAGGCTGATTTTGAGGCAGCTTACGGCGAGATCTACACCCTGGATGACTGATTTTAATAGTTAGTACATGAAGGAGGATATTCATAAACAATTTCTGCTTATGGATATCCTCTTTTCAAAGAAAGGACTTCTGTTGACCTATAAAAACAGAGAAAAAAGGATTTCTGCTTTTATAGGTGAATGGAAATCAATAATAATAATCATAAATAATAAGAAACAGAGAAATTCTGGGAGAGGAGATTTTATGAGAGAGATTACCATGGAGCGCGTAAATGAGACACGCCAGGAAATTTTAGACATTATTAAAAGCCCTATTCTGACCCATGAGCAGAAGGTAGCCAATATGGCAAACAAGGCAGACTCCCTGATGGAGGTGTTAGATCTTCCGGAAGGTCTTGACCAGCTGTTAAATGTTCCGGGGGATGTAAAATGTATCTGTGATCTGGCAGAGGGCCATGCGCCGGTGCGCCCCCGCTATATTATTCCGGATTATTTTAAGTTTATGAAGGAGGGAAGCAAGTTCCTTCAGCTGGATCCTCCAAAGGATCTCTATGAGGCTTTAAATTCCCTGCTGATTTTCTATAAGCATGTGCCCAGCGTTACCAACTTCCCGGTTTATGTGGGGGCTCTGGATGAGCTGCTGGAGCCTTTTATTAATGACGTGGACGAAGTCCAGGCGAAGAAGATGTTAAAGCTGTTTATGCAGCATATTGACCGCACGGTTCTGGATTCTTTCTCCCATGCCAATATCGGCCCAAAAGCCACAAAAGCAGGCCGTCTGCTTTTGGAAGTAGAAAGAGAGCTGGAGCAGGCGGTTCCTAACCTGACCATGAAGTATGAGGAAGGGGTTACTCCCGATGACTTTGCGCTTCTGGCAGTGGATACGGCTCTTCACAGCGCAAAACCCAGCTTTGCAAATCACAAAATGTTCCGGAAGGAACTGGGGGAAAACTATGTGATTGCAAGCTGCTACAACGGCCTTTTAGTGGGAGGCGGTTCCTACACTCTGTGCCGCCTGATTTTAGGAAATATCGCAAAGAGAGCCAAGAATATCCAGGATTTTAAAGAAAATCAGCTTCCCTATGTAATGGATATCATGGCCAGATATATGGATGCCAGAATCAAATTTGAGGTGGAAGAGAGCGGATTCTTTGAAAATAATTTCCTTGCAAAGGAAGGCTTTATCCATAAAGATCGCTTTACCGCCATGTATGGAATGGTAGGCATGGCAGAGTGTGTCAATATCCTGTTTGAAAAGGAAGGAAGAAGCGGGCGCTATGGTCTTAATGAGGAGGCAACCCGGCTGGGAGTTGAGATTATGGAACAGATTGACGCCTTTAACCAGAGCCATGTAAATCCTTACTGCCAGGCCACAGGAGGACATTTCCTTCTTCACGCTCAGGTAGGCATTGCAGAGGACGAAAATATCAGCCCCGGAACCCGTATTCCCATTGGGGAAGAGCCGGAGGAGCTTATCGATCACCTGCTGCAGTGCGACAAGTTCCATAAATATTTCCCGTCAGGAACCGGGGATATTTTCCCCATTGATACCACGGTTCACAAAAATCCGGACTTTGTGCTGGATATTGTAAAAGGATCTTTCCAAAAAGAGCTGCGCTACCTGTCTTTCTATTCAAAAGACAGTGACGTAATCCGGATTACCGGATATTTGGTAAAGAGATCGGAGATTGAAAAACTGCAGGCCGGACAGAACGTCCTTCAGGATACCACCCATCTGGGACTGGGAGCTGCTCTAAACGGCCATATTCTGGAGCGGAAGGTGCGCTGATGAAGGCGCCTGTCAACAAGATTATTCCCTTCAGCGCGGTAGACGGACCGGGAAACCGGACTTCTGTATTCCTTCAGGGATGTAATATCGACTGCCTTTACTGCCACAACCCGGAGACCAGGAAGGTATGTATGGGCTGCGGAGACTGTGTGGAAGCCTGTCCTGCTGGAGCTTTGAGTCTTTCTGAGACCGGGGGGAACAGGAGAGTGCTCTTTGATCCGTCAAAATGTGTATCCTGCGATACCTGCATCCATCTTTGCACCCATGATGCCAGTCCGCGGATTTTGTATATGACTCCGGAGGAGACCTTTAAAAAAATAGCGCGGCAGATTCCCTTTATTCGCGGAGTTACTGTGTCCGGGGGAGAATGTACCCTGTATCCGGAGTTTTTAACAGAGCTGTTTGCTATCTGCAAAGAACAGGGACTGAACACCATGCTGGACAGCAACGGTACTCTGGATTTCAGGCAGTATCCGGATTTGCTGAAAGCAACCGATGGGGTAATGCTGGATATTAAGGCATTTCCTGAGGAAGACCATAAAAAGGTAACCGGAGCAGGAAATCAAAAGATTCTGGAAAACGCCAGGTATCTGGCTTCTCTGGGAAAGCTGTTTGAGGTAAGGACCGTAGTGGTTCCGGGGCTGTTTGACCCGGAATCCACCATAAGGGCGGCTTCTGCTATGCTTAAGCCTTTTCAGGCGGTGAACCAGATCCAATATAAAATAATCGCTTACCGGCCTATGGGCGTCCGGGCGGAATATGCTGGGTTTCCGGTTCCGGGTGAGGCGCTGTTAAATCATCTGGCAGACATTGCCAGGGAAGAGGGAATGGAGAAAATCGTCATCATATAGGACGAGAACATATCTAAAAAGAGCAAGAACGCTTGTGAAACATAAGTTTCACAACAGGAATGCGTTCTGACGAGCTGGCAGGTG
>CAJUJM010000108.1 GCA_910586755.1 uncultured Lachnospiraceae bacterium
ACGGTTCAGGTCCGTGTGGTAGCAATACCGTGAGAGTTCAAGTCTCTTCTTCTGCACGATTCATTAAGGAAGCAGACCTTTACTGGAGTAAGGTTGCTTCCTTTTTTATTGGGTATTCAGGTTTTCATAAGCCCTGCCGCCTTTTTTCCGGT
Source organism: uncultured Lachnospiraceae bacterium (assembly GCA_910586755.1). Lineage (GTDB taxonomy): Bacteria > Bacillota > Clostridia > Lachnospirales > Lachnospiraceae > UMGS1370. The sequence goes on from CAJUJM010000108.1 coordinate 153, forward strand.
CATATGCTCTACCTCCAATTCTATCATGGAAATATTATTCCAATATTTAGAAATAATCTGAGTCCTTCCGCTCTCTGTATCTGCAGGATGGTATTTGCGGGCAAACCGTTCTATGGCATGGCGCTTTTCCCCTTCCTCCTCTATTATTCTGACAACCCCAAAGGCAATTACACTTTTATAATAAGTGGTGTATTCCTCCGGCATTACCTGATCCTGAGCAATGACACAGAAGGAGGCTTTGGGGCAGTTTTTTACCGCATCAATTTTATGGCCGGTTACAGCGCTGTGAAAAAATATCCGGCCGTCCTCATAAACATAGCTTATGGGAAGCGCGTAAGGATATCCTTCATCCCCGAAAAGGGCCAGCACGCCGCTGGTTCCCTGCTCTAAAATCTGACGATTTTCCTCGTCAGTCAGAATCTGGTTCTTTCTTCTCATCTCTCGAAACATCATTTTTCTCCTGTGTTTTATTTTTTCTCTTCTTTTTTTCTACTCTCAGCGGGCAAAGGGATGCTCAGTCTTTGTCTGCTGGAGCCGCCACTCCCTCAGTTCTCCCAAAGTGCCAGGGCTATGGTAATACCTGGAAATCTGGTTTTTTCCGCCAGCAGGCGGCCGCCGGATAAAAGAGCCGCCCGCTGACACACATTCCCTGTCCCTACAGTTTTGCGGACAAATTCTGATTCAGGAAAGACCCCCGGCGCCTTTTCCAGTTCTTCTGCCGTGTAGGAAAGCAGGTTCCAGTTCCGGCTTTTTATAAGCTCTGCAACAGCCGGTTCCCCGGCTTTTCTGTCTATGGTGGCCACCCCAAACACCGCCTGGCCGCTGATATGGTGATCCGCCAGCATCTGATCTACTGCCTGGCTTAGGCTTTGGAATGGAATATCTTTCCGGCACCCCATCCCTACAATGACCGCCTTGGGGATCAGTTTCAGCCATCCGGGGCGTTCCCGGGAAGATACGGTAATCCAAACGGCTGTCCCAGGACCTTCCGGCACTTTTTCCCCTTCTCCGTATGTATGTCCCTCACCGGCATCCTGGTCCCCGCAAGCCATAACAAAGCCTTCCGGCATGGGGAAGCTCCCCCAGTCTGCCCTCCACCCCACAGGCCTGCCTGCCAAAAGATCTGCTGAGATCTGTTTTGCCAGGAACCGGTCTGAGAGATGCAGACGGTTTTCTTTTGCAAAAATATCCACGGCAAATACTCCATTTACATCCGTAGCCGTAGTGATAACAGGAGTACTTCCCAAAATCTGTCCCAGGGTCATTGCCAAAGCGTTGGCTCCCCCCACATGGCCGGACACCAGGGGAATTGCAAACCGGCCTTTTTCGTCCATCACCACCACAGCCGGATCGGTGAACTTATCCTTCAAAAAAGGCGCTATGGTTCGGACAGCAATTCCCGCTGCCCCGATAAACAAAAGCCCTTCCCTGCTCTGCCACTGACGCTCTGCCCAGCCGGACAAGCTCATTCCTTTTTCCCAGGGAGTTATGTCACAGCTGTGGCCTGCTCTTTCAAGAGCATATGCGGCTTTTTGAGCCAGATCTTTTCCTTTTTCCGTAAAACTGATGATTCCTATTTTCACGACTTGTCTCTCCAATTTATGCCGCCCAGCGGCAAGTTCCGGTATAACCCCGGATTCTGCCGCTGCTTTCACATTTAAGTATTTTTCTGCTCTCTTCTCTTTTTTGTTATCAGGCCGCCAATCCGGCCGCTCTCCTTGGCAGTCAGACTTCTCCAGCCGCCTTTTATTACTTTATCTCCCAGTCCCAGTTCCTCTGCTATTTCAAATTTTAGCTTTTCTTCCGGGCTTAGCTCTGCCGGATCAATGGGAACCTGATTTTTCGGTTTTGACATATTGGGCGCCTCCTTTTTTCCTATGCACCCAAATCATTCCCACTTTTCCCCGGTCCTATACCAGATTTTTGTTTATTGATAAAACTCTACTCCAATAGCGCCTGTTCCGGTTTCTAATTCCATCCGTTTTCCTGCTCCGGAGCCTTCATTTACATGTACGCCGATTCCGCTATATTCGGACTGGCCAATTTTTACGGTTCCCATACCGGTCTCTATGGAGTAACTGAAATCGGTCTCTTCCCCCTTCAGTCTAAAGTCCAGCTCTCCGATCCCACACTCTCCTTCCAGCCGCTGCTCTACATTTCCCTCATAAAAGAGTGTGCCTATATCCACATTGGCATCCAGCTCTCCGGCGCTGGCTCCTCTCACATCTATCTCGCCTATATCCGTGCTCAAATCCATAGAACGGGCGCTTATATTTTCTATCATACACACCCCTGTATCCATCTCGCACTCCAGTTTATCCAAAACCATGGTTTCCGGAATCCCAATCTGTACCAAGCCGTAAGACTCGCCAGAAAACCGTTTAAATTCTTCCCTGTGCTGGCGGACCTTCAATTCACCATCTTCCTGGTATACATAGATCCCCCGTCTTTTTGCCTGCTCATCTACAGAAAACTGAATCTGCTTCTCCGGGGTGGAAATAATCTCTACTTCTCCCCCATACAGTTCTACGTCTACTTTTTGGATATACCCGGTCTCCACCTTCTGCGCCGTGGCAGAAAGAGAAGCCTCTTCAGACGCTTCCCCGGCTCTTCTCCTTTCCCGCCGGTCTCTCCAGCCATCCAGTCTGTCCTCCCAGTCGTCCCATCTGTCTTCCCAGTCATCTACACTGATGTAATCCACTCTTCCCCGGGAAAGATTCACCACCCCGGGCCTGCCTCCCAATCCCATGGCCGCCAGAGCCGTAATGCTTCCTAATACCAGCATAGCCACGCCAGTAAGAACGACGATTTTAACCCATTTTTTCATGAGATCCTCCTTATTCGGTCAACCAATTTTTTTGTCAGGTTTACAGAACCATAAAACAGCCAGGGAACCAGCTTTCCATAAAATAATACGCTGACTGCCAGAGAAATCAGGCCTATTCCCAAACAAGCTACTCCCATGCCCATACACCAGATACCATTTAAAAGGTTATAGGGCGTCACTGCCACTGCCACACCAGCAAAAATCACAACAATCCCCACAACAATCCATGCCACCGTCCACAGGGCAGCTGCCAGAAAAAGGGCGGCCAGAACTGCTATTACCCCGATTAAAAGTCCCAACAGGCCTCCGGCAAGGCCTAAGCCCACTCCAAATACCCCTAAAATCAGAGGCGAAGCCAGGATCAGGACCAAAACCAGGAATGCGATCTTCCATCCATTGGTTTCTGTCTCTCCGGTCTGCCCTTTCCAGAATCCGGTCTTTTTACTGTTTTTCCACCCCTGACCTTCTGCATTTCTGTCAGCTTCTGTACTAGTTCTCCTGTAAGTTTCCCCTTCGGTCTGCGGGCCAGATTCTGTCTGAGTTGAATTTCCCCTTTTGGCTACCTGATAGCCGGGATCCCGAAAACGCTCGTCTTCAAATCCTCTTTCCGTAAAGCCTCCGCTCTCTTTCAGATTACCGGTTAAATCAGCGCGGATCATGGCGGCAATACGCTCAGGGCTGCCAAACTCCTTTAATACCTGTTCTTCATTCTCTGCTCCCGCCTCCTCCAGGTAATCTGCATAATAGCTTAAGGCATCTGCCTTCTCCTCCTCCGAAATATCCTGGAGAAGATATTCCAACTCTTTCATAAATGTTTCTCGGTTCATACACAAGCCTCCTCAAAAATGCGGGATATCTTCTTAGAATAATTGGCCCATTCCCCCCGGTAAAGGTTCAGTTGTACCCTTCCCTGCTCTGTTATCCGGTAATAGCGCCGGTTTCTTCCGTCAATCGCCAGATCATAAACTTCCAGACAAGCCTCTTTTTGCAGTCTCCGTAAAACCGGATATAGGGTTGACTCTGAGATCTCAATGGCCTGACGGACGTCCTGTGTGATCTTATATCCATAGGTGCCTTCCGCGTCTTTGGAGACCACTGCCAATACAATGGCATCCAGCAAAGCAGCCCCTGTATTAAATACCATAGTCCTGCTCCTTTCTTTTATACTTCTTATCATATAATATAATTGCTTTATACAATATTATATACCGTATATTATTGTTTGCAGCAATAGTATACAGCATATAATATTATTTGTCAACCTAATCTATGCAAGAAATATTGACTTTTATTAAGATAATAGTATACTCAGAAGAAAGATACTTTAATAGGAGGAACTGAAAAAATGGGTACTTATTACAAACACACAAAAAAAGAAAGCGTTAATGTGCCATATTCTTTCCGCTGTGAACAGTGCATGAAAGAAAGCGGACCGTTAAAGGCAGCCATTACTGTACAAGCTGAGATCAACAGCAATTATAAGCAGCTGGAAGCCCGAAAACAGGAAAAATTAGATCAGATGGCCCATAAAAAGCTTGTGGAGGCGGTACAGGAAGCCCACCGCAATGCTACAGAAAAACGAATTTACTCCAAAGCTTTTAAAGACCAGTGTCCTCACTGTCATAAGCCTCAGTCCTGGGCTGTCAGCGGCTTAAAGAATGATATGTTCAGCACTCCCATCGTCTGTATTATTCTGGGTATTATCCTGGGCGCAGGATGCTATTTCTTTTCCGGGGTGGAGAATAATCTGACTATTGCCATAGGCGCAGCAGGTATCTGTTTTGTGTTGGCAGTGGGAAGCCTGCTTTTCAATATCATCAAAATCGCCAGCAAAACGAAGCAAACCTCCTCTTCTATCCAGAAAAACTTACCTGTTATTGAATGGGGAGCAGTAGAACATATTCTCAAAGAAAAATCATGATTTTCTTCAATAAATCCGTACCTTACAGCCTGGCTCCACAACCGGCCACAGGCAGTCCATCACGGGGTTTCCCACTGCTATACAGCCGTCAGTGGGGCCCCCTTTTTCCCCGTGGATCTCAATATATCCCCCCAGAGCCGTGTTCCAGTCCGGCAGGCCGCCCTGGCTGACAGTCCGGGCGATCTCCTCCCTTTTTGCTTGGGAGATCAGACCTGCTTCATATCCTCTCTCTGCATCCTTCTCATTAGGGTAAGAAAGGCCTAATGCCCGGTAATACCGGCTGTTTCCGTTTTTTAAGCATACATAATATTCCCCTCTGGGTGTCCGCTTGTCCCCCTGGCGCTGCTTATCCCCTTCTGCCGAATTCATTCCCACCTGGGCAATAAACTGATCAATAATCTGGCTTCCATAACATAGAAATAAAGTGCGGGTCTTTAAGGACACTACGATATGCAGCTCCTCCTCCCCTCTCTCTGTGCAGATTCGGCTTACCATAACCTCATCATAGGGAGTTACCATGGCAATGGAAATCTGATGAGGACGGATGGTCCGGGCATGAACCGTTCCTGCGGAAAATGCCCACAGGACGCCGGCTCCAATAAGGGCCGCCCTTATTTTTATGATAGTTTGCCTTTTCATTCTGCTTGTCCTCCTCTTTTCCCTCTCCGCCGCAAAGGGTTCCTCTGATACAAGAATTCTCTCCGCCCCAGTGCGATCCCCGCGGATCGTTTTTGTATCAGAGGGCCTGCTTTCCTATGATACAAAAAATCCCCCTCTGCTTCAAACAAAGGGGGATCTGAACGATTCTAATTATTCTGTATATGCGTCAATATCAACATCTGCAATATCTGCATCCTGAACAGAAGCTTCTCTCTGCTCCGGAACCAGAAGAGCCTTTACGCTTAAGCTGATCTTTCTGTCTGCTTCGTTGAAATCTACTACTTTTGCCTCTATCTCCTGGCCAATCTTTAATACGTCAGAAGGCTTCTCAATATGCTCTCTTGCAATCTGGGATACATGAAGCAGCGCATCAACGCCCGGCTCCAGCTCTACAAATGCACCGAAATCAGTCATACGTGCCACACGGCCGTAAACAACATTTCCGGCTGCATACTTCTCAGCTGCGTCTGCCCAGGGATTGGTCTCCGGGAACTTTAAGCTGAGGGCGATCTTCTCACCCTGGATATCCTTAATCAGAACCCGAACCTGATCGCCGGTCTTAAATACCTTTTTGGGGTTCTCCACTCTGCCCCAGCTCATCTCAGAGATGTGTAAAAGACCGTCAGCGCCTCCTAAATCAATAAATGCGCCAAAATCTGTAACATTCTTTACAGTGCCCTCTACGGTATCGCCAACCTGGATTCTCTCAAACAATTCCTTCTGCATAGCAGCCTTTCTCTCAACCATAAGCTGCTTTCTGTCGCCAATGATTCTTCTCCTCTTAGGATTGAACTCTGTAATGACAAACTCAATTTCCTGTCCGGCATATTTGGACAGATCCTTCTCGTAAGTATCAGATACCAGACTTGCAGGAATAAACACTCTGGCCTCCTCCACTACTACGCTCAAACCGCCGTCCAGAACCTGGGTAACCTTTGCGGTAAGAACCTCCTGATTGTTAAAAGCCTCCTCCAGTCTCTTGTTGCCTCTGTCAGCTGCCAGTCTCTTATAAGAAAGCGCTACCTGACCCTCGCCGTCGTTTACCTTAATAACCTTTGCTTCCATCTCGTCACCTACGTGTACAAGAGTAGTCAAATCTGCACCCGGCTCGTTGGTATACTCGTTTCTCGGAATAATGCCATCAGACTTGTAACCTATATTTAAAACCACTTCATCTTCTTTGACATCGATAACCTTACCAGTGACAACCTCTCCTGTACGTATTGTTTTTAATGATTCCTCCAACATTTGTTCAAAACTTAACTCTGACACTAGTATGAACCTCCTTAATAATGTTTTTGGGAGTGGATGCTCCCGCTGTAATACCTACGCTTCGCACAGAACTTACACTTTCAGGTTCCAAATCGTCAAATGTCTGGATGTAATACGTGTTCTCACACTCCCTACGGCAGATTTCATATAGTTTCTGAGTGTTGGAACTGCTCTTCCCGCCTATCACAATCATAGCGTCTACCTCAGATGCAATCCTCCGCGCTTCCGACTGTCTTTCCTGTGTTGCATTGCAAATCGTATTTAAAACACTACTATCATAACCCTTTTTTAAAAATTTTTCAACTAAATCTTGAAATTTCTTGTAATTAAATGTCGTCTGTGAAACAATGCTTAGCTTTTCCTTCGCCTCAAAGGAAAGTTTTTCTATCTGCTCTTCGTTTTCCACTACAATGGTATCCTGATTCCCCCAGCCTTTGATGCCCTGCACCTCCGGATGGCTCTCATTTCCCACAATAATGACCCGGCGGCCTTTCCCATTTTCCTCTTTTACAATCCGGTGGATCTTTTTTACAAAGGGACAGGTGGCATCCACAATCTGGATTCCCTGTTGTTGGAGCAAATCATAAATATGCTTTCCCACTCCGTGAGAGCGGATAATCACCACGCCGTCTTTTAAGGCTTTTAATTCTTCCTCTGTCTCAATGACCCGGACTCCCTTTTCCTCCAGGTCCCTTACCACTTCTTCGTTGTGGATAATGGGACCGTAAGTGTAAATAGGACGGCCGTCATTTTTTTCTATCTGCTCGTATACCTGTTCCACTGCCCGTTCCACTCCAAAACAGAAACCAGCGGTTTTAGCCACAATTACCTTCATCTAATCCCTTTCCCCGGGCGATTCGGATAATGGTCTCAATCACCTGTTCAATGGTCATAGAAGAACTGTCCACCAAGACGGCGTCCTCCGCCTGAACTAAGGGAGAGTGTTCCCTGTGCATATCCCGGTAATCTCTCTCTATAATATCTTGTTCAATTTCTTGTAAATTACACGTCATTCCTTTTTCTTTTAACTCATCGTAGCGTCTTTTTGCCCGCACAGCGGAGCTGGCAGTAAGATAAATCTTTGCCTGAGCTCCCGGAAGGACGCAGGTGCCGATATCCCGGCCGTCCATAATCACATTGGCGCTTTCTGCCAGCTTTTGCTGGAGCTGTACCAGCTTTTCCCTTACCGGCAGATAGACGCTGGTGGCGGAAGCCATATCCCCCACCTCCTCCGTGCGGATTTTAGATGAGACGTTTTCACCATTTAATATCACCTGCTGTATGCCATCCTCATAGCGGATGGTAATCTCCGCCTGGCTGCAGGCCTCTTTTATGGCTGCTTCCTCCTCCCTTCCGATCCCCTGTTTCAGGAAATACAGGGCCATGGCACGGTACATTGCCCCCGTATCCACATAGATAAAGCCCAGTTTTGCCGCCACCGCCCTGGCGATGGTGCTCTTTCCCGCCCCCGCAGGGCCGTCTACTGCAATACTGAAATAAGCCATATTAATTTCCTCCGTCTTGTATTGTAACAGCCTGGCCAGGGATCCCCATTCCGGCGGCCCAGCCTGTGGACCAGGCAATCTGCAGATTATAGCCTCCTGTTATGGCGTCCAGATCCAGCGCCTCCCCGGCAAAGAAAAGCCCTTTTACCAGTTTTGATTCCATGGTGGCGGGATTTATTTCCTTTACATCCACGCCTCCCTGGGTGATAATGGCCTCTTCATAGCCCCGGAGTCCTGTAAGAGTAAGGGAAAATCCCTTTATGGCTTCCGCCAGCTGCCTGCGCTCCTGTCTGGTAATCTCGTTAACCTGTTTATCCGGATGGATCCCACTTTCTTCTATAATAATAGGGATAAGCCTGGCCGGAAGAAGGTGATTCAGAGAATTTTTAAACTGCCTGTTTTTAGACTCTTCAAAGTCCCGAAGGATCCGCTGATCCAATTGTTCCCGGGACAGGGCAGGCTTTAAATCGATTATCAGGGTCAGAGGGCCTTTTCGGATAGCCCCTGCACAGTAGCTGCTGGCGCTTAAAAGAACCGGGCCGCTGACTCCGAAATGAGTAAACAGCATTTCTCCAAAATCCTGATATAGTTCCCTTTTTCCATTTCGGATAGATACCCGGATATTTTTAAGGGCCAGTCCCTGAAGCATTCCTGCCCTATCTCCCTCTGTCTCAAAGGGAACCAGCGCCGGGGAAAGCGCCGTAATCTTGTGACCTGCCTTTTTGGCCCAGGCGTATCCGTCCCCGGTGGATCCGGTAGATGGGTAGGACAGTCCCCCGGTGGCCACAATCACCGCGTCTGCTGCCATCTCCTTTTCAAACCGGCCCGCCAGGCGGATCCCTCTGCATACGGTCTCTCCGCTTTGGGAATCCTTCTTCAAAATCAGCCCTGCTACCGGCTGGTTCAGATGGATCTCCACATCCAGCCGGCGCAAAATCCCGGTAAGGGCTTTCAACACATCCGAAGATTTATCGGAAACCGGAAATACCCGGCCGCCTCGCTCTGTCTTTAAGGGGCAGCCAGCTTCATTCAGCATATCCATCATATCCTGATTGGTAAAACCGTAAAAGCTGCTGTAAAGGAAACGGCTGTTGGTCACTACCCCTTTTAACAGATCTTCCGTTTCACAGGCATTGGTCACATTGCACCGGCCTTTTCCGGTAATATAAACTTTTTTCCCCAGCTTTTCATTTTTTTCGTAAATATGGACCTGATGGCCTCTCCTGGCCGCTGCGATACCTGCAGCCATACCGGCGGCTCCGCCGCCTGCAATGATGACCTTGCTCATAGATTTTTTAGTTCTTTCCTTTTTTCTTTTTATTGTGCTCTTTGATCTTTCTCTCCATGGCTTCTACCACGGTCTCCAGCACCTTGACTCTGGCATAATACTTATCGTTGCCTTCCACTACAATCCAGGGGGCATAGGTAGTAGAAGTGCGGACCAGCATCTCGTTTACCGCTTCCTCGTACTGATCCCACTTTTCCCGGTTGCGCCAGTCCTCATCGGTAATCTTCCACTGCTTGGCCGGATCTTCCATCCTCTCTTTAAACCGGCGCTCCTGCTCATCTTTGTCGATGTGAAGCCAGAATTTTAAGACAATGGCCCCGGCGTTTGCCATGTGGGCTTCCATCTCGTTAATCTCCTGGTAAGCCCGTTTCCAGTCGGCCTCGGTGCAAAAGCCTTCTATTCTTTCTACCATCACTCTTCCGTACCAGGTCCGGTCAAAAATGGCAACGTGTCCGGCCTTGGGCGCATTGTTCCAGAACCGCCACAGATAATGGTGAACCTTTTCAATGTCATTGGGCGAGGCGGTGGGGTTTACCTGATAACCTCTGGGATCCAGATGGCTGGTAAGGCGTTTGATGGCCCCTCCCTTTCCTCCTGCGTCCCAGCCCTCAAATCCGATGACTACAGGAATTCTCAGCCGGTAAATCTCGCTGTGCAGCACTTCCAGCTTTTTCTGAAGCTTATCCAGTCTTTCTTTGTATTCCTCCCTGGTCAGGGATTTGTTTAAGTCCACCCCGGATAATACTCCGGTTTTAAACTTCTCCGCCGGAGCCGTGGTATTCTTTTTCTTTTTGTCCCCTGTCTTTTCCCGGCGTTTTAAAAGCTCGTATTCCAGCCGATCCGCCACAGTGGCCAGGATCTTCATAGCCGCGTAATTCTTGTCTGTAGACTCGATAATGGTCCAGGGGGCGTCCTCGGTATCGGTCCTCTCTAACATCTCCTCATTAATCTGGAGATACCGGTTATAATGCTCATTTCTCTCCCAATCCGCCTGGCTCACCCTCCAGGAAGTCTCTTTGGAATCATCCAGCTTTTTAAAGCGCTTTTTCTGCTCTTCCTTGGAAATATATAAAAACAGCTTGATAATAACGGCTCCGCCGTCGGTAAGCTGGCGCTCAAAGGAAAGAATATCCTGAAAAGCTCCGGCCAGATCCTGCTCCTCCACCTTACCGTCAAACCGGTCCTTTTGAACCCTGCAGTACCAGCTTCTGTCAAAAATGGCGATGCGGCCGTCAGCCGGGGTCTTGGTCCAGTAGCGCCACAAAAACGGGCGCAGCGCCTCTTCTTCTGTCTCCCGGCTGGCAGCATATACAGAAAAGCCCCTGGGATCCAGATTCTGGATCAGACGGTTAATCTGCACCCCTTTTCCGGCTGCTCCCATTCCCTCAAATACAATGACCACCGGAATACCGGCTGCCTTGCACTCTCTTTGCAACAGCCCCAATTTTGCCCCCATCTCATCCCGGACTGCTTTGTAGCGTTCTTTGTCTACGGTTTTGGATAAATCAATTTTCTCCAGCATAATACTCCTCCTTTTAAATGTACCGGCACGCGCCTTCAGGCGTCGCCTGCCAATGGTTACCCCACTTTTAGTATACCCCATATTTCTTTATCTGAAAAGAAAATTTACACTGCTGTTGTAACAAAAATATCATAAATTGCCTTGATTGCAGGCTCGAAATCTCCGTTCTTTACACCGATAATAATATTAAACTCACTGGAACCCTGATCGATCATCTTGACATTGATCCGGGCATGTGCCAGGGCGGAGAAAATCCGGCCTGCAGTACCTCTGGTGGCCTTCATCCCCCGGCCTACTACGGCAATCAGGGCCAAATCTGCCTCCAAATCCACCAGATCCGGCTCCACCGCCCGATGGATTCCGGCGATAACCGACTGTTCATGCTCCTCAAACTCATCCTGATGTACAAACACCGTCATGGTATCAATGCCGGAGGGCATATGTTCGATGGAAATATCCTGATTTTCAAATACAGATAAAATTTTCCGGCAGAAGCCTACCTCCGCGTTCATCATGGCCTTCTCAATGTTGATGGAGCAGAAGCCTTTTTTTCCCGCAATTCCGGTGATAACATACCGGGGCTTGCGGCAGGTGCTCTCCACAATCAGCGTCCCCTTATCCTCCGGCTTATTGGTGTTGCGGATGTTAATGGGGATTCCCTCTTTACGCACCGGGAAAATAGCGTCCTCATGGAGAACGCTGGCTCCCATATAGGAAAGCTCCCGAAGCTCCCGGTAAGTAATGGTCTCAATAACTTCCGGCTTATCAATGATTCTGGGATCTGCCACCAGAAAGCCGGAAACATCCGTCCAGTTCTCATACAGATCCGCATGAATGGCTCTGGCTACAATGGAGCCGGTAACATCCGATCCGCCTCTGGAAAAGGTTTTGATGCTTCCATCGGCCCTGGAACCGTAAAATCCCGGGATTACGGCTCTCTCACTGTGGGCCAGGCGCTCAGAAAGTTCCCGGTTGGTGGCCTCTGCATCCAGACTGCCCTTTTCATCAAAGAAAATCACATCCGCGGCGTCAATAAACTCATAGCCCAGATATTCTGCCATCACCAGACCGTTTAAATATTCTCCCCTGGACGCCGCATAGTCTTTTCCGATCCCGGCAATGAAATTTTCCTCAATTCTGTCAAATTCGTGATCCAGATTCAGGTTTAAGTCCAGGCCGTCAATAATATCCGTGTAGCGCTTTTTGATCTTTTCCAGAATTTTTTTATAGCTGGCCCCTGTGGAAGCCGCCTCATAGCACTGATACAGCAGATCTGTCACCTTCTCGTCCTTGTTATCCCTCTTTCCGGGGGCGGACGGGATTACGTATCGTCTGGCTTTATCTGCATGGATAATGTCTCCTACCTTTTTAAACTGCCTTGCGCTGGCTAAAGAGCTGCCGCCAAATTTTACCACCTTTTTCATAACTACTCTCCTCTTTCCATCTCCTGGTTAATGGCAGCTTCACAGGAACGCATGGCCAAAATGGTCTTTTCCATTAATTCTTCCAGAGACCAGCCCAGGCGCTCTGCTCCTGTCTGAATTACGTCCCTGGAACAGCCTGCCGCAAACCGTTTATCTTTAAATTTCTTTTTTAAACTGGAAACCTCCATGTCCATCACGCTTTTAGAAGGGCGCATCCGGGCTGCTGCTCCGATAAGCCCTGTAAGCTCGTCTGCCGCAAAGAGTACCTTTTCCATCGTATGTTCCGGCTCTACATCTGAGCACAGGCCATAACCATGACTGCATACGGCATGGACCAGCTCTGGTTCCGCATCAATCTCTGCCAGAAGCTCCGGCGCTTTTTTGCAGTGCTCTTCCGGGTATTTTTCAAAATCCACGTCATGAAGCAGGCCAGCTGTTGCCCAAAAGCCGGCTTCCTCACCGTATCCCAGCTCATTGGCATACCAACTCATGACTCCTTCTACTGTCAAAGCATGAAGAATGTGGAACGGTTCCTGGTTGTACTTTTTTAACAAGTCAAGGGCCTGTTGTCTGGTAATGTGGGTTGTCATAGTGTTTCCTCCTATTTGTTCTTTCTAATCTTCTTCCTTCTTCGTACAGCTTAGTAAACAAGGGTATCATAACATTCTCCGCAGAAGTTTGCAAGAAATTCTGTAACCCTCCGCCCTCAGACTGTCATATCCTACAGTAAATTTCTCTTTTGGAGAACCTTCATGAATTCTTTTCCATCCATTGCAGGAACCATTACCGCTATTAACAGCCTGGCAAAAGAAGGCGGATCCCAGGGCTTATGTTCCTTCCTTCTGGAACTGCAAACCAGCCAGGGAGCTGCCTCTCTTGTCCTTACTCCCAATACCTATGTACACGAAAATGAGTCCTTAAAGCCCGGGGACACAATTACCGCCTTTTATGATCCCAACGCACCGGTTCCTCTTATCTATCCTCCCCGTTACACCGCTCTGGTCATCGCAGAAACAGAAAAAGGTTCCCAGGCGGTTCTGGATGTGTTTGACCACACCCTGACCAGCTCTGACGGAACCTTACGCTTAACGCCGGACAGAGATACGGATATTCTGACTCCAAACGGCCAGAAAATCCGCCAAATCCCCGGTGGAAATCTTCTTTTAGTAATTTTTTCCGCCACCACAAGAAGCATCCCCGCCCTGACTGTCCCGGAGGATATTGTAGTGTTCTGCACAGAAGCATAGCATCCCGGAATAATGACAGATGTCCCAGGAGCCGTCCTTTCTTTTAAAGAGGGCGGTTTTCTCTTTCTCCCCACATTTTCTGCAGGGAAAAGCCCCGGCCCCGCACTTCCTTCACCTGACTGATGATTAAAAAGGCCTCCGGATCCATCTCCTGCACTGCCCGGCTGAGCTTGGGAAGCTCCCGATTGGAGATCACGGTTAACACCACCGGCCTTTCCTCTCTCAAAAATCCGGTTTCCCCATGAAGCAGAGTGGAGCCCCGATCCAGGTCCCGGATAATCATCTCATTAATCTCTTCATATTTGGTGCTGATGACCTTTACCTGAGTTTTGGACTCTCCCATGATCAGCACTTCTTCTAATACAATTGTATATAGAAGCACCAGCAAAATACCGTAAAGGATCTGGATTCTGTCGGAAAATGATGCCTGTAAAAGTAAGATCGCCACATCCAGGGCATACATGGTAAGGGACACTGGCACTCCGAAGAAGCGCCTGATAAGTAACGGGGGAATGTCCATTCCGCCTGTGGAAGCCCCGCACCGGATGACGATGCCAATGCCGATTCCTATCATTCCTCCTCCCAGTACCGCAAACAGCATCTTATCCCCGCCAGTCTGAGCCAATTCCGGGATATTCTGAAGCACTCCCAAAATAAAAGGATAATAAAAGGTACTTAAAATAGTGGTCATGGCAAACTTTTTGCCAAGGATCCCGGCTCCCAAAAGAAACATCCCGATATTAAATACTGTAACAAAGCCGGTAATGGGGATGTTAAAATAGTTTTTTGCTGCCAAAGCAAGGCCTGTGGTCCCTCCCATAATAAATCCGTTGGGCAGTAAAAACATTACCACTCCCAGGGCATAAATTGTATTGGCAGCCAATATCAGCGCCACATCCCGGATCCAATTCTTTTGCTTCATCACCAGTCCTCCTTGTATTGGTACACGCCCACGCGCGTCATCTGCCAGTTGGTCAGAACACATTCCGGCATATTGTAACCTTCTTTTTTCCTTCTGTCAAGCCGCACCCCGTTTCCCCGGACCACATATTGTAAACTATAATTTATTATCAGGAGTGTATCTATGTTAGAAACCGCAACTATCCTGACCCCGCTTCATTTTCTCTACCTGGCAGGGGTTATTGTAATTCTCGGCGTTATGGTTATGCGGAAAGACACGCCGGCAGTCTGTATCGGCTTCCTCTTCCTCCTCGGGCTGGCAGGCCGGGGGAGCGTTATCGGCGGCATACAGACTGTATTTAACGCAATGCTGTACGCGGGAAAAGAATTTATGGAGATCATCGCCACCATCGCCCTGGTCAGCGCCCTGTCCAAAGCTTTAGGCGATCTGGGAAGCGACTACCTGCTGATGAAGCCCATGTCCCGGGTTATGAAGACCCCGGCTGTGACCTGGTGGATCTTGGGCTTTACCATGCTGATCTTCTCCCTGTTTTTGTGGCCCTCTCCGTCTGTGGCCCTGGTAGGAGCCATTATGCTTCCCTTTGCCATCCAGGCCGGGCTGACTCCCCTGGCTGCCGCCATGGCCATGAACCTGTTTGGCCACGGCATTGCCCTAAGCTATGATCTGGTGGTTCAGGGCGCTCCGGCTATCTCCGCCTCTGCAGCAGGAATCCCGGCCAGCCAAATTCTCACGGAAGGCCGTCCGGTATTCTGGGTTATGGGAATTGCCACCACTGTATCCGCTTTCCTGTTAAACCGCAAAACCTTGTCCTTCTCCCTGGCAGGGAAGGCCGCGTCAAAATCCCGGGAGTTTCAAAGCGCCTCTTCCTTCTCTCCCTCCGGCTCTCTTTCCCGGCCGGCAAAAATCCTGGCTGTGGCCACTCCCCTGGCCTTTTTTGCTGATATTGCCGCTATGCTGGCTTTTGATCTTAGAGGCGGGGATGCCACCAGTATTGTATCCGGCACTGCAGTCCTTCTTATGTGCCTGGGGGCCGTCTTAGCTTCCCCCAGAGATTCCCTGGAAAAGATCACCGGTTATCTCACCGACGGCTTTCTCTTTGCCATCCGCATCTTTGCCCCGGTAATCGCCATCGGCGCATTTTTCTTTTTAGGCGGGGAAGGAATCTCCACCATTATGGGAGACTCTTTTTCAGGCGGTATAATGAACGACTGGGCAGTATGGCTGGCGTCCCACGCCCCCTTAAATAAATATCTGACCGCGGCAATTCAGATGATAGTAGGGGCTTTAACCGGGCTGGACGGCTCCGGCTTCTCCGGCCTTCCCTTAACCGGCGCTCTGGCAAATACCTTCGGCGTCGCTGTGGGAGCCTCTGTCCCCGTTCTTGCCGCATTAGGCCAGATTACCGCCATCTTCGTAGGCGGCGGCACCCTTGTGCCCTGGGGCTTAATCCCGGTAGCCGCCATCTGCAACGTCAGCCCGCTGGAGCTTGCCAGGAAAAATTTCCTGCCGGTTCTCATCGGTTTTGTCTGTACCTTTGCCGTTGCCTGCCTGCTTTTATAGGGGCGCAGTTCATAAACTTTGAAAGGATTAGAAAACTATGTGCGGAATTTCCGGATTTTTCCATCCACAGCAGGATTTTAGCGAAAAAAGATCTTATTACCAAAATGTATTAGACTCTATGAACCTTACTTTAATGCCTCGGGGGACCTGCAGGCAGGACACCTGTATTGAGGGCCATTTCGGCCTGGCCCAGGTGTGTTCCGATCCTACGGTAAAAATTGCAGAGAATCCTCTTAACATTCTCTGGGACGGGGAGCTTTACAACGCCCCGGAGCTAAAAAAAGAACTGGAGAGTCTGGGCCATACCTTTGAAGGCCCGGAGGACGCCCGGATTATATTGGCTGCCTACCTGGAATACGGGCCGGATTTTGTAAAAAAGCTAAACGGCGCATTTGCCTTTGCCATTGCCGACAGCCGTTACAACCGGCTGCTTCTTTACCGGGATCGCTCCGGGATAAAGCCTCTTTTTTATTCTGTCCAGGACGGAACCGTCATTTTTGCCTCTGAGCTTAAGGGGCTGTTTGCCTGGCCGGGATTAAAACCGGAGCTTACTTTAGAAGGGCTTAATGAGGTCTTTAGCCTGGGGCCTGCAAAAACCAGCGGAAGCGGCGTATTTAAAGGGATTCTTGAAGTTCTCCCCGGTCATTTCCTCTCCTGCTCTTTAAGCGGCCTTCGGGTTTGCTCCTACTGGGAGCTCAAAAGCCGTCCCCATGAGGACAGTTACCAGGAAACCATTGAAAAAACTTCCTGGCTTTTGGAAGACGCTGTCTGCAGGCAAATGAAACCCGACTCTCCTGTATGCTCCTTATTATCCGGCGGCGTTGACTCTTCTCTGGTTTCCGCCATCTGCGCCAGGGAACTAAAAAAGAAAAACAAACAGCTTACCACCTTTTCTTTTGATTTTACCGGCAATGATAAAAATTTTAAGGCCAACTCATTCCAGCCCTCTCTGGATAAGCCATATGTAGAAAAGATGGTAGACTATTTAGATTCTGACCACCACTTTTTAGAGTGCTCTGCCAAAGATCAGTTTGACCTCCTGGAAGCTTCAGTTCTGGCCCACGATCTTCCTGCTATGGCGGACGTTGACTCTTCCCTTATGTATTTCTGTTCCCAGGTTGCCTCACTCTCCCCGGCAGCCTTAACCGGAGAATGTGCAGATGAAATTTTCGGGGGCTATCCCTGGTTTCATAAGGAAGAATGTTTTCAGGCTTCCACCTTCCCCTGGACCATGGATTTAAAGGCCCGGCAGGTACTTTTATCCGATGATTTCCTAAGTGAGCTTAAGATGGAAGAGTATGTGCAAAACTGCTATGAGGCTTCCCTGGCCCAGGTCCCTGCACTCCCCGGGGAGTCCCCCGCCGAAGCCCGCAGAAGGGAGATCTCCTATCTGAATCTGCGCTGGTTTATGCAGACTTTGTTAGACCGGATGGACAGAGCCAGTACCCACTCCGGCCTGAAGGCCAGAGTCCCCTTTGCGGATTACCGGATTATTGAATACCTGTGGAACGTCCCCTGGGAGATGAAAGCCCGGGACGGCATTGTAAAAAATCTGCTGCGCCAGGCAGGCCGGGGACAGCTGCCGGATGAGGTTTTGTTCCGCAAAAAATCTCCCTATCCGAAAACCTATGACACTGCCTATGAGGCCCTGCTTTCTGCCCGGGTAAGGGAGATCTTAGAGGACTCTTCCTCTCCGGTCCTCCCCTTTATTGACAAGAAAAAAGTCCTGACCTTTTTGGCCAGCCCTTCCGACTATGGAAAGCCCTGGTACGGCCAGCTTATGGCTGCGCCTCAGATGATGGCTTACCTGATCCAGATTGATTTCTGGCTGCGGCAGTACCGGCCAAAGCTTCCGGATTTCTGTTAACCGCCTAGGGACGGCGTTTACGTTAAGTTTCTGTTTACACCAGCCCCTTGTTCTGGTAAACTGAGGGAGACGCCGCCTTTGAGGCGGCGGACTTTACCAAATTATAATCTAAGGAATGAATACTGCGCTATGAAACTTTTTGACGACCCCTCCCGCTCAAAAAAAACTGCCCGGCCAAAAAGCACAGGCAGAAATAAGACAGGAAAAAGCAGATCCGGCGGGCCCTCGCCTGTGGCCTCCTTTCCCATTCTGCTTTTTACTCTTTTATTCTTTATAGGACTTGTTTTTAATGTAGATCTGACCTCCTATGTCCCGGATTCTTTTTGGGAAGCAATAGAATCCTATTACGACCAGGTTCCCTCCGGCAGCCAGACAGAGACCATGTTTCCTCTGGCAGACGAAACGTCCCCGGATGCTTTTCGGAATGCTCCTTTTCGCCTTACCGTGATAGACGTAGGACAGGGGTTGTCGGTTTTTGTCCAGTCAGAGGGGGAAACCATGCTTTATGACGGCGGAGACAGAGATGCTTCTTCCTTTGTGGTCAGTTATCTGGAACGTCAGGGCCTGGAAAGCCTGGATTACGTGACCATTTCCCACTATGACTCGGATCATCTAAGCGGAGTGGTAGGAGTTTTAAACCATTTTCCGGTTAACCAAGTCCTGGGTCCGGATTATAAAGCCTCTACCGCTATCTTCCGCTCCTACAAGCAGGCCCTCTCAGATAAGAAGCTCACCCCTGTTTACCCTGCTGTAGGGGACAGCTTTTCCCTTGGCGGGGCCTCCTTTACGGTTTTAGGGCCTTCGGCCATCGATCCGGACGATGCCAACAACAACTCTCTGGCAATCCGGATTGTCTACGGAAACACCAGCTTTCTTCTTACAGGGGATGCAGAACATGAGGAAGAGGAAGATATGTGCAAATCCTGGGGGCGTTCTCTTTTAAGCACCGTTTACGTCGTAGGGCATCACGGAAGCGGAAGTTCTTCCTCCTGGACTTTGTTAGAAAATGCCATACCGGAATATGCAGTGATCAGCTGCGGCAGGGATAATTCCTACGGCCACCCCCATGATACCACCCTGGAAAAGTTTTCAGATATGGAAATCCCTGTATACCGCACGGATACACAGGGGTCTATCACCATTCTCTCAGATGGGGAAACCCTTACCTGGTTTCAGGAAGGGCAGCCCTTTCAGCCTGGCGCTTAAGCTAGAGCGTGTTTGAAAATTCATTCCCGTCATCTGCATGCCCCACTTTGCGGGAGATTTGGCCCTGATTCTGCAAATCTCTCCTGAAGCCTTACCGCTTCCTCCATGGTATTCTTCCAACCGAATCTTTTTAAATCCACCCGATACCGCCCCGGCTTATCTTCATAACATTCCACGCCCTCTGCCTCTAACAGGGTCCTCTGCAAATCCGGCGTGTCAAAGGATAAGGCTCCCGTAAGATATCCCTGATGATTTACCACCCGGTGAGCCGGAACATCCCCGGCAAGCCCCCGGTTTAAGGCAAATCCTACCTGTCTGGAGTAATTGGGCATCCCGCTAAGAAGGGCAATCTGCCCATAGGTAGACGCCCTTCCTTTTGGGATAGCCCGGCATACCAGACCTACCCGTTTATAAAAATCCATCTTATTGTTCTCTTTTCTTCTCCTGCATGGACAAAAGCTTGTCCAGATAAACCGATTTAAACTGTTTGCTGGCCAAAGCCTGCTTTAAGGGCGGAAGTTTCAGGATCGTGGAAAATACCGCCGCCATAGCCCTGTGATTGGCAAAGGCCTGATTGTCAAAAATCAGATTTTGCAAGGTTCCCTTTTCAATAGCCTGAAGCACAAACCGGTGAGTGCTGTTAACCGGGGTAATAATCTGGACAGGCCGCCGTTCCAGTTCTATTGCCCTGGTGGGACAATTTCTGGCGCAGACTCCGCACCCTAAACAGATCTCCGTGTCCACACTGGCCCATTTTCTCTTTTTGCCTCCTTCTGCCTGGGTTGTTTCTTCCTTTACAGAGATGGCAAAAATAGGGCAGACCCTGGCGCATTTCCCGCATCCGATACAGGTTTCCTCATTTACCCTGGGAATATAATTGGTAGTTGCCACCGGCTGCATGGGACTGAATTTTCTGGCTGCCTGCAAAGCCTCGCAGCAGCACCCGCAGCAGTTGCAGATAAAGGCCGGATGCTCTCTCACATTCTCGCCAATCTGTACCAGATTGCTCTCATAGGAAAGTTCCAGAACCTCCTTTGCCTCCTCCTTGGAAATCAGCCTTGCATAGCCCCCATGCTCAGAAAGAGAGCGGGCCACGTTGTCAAAAGTCAGGCATACATCCCAGGGAGCGTCAATCTCACAGGGATGGCCTGCATGGTAGGCCTTGTGGCGGCAGTAGCAGGTTCCGAGGCCGATATACTTTGCTTCCTCCACAATGTGGGTCGCCCGCTCAAAGTCCAGAATATGGTTCATTTTATCATTGGTCAGCACCGGCTCCTGGACAAATACCCGGCCCAGCCTGGTTTCCGTGGCAAAGAATAAATCTTTTACAAAATCCTCTTCCACGTTCATATATTGATAATAAAGCTCGCTTAAATACTTCTGATCAATATCTCCTCTGGTCCGCATAAGGGCAAACTCGATAAAACCTGCCATTGGCGGCGGCATAACGAATTTCCTCTCTCCCTGATAGTAAGAATCTACCAAAAGAGCCTTTTCACACAAATGATCAAGAAGCTTCTCCGCCTTGGCCTCTGTGGTTCCCCAGATCTTTGCCGCTTTCTTTAATGTAAAGGGCCGAACAGGCAGAAGGGCCACCCATTTCGCCTCTTTCTCCGAGTAGAGCACCTGCAGAATCTTATACAGGGTTTCCGACGGCGGCGCTCCCTGAGTAAACCAGTTAATCCGCTCTTCTAAGCTTTTGTAAGCATCTCTTGTTGTCAAATGTCCCAATTGATTCACCAGCTTTCCTTTGATTATCAATCCATTCTATCACAACTTTTTTATAAAGGAAAGTTTTTCCTAAAGCCGGCAGGCAATGGGTTCCATTTTCTCAAAGGTGTAAACCGAGTCAAAGCCAAGGGCCTTTAATTCCCTGTACATTTCTTTTATTTTGGCTCCTAAGTGATCCTCCCGGTGAGAATCCGAACCTATGGTTACAATCTTTCCCCCCATATTCCGGTACAGAGTCAAAATCTCCCGGCTGGGCGTCAAATCCGGCAAACCGTAGCGGAAGCAGGAAGTATTAACCTCAATCCCTTTCCCCTGTGCAATCACGGTTTTTAAGATTTCCTCCACCAGATCCCTCACCTTCTCAAAGGGATACTCTCCCGCCTTGTCATACCGCCGGATCATATCCAGATGGCCCAGCACGCTGTAATTCTCATAGCGCCGGATCACCTGGAGGATCTCTTCATAATAGCGCCGGTTGTATTCCTCCTGGGTCCGTCCCGGCTGAAAGGTCTGGTTCCAAAACTCCTGATCCTCTACCTGATGGCAGGACAGGATGACGAAATCAAAGGGATACTGCTTAAAAGTTTCTTCATACTGAGAGATGGTGTGAACCTGCATCCCAAATTCAATTCCCATGCGGATGGTAATATCATCCCCAAAATGTTTCCGGCACCGCTCTATCTCCTTTTGATAGGCAGCGCAGTCGCAGTTCTCGTCTGTTTTTACCCCGTAATCAATATGTTCTGTAAAACAAATTTCGTCAAGTCCCAAAGCAATGGCCCTTTTTACCGCCTCCTCCATGGGGTATTCCGAGTCATCGCTGAAGCTGGTATGTACATGGTAATCTGCCAACATATCTCATTCCTCCTGGTCTGTTATTTCCGGCGCTGTCTCATAGATGATTTGCGCTCTGTAGGGTGTGCCACCAAGGGCACACGGTTCTTATTCCTTGAGGGCGGCTTTGCAGCTTCATGAAAATTGGGTCTTCCGCCCTCTGCCTGCCCTGCGGTTCAATTCCTCCGATGAAATTGCCATAGCTGCCAGAAGGATCAGCAGGTAAAACGGATACCACCGGATACTGACATTCTGAGCTATCAGGCCAAACAGCGACGGCATCAGTGTAATGCCCAAATAGGCAAATGCCATCTGAAGCCCTACAATCGCCTGGGAAAGATCCTCCCCGAAATTTTTCGGCGTCTGGTGCATCAGGCTGGGATAAACCGGCGCACAACCCAATCCGACAATAATAAGGCCCAGACACATGGACAAGGTTCCAAACGGCGCTGCCACCAGCAGGATTCCGGTAAATCCAACCATCTGCCCCAGCCGCACCATGGCTTTATCATTTAACTTAATGGCAAGAAAACCGCTGGCAAATCTCCCGGCTGTGATTCCCAAATAGAAAAGCGCCGCCCATTTTGCGGCAGTCTCTTCCGACATCCCCCGGGCCATTACCATATAGCTGGCTCCCCAAAGTCCCGCCGTCTGCTCCAGGGCGCAGTAGAAGAAAAAAGCTGTCATCTCTGCCTTAACTCCGGAGATTCCAAGAAGCTGTTTGATAGAAAGCGCCGGGCCTGCTGTGGTTTCAGCAGCTTCTGCCTCCAGCTTTCCTTCTGTGTCCTTTCCCGCCTCCCGATTCTTCTCCTTCCATGCGGACAGGCTGGCAAACAGAAAGGCTGTCAGGGCGATCTGCAAGAATCCTACAATCCGGTAGCCGCTGTTCCAGGTAAGTCCGCCGGTAAGACAGGCCCCCATAATATAAGGACCCAAGGATGCCCCCAATCCCCAGCAACAGTGGAGCCAGCTCATGTGACTGGCCTTAAAATGGATGGCTGCATAGTTATTTAATGCGGCATCCACCGCCCCTGCGCCCAGGCCGTAGGGAATTGCCAAAAGGCACAGCGCCCAGAAAGAGGGCGCTACAGAAAAGCCCAGCAAAGCCGCTGCCGTTAAGCCTACGCTCACCGCTGTCACCAGACCAGTGCCCCATTTTCTGGTAAGCCTGTCGCTAAGCAGGCTGGAGACCACCGTCCCTATGGAAATAATCATGGAAACCATACCGGCATAGGAAACCGGCACATGGAGCTGTCCGTGCATACTGGGCCATGCAGAGCCCAGCATAGCGTCAGGAAGCCCCAGGCTGATAAAAGCCAAATAAGTAATCGCCAATAAAAAAGTCATAGTCCGCCTCTTGCGTATTCTTAATTCGGATATTATAATAATGCATAAATCCGGCGAAATTCTATCAGAAATCCGCCAGAAACTATGATTATCTTGCCACAATGTCTCTATAGGCAATGCGCCTTCTGTCTTGGAAAGGAATTTATTATGCCTGATAAAAAACCTGCCTCAGATTTTCACATTAATGTCCTCACCCTGGAAGAAACCGTAGACTACGTAACTCCGGAATTCCCCTATATGACCAATCTCTGTGATCTCCACGGCCTTCCTGAAAACTCCTTTCCCTGGCACTGGCACAACCAGGTGGAATTTTTCTATATGAGGGAGGGGCAGTTAGATTACCTGCTTCCGGGAGGGAGATACCGCTTTCAGGAAGGGGAGATGGCTTTTATCAACGCCAATGTCCTTCATATGACGGTTTGTGAGGAAACCCTTCCCTGTGTCCAGGAAGAGCATATCTTTCTGCCTGGTTTTATCGGCGGGCCGGAAAACAGCGTTTTTTATGATAACTATATCCAGCCGGTTATTGGCCAGCCCGGCCTTGAGATTTTCCGGTTTGATAAAGAGCTTCCGGAATACCCGGAGCTTCTCGCTCTCTTTCGGGATTCCTTTTACCTTTACACAGAAAAGCCCTTGTTTTATGAATTTGATATCCGGGAAAATATGACCCGGATATGGAAAAAGCTGTTCCTCCGGCTGGAAGAACAGCATCTGTTAAATCCTGATGAAGCGATATCAAAAAAAGACAGCAGCAAACGTCTGAAAGCCATGATGGCCTTTATCTCTCAGCACTATTCGGAACGGCTCACACTAGAACAAATTGCCGGATCCGGTTTTGTCAGCGTCCGGGAGTGTAACCGGTGTTTTAAGGACAGCCTGGGAATGTCCCCCTTTTCCTACCTTATGGACTACCGGCTCCGAAAAGCCTGCGATTTTTTAAGGTACAC
This sequence comes from uncultured Lachnospiraceae bacterium, assembly GCA_910586755.1. Lineage (GTDB taxonomy): Bacteria > Bacillota > Clostridia > Lachnospirales > Lachnospiraceae > UMGS1370. The sequence continues at coordinate 24,233 of CAJUJM010000108.1, forward strand.
GGACCTTTCCGTCACTCAGGTAGGCCTGGCCTGCGGCTTTACCGCCACCAGCTATTTCGGAAAAGAATTTCATAAACGGCTGGGTCTTACCCCCAGGGAATACCGCAGGCAGCAGGCGCAGTCTGTCAATGATGTTTCTTAATGAAAAGGGCCGCCAAAGCCAGGAAAGTCACTGCTATCACACATATTCCCAGGAAAATTTCCAGTCCACCAATCTTTCCGGCTATAAATACGCTGGTAGGGCCGTCAGATCCTCCGATAGTAAAGGTAAAGGTCTGCCTTAAAAGGTCTGGTCTAATCATGATCTGGTTCCTCCTTTCTTTCTGCTGTTGGTTTGATTTCATTATACCACTCTTTTTTTAGAGGTTCAATATGGTCAGGAGCCAAATATTTTTTCCAGCGTCACAAGTACCCCGTCTGCTTCATTGGAGGGGCATACATAGTTTGCTGCATTTTTTACATTTTCGGGGGCGTTTTCCATTGCATAGCTGTGGCAACCAATTTTATATTATTTTTCATAAGTTCTTCTCCCGTAACCGTTCAAAACTGTTACCTTCGCCCTGCTTTTTACTTTTCCATATTCCCAAGTACCAGAAATTCATATGGTTCCATTGCATAAGATTCTTCTTCCAGATTCATCTCCCGGTCCCAATTTTCCAGCAGCACTTTATAATCCCGCCAGTTCCTGTCTGCTTTAATGCTTTGCTTCTTTCTATCCAGATTGCAGAACACTACTATCTGCTGTTCCCCTAATGTTCTCTGGTATGCCAACACCATATCCGTTTCGGTCTCTAAAAATGAAATTTCTCCCTTTGCAATCACCGGATACTTCTTTCTCATAGCAATCAATTTCTTATAAAAGGCGAGAATGGAAGCCGGATCCTTTTGCTGGGCTTTTACTGTAATTTCTTTTCGAAATCCGGCGGACATGGGCAGCCACGGCTCTGCTTCTGAAAAACCGCCGTACATCCCTTCGTCCCACTGCATAGGGGTTCTGCTGTTATCCCGGGATCTGGCCGCCAAAATCTCAAGGGCTTCTTCTTTTGTCTTTCCCTCTTCCAGCAGAATCTGATAATAATTCAGACTTTCCACATCCCGGTATTGGTCTATGGAGGGGTAATGGGCATTTAACATGCCAATCTCTTCTCCCTGGTAGATATAGGGCGTTCCTCGCATAAAATGAATCATGCCTGCCAGCATTTTGGCTGACTCTTTCCAATAAGCCTTTTCATCTCCCATCCGGCTTACAATGCGGGGCTGGTCATGGTTACACCAAAACAGGGCATTCCAGCCGCCTCCCTCTTGCATCCCTATCTGCCATTCAGCAAAAAGCTCTTTTAATTTTTTATAATCCGTAGCCATCAGGGCCCATTTATCCCCGTCTTTATAATCTGTTTTCAGATGGTGGAAATTAAAACACATGGAGAGTTCTTTTTCCTCCGGGGCAGAATACCGGATGCAATGTTCCAGTGATGTAGAAGACATCTCTCCAACTGTTACAAAATCCTCAACCCCGGCATCTTTTACCAGTTCTTTCAAATACTCATGGATGTGGGGGCCGTCACTGTAAAACCGGCGTCCGTCTCCTTCAAAATCATCTTCCATCTGTTCCGGCTTGGAAACCAGGTTAATCACATCAAACCGAAATCCTTTGATCCCTTTTTCTTTCCAAAACCGAAGAATTTCTTTTAATTCTTCCCGGACTTTCGGGTTATCCCAGTTTAAATCCGCCTGGGTTACATCGTATAACCGGAGATACCATTTCTTTAAACCCGGGACGTACTCCCATGCAGGGCCGCCGAATTTTGATTTCCAGTTTGTAGGAGCGTGATCCGGCTCTCCCTCTTTGAAAATATAATAGTTCTGATATTCTTCCTCTCCTGCCAGAGCCTTTTGAAACCATTCATGTTCCGTAGAGGTATGATTAAAAACCATGTCCAGCATAATCCCCATACCCCTTTTTTCACTCTCACGGATTAAATTTTCCAGATCCTCCATAGTTCCGAACATAGGATTGATCTTCCGGTAATCTGCCACGTCATATCCATTGTCTCTCTGGGGTGAGATAAAAAATGGCGTCAACCATAAATAATCCACTCCCAAATCCTGCAGATAATCTAACTTTTCGATTATTCCGGGGATGTCTCCAAAGCCATCCCCGTTGGTATCCCGAAAAGATTTGGGATATATTTGATAAACTACCTGATTGCTGAAATCTATCATCTTACGCCTCGTTTCTTTCCTACAATTGTTGTCAATAAGAAGGGAACTGCAAAGGCAATCACCATACAGATTGCAAAGGAAGCCATAAACCTGGGCTGAATGGACAAGATACCGGGAATCCCGCCTACGCCGATAGCATTTGCAGTTGTTCCAGTTGCCACACAGACAACTGCCGCGATGCCGGAGCCAATCATTCCGCAGATAAACGGGAACCCTCTTTTTAGATTGACGCCGAAAATTGCCGGTTCTGTAACGCCAAGGTAGCAGGAAATACATGCCGGAATATTTACCTCCTGTGCTTCCGGGTCCTTTCTCTGCAGCCAGATCATTCCCAGAACCGCAGAGCCCTGTGCAATATTGGATAATGCGATCATGGGCCACAGCATGGTTCCGCCATAATCTGCAATCAACTGTAAGTCAATGGCATTAGACATGTGATGAAGTCCCGTAATTACCAGCGGCGCATAAATCGCACCGAATACAGCGCCGAATACAACCTTAAAAGTTCCGGTAATTCCGGCAAATACAATGGCGGAAATTGCCGCTCCAATCTTCCAGCCAATGGGGCCTAATACAAAATGTGCAGCCATTACGGATAATAATAAACTACAAAACGGAACCACAATCATGGAGATGACCTGAGGCGTAATTTTCCGGAAGAATTTTTCCAGATATACCAGCGTAAATGCTGCTAAAATGGCGGGAATCACCTGTCCCTGATAACCGATCATATTAACCTGAAAGCCGCCGAAATTCCACTTGGGGATCTCTGCCGCCGCTGTTCCCGCAACTGCATATGCATTTAACAGCTGACCGGATACCAGCGTCAGGCCAAGTACAATGCCCAGCATCTGAGTTGTCCCCATCTTCTTTGTCACGGACCAGCAGATTCCAACGGGAAGCATATGGAATACGGCTTCGCCAATGAGCCACAAAAAGCTGTCAATGCCTGCCCAAAACTGGCTGATATCACACAAGGTCTTAGTTCCGTTTTCAAATAAATATAAGCTGTCAATACAGTTTCGAAAACCAAGAATTAAACCGCCTGTAATAATTGCGGGAATCAGGGGAGCAAAAATCTCTGCCAGCGCAGTGATCACTCTCTGCAATGCATTTTGATTTTTCTTTGCCGCCTGCTTTACCGCATCCTTAGATACCCCTTCAATCCCTGCTTCTTTTACAAAGTCGTTGTAAAAGTCTGATACCGTATTGCCGATAATGACCTGAAACTGTCCGGACTGGGTAAAGCTTCCCTTTACCACCTTCATTGCTTCAATCCCTTTTACATCTGCCTTTTCCGGATCTACCAGGGCAAACCGCATCCTGGTCATACAATGTGAAACTGCTGCAATGTTCTCTTTTCCCCCTACCAGAGGTAACAACTGCTTTGCGTCTTCTGCATATTTTCCCATCTTTCATTCCTCCATCTGTTTTCGAAACTTGTTTAAACATGTTTTCTGATTCCGTTATACCGCACTTGTTTAAACATGTCAACACTTTTTCAAATATTTGTTTAAACAAGTTGTTGACTTTTTTATTCTTTGTTTTTATAATATTTTCATAAAGACTTTAAAGGAGGTGGGAAGGAAATGCCAAAGGCAATCTACGAGACCATTTATAAAGATTTGAAGCAGAAAATTGAGACGGATGTTTTCGCCTATCAGGAACTCTTACCATCAGAGAACACATTAATCCGGACTTACGGCTGCTCCCGCAATACTCTCCGCCGGGCAGTCAGCCGCCTGGTAGCGGACGGTTATGTCCAGACCATGCAGGGAAAAGGAGTACGCAATATCTACCAGCCTGTCTCCCAAACCGCCTTTACAATCGGAGAAATCGAAACATTTCGGGAATCTGCCGCGCGAAATGGCCATCGTTCCTTTACAAGAGTCCTTTTATTTACTGAGTTTGCCATCAGTGAAAAGCAATCCCGATACACCGGTTTTCCTGTGGGAGCAGAAATCTATTATATCCAGCGTCTCCATTATTTAGATGAGATGCCACTGATTTTGAACCACAACTATTTTTTAAAAGAAGCCGTCCCCGGCCTTACAAAAGAAATTGCGGAAAATTCCATTTATCAATATCTGGAAAATACCTTGCATATGACCATTGTAAACAGCAAACGGATCATGACAGTAGAGAAAATGACGCAGATCGATGAAAAATATCTGAAGATGAACGCTGAGGATTACAATTGTATGGCGGTGGTCAGCAGCCAGACCTACAACAGTGACGGCGTAATGTTTGAATATACCCAGTCCCGGCACCGCCCGGATTATTTCCGTTTTTATGATAATGCGGTGAGAAGGCCTATGTGATGTTTGGGCGCTTTTATGTATAAAAAATAAGGACAAGTTGGCGTAACCCTTTATTGATTGGGTCTTTCCAACTTGTCCCTTTGTACACTGATTGTACTGCCTCTTAAAACTTAAACTTATGAATCCCGTAAATCGGAATCGTAATTGTATTACCCGCTTTCCCGCCACAGGTATTGCCCTTTGCGTACAGCACATAATCAGCCTTTTTCTTTTCTAAGACTTCCGATGCAGTCTTCCCGCTGTTTTTTCCGGATTTTACTTCTATGGCATATGTCCTTTCCGATTCCAGCTCTTTCACATAAAAATCAATTTCACCATTACCCAAAGTTGCAAAAGCGGGGGTTTCCAGTGCAATTTCGCTGGGATGTGCAATCCGGCGTTTCAGATCCAGGTAAACAAAATTTTCATTTATAATACCGGATATGGCCGCTTTGGGAACGCCGGCCTTTGTCAGGAAATAATTTGCAAGCCCGATATCCATAAAGTAGCATCTGGCTTTTGCCTTATAATCCAAAATGCTGCATTCCGGCAGCTTTCCCGCAAATCCTATGATCCCGGAGCTGTATAGCCAATCAATTGCCCTGTTTACCGAGGCCTTCGTTATATTACTGGAATAATCTTTTACAACAATACCTTGCAGCTCTTCACTGAAACTGTTCTCGTCGAAACCTTTCTTCTCTTTGGCCAGAATACGTGCAACACCAGAGAACAGGTTTTCATAAACCGTAATGTCCAATATATCCTCAAAATACCTCCTGCTTTCATTGGTAAAAAGGCGAATGATCTTGATCAGTTCTGCCTGGCAGTCTTTTGCAGGCGCATTTTCCAAATATCTCAGGACAACACCCGGATATCCGCCAATCGCGCAGTAATCGTTGTATAATGTTTGCAGTTCCCCATAAACTTCTGTATCACTCTCCCCATAAAGACTCATCTTTTCATACAGATCAATTCGGTTAAGGGCTGTCAAAAGTTCCTCAAACCCAAGAGTATGGATTTCAAGGTAATCCAGATCGCCGGAAGAGTATTTAAACTCCGGTTTCAGTATTCTTCCCAAATAACTTCCTGTAATGATGAAATCACAGTTCAGTGTGCGGGTAAATTCCCGTATACGATTGTAAATATCCGCGGATTCCTGGATTTCATCAATGATAACAACGGTATCCTTTGAATCCACAAAATCAGGCTGATACCTTTTAATCAGTTCATAGATTGGGTTCTGGTATCTTTTCCCTGATTTCATTTCCTGCCGCAGCTCCCGGTACTGTTCCAAAAACAGTTCCCCGGAAAAATCCAGCAGGTTTATATATATCTTCTGTCTGTATTGCTCATCTGCAAATCGGTTTACAAGATAGGTTTTGCCTACCTGCCTTGCACCGGATACTTCCAAAGTGGAGTGACCCGGGCGCTTTTTCCAGGCCGTCAGCTCATCATATGCTTTCCGCTTCAGGTACACCGCAAATCCTCTCCTTTCTGCCTGCATAAAGACTCATCTATCTTCCTTTTCCATTTCTTTTTTCATTTCTTTTTCCAGCACTGTGTTATATAATGCAATATTATCTATCATCTGCTGAACCCTGTCACTTCCCATGATCTGAAGGACACATTGCTCCATTTTTTGCAAAGGCGCCAGCAGTTCATTGGAATAAGCTGTTCCCTTCTCTGTTAAAGAGATCTGCTTTTCCCGGCGGTCTTCGCTGCCGGGAAATAATTCGATATACCCTTTATCTTTCAAAGATTTAATCACGCTGTTAACTGTCTGCTTGGTTAGTCCTGTATAGATACATATTTTTTTCTGTGTCATAGCTTCTTGTCCGTCCAGAGCATACAGGACAAACAGCAGGTAGTAATTGATATTTTTTGAAGCAGCCCAAGAGCTGTATAATCCGTTTGCCTGTCCCCATGCGCCCCACAGTTTCTTTCCCTCTGCCTGCATACCGATACCCCCTGGTTTTGTCTTATTCAATACTATTATAGTATTTACAGGTACTTTTATCAATAACATATTTTTTACCAAAGGTCTTCGTTTCCAGGAGGTAATGATTCATTAGATACTATGTCATAAAGCCTCTTTTTGGAACAATCCGGAGTCTCCTGTAAGGCTATGGATAATTCTTCGCTTAACATTCGCTCAGCTAACCTATAAAAATTTAAATCGTAAGCGCCAAATATTCCTGCGGATTTTCTAATCTCATGAATTCCTCTATGATTGTAAATGGAAGATAGTTAGACTATTTCACTACAATTACGGAGGATTGGTTATGGCAGCTACTCG
>CAJUJM010000109.1 GCA_910586755.1 uncultured Lachnospiraceae bacterium
AAAAGAGGATTTTCCTTATCGCCGAACTTCTTGCCGGTGATTTCCTCCATCTTGGTAATGTACTCCATAATCTGACCCATAATTTCGTCATTGATTACGCGGCCGTCCTCATAATACTGAGTACAAGCCTCGGTGGTAATGGTAAAGCCCTGGGGAACGGGAAGACCTAAATTGGTCATCTCAGCCAGGTTTGCGCCCTTACCGCCTAACAGGTTTCTCATGTCGGCATTGCCTTCTTTGAACAAATAAACCCATTTTGCCATCGATAAATTCCTCCTAAAAGTTTAAGTGTGGCAACCGGAATCTGCTGCAAAACTGCGCTTCCGGCTGTGCGTCTTTACAAGCGCACATATAGAAAAACCCTTAAGGCTTGTCTACTCTTGGGGGTTCTTTTATACATGCGCTTGCCATTAACGTCTATCGTAAATATTATAGCATAATTTCATTTACCGTAAAGAGATTTCCCTTTTGATTTACCAAAAAAATGCAGGTTTTTCAGCCCCTTTTTGCTGTAAGAGCTTACAAATCCCTGCATTTTCGAGTATCTGTTTTGTATTCGGATTTGCGATTTTTCTGCCGCTTTTCACCATTCCTTTCCTGCGAATTTAGCCGGATGGCAAGAGGACGCAGGCTATAAAACTGTTCAGGTCAAATTCTCTTTTTGATGCCAGCTTTTTTTCCAGATATTCCAGATTCCGCGCCTCATGCTCAACTTGTCTGGCATAAATATGGAGAAATTCAGGCAGCTCTTCCTCCAGCCATTCTTCCATCTGCTTCAGTACCAGGCAGTGGTAAACCGCCAGCTTAGCTTTGGTAAACACATCATCATCATAGGCTGCGCCCAGCAGGTACAAATCCAGATAGGTGACCAGCAGATGCTCATAGCAAGTCTCTCTTTTCCCTTCAGCAGTATCTTCGCTGGCTGCCCCTGGAGAAGCCGGGGGAGCCCAATGGTTCATACGGGATAAGCAGTTTTTCCAGCTTCTGCTGGCAGGCGGCAGTTCCCATAAAAGATCCAACATTCCGGCCAACAGACGGTTTCGGCTCCGGCTGTCTGTCCGGCAGGAATCCAGACGATGTAAAAGAGGGGAGCTCTTTTGTCTCACAGCAGAACGGTATTTTTCCAATACATCCGCAACGGATTCCAGCCTGGGCCGGTCCTGATAGGTTCCCACCCTGGACTGGACATCATGAGCCATAGCCAGCACCGCCGCCATACGAACCTCCAGAGGCAGGGCCCTGTCCTGACTGATTTGAATTGCAGTATTCCGAACCGCAAGAAGAACAGAAACAAACTCCTCTTCTACCTCTTCCTCGGGCCGGGCGCTTTTGGGAAGTTCTCTTTCTATAAACTCAATAGGTTCCTTTTGGCTTAGCATTAACTCTACGGCAGCCGGGCAGGACAGGGACAAAGACCATTCTCTTCTGGATCCGTACTCTTCTGCATGGCGGGGATAACGGCGGCAGGCACTGCAGAGCATATCTGCTCCTTTTTCCTTTTGAAGGCGGCATAATCCCTGTTCCAAAAACGGGCAGACTCCATCCCGGAAAGTCAGTGTTTTGCCGGAAAAATCGATCCAGCGCCTTAAGGGCCTTTTTAAAGGGCCTTTCTCTGTACGGTAGCGCTGTAAAGTCTTTGGATCTACCTGAATCTCCCACCCCTGGCAGCAGGTGTCCGGGCACTTATCTGCCAGGCAGGAAAATCGGGGCATATAAGATGCAAAACGTGTTATCATAAAACCGTCTCCCACAGCCTCCCATCTACCGGGTAATAATAAAGGTAAATTCTATGTCCTGTTCTGCAGATACCCGATAAGCTTCTTCTACATCGCAGCCCCAGCTGTCAATTCCGCCGACTCCCCGCATCGCTGCCAGAACAGACACCACGGTACGTCTGGGCTCCGGCAGTTCTTCTTTGTGCAGGGCGCTTTCCAGCTCCTGTGGCGTATAGGGAAGGGCGCTGAAATGGAACGGCGTCTCCCCTGCCATAACGATTTTTAAGCACTCTTCTTCCGAAGCATAAAGCTTCATCCACACGGTATCCATATGGCAGCCGTATTCCTGAGGAACCAGGTAATCCGGCTTTTGGGGAACGCTTTCCCAGATACCGAATTTGCCGCCCTTTTTCCGATCCGGATAAGTCTCGCCGCTAAGGCCCTGCCACTCTGTTTTCACAGCCGAAAACGGTACAGAAAACCGAAGTCCCAACAGCGGAAGTTCCGGCAGGCCTGTCTGTCCAAAATAATGGGTGTGTACCCGGATGGAACCGGAGGCATCTACGGTGTAAGATACTTCCACTTTGGCAGCCGGATTGATGCAGGTCTCATACTGATAAGTAATAGAAACCTGGTTTTCCCTTTCCTCTGCCTGCCAGCCGGTACAGTTGATAAATTGATCCGCAGCCGCCCACAAGGCGCTCTTTTTATCGAATCCGCTTCCCTTGTCATTTTCCGTAGTGGCGCGCCAGAATGCAGGCATGGCCGGACGGTAAAACCACTCTGTGTCTCCGTAAACCAGGGATACAATACCGTGCTGGGCATAGGAAAAAATCACATGGAAATCCTGTCCCTTTACTCCCAGGTTCACATCTCCCCGGATCACCGTAAGAGGCTTTTCGGGAGCCGTCTCATGGGACAGGGCCTCTGTTTTCATTTGCTTTAGCGCCGCTTTGGCCGCCAGCTCATTCGCCTCGTCCCATTCCAGGCGTTCCTTTTTGCTCTTGTACCAGTAGCGCACCTCCTGCATAGCCGGTTTTTCACTGCGGTCGGCAAAAACAATCCCATTTCCGCTAAAGGCATAGTCCGTGGGCCGGTCATCAAAGTCTCCGCCATAGCCCAGAACTTCCCTGCCGTCTACGTCCCTGCGGTAAATTGCCTGATCAATGTAGTCCCAGATAAATCCTCCCTGATACATGGGGAACTCTTCCAAAAGGCGGATATAGCTTTCCATACCGCCTATGGAGTTGCCCATATCGTGCATGTATTCGCAGAGCAGGAAGGGCTTTTCCGGATTATTTTCCAGATACTCCCTTACCTCCCAGGGCTTGGCATACATCCGGCTCTCCACATCGCTGATATCGTCAAATTCCCGGTTCCAGAATACGCCCTCATAGTGTACTACCCTGGAAGGATCCGTGTCATGGAAATAACGGCTCATAGCCCGGATACATTCTCCGGCATAGGACTCGTTTCCGCAGGACCACCACAAAATACAGGCATGGTTTTTATCTCTTTCCAGCATAGAGGCCGCCCGATCCAGCACACATTCTTTCCACTGAGGCAGGCTTCCCGGCACGTTCCAGGAAGGCTCGCAAATGCTCATTTTCTGCCAGGATCCGTGGCTCTCCAGATTGGTTTCATCCATAACATAGATACCATTTTCATCGCACAATTTATACCACAGGCTCTGGTTGGGATAATGGCATGTCCGGACAGCATTGATATTGTTTTTCTTGAGAATCTCAATATCTGCCAGCATATCCTCTTTGGTGATGGAACGGCCCCGGCGGGGATTCCATTCATGACGGTTCACACCGTTTATGATAATCCGCTGTCCGTTTATCTCCATGATTTTATTTTTGATCTCAAAGCGGCGGAAGCCCACAGAATAAGGGATAATCTCCTGAAGCTGCCCTTCCGGCCCATAGACACTGATTTCCAACTGATAGAGATAGGGATTTTCACTGCTCCAACGGTTTATTTCCGGAAGCTGCGCCTCCCCGATGAGGATGTACTCCCCCTCCTGGATGCCAGGTGTTTTAGCCCAGTCTCCGGACAAAACAGTCTTATCTTCCCGATCCTTTAACTTCCAGGAAACAGACATATTTTCCCCCGAAACCTTCACTCTTAACCGAAAGTCCCCCGTGGTATAATCCCCTTTCAGTCCGGCCTGAACCCACAGATCTTCTATGTGGCATTCCGGCTTGGCAAACAGGTACACATCCCGAAAAATCCCGGAAAACCGGAAGAAATCCTGATCTTCCAGCCAGGCAGCGCTGGAGCGCTTGTACACCTCCACGCACAGCCGGTTGCCGGTATCCCTTATCGCGCCGGTCAGGTCAAATTCTGAAGGAGTAAAGGTATCCTCACTATATCCGATAAACTCACCATTCAGCCACAGGAAAAAGGCCTGTTCCACACCCTGGAAAGAAATGCACACCCGCTTACCGCAAAGGGGCTTTTCCAGGTCAAAAACTGTTACATAAGATCCCACCGGATCATAATCCCAGTCAATATGAGGCGGACGCAGAAACGTGCGCCCGTCCCAGGGATACATGGTATTGATATAGTGAATCCTGTCATAGCCCTGAAGCTCTATATGGCCCGGAACCTCAATCGTTCCAAAGCCGGAATCATCATAATCTTCTCTGTAAAAATCCGCCGGCCGTTCTGCGGGACACTTGGAAAAGGCAAAGCGCCATTGACCATTCAAAGATTGATACAAACTTCTGTTATCGGTTTCTTTGTCCTCCCTTGTTTCGTAGCAGACATGATCCGAATGAGCATCCAGGCGGTTTACCCGAAAAACTTCCGGATCCTCCAGCCAGGTTAAATTGGGGCATGTGATTTTCTCTTTCATAACGTGTTTCTCCTTTTTTTGCCCTGCTTTTTGGGCATACAGGTATACCCGTAGGGTGCTTCTCCTTTTTTGCCCTGTGAAAGGCTACTGTAAATATTTTACTCCTTAACCGCCCCTGCGGCAATACCTGCCAGAATATATTTTTGGAAAAACAGGTAAATCAAAATCGTAGGCAGCATAATGATAATAATACCGGCCGCCAGGCTCTGCCAGGATCCCTGCTGGGCATTGGCATAATTCATCAGAAAGGTAGTGAGAGTCCGCAGTCCGTTTTTGGGCATGTACAAGTACGGAATGTACATATCATTGATAATATTGATGGCCTTGATAATAATAACCGTGGCTGTGGCGGGAGCTAAAAGCGGGAAAATAATCCGCACAAATAATTCAAAATACCCGCAGCCGTCCAGCAGGGCGCTTTCGTCCAGGGACACAGGCAGGGTGGAGATAAATTGCCGGTAAATATAAAGCTGCATCAGATCCGATGCCACATAGATAATAATGGGCGCTCCCAGAGAGTTGTAAAGCCCAAGTCCGTTGATAATCTTAAATCTGGCAATTTCGGTTACAAAGGTAGGAATCAACATTCCGGCAAAAAACAGTCCTACAATGATTTTCTTAAAACGGAACTGGAATCTCTCAATAATAAATGCCGTTATGGTTCCGAACAATACATTGAAAAAGATGCTGATCACCAGAATAATACCGGTATTTTTAAAGCCTACCAGCAGGTATTTATCATTTAAAACCTTTCGAAAGTTTTCCAGAGTAAACCTGCTCTTTGGCGGCAGCAGCAGGGGAGAAATCTTTACCATATCTCCCTTGGTTTTAAAAGCGGCAAACAGCACCAATACAATAGGCGCTAATACAATGGCTACCATAATAAGGCATAAAAGCTGCTTCAGAAGCTGGGACAGGACTTTTTTCGTTCTCATAATCACTTGTCTCCTTTCAGAATCAGTCCATGGATAATCTTATTCTGTACCACATAGATCACCACAATCATCACCATAATGGCCACTGCCATAGTAGAAGCCAGGCCAAAATTTGAGAAGGTAAAGGCAGTTTTAATGGTGTACAGCGTAAAGGTAGATGAGGCATAGCCTGGCCCGCCTGCAGTCATAACAAAGGGGATATCAAATACCTGAAGGGCGCCCCGGATATTGTCAAACAGGACAAAGTCCACCATCAGCATAATCGCCGGAATCTGAATGTACTGAAACATCTGCCAGGCATTGGCCCCGTCCACTCTGGCTGCTTCCTGAACATCCTGAGGAAGAGACTGGAGAGCTGCCATAAACAGAATTACATGGTAGCCGGAAAATCTCCACAGAGATACAAAAGCCAGTACAAAATTGACGATCTTCGGATCTGACAGCCAGTTCCTGGACAGCATACTTAAATGAAAGACCTTTAAGATTTCGTCAAAAGCTCCGTTAATAGGAGAAAAAAAGTAAGAGAATGCATAGGAAATGGCAACTCCATTGATAATATAAGGCATAAATACCATGGTTTTGTAAAGTTTGGCCGCCCGCAGCCTGGAAGTCAGCAGAACCGCAAATGCCAGCTCCACTGGTATCATTAAAAGATGGGTGAAAAAGTATACTGCATTGTTCCGTAAAGACTGCCATAAATCTTTATTTTTAAACATCGAAATATAGTTTCCAAATCCAATAAACTTGCTGGTTTCCGAATATCCGTCCCAGTCGGTAAAGCTCATCCGGAACAAATCAATCGCCGGAAATACAACAAAACATACCAGCAGGATGCTGGGAATAATAAGAGACAGCAGGATAAAACGTCTTTTTTTCTTTGCAAGGGAATTCATTGGCTTCCTCCTCTTTTAAAAAAGGACTGCTGCGTTATCTGCAGCAGCCCCTTATGTTCCGGTCCGACAGTGTCTGTTTTTACTGGGTTCCCAATTTTGTTCTTGCATCTTTCCATTTCGTATTCAGCTCAGCCAGTCTGGCATCTAAATCAAAGCCCTGGGTAAACATCTCTGCGCCTAATTTTTTATAGTCAAATGCAGTCTCATTCTGAACGGTCTGGAAATCGTCCCCGCCGCCGTCATACATTACCAGCTGGCTATCCGGCTGTGCAAGATCTGCCTCTGCCAGGATAGGATCTTTATCTTTGGGGAAGTTGGTCATGGAAGAGGCGCTGGTTACATAGTTAATATATCCCGGATACCATGCATCGCTGTAAAACCATTCTACAAAGGCTTTTGCCAATTCCGGGTTTTTGCTGTGGGTAGTTACGCCCATAAAGGAGTCGCCCTGTACTACGACTCTAAAGGGATCTGCCTCTGTGTCTCTTACCGGCAGGTAGAAGCAGCCTAACTGGGAATAGTCTTCGGTGCCGTCCTTAATATTCTGTAATCCCCAGTCGCCCAGTGCAATAATAGCGGCTTCCTTTTGTGCAAACAGCGCAGTCGCCTGATCATTGCCCAGTCCCAACGGATCTTTTCCGAACACGCCGGAGGTAAATAAATCATATACCTTGTGGTAAGCCTTTGAAACGTCGGTTCCGTCTGCAAAGGGCTCGTCTACCGCTGCCATATCGTTCCAGTTCTGGCCGTTGCCGCCTTCCAGTGCAGGCATAAACTCCATAAACGGATAGTCCGGCCATTCGTCCTTAGCTCCCATTGCGATTGCCATAAAGTTAGGATTGTCTTTTCCAAAATGCTCCTGAAGCTTTAAGGAAACTTCTTTCAGCTGTTCCCAGGTGGTGGGAACTTCTACCCCTGCTTCTGCAAACATATCCTTCCAATAGTATACATACTCGTATCCGGCAGTCATGGGAACGCCCAGGATCTTGCCGTTTAATGCATATCCGGCAGTCAGCTCATTGTTCTTGGTAGCCTCTAAATCGGATAAATCCAGCAGGTAATCCTGGAATCTGGACAGGGTGAAAGGCTTGTTAAACATAATGTCCGGAAGCTGGTTTGCGGATGCCCGCATCTTCATGGCATTCCAGTATTCCGAGTCATCCTTGATTTTCTCTACTTCAATGTTGGCGTTGGGATACTGCTGCTGGAATTTTCCTACCATGTCATTGGCATCAATGTAATCCATCAGGTTGTTATCCCAAATCGCGAATACTAAATCACCGCTTAACTCTTCATTTACTTCAACCGGAGCAGTCTCTGCAGCTGTGGTGTTGGAAGCTGCCGCCTCAGTGGTCTCTGCAGCAGTAGTTGCGGCGGCATCCGCTGAATCTTCTGGCGCACATGCCGTCAATGCTCCTGCAGCTAATGCCGCGCACATAGTCAACGCTAAAAATTTCTTTCTCATAAAGAAAACCTCCCTTGTTGGTTGTTAATCATATTTTATCAACTCAGGAGGTATTATTCTATGAATAAAGGTTCGATTTCTTGATATTTCGTTAGATCTTGCCCTCAGTGAGGGCAAGAAAGTTAAAATAATTATCGTTTTTTTCCGGATTTTCTGTACTCGCTGGGGCTGATTCCCAGATTCTTTTTAAAGGTCCGGTTAAAATGTTCTACACTGTTGTAGCCTACCCTGTCGCTGATCTCGTAAACCTTTAAGTCTGTGGTATCCATAAGCTGCTGTGCTTTCTGAAGCCGCAGCCTGGTCAAGTAGACGCTAAAAGTCATTCCAGTCTCTTTTGTAAATTTAGAACTGAAATACTTTTCATTCAACCCTACATAATCGGCTGCCACTCTTAAGGTCAGTTCCTGATTAGCAAAATTATCGGCCAAAAAGCGCTGGGCCCGCTCTATGACATCTGCCTGTTTATTTTCCCGCGCCATTTCCAAATGATGGCTGACCCAGCGGATGTAATTATTAAGCCACAGATTCAGCTCTCCTATACTTCCCAGACGGCCGATTTTTTCGAAATAATTTACCTCTTCAGGAAACAGGGCGGAAAAGTCCAGCTCATATTCCCGAAATTTATCCGCCAACTGGCAGACAAGATGCAGGCACCGTTCTTTTGCCTCTTCTAAAGAAAGCTTTTCCAGCTTCGTTAAAAAATCCTGCTTCTCCGTATCTGCTCCCACCTGATCGCCGGAAAACAGAGCAGTGAGAAGCGGAATGCACCTGTCCTTTTCTTCATCCATCACCTGGATGCGGCTTTCAAAATCCCCAAAGGTGCTGACACCGTAAGCGCCGTAGAGGGCGCTCCATTTTAAAAGCCGGATGTCCTGCCCCAGCGCCTCATCGATCTGGCTGCCAGAGACCGGAACGCTGATTCCCGCCAGCACCTCCAGATTCATATAGTCCCGCCATACTGCCTGAATCTGGCGGACCAAAGCCTGAACAGCAGCAGGATATTGAATTTCATCCGTCACTTTATAGTAAAGCAAAAGCTGGGATGGATAAGCTTTCACAATACCGCCTTTTGCGCCGACTCTGGGAATTTGGCGGGCCAGCTCCAGCATAGGCTTTTCCAGCCTCTCATCCAGGTCTTCTCCGAATCTGGCCGTCTGCCGTTTAAAATCCCGGATCTCAAACAAAACAATGCTGTATTGTCCGTCTTTGGGAAGCTGGATTCTTTTGGATTCCAGGCTGTATTTTTCCGGCCTGCCGCCTTTAAAAATATCCTGGTTGAGTTTTTTTAGCATCGCAGTCAGGGACCTGGCGTTTAAATCACTTTTTAAAAGGTAGTCATAAGCCCCTTTACGAAAGGCTTCCCGAACCAGTTCAAACTCATTATACCCGGAAAGAACCAGGGTTACCGGGGTCTTTCCCTCCCGGCTCACCGCCTCCATCAGCTCCAGACCGTCCATTCCCGGCATCTTCATATCCGTAATCAGAAGATCCACCGGTGTTTCTTTCAGATAATCCAGGGCCTGCTGGCCGCTCATACAGTCTTTTATAATGGTATAGCCGTTGGCCTCCCAGTCAATTAAAGATCTTAACGTTACCCGGACAATGGTTTCATCGTCTACTATCAGGACTCGGTTCACCGTTTCTATCCTCCGTTATCTTAGGTATCTCAATGGTAGTTCTGGTATATTTTCCCGTCTGGCTTTCCATAGACATCCGGCATTTTTCTCCAAAGTACAGCTTTATTCGGGCATATACGTTTTCTACCCCGATGCTGGTATTATCCCCCGCCTGTCGCTCCTTGGGTGTAAAAAGATACTTTATCTCATCTTCTGTCATTCCTGTACCGTCGTCTGCTATGGTAAAGATTACAAATTCTTCATTTTGGCTTACCTGGACCTGAAGATGCCCGATATCATCTTCTTTTTCCGAAAGACCATGGACAATAGAGTTTTCCACAACCGGCTGAAGGATCAGCCGGGGCATCCGATAATCCAGACATCCTTCATCGATCTGATAGGCAACCTCAAATCCATTGGAATATCGTATTTTCATTAAATACAGGTAGCTGTCCAGCACCTCCAGCTCTTCCTTTACTGTATAAAAGCTAATGTTTCCCCGGAAGGAGCAGGACAAAATCTTAATCAGCGCTTCCGCCATCCTGCGGATCCCTTCAAACCGGGAAACCTGGGCCATAAAGCGAATGGAATTTAAGGTGTTGACCAGAAAATGCGGATTAATCTGAGACTGAAGGGCCCGCACCTCAGCCTCATGCTTCTTTTTCTGGACCTGCTCGTTTTCTGCGATAGAAACTTTCAGCTGGCGCACCATCTGGTTAAAGGAG
Organism: uncultured Lachnospiraceae bacterium; assembly: GCA_910586755.1. Classification (GTDB taxonomy): domain Bacteria; phylum Bacillota; class Clostridia; order Lachnospirales; family Lachnospiraceae; genus UMGS1370. The sequence continues at coordinate 10,213 of CAJUJM010000109.1, forward strand.
TGAATCATGTTGCGGATCTCCGTATGGCCAGCCGGTTCAATATGGGTATCCAGATTGCCTGCTTCCACTTCCCGAAGTCCCTCCACCATAGTATGCACCGGCCCAATAATAGATCGAAGGAAAAACCGGGAGAACAGGTAGAATAAAAACATCAAAATTCCTGCAACTACCACCCAAATTACCGCCATTCGATTATAGGCTGCTGTCAGATTTTCGGTTTTGACGCAGGTTATTAAGCGCCATCCCGGTTGCCCGCCTTCTGAGGACACGATTGTGTAGTTTCCCCTGCGCCCAGTGTCCGGATCCTGCAGCCACCTGCGGAAGTACCTGCTTTGTCCTTCATTTAAATCTTCCAAAGACAGATTTTCCAGAAAACCGGCGGCCTGTTCATGATTTTCCCCGGCAAATAAAAGGGTTCCCGATTTGTCTGTGAGAAAAGTGGTTCCAAGCAGCGGATCCCGGTTATACTTTTTTATCAAATCCCCAACAGGAGTTACGTCAAACAGCATTACCATTTCTATGGTTTTGGAGCGATCCAGAAGGCGGCTCGGGGAAAGAGCCGCCACTAAAACGCACTGGCCGCTTTTCAGGCGGGAGTAAGTAATATTCTGCCTGGAAGTATCAAAAATCCCCAGGCTCACCACATCCTGCCACTGTATTGCCTTTTGGTACCAGGCTTGGTTCTCCATCTTTTCTTTTGGAAGGCGGATCTCGTCTTTCAAATAAACATTTTCTCCGTTTTTCATGTAAAACATGGCAGAAATGGTATTCTGGGACGGAGCCGCCGCTGCCCGGAACATCTCATTTAGCCGGTTATTGTATTCATACCGTTTGTTGCCATCCGAACTGTTAATAGCAGCCGCCAGAGATAAAACCTCATTGTTATTGACAAAAACCAGATGGGAAAGCTGAAGCGCTGTTTTCCGGGATGCTTCTGTGAGGGAAGAGCGAATCGCTTCCTGGGAATTTTGAATATTATTTACCGCATTTTTCTGCATCATATACCGGGTGATGCTTAAGGACACAAAAAACAGCAGAAGAATGGGCACCACAATCAGTAATACAAAGCTTCGGTAATAGACTTTCTTTAAGGAAGAATGTTTTTTAAACAGGTTCATATTCTCCAGTAAATACCTCCACCGCAGGCCCGGTCATAAACACATGATTGGTTTCCCGGTTCCATTCTATGAGAAGATGGCCTCCCCGCAGGGCCACATCTACCTGATTCCCTGTGCGCCCCATAAGAATCGAGGCCACTGCGCTGGCGGTAGCGCCAGTACCGCAGGCCCACGTCTCTCCGCTGCCCCGCTCCCACACCCGCATCTGGATATGTCCCTGATCTATAATACGGACAAATTCAGTATTTACCCGGTCCGGGAATCTTTCGTGGTTTTCAAAGGCCGGACCGATTTTCTCCAGATCCAGGCTGTCGATCTCATCCATAAAATAAACCGCATGAGGATTTCCTACGGAAATCCCTACAAACTGATAATCAGCTCCGGTCACGGTAATGTTTTCGGGAAGCCGGGAGATCAGCTCCGGTTCCCCCATATCTACCTTAACCAGGGTAACTCTGCCATTTTCCACTGTCATATCCAATGTCTTAATACCTGCCCTGGTATCTACGGTAATGATTCTTTTCTCTACAATTTTGTGGTCATAAACATACTTTCCCACACAGCGGATGGCATTTCCGCACATAGCGCCCTCGCTTCCATCTGCGTTAAACATCTGCATCCGGCAGTCCGCTATATCGGACGGGCAAATTAAAATCAGACCGTCGGATCCTACGCCGAAATGGCGGTCACTGATTGCCACTGCCAGCTTTTCCGGACTCTCTACCTGCTCTTCAAAGCAGTTTATATATACATAGTCATTTCCGATTCCCTGCATCTTCGTAAATTTCATGGCTTTATTCCTCTTTCTGTCTTCTGTTATGCCGGCTTACCCGCCTGCCAGACTGATAACCATCTGGGCGGTTTCTACCAGATTGGCTCCGTTTTCCATACTGCATTTCTGCAAATAATGGTGAGCTTCCTCTTCATCCATTCGGTTTCTGGTGATTAAAATTTCTTTGGCATGCTTTATAAGCTCTAAATCCTCCTGGCTTCTCGCCATTGGCTTTTTGCGTTTTCGCCTCCGGCGATGCTGAGCCCGCGTCATCATCTCCATGGTGCCGATCAGTTCATTCACTTTCAGCGGCATAGCTAAAAGGACCAAATGCTCTTCTCTGCTGGCGGCCATATGGGCTGGCGGTGCAATCACCAGCATATCGATATAAGCCGGGAGGCATTCTCTCAGCTCTGTGTACATCATATCTGCAAAATGGCTTCCGCAGACCACAATTCCTCTTTCTAAATCCTCCGCTGCTGTCAGGGTCTGGGCAGCGCTTACACAGGTAGCCGCCACATGAAAACCGTTTCTCATGAGAATACTTTTTATATTTTTTCCGTTTTCAGGCTTTGAAAATGCTACGATTACCTCCGCCAATCTCCCTCACCTCCCGGCCTGGCTCTGCTCTCTGCATTTTCTCCGTTTAATAGCGATAAAGATACTCTCTGGTTTCCCAGTCGGTTACGGCCGCCCGGAACTTCTTCCATTCCCGCTTTTTGGCTTCTAAATACTGCTGAAAAATATGGGGTTCCAATACTTCCTTTACAAATGAATCTTTCTCAAAGGCCTGAATAGCTTCCCCCAGAGTACACGGCAGAAGATGAACCTTTTTCTCTGTGAGCATCCCTTCATTCATGGTAAACACATTGCCTTCCAGGCTGTCTGGTATCTCCATTTCCTTTTTAATCCCGTCCAGACCGGCAGCCAGGCAGACAGCCAGCGCCAGGTAGGGATTTGCAGCCGAATCCGGGCAGCGCAGCTCAATCCGGGTTCCTTTTCCTCTTGTGGAAGGGATACGGATCAGAGAGCTTCTGTTGGATTTTTCTGACCAGGAAATGGAAACCGGCGCATCATAGCCCGGAATCAGCCGCTTATAGGAATTAACCAGCGGATTGGTCAGGAGGGTCATTCCCTCCATATGGCAGAGAATTCCTGCTATAAACTGCCTGGCCCTGGCGCTTAACCCCATAGAATCTGACTGGTCTGCAAAAACGTTGTTTCCCTGCCTGTCTGCTAAGGACATATTGATGTGCATCCCGGATCCGTTGACCCCTTCTCTGGGCTTAGGCATAAAAGTGGCATGAAAGCCATGCCGCTTGGCAATGGTTTTTACCGCCATCCGGAAGGTCATAATGTCATCGGCAGTTTTTAAGGCCTCCCGATATTCCAGATCGATCTCGTGCTGCCCCGGCGCAAGTTCATGATGGGACGCTTCCACACAAAAGCCCATATCTTCCAGGTTGAGAACAATATCCCGCCGTACATTTTCTCCCATATCCAGAGGGGAAATATCAAAATAGCTCCCCGCTTCCTGGGTTCTGGTTGTGGGGCGTCCTTCCTCGTCCATATAGAACAGGAAAAACTCACATTCCGGGCCTACACGGAAGGAATAACCTAAATTTTCTGCTTCCTGCAAAACCTTCTTTAATATATACCTGGGATCTCCTGCAAAGGGCTTTCCATCCGGCAAATAGATATCACAGATGAGCCTGGCTACCTTTCCCTGCTGAGGCCTCCATGGAAAAATTTCAAAGGTATCCAAATCCGGATGAAGGTACATATCCGATTCTTCAATATGAATAAAGCCTTCAATGGAGGAACCGTCAAACATACACTGGTTGTCCAAAGCTTTTTCCAGCTGGCTTACCGTCACTGCCGTATTCTTCAGAACCCCGAAAATATCTGTAAACTGAAGGCGGATAAATTCTACATCCTCTTCTTCTACCATGCGGAAAATATCTTCTTTGCTATATTTCATTTTCTGTTTCCTCCCTGATAGTCTTTTCAGCTTTCATTATATATAGTAAAAAAGAATTTTGTCAACGCTGTAAAGGGCCTTTCCCTGCCTGTTCTCAGGGCCTTTGGAAGCTATTTGTAAAAAATCTATAATACTCCATTTACAAATTTCTCTTTTTTTTACAATTTCCCCCTATTCAAGAAAAATTTTTGTGATATAATCATTTAGATGATGCTAGGGTCAAAAGGTCATGTATGACATGCTCGCATGTCGATACATGACTTTGGGACCCGAAAAACACCGAAAAGCAGCCATTTTTCGTAGAAAAATGAGCGAATTTGAGGTGTTTTAGGATTGCGGGAGCATGAAATGCGGAGCAATCCGTTGGCATCAGGGGTCAAAATACCTTTTGACCCCAACATCATTTAGATTAGAGTTTGCAAAACACTATACTTATGGAGGTCCATTATGCCCAAACGCAATGACATCAACAAAATCTTGATCATCGGTTCCGGTCCGATTATTATTGGTC
>CAJUJM010000110.1 GCA_910586755.1 uncultured Lachnospiraceae bacterium
AAAGGATAGGATATATCTTATTATAGCACAAAAAGGGCATAACGTAAATAGGAATCAACAAAAAAACCCAGAAAGATTGAATTTCCTGGGATTTTAACGATCTATCTCATTGATTTTCTGGCTAAAACTGTAAAAGTCAGGTTATAGCACAAATGGAAAATATACAGGAAAGACACTGGAAGAATTTATTGAAACAGAGGGGAAAGACGTACTTGGAACTCATTGCAGAAGATTCTGTGATTTCCCGATTTTAATAAAATTTATTGATGCAAAACAGAATCTTTCTATCCAGGTGCACCCGAATAACCGTTATGCTCTGAAAAATGAGGGGCAGTACGGAAAGACAGAAATGTGGTATATCATGGATGCAGAGCAGGGGGCGTTTCTGTACTATGGTTTCAAGACAGAGATCAGTAAAGAAGAATTTGAAAAAAGAATACAGGAGGATACGCTTCTTGAAGTTCTGAATGCAGTCCCGGTTCAGAAAGGCGACGTACTTTTTATTGAATCAGGAACAATTCATGCAATCGGAAAAGGAATCTTGATTGCTGAGATTCAGCAGAACTCCAATGTTACATATCGTGTATATGATTATGGAAGAGTTGGAAAAGACGGAAAGAAGCGAGATCTTCATATCGAGAAAGCACTTGCTGTGACAAACCGTGTGCCAATTGTAAAAGATAAAAGCAGTTATCCTCATGTTGCAGACTGTGATTATTTTACCGTAGATAAACTGAATCTGGACGGTACATTTATGAAGAAAATGGAGGGAACGGTTTCAGAGGCCTCCTTTGCAAGCATCTTGATTCTTGATGGCGAAGGAACAATCAAAAACAATGGCGAGACGTTGACTTTTAAAAAAGGAGAAAGTTTTTTCCTGACAGCAGGCAGCGGCATTTACACAGTAGAAGGAAGTTGTGATGCTCTTGTCACAACAATTCGTGAAAAAGCAGCTCCGGTACGAATCGGAATTGACATCAGCAGCACAACAACAAAAGTCGGTCTGGTAGATATTCACCAAAAATTGATTGCAAATGTGTCTATTGATACCAAAGCAGAAAGACCGGCTGAAAAAGTCATTGAAGAAATTGCAAGAACTACGCTGGGAATTCTGGAAGAGCAGGGAATCGCAATGGATCAATGTGTAGGAGTCGGAATTGGCGTACCCGGTACAGTCGATTCTAAAAAAGGAGTTGTGCGTTATTCTAATAATATCAAATGGGAAAATGTAAACCTTGCGGAGAAAATGGGAGAGTATCTTCCGGTTCCAATCCGAATCGCAAATGATGCAGACTGGGCAACACTTGGCGAGGCAGTTGCCGGAGCAGGAAAAGAGTGTCAGGATGTGATCATGTTGACGCTTGGGACAGGCGTAGGCGGCGGAATTATCCTGGATGGCAAGATTTATGAAGGAAAAGGTCTTGGCGGAAGTGAGCTGGGACATATGGTAATCGTTGAAAATGGCCAGCAGTGTACTTGCGGAAGAAAAGGATGCCTGGAGGCGTATGCATCTGCAGCGGCATTAAAACGAGATGTGAAACGTGCAACTGGTAAGGACCTGACACCGGAAGAAATATTCCGGGCTGCTGCGGATGGCGATGAAAAACTCCGGCAGGTGGTCCAATCTTATATTGGAAAACTGGGAACCGGAATCATCAATATTATCAATATTTTCCGCCCGCAGCTTGTGATTCTTGGCGGAGGAATCGCGGCGCAGGGAGAAACTTTACTTGTGCCTCTTCGCAAGATGATGAGAACAGGATGCTTTGGCGGTGAAAAAGGAGAACTGCCTGAGATTGAAGCAGCGGCACTTGGAAGTGACGCTGGAATGATTGGGGCCGCCAGTCTTCTGTAAAGAGTCTTTTTTCGGATTTGAATGAACGGGAATCTCTATCATTAACAGGCCGCTGCAATGAGACCTGAAACCATCTCATTACGGCGGCCATTGTATTTACCGGCTCTTTACATAGGTATTCAAATCATGGACGCAATACTCATTATAGGGATACTTGTCAGTGGTCACATACCCGGCTGGCGCGTCGATAAGCTGAGGGATCCGGTTGATAATGGTTGCACAGGTCATGTAGGAGGGAACGTACCTGCCGCTTTCTGCCATCTCTTTTAATTCATCAGAAGGCATGGTATTAATATTTGCAATTTCCTTTACTTTGTTGGTTCTGATTAGCTTTTTGAGAAGGATGTCTTTACTGTAACGAGGAAAGAGGATAAAAACTCAAGACGGTTTGGCGTTGAATTGTCTTTAAAAACTTGCTATACTTATTTTAAAGAAGGGAGCAGAGGGAATTATGGCAAGAGTAGTCGGTATTGGACACCAGGATTTTACAGAACTAATTACAAACGGCTGTTTCTATGTAGATAAGACAGAGTTCATTCGGGAGTGGTGGGAAAATATGGATGTGGTTACATTGATTACCCGCCCCCGCCGTTTTGGCAAAACTCTGAATATGAGTATGCTGGAACATTTTTTTTCAGTAGAATATAAAGGACAGGGCCAGGTGTTTGAAGGCCTTTCAATATGGAAAGATAAAAAGTACCAAGAGATTCAGGGAACTTATCCGGTTATTAGCCTGTCCTTTGCCAATATAAAAGAAACAGAGTTTGAACGTTCACAAAAAAGGATATGCCAGTTGATTTCAGAAGTATATCTGGAACATTATTATTTATTGAACAGTGAGAAATTAGTACCTCTGGAGAAAGAAATTATTGAAAAAAATATGAAAGATCCAGACCCAGTGACAGCTCTGAATCAATTGTCCAGATATCTGTTTAAACATTTTGGAAGAAAGGTGATTATTTTACTAGATGAGTACGACACTCCGTTACAAGAGGCGTATGTTCATGGTTATTGGAAAGAACTTACAGATTTTATAAGAAACCTGTTTAATTCTACTTTTAAGACAAATCCAAGCTTAGAGCGGGCTTTTATGACTGGAATTACAAGGGTAAGTAAAGAGTCTATTTTTTCGGATTTGAACAATTTGACTGTAGTGACAACCACATCGGATTCCTATACGGACAGCTTTGGATTTACCCAGAAAGAAGTAAAAGAAGCTTTAAAGGAGTACGGATTATCTGAGAATATAGACAAAGTAAAGGATTGGTATGACGGGTTTGTTTTTGGCAGTCAAAGAGATATTTATAATCCCTGGTCTATTATCAATTATTTAAAAACCAGAAGATTGTCTTGTTACTGGGCCAATACCAGCAGTAACAGTTTAGTGGGAAAGCTGATTCGAGAAGGAGGGCCAAACATAAAAGAGGCTATGGAGGATTTGCTAAATGGGAAACAGCTCTCCACAGAAATTGATGAACAGATTATTTTTGAACAGCTGAAACATAATGAAAATGCTATATGGAGTCTGTTTTTGGCAAGCGGATATCTGAAAGCAGACAGCTATCAGCTTAATGAGGATTTAGGAAAAGAGGAATATAAGCTGTCTTTAACCAATAAAGAAGTCCGCATTATGTTTGAGAAGATGATACGAGACTGGTTTGGAAAGTCTGTGAGGGAGTATAATGGCTTTATCAGGGCATTATTGCAGGGAAATAAAAAAGAGATGAATGCTTATATGAACCGGATTGCCCTGACTACCTTCAGCTATTTTGACACCGGAAACCGCCCGTCCGGAACAGAGCCGGAACGCTTCTACCATGGATTTGTTTTAGGGCTTATGGTAGAACTGGCTGACCGCTATGTGATCACCTCTAACCGGGAAAGCGGATTCGGACGGTATGATGTAATGCTGAAACCCCGGAAAGATGAGGATGATGCTATCATTTTAGAATTTAAAGTTCACGATCCTAATGATGAAAAAGATCTTTCAGATACGGTAAAAGCCGCTTTAGAACAGATTGAAACGAAAAATTATCAAGCAGCGTTGGAAGCAGAAGGCATCCGCCAAGAGCGAATACGGAAATATGGTTTTGGATTTGAGGGGAAGAAGGCTCTGATTGGATGAATGAACCATAATCCCTGTCATTCACAGGCCGCCGCAATGAGATGGTTTCAAGTCTCATTGCGGCGGCCATTGTATTTACCGGCTCTTTACATAGGTATTCAAATCATGGACGCAATACACATTATAGGGATACTTGTCAGTGGTCACATACCCGGCTGGCGCGTCGATAAGCTGAGGGATCCGGTTGATAATGGTTGCACAGGTCATCTCCACAGTGGCAGGACGGTTAACGGAAACCGTGGTTTCCGGTTCTCCTACAAAAGTCCAGTCATTCCGGTCGAACTCATCCGGTGCAAATACCTTGCCCACACATTCGGTCACCAGAGTAATCCCTTCCTCTGTCTCTGTGGTGACTACCGCCCGCATACCGGTAGGATCTCCGGCTTTGATGGTCGCGTTCAGCGTTGTGGAGAACAGATCTTCAGAATGGGTGGTGGGATAGCACTTTTGAGTTTGGGAAGTCACGTGAAGGTTCATTTTGCTGCAGAGCCATCCGTTCTGATTCCACATGTAGGAAGGAACATAATTGCCGCTTTCGATCATCTCTTTCAATTCATCAGAGGGCATGGCGTTAATATTGGCGATCTCCTTCTCAAAGCGCTCCGGCGAGAAACCGGCGCCGTGGCCCTCTGCCAGGGCAATGCCGTAATCCTCCACATTATACCAGCTGCTGCCCAGAATCTTTGTAATTTTAAAAGAGGAACCTGCCAGGTTGGTTACCATGGTGCCCCATACCAGATCACAGTATCCGACGCCGGTCAGGGTGCAGTTTCCTTCTTTGGCCAGCTGATCCAGCTTATGGGTCAGGGCAGGGGAAGAGTTCCAGGGATACAGAGCCTCTTCGCAGGTGGTGATGGCATTGATGCCGTGTTTGGCACAGATTGTAAAAATGTCCTCCAGTTCTGCCACCGTGCTCCTGGTAGCGATGATACACACATCCGGTTTCAGATTGCCGAGAATCTGGTCTGCCTGATCGGCCGGAGAAACGGTTACCCCAGTAGCCGGGTAGTCCTCGCCTGCTATTTCGGCAGCGTCCTTTCCGATTACCGCAGGATTTACATCAAAAGCCGCAACCAGAGACGCGCCTTTTTCAATTCCATAACGGATCAGGTACTTTCCCATCTTGCCGCATCCATACTGTGCAAACGTAATCTTTCTGTCCATAAATGAACCCCTCCTTATATTGAAATGATATTGATAAGATTAGTTTACACCTTATAACAGGTATAAAGTCAATGCCGGATTAATATTTTGGGGAATAGTCCTTTAAATATACTTTTGCCTCTCAATATTGAAAAATCCGCAGAAAAAGCATATACTAACTTTACCGTTAATAAGGAGGTTAGGGGATGGAGCAGAAGCTTTTAAAGATCGGAGAGATGGCGGAGCTGAATCATATCAGCACACAGACCTTAAGACTTTATAGTAAGAATAAACTTTTGGAGCCGAAATATCTGGATTCCAAAACCGGATACCGATATTATACCCTGGATCAGTGCGCCAAGCTGGATCTGATCCAGGCTCTGAAAAGCTGCCGTTTGTCCTTGGAGAGGATCCGGGAGATCTTTGAACTTTCCACAAAAGAACTGCTTTTACAAGCCCTGGAGGAACAGCACGGCAGACTGGATGATGAAATTTACAGTCTGTCGGTAAGCCGCAACAATTTGAACCGTATTCAGAAAAACCTCCAGGTGCTCCGCTCCCTGCCACCCTTTGGCCAGGTGTTTTTCGAGTACATTCCGGAGCGGAAGATGGATGTGCAATGCACGGAATTCGACTTTTTTGCACAGGGGTATAAAGGGTATGAAAATATGCTGCGCCATATGCAGAACTATCTCCATGAAAATCATCTGCCACCGTCTTATTTTGTCAATGTGGGAACTGTGATGGAACAGGAGAATTTTGTAAAAGGAACTTACAGGGCCCAGACTGCCTTTATCTTCGTAGATGATCTGTATCCGTCTACGGGCAATCTCCGAATTCTTCCCCAGAACATGTATTTGTCTGTGGTTTCAGACGATACGTCCTTAGAAGCCGGCTATGCCCGAAAACTCTATGAGGAAATAAAGCGTAATAAAATGACACCCTGCGGAGATTATCTATGCGAAGTATTGACACAGTTTCCCTTTAAAGACTCCGAACAGCTGATCTATAAGATACAGGTTCCTGTCAGGCAAAGCGAATCTATTTAATCTAACTTGACATAAGCTTCATATTTGGATATTATTACGCTTGGAGATGGAGCGCGTCTGGTTTTGACATCTTTGGCAGCAAAATACGAAAAGTGACAGAGCGCGCGAAAAGCAGGGCGCAGAGCCAGATAAGAGGAGAAACAAAAGGGTGGAAATGGAAATCAGTTCTAAGAAAGCCATGGCGCTGATGGCGTTATGTGCGTGTATGTGGAGTATCGGCGGGATTTTTATCAAGCTGCTGCCTTGGAATCCATTGGTGATAAGCGGATTCCGTTCCCTGATTGCAGCGGCAGTCCTTTTCCTGTATATGAGGGCAAGGGGGCAGCGGCTGGTCTGCTCCCCTCAGATTATCCTAGCAGGACTGGGACTGACCGGGACAATGTTATTATTTGTCGTTGCAAGCAAGCTGACTACCAGTGCCAATGCAATTATTTTACAGTCTACCAATCCGGTCCATATTATGATCATGAGCGCAGTATTTTTTCATGTGCATTACCGGAAATGGGAATTCTTCCTGGTAGGGGTGATTTTGGCAGGGATCAGTATGTTCTTTTTCGATCAGCTTTCTCCGGGAAATCTTATGGGAAATATAATCGCTTTAATGAGCGGAGTCAGTATGGGAATGATGTATTTATTTTCCAGCCGTCTGCCGGATGAAGAGAGTTCTATGAGCGCCACCTTTTTTGGGCACTGCGGGGCGGCTGTCCTGGGAATCAGCATTTCCGCCCTTTATCCGCCGGAAATAACCCCGGTAACCATATTGACCATATTAATATTGGGGGTTGTGCAGCTGGGAATTCCTTATGTACTATATTCCATTGCAGTGAGAAATTGTTCCCCTCTTTCCTGCTCCCTGATTGGAATGATCGAACCTCTTTTAAATCCGGTTTGGGTTTTCCTGCTTATAGGGGAGAGACCTGGTTTCTTTGCTTTGCTGGGCGGAGGCATAGTGCTTGTGACCGTGGCGGTCTGGTCTGTGTTAAGCGCCAGATGTGAAGGCGAGGGGTGAGGATGTGGATAGGCACAGAGAATGGAAGGTGTTACATGGATTTTCTGGAATCGTCCGCTGTTCTGGTTCCGGCTCTCACCGGGATGGCGCTGACTTTATACAACGGGGATCGGAATACGCTGAAGTGGTTTGAACATGAATATTGTTTTTCTCCCCAGCTGCAGAAGAGTTATACAGCCCAGGGGCTGGAAATGTTTTTTCAGGTAGGCACAGAGAAGCTGATTTATCATCTGGAGGAGTCTATGGGCACCCATTTGATCGCCTTTAAGATCTGTGAGCAATGGGTGCTGCTGGGGCCTTATGTAGAAGAAGGATGGAAGGAGCGGGAGGCCAGGCTTCTTCTTGCAAAGCTGAACGCGTCGGAAGCGATCCTTCCCATGTATAAAGCATATCGCTGCAAGCTGCCGATAATCCGGCAGGAACTTGCTATCAAGACGGCATTTGTGGTGGCGGAAAATCTGGACAGCGGGATACGGCCGGTGGAATCTCTTTTTTGGGAGCCGGAGGACAAAGGCTCCGGGCTGGCTTTTTCAGAAATTTACGCTAATGCGGAGGAAGTCAACCGCCGCTATGAAGTGGAAGACCGTTTTATTGAGGCGGTGAGCCAGGGAAATGGAGGGAAAGCTTACCGGGCGTGGAAAGACATGGACAAAGTGAAATCCGGCCTTCGGTTTATGTCGGACAATGTACAGGATCAGCTGGTGGGAGCGGCTATTGTGCGGACGCTGATTCGGATAGGAGCCAAGCTGGGAGGGCTCAGCCCGGTACTGATCGATTCTGTCAGTCAGGAGTACGCACAGCGGATGAAGCACAGCAGATCCGAGATGGAGATGAACGATCTCACGGCGGAGATGATCGGGAGGATCTGTGATGAGGTGCGGGAGCGGCGGCGCTTTGGCTGGTCCCCTATTGTGCAAAGGGCAGCGGATTATATGGAGATTAACCTAAGCAAGCCCATGACCACGGAGGAGATTGCCAGGGCGGCAGGAGAGAAAAAGAGGATTTTTGCAAGCCGTTTTTTTCGGGAAACAGGGATGACGGTCAAGGAGTATCTGGCGAAAAGACGGTGCCATATCGCCGCCCAGCTTCTTGTGAGAAGTGATGCCGGTATTCAGGAAATCGCCGCCTACGTGGGGTATCTGGACAATAATTATTTTTCCAAGGTGTTCAGGACCAATGTGGGGATGTCTCCCCAAGCTTACCGAAACCTTTACAAGACACCTCCCATAGGATGAGGGATAAAAATATAACACATTTTTTCTAAAAACTGTCTGTTTTTTCTAACGGGCAGTTTTCTTTTTTTGATAGATTATTGGCAGAGTGAAATGATGAAAGAACTTGCGAAAGGAAGCTGCCATGCTGATTTACGACTCCTGTCAATTGGCCATCAAATCCTGTGTGGAAACCAGGAGATTTGCTGTGGCCCGACTGTATAACAATGAGAAAACTATGGACATCCATATACACGACTGTTATGAAATCTATTTTTCCATCTCCGGGGGAAAGCAGTTTCTCATTGACAACCGGGTGTATGAATTTGGGCCGGGAGATATTTTTTTCATCAACCAGTTTGAAAGTCATCACCTGTCTAAAATCGACCAGGCCACCCACATGCGGGTGGTGATTTCTATCTATCCGGAATATTTGAAGCAATTTTCTACGGAACAGACAGATCTAAATCACTGTTTTACTTACCGGGATCCGGTTTGGGGCCATAAGCGCAGTCTGAATGTGGATGAACGCAAACGGTTTCTGTACTATATTCATAAGCTGTCGGAGGAGCGGGGATTCGGGCAGGATGTGCTGGAACAAGCAGTATTTTTGGAACTGATGACATTTTTAAACAGCATCTTTCTGCTAAAGTGCCAACAGGGAGAGACATCCCTTCGGGAAGAGGATTGGGCTGCAGCCAAGCCCTGTCATTCCCAGATCGGCGAGATATTGGATTACATCAACCAGCACCTGGCGGAAAATCTCAGCATCCCCATGCTGGCGGCCCATTTTTATCTTAGCAGTTCTTACCTGAGCAGGATTTTCAAGGATGCCACCGGAACTACCATTAACCAGTATATTACCGCCAAAAGGATCTCCCGGGCCAAGGTCCTGTTGGCTGAGGGACATTCAGTAGCGGAGACCAGCAGCCTGTGCGGATTCGGAGATTACAGCAATTTTTTGAAATCATTTACCAAAGCGGTGGGGATTTCTCCCAAAAAGTATGCTTCCTTCACACAGAGCTAAGGCTGAGAGAAAATTGTCGAGTTTGACTAAAACAGGATGGGATTTGCAAGATTTTGGCAACAATATGCCGAGAAAGCAAAAAAACAGGATGTTATAATGTACATAATAATAAAATCACGGCCATGATATTTATTTAAATTGTGTTCCTGCCTATGGCAGAAGCATGCGGCACAGGGTGTGCCGGTATGGAGAAGGAGGATCCGATATGGAAGAAAAAATTGCTGGACGTTCCAATCAGGAATGGCTGGATGCGACTTATAACAAGCTGCTGGTCAAGATGAAGGCGCAGTGCACCCGGATAGGCGCCAATATCCCCTATACCACAGACAAGGACGGTAAGTATCGTGATATCACAGAGACCAGGTGGGGACAGACGCCTGATGGCAGTACCCATGTCGGTTTCTGGACCAACGGCTTCTGGCCGGGAATGCTGTGGCAGATGTATGAGGCTACCGGAGACGAGGATTACAGAAAGGCCGCTGTGGGTGTGGAAGAGAGGCTGGACGTGCTGCTGAGAAGCGCCGAGACCGTGGATCATGACGTAGGATTTTTGTTCCTTTTGTCCTCTGTGGCCAACTACCGCAAGACCGGAGATCCGGAAGCGCGCCGCCGGGGCCTTCTGGCAGCCAGCCTGCTGTCTTCCCGCTATAACCTGGACGGAAAATTTATCCGTGCATGGCCCGATCACATGGCAAATATGGCGAAAAATTTTGGAGGCGGCAACAGCGATATCCGTGGATGGATGATTATTGACTGTATGATGAATATTCCCCTGTTATACTGGGCGTCTGAGGAGATCAATGATCCCCGGTTTAAAAAGATTGCCATCAATCACGCGAAAACTGCCCAGCAGTATGTGGTCCGGCCCGATGGAAGCTGCAACCATATTGTGGCCTTTGACCCGGAGAGCGGCCAGTACCTGACGAATCCGGGCGGGCAGGGATATAAGCAGGGATCCTCCTGGAGCCGGGGACAGTCCTGGGCAGTGTACGGGTTTGCGCTGAGCTACCGCCACACCGGAGATGAATCCTTCCTCAACACGGCCAAGCAGTGCGCTCACTACTGCATTTCCAATATGGCTGTCAATGACTGGCTGCCTCTGGTGGATTATCGCCAGCCGGCCAAACCGTTGAAATACGACTCTACCGCCGCCATGTGCACAGCCTGCGGCCTGCTGGAGATCGCCGGCCATGTGGAGGAGAATGAGGCCCGGTTCTACACTGAGGCGGCATACCGTATTCTGCGGGCCTGCGACGGGAAATTTGCCAACTGGGATATGGATCAGGACTCTATCACCACCGGGGGCACCTTCTTCTACCACGACCCGGACGGCACGAATACGGAGGTGCCCATTATCTACGGCGACTACTACTTTATCGAGGCTATTCTGCGCCTGAAGGGAAAGGCTTTGTTTGAGTGGTAATGGGATCAGGAAAAAGGGGCCGGTTGCGGTGGAGGGAAGCACATCTGTGTCTCAAAACCGTCGCTGTGAGGGCCCTGTCTAAAAACGAGAGGAGAAATATCATGGAACAACAGTACAACCGTGCGAAGACCTGGCAGCTTCTGTTCTTCGTGTTTAACAATACCGCTTCCAACATTTACCTGTCCTTGATGGGATTTGTCAACCTGTACGCAGGCAATGTGGCCGGACTGGCTGTTATGCTTGTTTCCAACATTATGATGGCCGCCCGGTTCTGGGACGGTGTCACCGACCCCATTATCGGGTTTATGGTGGATAAAACCAACGGAAATTCGGCAAGTTCCGTCCCTTTATGCTATTGGGCAATCTGATCATGCTGGGAACCGTGGTGCTGATGTTTACCACCACCCATCGGATACCTGCCGGTCTTCCAAGAGTAGTCTACTGGACCGTGATTTATCTGGTGTATATTATCGGCTACACATTCCAGAATGCAGCCACCCGCGGCGGGCAAAGCGTACTGACTAACGATCCTAAGCAGCGCCCTATGTTTGCCCGGATCGACAGTATCATCAATGCCCTGCTCTTTGCCGGTATGGCTGTGTATATTACCGATACACTGGTTGGCAAGTATCAGGGATTTACCGCTGAATTATTCCGGGAAGTGATTTTTACTTTCGGACCCATCTCTCTGCTCCTTACCGTTCTGGCTATGATCGGTATCTCGGAAAAAGACCGTCCGGAGACCTATGCCAAACTGGGCAAACAGGCCAGTTACGGATTTAAGGATATTTTCCGCATTATCAAAAACAACCGGGCTATCCAAATGCTGGTGGTAGCGGCTTCCACTGACAAGCTGGCTACCCAGGTACGGCAGAATTCCGTAGTGGGAATCATGCTGTACGGCATTATCATCGGCAATTACAAGATGCTCAGCCGTATGTCGATGATTACCCTGATTCCCAGCATGATTATGATCGTTCTCGGCACCGGAGTTGCGGCGAGGTTCTCATCCAAGAAGGCGACGGTTTTGTTTACCTGGTGCAGCATCATATCCTCGGCCCTGATGGGGGCGGTATTGATTTTTGGAGATCCTACCAAGATATCGCTGGAGAACATCGGCTTTATGACCATTGCCTATATCGGCCTCTATACTTTGGTCTACGGCTTTGCCAACATCAATGTGGGCCTGGCTACGCCGATGATCGCGGACTGTGCCGACTATGAGCTGTACCAGTCCGGCAACTACGCCCCTGCTCTGATGGGCACGGTGTTCGGTTTCTTTGACAAGGTGATTTCCTCCTTTGCAGCCACCATAGTGGGATGGTTCTGTGTGCTTATCGGCTATGCGGATCGATTCCCGACCCAGGAAGATCCGCTGACATCCGGAATCTTCTGGGTTACCCTGTTCTTGTTCATCGGCATGCCCATACTTGGCTGGGTTGCCAGTTTGATCGCTATGAAATTCTATCCGTTAGATAAGGAAAAGATGATTGAGGTCCAGGCCAAAATCGCCGGTATGAAGGCTCAGGCTGCAGCGAAATAAATGTTATTAGTTTTTTGGGAAATCATATATGGGTAATTACAGCTTAAAAGGAGCACAAAAATGGCAAAAAAGGCATCGGATCATGTAAAGTATTATAAAAATCAGGGCGGTCCCACCATAGGGACGGTTTCCCGCAATATGATTGAACGGGACGGGCTGTATTTTAAAGATTTAGACGGATCGGGGGAATATAAGCCCTTTGATGACTGGAGGCTTCCGGCAAAGGAGAGGGCGCAGGCCTATGTGAATGTGCTGACTATTGATGAAAAGATCGCGCAGCTTTTTATTTCAGACTGGAGGATGGGCAAATATCCCTGCGGGGTGGAAGGCCATCAGGTGATTTTTGACGAGTCCGGTATTCTGGACGATGCCCAGGTCCACGGAAAGAGTATATTCGGGGAACAGCATCTGCCGGGAACCACAGAGTTGATTAAGGACTGGTTTGCCCGCCATTTGATTTTAAGAGCCAATCCTACTCCCGATGACTTGGCCGACTGGCTCAATCAGCTTAACGCTGTTGCAGAAGAATGCAGGCATTTTGTGCCGGTGCAGGTGGCATCCAATTCCCGAAACGAGAACGGAGAGGTGGTGTTTGGCATGAATGACGCCGCCGGTGTGTTTGCCGCGTGGCCCGGCACATTAGGCATTGCGGCGGCGGTGAGAGGCAGCGGTATCGGACTGGTGGACGAGTTTGCCGGTTGTATCCGACGGGAATGGGATGGAGCAGGCTTAAAGAAGGGATATATGTATATGGCGGATATTATATCCGATCCCCGGTGGCAGAGAAGCTACGGAACCTTCGGAGAGGATCCCGAACTGGTTTGTGAGATTTTTTCCCATTTGATTCCGGGAATCCAGGGAAGCGATCATGGGGTGACGGCTGACGGAGTGGCCATGACGGTGAAGCATTTCCCCGGCGGAGGAGCCAGGGAAAATGGTTTTGACCCTCACTATCAGATGGGACAGTGGAATGTGTACCAAACGGAAGGCTCTCTTGAGAAATACCATCTTCCGGGATTTCAGACGGCAGTCGATTGCCATGCGTCTTCCATTATGCCCTATTACGCCAAGCCGTCAGCGGAGAAAAGCGCTTCCCAGACAGACAAAAACGGCAGCCCCATGGAATTGAAGCCCTACGGTTTTGCCTACAATAAGCCGTTTATTGACGGACTTTTGCGGGATCAGATGGGATTTGAAGGATATATCAATTCCGATACGGGAATTGTGCATAATATGAGCTGGGGCGTGGAGATGCTGGATCAACCGGAACGCATTGGATTTGCAGTAAATCAGGCAGGCGTGGACCTGATCAGCGGGCTTTTCGATAATCAGTATGGCAGGGAAGCATATGACCGGGGAATAAACGGCTATTATGAGACCCATTCCGTGCCGGAAGGATTCCGAGAAGAAGAGATCATACTGACGGAGGAAGCCCTGAACCGGGCGGTTACCCGCACTCTCACGGAGATGTTTGCCCTTGGCATGTTTGAGAATCCCTACCGTGATCCGAAAAAGGCGGTGGAAGCCGCCTCCGATCAGAGAGATTGGGCCCATGCCATGGATGTGCACAGAAAGAGTGTGGTTCTGCTTAAAAATGACGGGACACTGCCTCTCTGCGAGGAAAAGCTGAGACAGAAAAAGGTTTACGCAGAGTGCTTTTATAAGGATGAGCAAAGGGCAAAGCAGGCAACGGAAAAGCTGAGAGAAAAGCTGGCGGACAATAACATTTTGCTGACGGAAAGCTGTGAGGAAGCGGAGTATGGAATACTGATGCTCCATCCATCTTCCGGAGAGTATTTTAACGCAACCAAAGGATATCTGGAGCTGGATCTGTGTGATGGGAAAGAGGTTTCTGATGTGGACATGGAAGGCCGTCCGGCAGGGACAACCCACAGGGAGACTACCTTAAGCGGGGCGGGACGCATCCGTGAGATCGCCGATGCCATTCATAAAAACGGCGGAAAAGTCATCGGAAATCTGAACATTACCCTGGCCTGGGAAGTAGGTAATGTGGAGCCCTGTCTGGATGCTTTGACCGCAGGATTTGATACGGAGCAGCCAGCGGTTCTGGATGTGATATTCGGCAGGTTTGCTCCCTCCGGAAAGCTTCCGGTTACTCTGCCCCGGGGCGATGAAGTGCTTGCCGTTGATGAGAACGGGGTATGCATAAGCCCAAACGATGTGCCGGGATATGATAAAGACCGGTATATGCCAAAACATCTGAAAGATGAAAACGGGAAAGCATACGCCTATCGGGATACGGCGGGAAACTATTATGAACTGGACTTCGGATTGACATACGAAGGCGGGAGCTTAAAGTCCGTAATACTATAATGTGAAAGGCTTTCGGGGAATCCCCGGAAGCCTTTTTGTCATTTTTAAAACTCAAATTTTTATACGGTTGACGTAAGCTGTTATATAGATATAATAAATGGAGGAGTGATGGTATCATAGTATTGAATTATCTCTGGAAATAAAAGGATAGTCTCAGTGGCGAAAGGGCAAGAAAATCATGGAAAACGTAAAGATCCTTGTGATTGAAGACGAGGCGGATATAAGAGACCTGCTGCGGATGAATCTGGAGGCGGTGGGCTATGAGGTGGATACGGCGGCGGACGGAGACGAGGCGGCGGAGAAGATAGAACGACAGGGGACGGGGATTGACCTGGCCCTGACGGATGTGATGATTCCGGGGCCTGACGGGTTTGAGCTGTTTCCCCTTATGGAGGAGAGAGGGATTCCCTGTATTTTTCTCACAGCCAAATCGGACGTAATGAGCAAGGTCAGAGGGCTGAAGGCGGGGGCGGAGGACTACATCGTAAAGCCCTTTGAGCTGATGGAGCTCTATGCCAGGATTGAGAACGTTCTGAAGCGGTGCGGAAAGCTGAAAAACCGAATTGAGACGGATAAGTGTGTCATTGACCTGATCGGACACAAGGTTTGGGAGGAAGGCAGGGAGGTGGCTCTAAAGCCCATGGAATATGACCTTTTCGTGTTCCTGTGCCGCAATCGCAATGTGGCTTTTACCAGGGATATGCTTCTGGCTCGTGTGTGGGGCGATGCCTACCCAGGGGAGACTCGGACCGTAGATGTCCATGTGGCCAGCTTGCGGAAGAAGCTGCAGGCAGCATCCCACATAAGAACCATCCCCAGGCTGGGGTACCGGTGGGAATGAGAAAGGGGCAAAAAGATGACACTGAAACAGAAATTGATGGTGATTCTGCTGACGGTGTGCACTGGCTCTTTTGCGGTGTGCGCCGGTTTTTTTGCTATGAAAATGAATGTGTTTACAATCAGGATGGCCACAGAGAACAACGCAAGGCAGCTGGAAGCGAAAGATTATGTGTTTTCCCAGATGGTTACAGATACCCGGTTTGACGCCATGGGGGTCATCGCCATGGAAGCCTACCTGAAATATCAGTTCCGAAGGTGCTTTGGGGAGGGGTACGCGCTGCTGAAGAATCAGGACTGTCTGGTGAATCTGACGGAGTTTGAGATCCTGGATGGTTCCCTGTACCGGGGGGATTATATGGTCCAGCACTTAGATGGACAGACAGCGCTTATGATGGAGCGGGAGGTTTCTGCGTTTCCTGACTACCAGGTGCTTTTGGTGCAGGACATCACAGCCTATGAGCAGGAGATGGCAGGGCAGATGAGAGAATATCTTATGACATGCTGCGGGATTCTGGCGGCAGCGGCAGCGGTTCTGTACGGGGTTCTGGGAAAAGTGCTGAGGCCTCTGGGAGTCCTGACAGAGGCGGCCAAAAAGCTTGGGGAGGGGGACTTGAAGGTTCGGGTTTCGGTGAAGGGAAAGGATGAGATGGGGGTTCTGGCCCAGGCTTTTAACCAGATGGCAGGCCGGGTGGAGGGCCAGGAGGAGGATCTTAGGCTGCTTCTGGGCGCATTGACCCACGAAATCAAGACACCCATGACCACCATCATCGGCTACGGGGAAAGCCTGCTGTGCCTGAAACTGACAAAGGAGCAGCAGGAACATGCGCTGATGGGCATCTGCCGGGGCGGACGGCGGCTGGAGAGGCTATGCGGAAAGCTGCTGGCCATAATGGGAATGTATGCCATATCCCCGGCAGGAAGCGGAGAATATAGTTCAGAAGGCTGCAGCCTGGATGGCTGCGAGGGAGACCGGAGTGGTAAAGAAGGAGGGACAAAAGACCCGGAACGGGTGATCTGCATAGAGCCTGTGGCTGTGGAGGAGATGTTTCGGGAAGCGGAGGCAGAGCTTTCCCCCCTGATAGAGGAACGAAATATAAAGATTATACTGGAGGTAGAGGGGAAACCGGTGGTAAATGCGGATCGGGAGTTGTTTGTGTCCCTTCTGTACAACTTGATTCACAACAGCATCAAGGCATCCCGGCCAGGTGGAAGGATATGGCTGGAGGCAGACAGTGAAAAGCTGGCGGTAAGAGATGAGGGGGCAGGTATCAGAGCGGAGGACCTGCCTCATGTGTGGGAAGCGTTTTTCATGTCGGACAAATCCAGGTCCAGAAGCGAGGGCGGATCAGGGCTGGGACTGGCGCTGGCAGACAGGATCGTGAAACTCCACGGCATGAGGGCGGATATTGAGAGCCGGGAGGGAAGAGGGACCAGAGTCCAGGTATTTTACAAGAGGACATGAGAATTTACAATTTATTTACAACTCAATGAAGATTTCCAAAGGCGTATTCCCTTATACTGGGTATGCAGGAGAGAAACGCAGGACTTCCTGAAAACAGGGAACAAAAGTCGGGACAGAGGGCCGTTATAGACGGAAAGCCCGGCGCTTTGGAAAGGAGCGGTAAGAGGGATGAAAAGAAGACGAAGAGAGACTCAGATCTGGCTGACATGGATGATGGTTTCGGCGTGGGCCGCCTTGGCAGGAGGCTGCAGCTATTCTCAGGAACCGGCGGTGCTGGGAAAACCGGAGGGGCAGGCAGGTGAAAAGGCTGGCGGCCCGACAGCAGACAGCGGCAGGGGGTGGGAGCAGGAGGATGAGACGGGAAATTGGGAATCCACCCTGGAGATGCTTGACATTCCGGAACGGTATACAGTGATGATTGAAGAGGATGGGCTGGTTCTGACGGCTGACGCGGCGGTGGAGATACCGGATGTCAGCGGGCTGGGCTGCCACGACCTGATCAATGAAAGTTTTACGGAGGCGGATTTTGAGCGCATCGGAAGTTCCCTGGCGGACAGGCTGGGCATAGACTGGCAAAAAAAGGAAGAGCTGCCGGTGCTGGAATCGGAAATCGCAGAGCCGGAAAGCGGGGCGGGTCAGACAATTGACACGCCGGAAAAAAGACGGCTTCGGACATACCGGATTGAGGATGGCGAAACGCGCTGGCAGGCGGACTACCTCTCTTTTGATCAGGCGGTCAGGGGAGAGAATGGTGAGATCGATCCCTCCTTTATCTGGTGGGTCAACCTGGACGACAGGCGGTGGGAAGAACGCCCTTCCGGAAGCGATACTTACGGGAAATGCGACCCGGCCATGGCAGAGCGGCTTTCAGCGGCGGAGGCGCTTGAGGAGGATGCCAGAGCGCTTTTGAAGGAATGGGGGATGGATGGATATCAGGCGCTGACTACTTGGTGGAGGAAAACCGAATATTCCGACAGACCAGATGAATACCTGTACCAGATTCGGTGTACGCCTGTATTTCAGGGAATCCCTTTAGGATGGAGCGCAGGGATCCTAGGGGATGAGCCGGGAAAGGTATCTCTGCCCTATGCCAGGTTTGACTATCTGGAAGACGGAACCCTGGATGTGGTGTGCCTGGTAAGAAAGGGCAGGATCAAGCAGGGGAAGGAAAGAGAGATGTTTTTTCTGCCTTTTCAGGCAGTGGAAGAACTGTTTGAGCAGTATGTCAGGGATTACATGAAATGGATGACGGGCAGTGAAATGGCGGAGGGACAGGAAGAACATCTTCATGCAGGCTCCTTGGGAGCAGAGGAAACCACCAGATTTATCCATGTAACCCGGGTGGCCTTGGAGTATGCGGGGACAAGGGACAGGGATTTTGGAGCTAACAGTAAGAATGAGCCGGAGATGGACCGTCTTGTGCCTGTGTGGACGTTTTACGGATATGCGGGGGAAAATCGACAGCAGGAAGAGGCAGTTTCGTTCCAGGAACAGACATTTTTCGGGAGGACGGCCACAGGGAATTCTTACAGGGAAATGCCGCTTTTGTCCGTGCGGGCCGACGACGGGCAGACTTTTATGGGAGAGTAGCTACGATCCACACATCCCTAATAGTGCCTTTTGTTTTGAGTCATCCTTTTTGGGGTAGATTTTCCTGGTCATGCAAGTAGTAGTTGCCGTTTTGTAAGAAACTGTGGTAATATTATGTAATAATAGCACTTGAGTGTTTGCACTGGGGGAGTTTATTTTACGGAAAAATTACTAGATAAGAAAGGAGCGATACTTAGGGTATGTATGGAATGTAAAGAAATCCGCCTATTAGCAGGCGGATTTGATTTCTTATATTAGTGTGTAGAAGAATGGCGAGGGGGCATAAACAATATGGCAAGAATTATTGGTATTGGACATCAGGATTTTACCCAGCTGATTGCAAGCGGCTGTTTTTATGTGGACAAGACAGAGTTCATTCGGGAGTGGTGGGAAAATCAAGATGTGGTTACGTTGCTTACCCGTCCCCGCCGCTTTGGCAAGACGCTGAATATGAGTATGCTGGAGCGTTTTTTCTCTGTAGAATATGATGGACAAGGGAAGATATTTGAAGGCCTCTCTATATGGAATGATAAAGCGTATCAGGAACTTCAGGGGACTTATCCGGTAATTGCTCTTAGTTTTGCTGATGTGAAGGAAATAACGTTCCCTGCAGCGAGAGAAAAGATCTGCCAGATTATAAAGATGATTTTTGGAAAATATCGGTTTTTGCTGGACAGTGATGTTCTGGGAGAAGATGAAAAGGAAGACTTTCGCAAAATTTTTGCCGATTCGGGAAACAGTACGATTACGCTGTCCTTAAAGATGCTGTCCCTTTATCTTTCCCGTTACTATGGAAAGAAGGTGATTATTCTTCTGGACGAATATGATACGCCCATGCAGGAAGCCTATGTCAATGGATATTGGGATGAAATGGCTGCCTTTATCCGAAGTCTTTTCAATTCGACTTTTAAAACAAACCCATATCTTTTCCGGGCTGTCATGACTGGAATTACAAGGCTCAGCAAAGAATCAGTCTTTTCTGATCTGAATAATCTGACGGTAATAACAACAACAGCCAACGCTTATGAGGACTGCTTTGGATTTACACAGCAGGAGGTATGGAACGCCCTGGAAGAATATGGCTTGTCTGCTCAAAAAGAGTCAGTGAAAGCCTGGTATGATGGTTTTGTCTTTGGAAGGGAAAGGGATATTTATAATCCCTGGTCTATCATTAATTATCTTAAAACACAGAGATTATCCAGCTATTGGGCGAATACCAGCAGCAACAGCTTAGTGGAAAAGCTAATCCGGGAAGGGAGTTCGGCTATAAAAGAAAATATGGAGGATCTCTTAAAAGGCCGGAAGCTCTGTACAACCATTGATGAGCAGATTGTTTTCAGTCAGCTGGAGTACAGCGAGAGCGCTGTGTGGAGCTTATTTTTAGCAAGTGGATATCTGAAAGCAGACAGCTATCGGTTCAATGAGGAATTAGGAATAGAGGAATATGAACTGAGTTTGACCAATAAGGAAGTCCGTATTACATTTGAAAAGATGATACGGGACTGGTTTGGACGGTCAGTGAAAGAATATAATGGATTTATCAGAGCATTATTACAGGGAAATACGAAAGAGATGAATGCTTATATGAACAAGATTGCCCTGACCACTTTCAGCTATTTTGATACCGGAAACCGTCCGTCGGGATCGGAGCCGGAACGCTTTTACCACGGATTTGTATTAGGGCTTATGGTGGAACTGGCTGATCGGTATGTGATTACATCGAATCGGGAAAGCGGGTTTGGAAGATATGATGTGATGTTAAAGCCACGGAAAAAAGAGGACGGTGGGATTATTCTGGAATTCAAGGTCTATGACCCGGATGATGAAAAAAGTCTGGAAGATACAGTGAAAGCTGCCCTAAAACAGATTGAAGAGCAGAATTATAGTTCAGCCTTGATATCAGAAGGGATTCGTGAAGACAGGATTAGAAAATATGGCTTTGGATTTGACGGAAAGAGAGTTTTGATTGGATGAATACAGTGAAAACGAACATACTGAGGATTTATATAAACGCACATTAAAATAGTGGACAAAATAAATGCTTTCATGATTGACGCACGTAAAAGCGTACGCTATAATATAGCTTATAAGAAGTTCGCTTGCTTGCAAGGGCGAACTTCGAAAGTTAACGAGCGGCTTTGCTGTGATAGATATCATGATGAAGGAGTGATGATATGACTATAGTAAGTGCCACCAAGGCAAGAGATAATCTTTATCAGATTATTTCAGATGTAAATGCAAATTGTGAGCCCATTACCATAACCAACAATAAAGGAAAAAATGCTGTATTAATAGGGGAGGCTGATTGGAGGGCAATCGAAGAAACCTTATATTTGATGTCGGTTCCAGGAATGGCAGAATCCATTCTTGCAGGTGGAAAAACACCAATCAAGGAGTGCATTTCTGAGGAAGAGGTGGAGTGGTAATTGTATCGCATTGTCTATGAGAAACAGGCAGTAAAAGATATTAAAAACCTTAAAGAGGCTGGACTTAATAAGAAGGCGAAAGAACTGATTGAAATCATCCGTAACAGTTCATTCCAGACTCCGCCTGTCTATGAAGGATTAGTCGGGAATTTGCAGGGATTTTATTCAAGGAGAATTAATATTCAGCACCGATTGGTATATCAGGTGTATCAGGAGAAGGTTACCGCAGATGATACGGTATACCAGGGAACCATAAAGATAATACGGATGTGGACACATTATGAAAAGATAAGATAACGAATTTTGACTTAAAAGAAGGATTACAAAGCGGAGGTGCAGTATGGATCTCAATTTTCAAATTACAGATATGGCTGGAGATTCTCCAGAGCATTCCGCAATTATTGTCAATTTTGTAGCTGCTATACGAAAACAATTGCGTAATTCCTCCTGTTTTGTTTATTCTGATAATGTACAATATAGATGGAAAACACAAGATGGCGATGAGAAAACGGTAATTCCTGATGCTTCTATTAACTGTAGGACAAAATCCAGACGTGGAAATACATTTTTAGAAACTCCGAGGTTTGTAATGGAGGTGATTAGTCCATCGACAGAAAAATATGACCGCACAGAAAAGATGGAATTGTATCGACAACAGGAAATCGAAGAGTATTGGATTGTTGATTGGAGAAAACGAAACATTGAAATTTATGAACTAGACTACCAAGGAGAAACACCACGATATTATTTGTGGGATACTATTACAGAAGCAAATAAAGAGAACCTCAAGATTCTGCATTTTCCAAATATCAATATATTGTACGACGATATATTCGATGAAATTGAATAAAGGAACTGTTAAGGTGTATGAAAGGTTTCGAAGTTGTTAAAGCAATAATTCGATTATTGTTAAAATAAGAATTCTCCGCAAAAGATGCCGTCTATTTGCCGGCCTGGCAGGATCCCTTATTTGCAGCCTTTTTTCAAAATCAGCCTTTCTCCCACAGCATAAAAAGCACAACGATTTTTGTGCAATATAAATAAAAACGCAAGGAAAAACTATGAGAAAATTAGCCCTACCTGATGAAATTTTACTAAGTATCCAGCAGCCCGCCCGCTACATCGGCGGCGAGGTGAACATGTGCGTCAAGGACCCTAAGAATGTGGCCATCCGCTTTGCCATGTGTTTCCCGGACGTGTATGAGATTGGAATGTCCCATCTTGGAATGCAGATCCTTTACGACTATTTTAACCGCAGGGACGATATTTACTGCGAGAGGGTTTACTCCCCCTGGACGGATCTGGATCAGATTATGAGGAAAGAGCAGATCCCTCTGTTTGCCTTAGAATCCCAGGATCCCATTAAGGATTTTGACTTTTTAGGCATTACCCTCCAGTACGAAATGTGCTATACCAATATTTTACAGGTCCTCGATCTGTCCCGGATCCCTCTTCACAGCTGCGACAGGACAGAAGAAGATCCCATTGTCATCGGCGGCGGCCCCTGTGCCTACAATCCTGAGCCCCTGGCGGAGTTCTTTGATCTCTTCTACATTGGCGAAGGCGAAACCATCTACTATAAGCTGATGGATATTTACAAGGAATGTAAGAAAAAGGGTTGCAGCCGGAAGAAGTTTTTGGAGGCAGCGGCAGAACTTCCCGGCATTTATGTGCCCGGGTTTTATGATGCCGCCTATAAAGAAGACGGAACCCTGTTAAGCTTTACCCCCAATAATCCTCATGCCAAAGAAAAAATTGTCAAAGAAGTAGTGGTAAACCCGGATGATGCCACCTATATTGACGCCCCCCTGGTTCCCTTTATTAAGGTAACTCAGGATCGGGTGGTTTTGGAGATTATGAGAGGCTGTATCCGGGGCTGCCGGTTCTGCCAGGCAGGCAATGTATACCGCCCCTTAAGAGAACACAGTTTGGAGTATTTAAAGGACTATGCCAGCAAAATGTTAAAAAGCACTGGTCACGAAGAAATTTCCTTAAGTTCCTTAAGCTCCAGCGACTACACTTATCTGGAAGGACTGGTAAATTTTTTAATAGAAGAGTTTCACGGCAAGGGCGTGAATATTTCTCTGCCTTCCCTGCGGATTGATGCTTTTTCCCTGGATGTTATGAGCAAGGTTCAGGATGTGAAAAAGAGCAGCTTAACCTTTGCTCCGGAAGCTGGTTCCCAGCGTTTGAGAGATGTAATCAACAAAGGGCTTACAGAAGAAGTGATATTAAACGGCGCCGCAGAAGCCTTCCGCGGAGGATGGAATCGGGTAAAACTCTATTTTATGTTGGGCCTCCCCACCGAGACGGTAGAAGATATCGAGGGTATTGCCCTGCTTTCCGAAAAGATTGCAGAGCTTTATTACGAGGAAGTTCCCAAGGAAAAGCGCCAGGGCAGGGTTCAGGTAACCGCCAGCTCTTCCTTTTTTGTGCCCAAGCCTTTTACCCCCTTCCAGTGGGCCAGAATGTCTACCAAGGAAGAGTTTTTGGAAAAGGCCGCCATTGTCCGGGGAAAATTCCGGGAAATGTTAAATTACAAGAGCCTGCGCTACAACTGGCACGAGGCGGATTTAACCGTGCTGGAGGGCGTTTTGGCCAGAGGCGACAGAAAATGCGCCGCCTTAATTGAGGAAGCATATCGAAACGGCGCTCTCTATGATTCCTGGTCCGAGTGCTTTCATAATGAGATCTGGATGAAGGCATTTGAGACCTGCGGACTGTCCATTGATTTTTATACCACCAGAGAGAGGGGACTGGACGAAGTTTTTCCATGGGATTTTATTGACGCCGGAGTTTCCAAAGAATTTTTAAAGAGAGAATGGCAAAACGCCATAGCTGGAGCCGTAACTCCCAACTGCCGCCAGAAATGCTCGGCCTGCGGAGCTATGAAGTGGAAAGGAGGCGTTTGCTTTGAAAATAAGAATTAAATTTTTCAAACAGGGGGATATGAAATTTATCGGCCATCTGGACGTGATGCGGTATTTTCAGAAAGTCATCCGCCGGGCGGATGTGGATATCCGCTACAGTGAGGGTTTCAGCCCTCATCAGCTGATGTCTTTTGCAGCCCCTTTAAGCGTAGGATTGACCAGCAACGGAGAATATGTGGATATTGATGTGAATTCCACCGGATCCTCTGCTGAGATGATCCGCCGGATTAATCAGGTTTCCGTGGAAGGAATTCAGGTACTCAGCTACAAAAGGCTGCCGGAAAAGGCTGCCAATGCCATGTCTATTGTGGCGGCTGCTGACTATACCTTGCAGTTTCGTCCGGGATACGAGCCGGAAGATGAAACCAATTGGTTTCAGGAATTTGCCTCATTTCTCGCTTCCCCTTCCATTCCGGTTTCCAAAAAGACCAAAAAGGGAGAGCGGGAAATAGACTTAGCTCCTTTGATTTATAAGGCTGAAACCTGTGTCTGCCCGGTTCCGGAAGAAAAGCAGGAGGAACGGGGCGCAGCAGAAGTACCTGGAATCTTTTTGAGATTGTCTGCCGGAAGCGCCGCCAATATTAAGCCGGAGCTGGCATTGGATGCCTATTATAAATTTTTGGGGAAAGACCGGCCGGAATTTGCATTTTTAATTCAAAGGGAAGAGGTGTACGCTGCCCATTATGATGGAAACGGACGGGCAGAATTTATTTCCCTGGACGATTTAGGAGAAAATATTGAAGGATAACTGTAAGGGCGCAAAGCCCCAATCCAAGTTGATTATTACTGATTACAAGGACAAGATTGCATCTGTCCTGACAGAAGACAGCCGCCCTGTCCAGATCTCTTTAGAATCTAAGAATCAAGAATCCATTCTGGGGAATATTTACATCGGACGGGTTCAGAATATTGTAAAAAACATCAATGCGGCTTTTGTGGAAATTGCTCCCGGGCTCACCGGCTACTACAGCCTTACGGAGAACCGCCGTCACTGGCTGGGGGATCAGCCGGAGGAGAAAAATCTTCAGGTAGGCGACGAGATTATGGTTCAGGTGGAAAAGGACAGGATCAAGACAAAATCCCCTACGCTGACTTCCGATATCAGCCTGGCCGGAAAATACTGTGTGTTAACTGCTTTAAACCCCAAAACCAGTTTTTCCAGTAAAATCCGCAGTTCTCATTGGAAAGAGACAGTAAAAGAGCTGATAGAGGACCGCAAACCCCCTTCCCAGGGCGTAATCGTCCGAACCAACGCCAGGGACGCCAGCTATGAAGAGATCTTTCAGGAACTGGACAGCTTGGCCGGAGAGTTTGAAAAAGTCCTTGCCCAGCGGGCTTTCCGCACCTGCCACAGCCTCCTTTATCAGGCGTCTGCTCCTTTTTTAAGGGAAATAAGGAATGTTTACGCAGATACATTAAAAGCCATTGTTACGGATAAGCAGGATCTGTACGATGAGATTTTTCGTTACCTTTCTCTCAACCAGCCGGAGGATTTGGAAAAACTGATCTTTTATGAAGATCCTCTTCTGTCCCTCTCGGCTCTGTACAGTCTGGAAACGGCAATAGAGGAAGCCCTTCAGCCCAGGGTATGGCTGAAATCCGGAGGATATCTGGTCGTTGAGCCTACAGAGGCTATGACGGTGATTGACGTTAACACCGGTAAGTTTTCCGGACATAAAAATCTTCGGGATACTTTGATGAAGATTAATCTGGAAGCCGCCCACGCGGTGGCAAGAGAGCTACGCCTGCGAAACCTTTCCGGAATTATCGTGGTGGATTTTATTGATATGGAGGCGGAAGAAGATCGAAATCTCCTTATGGAAGAGCTTCGCAGCGCAGTCCGGAAAGATCCGGTAAAGACCACTGTGGTGGATATGACAAAGCTGAACCTGGTGGAAATTACCAGGAAAAAAGTAAGACCGTCTCTGTATCAGCAAATAATGTAACAGTTCAGACGGCGTGGAATTTATTTTACGTGGAATTTATTTTTCAAAAACCAGTTGACATAGAAGGAAAAGAATGTTAAACTTACCGGGTATGCCGCACAATGAGGTTATAAGGATGTCCGGGAGTTTTCGGGACAGACACCAAAGTTGGCGAGTAATGATAATAGGAGGTGCCTTTCATGTACGCGATTATTGCAACAGGTGGAAAGCAGTACAAAGTAGCTGAAGGCGATATCATTAAGGTAGAGAAGCTGGGCGCAGAAGCCGGCGAGACCGTAACTTTCGATCAGGTACTGGCTGTAAATAATGGTGAGTTAACCATCGGATGCCCCACTGTAGCAGGTGCAACTGTTACCGCTACCGTAGAAAAAGAAGGTAAGGGCAAGAAAGTTATCGTTTACAAGTATAAGAGAAAAACCGGCTATCATAAGAAAAACGGCCACAGACAGCTCTATACTCAGGTTAAGATTGAAAAGATCAATGCTTAATTAACACCATGATTCAGGTGACAGTATTTACAAGAAAATGTGCAGGAACTGATTCTCAGTATGATTACATTGGAATCCGGCTGAAAGGACATGCCGGCTATGATGACGGCGGCAGGGACATTGTCTGTGCGGCGGTTTCGGCCCTGGCGATTAACACGGCCAATTCCATTGAAGCATTTACAGAGGACAGCTTTCAGGCAGAGCAGGATGAAGAGAGCGGGTTTCTTTCCTTTTCTCTTTCTTCCCAAATCAGTCCGGAATCAAAACTCCTTTTAAACTCCCTGGTTCTGGGACTCCAGAATATTGAGGAGGAATACGGGAGACCATATATTCATATTCGCTTTAAGGAGGTGTAGACACATGTTAAAGATGAACCTTCAGTTATTTGCTCATAAGAAAGGTGTAGGCTCTACGAAGAACGGCAGAGACTCTGAGGCTAAGAGACTTGGCGCCAAGAGAGCAGATGGACAGTTCGTTCTGGCTGGCAACATTCTGTACAGACAGCGCGGCACCAAAATCCATCCGGGTACTAACGTAGGCCGCGGCGGCGATGATACTTTATTTGCTTTAGTAGACGGCGTTGTCAGGTTTGAGAGAAAGGGCAGAGACAAGAAGCAGGTTTCTGTTTACCCGAGAGCAATCAACGAATAAGAGTGAGGGCTTCATACTTTTAGAGGTATGGAGCCTTTCTTTCATCACCCAGAAAGGAATACCCTATCTATGTTTGCCGACAGTGCAAAAGTATTTATAAAATCAGGAAAAGGCGGAAACGGCCATGTCAGCTTCCGCAGAGAGCTGTATGTAGCCAACGGCGGTCCTGACGGCGGAGACGGCGGCCGTGGCGGCGATATTATTTTTCAGGTAGACGACGGTCTGAACACCCTGACCGATTTCCGGCATGTGAGAAAATATGTGGCCGGAAGCGGAGAAGAGGGCGGAAAGAGACGCTGCCACGGCGCTGACGGAAAGGATCTAGTAATCAAGGTTCCGGAAGGAACGGTAATCAAAGATTTTGAGTCCGGAAAGGTTATTGCCGATATGTCAGGAGAAAACCGCCGGGAGATTATTTTAAAAGGCGGTAAGGGCGGCCTTGGCAATATGCATTTTGCTACCGCTACTATGCAGGTGCCCAAATATGCCCAGCCCGGGCAGCCTGCCCAGGAGCTTTGGGTGCTGCTGGAGCTTAAGGTTATCGCGGATGTGGGGCTGGTAGGATTTCCCAATGTAGGAAAATCCACTCTGCTTTCCAGGGTCAGCAATGCCCGTCCCAAGATCGCCAATTACCATTTTACCACCTTAAATCCTCACCTGGGGGTTGTGGACCTGGGAGAGGGAGCCGGATTTGTCATGGCGGATATCCCGGGCCTTATTGAGGGGGCCTCAGAGGGAGTGGGCCTGGGACATGCCTTTTTAAAGCATATTGAGCGCACAAAGGTACTGGTTCACGTAGTGGATGCGGCGTCTACGGAAGGCAGGGATCCGGTAGATGATATCCGGGCTATTAATAAAGAACTGAAAGCCTATAATCCGGAGCTGTTAACCCGCCCCCAGATCATTGCCGCCAATAAAATCGATGCGTTTTGTCAGGAGGATGAAGAAAATCCCATAGACCGGCTCCGAAAGGAATTTGAACCGGAAGGCATCCGGGTATTTCCCATTTCGGCAGTCAGTGGCCAGGGAGTAAAGGAGCTTCTCTATCAAATAAATGAGCTGTTAAAAACCGTGGACCGCAAGCCGGTTATCTTCCAAAAAGAATTTGATATGAGTATGAAGGCAGTAGAAAATCTCCCCTATACAGTAGAAAAAACATCCGATGGCGTCTATGTGGTAGAAGGTCCCAAAATTGACAAGATGTTAGGCTATACCAATCTGGATTCGGAAAAGGGCTTTGAATTCTTCCAGAAATTCCTAAAAAATACCGGAATCCTGGATGATTTGGAACAGGCGGGCATAGAAGAAGGCGACACGGTCCGCATGTACGGCCTGGAATTTGACTATTACAAGTGAGATAAGGCACAGAGGTAAAATCAATGACGAGTAAACAGAGATCCTATTTAAAAGGCCTGGCTATGGACATGGATTCCATTTTCCAGATTGGGAAGTCCAGCCTTACGCCGGAGGTAACCCAGGCGGTAAGTGAAGCGCTGGAGGCCAGGGAATTGGTGAAAATCACCTTGCTTAAAAATTGCCTTGACGATATCCACGCTGTGGCACAGACTGTGGCAGAGCGTACCCGCTCTGAAGTTGTTCAGGTAATCGGACGAAAAATTGTACTATATAAGCCTGCAAAGGACGAGAAGAAGAGAAAAATCGTCCTTCCATAGGAGGGATATTATGTCCAGAATCGGGATTATGGGAGGAACCTTTGACCCCATCCATAACGGACATTTAAAGCTGGCCTGTCAGGCATACGCCCAATATCAATTAAATTCCGTATGGTTTATGCCGTCAGGACAGCCGCCGCACAAGAAAGACCACAAAGTAACAGACAGTGCGGTGCGCTGTGAAATGGTGCGCCGCGCCATTGAGAACTATCCGTAT
The DNA here is from genome assembly GCA_910586755.1 of uncultured Lachnospiraceae bacterium. Classification (GTDB taxonomy): domain Bacteria; phylum Bacillota; class Clostridia; order Lachnospirales; family Lachnospiraceae; genus UMGS1370. The sequence goes on from CAJUJM010000110.1 coordinate 28,943, forward strand.
TTTTTCTGTTCAGATTTTGAGATCAGGCGTTTGGGCAATACTTACACGGCCCAAACTCTGAAGCTTTTGAAAAAAGAGTATCCGGAAACGGAGTTTTACTTTATTATCGGGGCGGACTCCCTTTATGAAATCGAAAATTGGTATTGTCCGGAGCAGGTTATGGCCCAGGCCTGTCTGCTGGTAGCAGGGAGAGAGTACCCCAAAGCCCATCGGCCTATGGAAGAACAAATTTTCTACTTAAGAGAACGGTATCAGGCCAGAATTGGCAGGCTAGACTGTGAACAGATGGATATTGCCTCCGCTGATATACGGGATATGGCATCAAAGAACCAGCCGATAGAAGCACTGGTCCCCCCTTCTGTGGCAGACTATATCCGGACACACCACCTTTACGCCGTATGATCAAAAGAAGGAGGGCATGGCCATGGCGAATTCTCCAAGCCAAATCGCTTTATACAGAAAACAGTTAAAATCAAAATTATCCCCCATGCGTTATGAACATTCCCTGTCTGTATCCTACACCTGCATCTGCCTGGCAATGCGATATGGATACGATTTAGACAAGGCGGAGATAGCGGGACTTCTTCATGACTGCGGAAAGCGCTTTTCTGATGATGTTATCTTAAAAAAATGCGAAAAAAAGAAGATTCCTATGACAGAGGAACAGCGGAATGTCCCGGCAGTTCTCCATGCCAATTACGGCGCATGGCTTGCCAGGCATAAGTATCAGATTGAGGATGAAGAAATTTTAAGCGCCATACTCTATCATACAACAGGAAAGCCGGAGATGACTACTTTAGAAAAAATACTCTATGTAGCAGATTATATGGAGCCCCGCCGGAGCAAAGCGCCGGATTTAGGCCGGATACGGCTTTTGGCTTTTCAGGATTTAGACGAGACCGTTTACCAGATATTAAAAGGCACCCTGGAATATCTGGAACAAAAGGGAGGAAACGTTCACCCTACCACCAGGCAGGCATATGAATATTATGATGCCAGGGTCAAAAAGTCATGTATGACATGCCCGCATGTCGATACATGACTTTGACCCCAACAACATATTATGAGTCAAGAGAAGGTAAGAAAGGATTTTATATGGAACAATCAAAGAAAATGGTACGTTTGGCAGCTGAGGCCTTACAGGATAAAAAGGGCGAGGATGTAAAAGTTATTGATATCCATGAGGTTTCCGTGTTGGCAGACTATTTTATTATTGCCAGCGGAATGAATCCCAATCAGGTTCAGGCTATGGCAGATAATGTGGAGGAGATTCTGGGAAAAGCAGGATATGAATGCAAACAGATAGAGGGCTATGATTCTGCCAACTGGATTCTTATGGACTATAAAGACATTATTGTCCACATCTTCTGCAGAGAGGATCGCTTGTTCTATGATTTGGAGCGTATCTGGAGAGACGGAAAAACCATTGTGGACATAGAAAACCTGTAGTTAAAAAAGGAGGCGCGCCATGACCGCAGAAGCCCAGGTGCGGATCTCTGTAAGGAATCTGGTGGAATTTGTCCTGCGATCAGGAGATTTAGATAACCGGAAGACTGCCGGGGCCGCCAGGGAAGCCATGCAGGCAGGAACCCGCCTTCACAAAAAAATCCAGAAAAAAATGGGCGCCGGGTATAAGGCGGAAGTAGCTTTAAAGCACCAGGTACAGGAAGACGGCTTTGTGATCCAGGTGGAAGGCCGGGCCGATGGAATTCTCACAGAACCAGGAGGCGTGACCGTAGATGAAATTAAATGCATGTACATGGATTTAAACCGCCTGGAGGAAGCCATTCCCGTCCATATGGCCCAGGCGGCCTGCTATGGCTATATTTACAGTCTGGAGCACAACCTGCCTTCCATTACATTACAGATTACCTACTGCAACATCGACACAGAGGAAATCCGCCGTTTTTCCAAAGAATGGTCCTGGGATGAACTAAACCAGTGGTTTGCCGGATTGATTCACGAATATGTAAAGTGGGCCAGATATTTATACCATAACGGCCTGCGAAGAGATCAGTCTATCGGCGACCTGTCCTTTCCTTATCCTTACCGGAAAGGGCAAAAAGGGCTGGCCGCCTGGGTTTATAAAAGCATTGCCCAGAAGAAAAATTTGTTTATCCAGGCGCCTACCGGTATCGGAAAAACCCTGTCCACGGTATTTCCCAGTTTAAAAGCCATGGGAGAGAAAAAAGCAGATAAGCTGTTTTACCTGACTGCAAAAACCATTACCAGAAGCGTGGCGGAGGAAGCCTTTCAGGTCCTTCGGAAAAATGGGCTGTATTTTAAAAGCGTTACCATTACAGCAAAGGAAAAGCTGTGCTTTCAGGAAAAGACTCAGTGCAACCCACAAGCCTGCCCCTATGCCAAAGGCCATTATGACAGGGTCAATGACGCGGTGTTTGACATTATCCATCAGGAGGACGGGATTACCCGTGAGAAGATTCTTGATTATGCCCTTCGATACCAGGTATGTCCTTTCGAATTCTGTCTGGATATTACAAACTGGGTAGACGGGATTATATGCGATTACAATTACGCTTTTGACCCCAATGTAAGATTAAAACGATACTTTGCCGATAACAGTGGACCTGCCGGATATTTATTTTTAGTGGACGAGGCCCACAATCTGGTAAGCCGCGCCAGAGAGATGTACAGCGCTGGATTAAAGAAAGAAGACTTTCTTCTGGTAAAACGAATCTTAAAAGAGCGATCTCACAAGGTTTCCAGACTGTTAGACAAGTGCAACAAGGCCCTTCTCACCTTAAAAAGAGAGTGTAATGGTTATGAACTTATGTCGGGGATAGATTTTCTTATGATTCATATTCAGCCTCTTTTTGGAGAACTGGAAAAGTTTATGGACGAGCATCTGGAATTTGAAGACAGAGATCTGGTTCTGGACTTTTATTTTGCCCTGCGTAATTTTATCTATATTCAGGAACGGCTTGATGACAGCTATGAGATTTATACGGAGCTTCTGCCATCCGGGGAATTTATCCTCCGCCTGTTGTGCGTAAACCCGGCCCATAATCTAAAACAATGTATGGAACAGGCGGTAAGCACTATATTTTTCTCCGCCACTCTGCTGCCGGTTCAATATTATAAAGAGCTTTTGTCCGGGGATCAGGAAGAATATGCAGTCTATGCCGATTCCCCTTTTCCCAGGGAAAATAAACTTCTTTTAGTGGCGTCAGATGTCAGCAGCCGGTATACCAGAAGAAATAAAAGGGAGTATGAAAAGGTTGCGGATTACATTGAGAAAATTACCGGAGGAAAGGCAGGGAACTATCTGGTCTTTTTCCCTTCTTACCAGTATCTTGGGGAAGTAGAAGAGATTTTAAGAAAGCGTCTTAAGGAAGGAAGGTCTTGGAAAACAGAGCTTTTGATCCAGTCCTCCAAAATGACGGAGGCAGAAAAGGAAGAATTTTTAGGCGCTTTTCATCAAAACAGACAAGGGCAAAGCCTGACGGCCTTATGCGTCATGGGAGGCGTATTTTCCGAAGGGATCGATTTAACAGGAGATAAGCTTATCGGCGTAGTGATTGTAGGCACGGGCCTTCCCATGGTTTGCACAGAGCAGGAGATTTTAAAAGGGTATTTTGATAAAAAAGATCAAAATGGATTTGACTATGCCTATCAGTACCCGGGGATGAATAAGGTAATGCAGGCGGCGGGCCGGGTGATCCGAACTATGGAGGACAGAGGGGTTATCGCCCTGCTGGACGATAGATTTTTAAGGGCGGATTACCAGAGCTTGTTTCCAAGAGAATGGGATGAATATTATCCGGTAAACCGCCGCCAGGTAGAAGAGCTTCTGGAACGATTCTGGAACCCTACAGCATCCCGATAAACTGCTTGGCCGCCTGGGACACCGGAAGATTTTCATTGTGGGCAACCACAAGCTGACGGGGAGGAAGCTGTTCGCTGAGTTTTAAGACGAAGAGTTCTTTGTCATTATCCGGGATGCAGAAATCCGGAACAAAGGCAATCCCTAACCCGATACGGGCCAGATCTAACAGAAGATCATTGCTGGTAAGTTCAATCTCCGGCACCAAATCCAGCCGGCTTCTCTGAAACATCCGGTGTAAAAATTCGCTGGTAGTGCTTTTCCTGGTTAACATAAGAATGGGGTAAGTCTGCAGTTCCTTTAAAGTGAGTACCTTGTCCTCCAGGGGAAAATTCTTCCGATTGGCGATAAACACATCAGAAAACTCCTTGATAGCGCGGATATTTTGAGCATTGGAAAGCCCGGAATTAGGATAATTGGTCACAATAAAGTCCACCTGTCCGCTTTCTAAAAGGCGGGCGCACTCAATGGAGGTCTGATTGGTCACCTTAATATGGACATTGGGATAAAGGGTATGGAATTTCTGCAGGTAAGGAACCAAAAAATAGCGGCAGATAGTATCGCTGGCGCCGATTCTAAGCTGTCCGCCGTTTAAGGTATTGGCTTCCAGAAGCTGATTTTCCCCTTTTTGAATCAAATTGATGGCCGGTTCAATATGTTTTAAGAGGATCTCGCCTTCCGGGGTAAGCTGAACCCGTTTGGTGCTGCGGATAAACAGGGTCTGATTCAGTTTTTTTTCTAACACCTTGACAGACTGGCTGACAGCGGACTGGGATATAAAAAGCTGCTTGGACGCTTCCGAAAAACTTAACGTATTGGCAACGTGATAAAAAACTTTGTATAACTCATAATTAATATCCATCATTAGTCCTCCTTATAAATACAAGTCTATTTTAGCACGATCTAATAAGATTGTAAAGAGGGGATTGAGGACGGGAGGAAGGAACATGGAATATCAAAAAGAAACCATTGAAAAAGAGGATTTTTATCAGATGTATCTGGATGACTTATCAGAAATTCCCTCATGTACGGCAGCGGAAAGAGAGCTGTTGCTGGTCCGGGCAGTAAAGGGCGATAAGGGAGCCAAAAAGCGGCTGGTGGAGGGCCATTTAAAAACCGTCTGTGATATGACGGCAGAATATGCAGGCGGTTCGGTTCCGCCAGGGGATTTGATCCAGGAAGCCAATATGGCTTTGATGCTGACGGTAGAAAATTATACAGACGGTGATTTTCCAAAAATCCTGGCGGCAGCAGTAAAAAGGGCGCTTGAGGACATTGTGGAGGATCAAAAACGGGCTGCTGAAACCGGAGAAGAGGTAGCCGCCAGGGTAAATGTTCTTCAGGAGGTTTCCAGGATTTTGGCAAAAGAGCTGGGCCGGGAGGCTACTTTAGAAGAGCTGGCAGAAAAAATGAAAATGTCTGAGGATGAGATTCGGGAAATTATGAAGATCACCCTGGATGCAATTTCTGCTGTCAGTGGGGAGATAGAGTAGTCTTATAAATTATTATAATATAAAACATTAGTTATATTAATTTTACTTATTTATATTGCCTATGTTATGATGATGCCAGGGTCAAAAGGTCATGTATGACATGCGTGCATTCGATATATGACTTTGACACCTGATGGATACAACACACTTACCATGCAGCCAGGATTTGTCAGAAAGACAAGGAGGATACCCTATGAGCGTAAAACGGATTTTTGTAGAAAAGAAGCCGGATTTTGCAGTTAAGGCAAAGGAATTGCGGGAAGAAATTGAAAGCTATTTAGGCATCAGCACTGTGACCAATGTGCGGGTACTGATTCGCTATGATATCGAAAACCTGACGGAAGCTACCTATCAGGCGTCACTGGGAACTATTTTTTCCGAGCCGCCGGTGGATATGCTGTATGAGGAAGACTTTCCCAGGGAGGAAGGCGACACCTGCTTTTTTGTAGAATATTTACCGGGGCAGTTTGATCAGAGGGCAGACTCTGCCGAGCAGTGCGTAAAGCTGTTAAAGGAGACAGAGGAACCGGTAATCCGTTCTGCCACTTCCTATGTGATTTCCGGCAATTTAACGGAAGAAAATGTAAAAGCCATTAAGAGCTTTTGCATCAATCCGGTGGATTCCAGAGAGGCGGATGCCGATAAGCCGGAGACTTTGATGACAGTATTTGAGACCCCGGAGGATGTGGCAATTTTTCAGGGTTTTGTTCAGATGACAGATGAGGAATTAAAAGAATTATACGGTTCCTTAAATCTGGCCATGACCTTTAAAGATTTCCTCCATATTCAGAACTATTTTCAGAATGAGGAACACAGAGACCCGTCTGTGACAGAGATCCGGGTGCTGGACACCTACTGGTCTGACCACTGCCGTCATACCACTTTTTCCACGGAATTAAAGAACATCACCTTTACTGATGGCGACTACAAAGAGCCCATTGTAAATACCTACAATCAGTATTTGGCGGATCGGGAAAAGATCTACAAAGGCCGGGAAGACAAATTCGTCTGTCTGATGGATCTGGCTCTTATGGCTATGAAGAAGCTGAAAAAGGAAGGCAAGCTGGCGGATCAGGAGGAATCGGATGAGATCAATGCCTGCTCGATTGTAGTGCCTGTGGAGATTGACGGACAGACAGAAGAGTGGCTTGTAAACTTTAAAAATGAGACTCACAACCATCCCACAGAGATTGAGCCCTTTGGCGGTGCCGCCACCTGCCTTGGAGGAGCTATCCGTGATCCCCTGTCCGGCCGCACCTATGTGTACCAGGCCATGAGGATTACCGGCGCGGCAGATCCCACCAGGCCTTTGGAAGAAACTATGAAGGGGAAGCTTCCCCAGAGAAAGATTGTTACCGAGGCAGCCCACGGTTACAGCTCCTATGGCAACCAGATTGGCCTGGCAACCGGATATGTAAAAGAGATTTACCATCCCGGGTATGCTGCCAAGAGAATGGAGATCGGCGCGGTTATGGGGGCTGCTCCCAGAAAAGACGTAATCCGGGAAACTTCCGATCCCGGCGATATCATCATCCTTCTTGGGGGGCGAACCGGCCGTGACGGAATCGGCGGCGCAACTGGCTCCTCCAAGGTTCACACAGAAGCTTCTATTGAAGTCTGCGGCGCAGAAGTTCAGAAAGGAAATGCCCCCACGGAGCGTAAGATCCAAAGAATGTTCCGCCGCCCGGAGGTAAGCCGTCTCATTAAGAAGTGCAACGACTTTGGCGCTGGCGGAGTGTCGGTTGCTATCGGCGAACTGGCGGCAGGTCTTGAAATTGATTTGGACAAGGTGCCGAAAAAGTACGCCGGACTGGATGGAACCGAGCTTTCCATCTCTGAGTCCCAGGAACGTATGGCGGTGGTGGTTGCCCCGGCAGATGTAGAGAAGTTCTTAGGCTATGCAGCAGAAGAAAATTTAGAGGCGGTTACCGTTGCGGTGGTTACCGAAAGCCCCAGACTGGTAATTAACTGGAGAGGGAAGACTATAGTCAATATCAGCCGGGCCTTTTTGGATACCAACGGCGCGCATCAGGAGGTGGATGTTACCCTTCAGACGCCGGATCGGGCCGGAAACCCCTTTGAGAGAAAAGAAGCAGGGGATGTAAAGGCAGAGTGGCTGACCGTTTTATCCTCCTTAAATGTATGTTCCCAGAAGGGCCTGGTAGAAATGTTTGACGGTTCTATCGGCGCAGGCTCTGTATTTATGCCTTATGGCGGAAAATATCAGCTTACCGAAACCCAGGCCATGGTAGCCAAGCTTCCGGTATTGAAAGGCCAGTGCGACACCGTCACCATGATGTCCTACGGCTTTGATCCGTATCTGTCAAGCTGGAGCCCCTACCACGGCGCGGTTTATGCAGTATTGTCCTCTGTGGCTAAGATTGTGGCAGCAGGCGGCGACTATAAAAAGATCCGCTTTACCTTCCAGGAATACTTCCAGAGAATGACCGAAGATCCCACCCGCTGGAGCCAGCCTTTTGCAGCGCTGCTGGGAGCGTACAGCGCTCAGATGGGCTTCGGACTTCCGTCTATCGGCGGTAAGGACAGTATGTCCGGAACTTTTAATGACGAGCATCATGGGGAAATTAACGTTCCCCCCACCTTGGTTTCTTTTGCAGTGGATGTGGCAAGCAGTAAGCACATCATCACCCCTGAATTTAAGAAGCCAGGCAACAAGATTGTACTCTTTACCATTGACAAAGACCAGTACGATCTGCCGGATTACGGCCAGATTATGGACGGCTACGGCAAGATATTGGAAGATATTAAGGCCGGAAAGATTATTTCCGCTTACGCAGTAGAAGGAAAAGGCATTGCGGAAGCAGTGAGCAAGATGGCTTTTGGCAATAAGCTGGGAGTAAAGATTGAGCATAACTTAGATCCCAGAGACTTTTTCGCAGCCGGTTGGGGCAACCTGGTACTGGAAGTGCCTGACGGCAAGGTAGGAGAACTTTCCATCCGTTACACGGTTATCGGAGAGGTAACAGATAAGGGAGTATTGGAATATGGCAACGCCTCCATTACCATGGACGAGGCATTAAATGCCTGGACCGGGACTTTGGAAAATGTATTCCCCACCCGATCCGGTGTAAAACAGGCCGAAGTCTTCCGCCAGCCTTATGAGGCGGATTCCATCTATGTGTGCAATCACAAGATTGGCCAGCCAAACGTGTTCATCCCCGTATTCCCGGGAACCAACTGCGAGTATGACAGCGCCAGGGCGTTTGAGCGGGCCGGAGCCAGGGTCAGTACCAGGGTATTTAAGAATTTAAGCGCCCAGGATATCCGGGAGTCGGTAGAAGAATATAAAGATCAGATCGCCAAGGCTCAGATTGTTATGTTCCCCGGCGGTTTTTCCGCAGGCGACGAGCCGGAAGGCTCTGCCAAGTTCTTTGCCGCCGTATTCCGCAACCAGGTGATCAAAGAAGAGATCGAAAAGCTGTTAAACCAGAGAGACGGTCTCATGCTAGGCATCTGCAATGGCTTCCAGGCATTGATTAAGTTAGGCTTAGTACCCACCGGGACTATCTGTGAACAGTGTCCGGATTCCCCCACTCTGGCTATGAATACCATTGGCCGTCATATTTCCAAGATGGTTTACTTAAAGGTTATGACCAACAAGTCCCCGTGGCTGGCCGGAGCCAGACTTGGCGGTGTATACTGCAATCCCGCATCCCACGGAGAAGGCCGCTTTGTGGCAAACCAGGAGTGGTTAGAGAAGCTGTTTGAAAACGGCCAGGTTGCCACCCAGTATGTTGATGACAAGGGAAATCCCACCATGGACGAATTTTGGAATCCCAACGGTTCCTACATGGCTGTGGAAGGTATTACCAGCCCTGACGGCCGTATTTTAGGAAAGATGGCCCATTCCGAGCGGCGGGGCGACGGAGTTGCCATGAATATCTATGGGGAACAGGATATGAAAATCTTTGAGAGCGGCGTGAAGTATTTTCTGTAAAGAGTATAAAAGATGATGTCAGGGGAAAAAGGTCATGTATGACATGCTTGCATGCCGATACATGACTTTGAGACCCGTTGGCATCATAAAAAGCGATTAAGGAAGGAGGCTTTCTTATGGAACTATCCCAGAAACAATTCTATACCGCAGAAGATTATTGGAATCTTCCCGAAGGACAGCGGGCAGAATTAATCAATGGACAAATTTATAGTATGGCCCCTCCCAGCCGCCTGCATCAGGAATTGGTATCCCAATTTACAAAAATTATCGGAAATTATATTGATTCCTGTAATGGCTGCTGTAAAGTCTATCCGGCCCCATTTGCAGTGAATCTGGACGGCGAGGATAAGGATTGGGTGGAGCCGGATATTAGCGTTATCTGTGACCCGAATAAGCTGACAGATCGGGGGTGCTCCGGGGCTCCTGACTGGATCATAGAGATTATTTCTCCAAGTGATCCCGGGCGTGACCTTATATATAAGCTAAACCTATATGCCAGGGCAGGAGTACGGGAATATTGGATTGTGGATCCCCGTAATCATAATGTTCTGGTATACTATCTTGAGCAAAAAGATTTTGGCGTAAAAACTTATACATTCCAGGATGTCATAAAGGTCAACATATATGATGATTTTCGGATTAATTTTCAGGACTTGAAATTATGAATCTTGGTATTAATAGCAGTTGTTTTTTAGGGAGATAAGAAATTATCTCCCTGTTTTATTACAGGCATAATTCCTGTTGACAAAACAGGAGAATTTGGGATATAATATCGATATTATAGTTTATTAGAAAAAACTAATAAGCATAACTGGACATGATATGGAATGAGTATGTTAGAAAATCTTTATATTTTAATGTTTAAAAATCTACTTTTTGTTATGTCTCTGTCAGGAACAGCTATTTTCGTTTCCTATGTATTGATGTACCCTTTAGTAAAACAGTACTTTTCTTTGAAATGGAGATACAGGATATTAAAAATAGCAATCCTGTTCTACCTGGTTCTATTTCCATTATGCAAATACTATGTATGGGGATTTTTTTATGATCATTTCTTCTGTGATACGGGAAATAGCCAGCCGGTATGAGCCTGTGGTGATGAATACAGAATACATTATTGTTGCCAGTAGAGATTCCATAAACCTGTCGCCAAAGGTTCGATATATTTATATCGCCGTCTCTCTTATTGTGCTGATTTCATTTTTAATACTGGGGAAACAAATCGTTCAATACAGGAAGATGAAACAGATATGTTTTTCGGATGGGGGAAAACCGGCAGATGAGAAATTGCAGAAATTATTTTTCCGGGTGAAAGCCATGCTAAACATAAAAAGAGACATAAAATTCATCTGCTCCCAATACTGTAAGTCCCCAATGACGGGAGGAGTATGGACTCCCACAATACTATTTCCAATATGGGATAAGGACGGCACGGTGGACGAAGAACTATGTGAATATATGATAAAGCATGAACTGGTACATATAAAGCACAATGATGTGCTGATAAAATTAGCAGGATTATTGGTGGTAGCAGTCCACTGGTTTAACCCTTTTACCTATTTGTTCTTTGGTGAACTTTCTGCTGTCAGCGAGATGTACAGCGATAGTGTGGTGATAGAAGGGAAAGGAGAGGCGGAACGAAGAAAATATGGACAGTTATTATTAAAACTTGTTACGGAAAATGTGTCTTTTCATGACAAAAAGTTTGGAGTTGGGTTTGCAAGCTTCAGCAAAAAGAATGAGTATAAAAGGAGAATTTTGGAAATGAAAAAGAATAAGAAATATCAGGTGTTTTTATCCATAGTTCTAACACTTTTTATTTGCATGGCCGGAGGGATTACTGTTTTTGCATACCATCCGCCGGATACGATTACCGACGAAAATAATGAAGGAAATAGTTCCACAGAATTCTTTATTACAACCCAGCCAACTCCTCCGAAAAAACTGCTGTCAGATTATTTTGCTGTTTCAGAGGATGGAACTTTTTATGATCTTTGTCTTGCAGATGAAACGGTCAAAAAAGTTTGTGAGCATAATTATTCTATTGCTACAGAGGTAACGAAACATACAAGGGACAGTAGAGGCGGGTGTATTATGAAAACCTATGAAGGTCTTAAATGTACAAAATGTACGGATATAAAATTGGGGAAATTGCTGAGTACTCTTACTTATGAGTCTTGTCCCCATTAACAATCTAAAATTTATGAGAAGGAGTGTATACGGAAATGAGGATTCATAATATGGTCAATAATTTTTATTCGGATTCCAAAACGAATTCCAAAGCCAGATGCTCAGACGGAAAATTTGCTGAAAGCCTGGAATTAAAGAAAAGAGAGCTGGCCCCAAAAAATTCCAGGGACAGTTATGTAAGCAGAGCAGACAAAACGCAGACGGAAATTCCGGTCAGGTTCAGCGGAACCTGTAAAGAACGTTTTGAGCAAATGGAAAGGCTTAATGCAGAAACAAACTGGGGCGCATTGAGTGATGCCGAAAAGGTAAAACTAATGACGGATCGCTACCGGGCGGCTTTTCGGGAGTTTGACCTTGTTATGTCCGGATTATATGATGAATTTATACCTTCATATGTAGAAATAGGGGACCACTATGGACAGGAATTTGACAAATATCTGTCTAAAAATGGAGAAGCTCCATTGAAGTCTGTTATAGAAGTCTGTTATAGAGAAGCCTATTACGGAAATCTGTCAAACGACGAGATACGGGCAAAGATTATGGACAAATATAAAGATTCCAATACAATGGAATCAAAGTATCTGATGATGTATGAAATGATCCGGAGCGATTTAACAGAAAATGGAGAGTTTGATATTATGCATTCCATACAAATGCAGATATATAAACAAGTGGAAGATACAAACAAAGTGGCGCTTTATGGCACAAATAAGTCTATCAGCCAGCATCCCCGTTTTGCACAAATGTATATGGAATATGCAAAAGGTATCGGGGAAGGGAGAAATTATACCCCTAACTGGACTGCGGTAATAAGAGAAGCGCAAAACATGTATCATCCAGATACTCCTGGCTATGAGGAACTTGTTAATGGTCTGGATGACTTTTTAGATGAGATTTTGAAGAATCAATCGCAGGCAGTTTGATAAATATAGAATTGGATAACAAAAGAAGTCTATTGACAAAATCGAAAATTTTAAGATATGATATTTATTAAGTATTGTTAATGATATGTCTTGTCCCTATTAACCGTTGAAAGGACAAAAAGATGAAAAAGAATTATGGTTTGACAAAAACAGAAGAACAAATCATGGAATTGTTATGGTCAGCGAAAAACCCTATGACATTCCGAGAGATTATGGATGTGGCAGTAAGAGAGTGGAAAAAAGAGTGGAAAGTGCAGACGTTGAATACATTTCTTTTGGGGCTTCAGAAAATGGAATTGGTAGGGGCTGAGAAAGGAGCGTCCTGCAACTATTATTATGCGTTATGTACCAAAGAACAACATATCCATAATTGGACAAAAAAGATGGTGGCGGAGTGCTATGAGAACTCATTTAGCCGTTTTGTAGCCGCTTTCATCGGAGATGGAAAACTTTCGAAAGAAGAGGCGGAAGAATTAAAGAAACTATTATAAGAAGAAAGCGTAGATTGTGAAACAGTGGCTTGAAGGCAGGGCAGCAGCAAGGTGAATCCAAAAAAAGAAAGGCATCGCAAAATTAGGTAGTGCTAATAAAGCGACGCCTTTCTTTTATAAAGAATCTCATAAACTATGCTTATGACACAGACTGCCGGATTTACTTCGTCCCAAAAATCCGATCCCCGGCATCCCCCAATCCAGGGCAGATATATGCATTTTCATTGAGGCACCGATCCAGATGGCCTACATAAATCTGGATGTCCGGGTGCGCCTTGTGAAGGCGTTCCAACCCTTCGGGGGCGGCAATAATAGACATAAATTTAATCTTTTTTCCGCCATGGTCTTTAATAAAATCCACAGCCGAAACAGCAGAGCCTCCGGTGGCCAGCATGGGATCCGTTACAATAATGGTACGCTCATCAATGGGGCTGGGCAGCTTACAGTAGTATTCATGAGGTTCATGAGTCACCTCATCCCGGTACAGCCCGATATGTCCCACCTTGGCAGTGGGAGTCAGGGCCAGGATCCCGTTTACCATGCCAAGACCGGCCCTGAGAATAGGAACCACAGCCAGCTTGCGCCCGGCAATCATGGGGGTCATACAGGTCTCCAGAGGCGTTTCGATCTCCACATCCTTTAGCGGAAGATCCCGCAGGGCCTCGTAGCCCATAAGCATGGCAATCTCTTCAATAAGCTTGCGGAACTCGTTGGTGCCGGTATTTTTATCCCGTAACCGGGAAATCTTGTGTTGAATTAGCGGGTGGTCAAACATTACTACATTTTCCATATGAATCTCCCTTTCTTCCTAAAAAATTAAATTCCTACAATGTGCTCCTGTAAAACATTCCGTCACTTAGTAGAAGGATCAAAGCGCACGGTTACATAATCGCCCAGTTCATGGGGGACAGGGAAAGTAAAGAAAATGCTTCCCTGCTTTTCGTAGCTAAAAGACGGAGGCCATTGCACGCCAGTCTGACGTGGGAAATCCGCCTGGTTAAAAATATCGGTAAATTCCTCAATGGTCAAAGTCTCACGGTAAGCAAGGGCAGCGGCGGTCTGCTCATCCGTTAAACCGGAAAAGGTTACGTCAGAGCTTAACACATATCCGGCCATGGTGTAGGAATCTGTAAAATCATTTAAGCCCAGGTTGGATCCATCCCGCAGATCCATAGTATTGCTGTAAAAAACATTGGTAGAATAGGCGGCGCCTTCCGGGGTAAAGAGGCCAGTATAAAGGGCAGTCAGGCTGCGGCGGTCAATGGAAACCACCTGGCATTTTATGGAAAACGTGTCCTTGGATTCATCCGCTTTGTATCCGACAGAAGCAGAGAGGGCATTATAGCGCAGGGTATCGTTAATAGTGGTTTGCAGCGCCTCGTCGCTTAATCCTTCCACCTGAGGGTATTCAATCGAAATTTTGCCTAAGGTATACGTTTCTATTGATGCGGAAATTTTTGAAACATCCTCTTCAGCCTGGGAAGTGGTTTCCGGCATTGTGGTTTCCGGCGGAGTCGTAGTCTCCGGCGGAGCAGTTTCCTCCTCAGAAGGAGCTGGGGTGGTGTAGGTAGAAGATAAATCAATCTTTTCCGGCGGTGCGGAAGTCATGAGGGCAGCGCCTGCCCCTGCAATCACGGCCGCCACTGCGGCGGCAGAAATACCAAGAATTACTTTTTTATTCATAATGGCTCCTTTTCATTGGTAGTGTTCCTATTATATCATAAATGATCCTGGGGTGGGAGATAAAATCATTAAGATTTTATGAAAATGCCGGAAAAGGGTTGCTGTTTTGGCGGGATACCATTTATGATATAGAGTATGACTTTCATAGAAAACCTGCATGCGCCTAGTGGCGATCACACTGCCACACAGAAAAGTCTGGCGGGCGCATGAGGCATACCTGAACTTATGCCGCCTGTCGGCGGCGGATTTTCATAGAAAACAGGAATAATGATAAGATAGAGGACAAGAAATGAAACCCGAAATTGGAAGATACCCGATAGAAGTCTTTGGACATACCTATAACGATAATTCTGAAGCCGCCCAAAATGACAGAGCCAATCAGTTTTGTCCATATTTAGGGCGGGAATGTACAAAACCGCGAAAAAGTGAGCCCCACATTAAAGTAGGAATCTGCTCTCTGGGATACCAGGGCTCTTTCCTGGATCATTATGAACCCGTTATCATTTGTCCTTTTCGGTTTTTGGAAAAGACTGTTTTCCAGTCCATTCACGATAAATTTTTCCCGGAATGGCAGCACTATGTTTGGGTAAAAGAAGTGAACATGGGGGTCAGCGGAAATGTGGACTACGTGGCCATTAAAACAGATGCACAGGGAAAAAATCCATCTGACTTTTTCTGTGTGGAATTTCAGGCTAATGGAACAACAGGCTCGCCTTATCCTTATGTCAAAGACCTTTTAAAATACGGACGTTATAAGGAGAACCATACATATGGATTAAATTGGGCAAATGAATTTATGAAAACCATGATGCAGCAAGTTTATAAAAAAGGACAGGTTAAAGAGTCATGGAATAAAAAACTTGTTTTTGTAATTCAGGATGTTGCGTTGGAGTATTTAGAAAACGCAGTTGATACGTCAGATTTGCGTCAGGATTTCAATGATGTGATTCATTTTATGACATACCGGCTCCAGTGGAATAAAGAAGAAAATAAATTTGAGCTTGCAGTGAGCCGCCAGGTAAGTACAGATTTAAATGGGATAAACAAAATTTTAGCGGGAGCAAATCCTGACCAATACTTGACGCAGGAAAATTTTCTTGAAAATGCAGCGAAAAAAGGCCGGGAGGATGGAGTAATTAATGATTGAAAATGTGTTAAACGGTAATTTTGTATATTGCTTTGAAATTGGTGACAGTGCAAATGTCCTAAAACGTGTTCCGGATAACAGCATCGATTGCATTATTACATCTCCGCCGTACTGGCAGCAGAGAATATATGAGGATTACAATGGGGAATTATCAAATGTAATCGGAATGGAAGCTTCCCCGGAGGAATATGTTGAAAATCTGATGGCAGTGATACGGGAAGTAAAAAGAGTATTAAAGCCTTCCGGAACATTTTGGCTCAATATTGGGGATAAATTTTGGAAGAAATGTTTGATGGGGATGCCATGGCGCGTCGCTTTAGCCATGGAAAAAGAAGGCTGGATTCTTAGGAGTGATATTGTATGGGATCAGATGAAAGGGACGCAGAGCTGCAAGGATCGCTTTCGGGATATCTATGAACATGTATTTCAATTTGTAAAAAGCAGTAAATACTATTTTGATGCAGATGCAGTAAGAATTGTTCCGGAAAAAGAAGCTTACGAGAAAAACGGAGAAATTATTTCTGCTACAGGAGTAACCGGAAAAAAATATCTTTCTCAAATCCAATCCTCAGAAGTTTTATCTGATGAAGAAAAACAAAATGCTCTCACAGCATTAAAGGAAACCCTTGATGAGATGAAGAAGGGAGAGATTGTCGATTTTCGAATGACCATAAGAGGAGAGCAAAGAGTCTATCACAGTGAAAGTAAGAAAATCAGCGGACGTGCGAAAGAGCTCAGTGATAAAGGTTTTTTTATCGTAAAAATGCGAAAAAAAGGGTTTTTACCGTCAAATATTTGGAGAATTGTTCCAGAAGATATCTGGAGAAAAGACGCTCATTGCGCTGTCTTTCCGGAAGAATTATTGCGGGTTCCGATTTTGTCTACGTGTCCTACAGGAGGAATCGTGCTGGATCCCTTTTCCGGAACAGGAAGTACGGTAGATGCTGCTGTCCGGTTGGGAAGAAGGGGGATTGGCATTGATTTGAGTAACCAATACACAGAAGTTGCAAAAAGACGTCTATGTGCAACTACAAAAAATTTTAACGATTTCATTTTTTATGGACGATGAGTAGGTGTAATTAAGAGATCTGGATGTATATTGAGAAAGTATTGCGTGAGAAATTAAAAAATGTTATACTGATGGTGCAGAAATATTATATGAAGCATCATCAGCATATCCTCAATGGATGGCATATTATCCGGCTTTTGGAAACGAATACAGGACACTGGGAGGGATGAAATGCGCCAGGACACGTATACCGCGCAGGCGGTTAAGGCAGCAGAAGATAAAATTAACAATGATAAAGCGTGTAAAAAGATATTGGCTTCCAAAGAAATTCTTGCGTACATTTTAAAAGGTGTGGTTCCTGAGTATGCAGACTGCGGTTTGGAGGAAATTGCGGAGCAATAT
>CAJUJM010000111.1 GCA_910586755.1 uncultured Lachnospiraceae bacterium
AACGGAATGGCCAAATGCCGGGAACTGTTAAACAAAGGGCTTCTCCAAGATATCTCCAGGGAACAAATGTGGGCTTTGTCAGAGAAAAAGTTTGTTGTTTTTAATTTTCCCTCTTGACAAAAGTCACTTCATAACGGAGGAGTGGTTTTGGGAGGAGGACGAGGAAGTGTTTTCGGCGCACTTTTAGGAGCCATAGCTATCAGTATCTTAAAAAATGGTATGAACATGATGGGGTGGAGAATTCTGACTCAGATGATGGTCATCGGATTCATCCTGATAGTTATTTTAGCAGCAGATGTTGCAAAGAAGGAGGCGAAGTGATGAAAGCAAAAGAATTTGCTATTAAGTATTCCAGGATTTTAATTCTGGCAGTTATCATAGCAGGGATTTCTCTGGCATCACCAGAGTTTCTAAAGCCTTCCAATTTAATGAATGTAGCCCGCCAGTCGTCCATGCTTCTGATTATGTCCCTGGGAATGACCTGCGCTATGCTGTTGGGCCGTGGAGTTGATATGTCTGTAGGAGCTACCCTTTCTCTCACCTCCTGCGTGGCGGCCGGTTTTTTAAGAAGCAGCGACACAGTGGGGAGCGTTCTTCTGGGAATTGTGATTGCCATGGCGTTGGGAATGTTAATTGGATTGGTCAACGGAGTGCTGATTTCTTACCTGCATTTACCGGCTATTTTAGTAACTTATGGAATCCGGGAAATTATACGAAGCGTGGCTTTCTTCTATATGGATGGCGATGTAATAAGCGGATTTCACAGGATCATCGCATTTATGGGATCCGGATTTATTTTTGGAAAGATCCCTACTCAGATCATAATTGCTTTGATACTGACTCTTGGGACAGCCTGGATGCTAAAACACACCAGAATAGGCCGTGAACTTTATGTAGTTGGGGCCAATCCCAGCGCCGCCAGATTTTCAGGCCTCAAAGTAGAACGCTCGGTAGTTCTTGGTTTCGTATTATCCGGTACTTTGGCAGCTTTGGCAGGGATTGTATATCTTGGCCGCCTGGGCGCGGCAGAAGCGGAGATTGGAAATGCGTTCCATTTCCAGTGCGTCAGCGCAGTTGCAATCGGGGGAATTTCCTTTGCAGGCGGCGCAGGAAGCGCCTGGGGAGCTGTAATAGGCGCTCTTATTTTGAATATCCTGCTAAATGGAATGAATCTGTTAAATATTTCTTCTTACTGGCAGGGAACAGTAAACGGCGTTGTGATTATTGTGGCAGTGCTGCTGGACTATGCAGTGAGAAAACAAAAAGGCAAATAAAGCGATTTTAAACAATGGAGGAAAAAATGATGAGAAAAAAACTGGCAGTTACAATGGCAACCCTGATGATGGCGGCAGCAATGATAAGCGGCTGTACCACAAGCCCAGTAAGCGGAGGCGGGACAACTGCAGCAGATACGGCGGCAGAGAACGGGAGTCCGGAGCCGGCCGGGAAAAATTACAAAATCGGCGTATTTACCAAAGACAGCACCACTGCTTTCTGGCGCTATGTAGTGGAAGGAGCCAAGGCGAAAGGAGAAGAGCTGGGAGTGGAAGTAGTGGAGTATGCGCCGGCCTCCTATACAGATTCAGCAGGGCAGCTTTCTATGGTAGAGGATAGTATCTCTGCAGGTATTGATGCTATCTGCATCGCGTCATGCGACTCTACAGCGATTGTTCCGGCGCTGGAAAAGGCAAAGGAAGCAGGAATTCCGGTAGTGATTTTTAATACCCTGGTTCCTGATTTTAAAGACAATATTACTTTTGTGGGGGTGGATAACTACGACGCCAGCTACCGCGTAACAGAAGAGCTGATCAAGAATCACGGCGGAAAAGGAAAGCTGGTAATCGTAGAAGGAGATCCGGCAGGATATCAGAATATTGAGCGCACCCGTGCGGTGACGGATCTGCAGGAACAATATCCGGAGGTTGAGATTGTCACCCGTCAGCCCGGCTATGCAAACAGGGAAAAATCTATGAACGCAATGGAGAACATCTTACAGGCATATAACGAGATTGATATGGTATGGGCTATTAATGATGTAGCGGCTATGGGATGCGTACAGGCTATTGAAGGATCCGGACGCACCGGGATTGACGTTATTGGAATTGACGGCACCCCCGAAGGGGCGGTTGCGGCAAAAGACGGCAGATTGAAATATACCATCGACCAGGGGCCTTTTGACCAGGGAGCTATGTCTGTTCAGGCAGCAGTTGATTACTTAAACGGCAAGGAGATCGAAGATAATTATGCCACCGGTGGAACCATAGTAGGCGCGGATAATGCGGAAGCATTTTTGCAGGAGTTCTATCCTGATTTTAATTAATAACAGCAAAGGGATAAAAGGAGAAGCGTTATGGAACATACAATGAATTTGAATGATGTTTTGATACAATTTGGAAAATATCAGGAGGCGGCGAGGAAGGTTCTAAATCCGTCTTGCCATGTCTGCAAAGTCTGCAACGGCAGAGCTTGCGCCGGAAGGTATACCAACTCTCTGGAGTTTGGCGCAAAAGGGAATAATGAAGGTTTTATCCATGCTTATGACGCTTTAAAACGCATTAAAATTGAGCTGGATGTAATCCATGACGATTATGTTCCTGACACCTCTGTTCAATTGTTTGGCCGCCAGTTTGATCTTCCGGTATTTGCCTCGCCTATCGCTAAGATTCTGACGGCTTATGAGTTTAAAAGCCCTTTTTTCAACAACAATGATGATTACGCGGACGCTTTGATTAAAGGCTGCTACAAGGCGGGCGCAATGGCCTGGCTGGGAGATAATAAAGCGGAGGGATATTTCCCGGGGCAGATTGCCCCCATTAAAGAGGTAGATGGCGTGGGAGTACCTACGATTAAGCCCTGGGCGGACAGAAATGAATTCTGGAAACGGGTAAAATGGTGCCAGGAGGCGAAAGCTATGGCAATTGCTACGGATCTTGATGCGATTGGCCTGGGCTACCAGTATTCTGGTAAAGCGGGCTCGAAAAATGAAGGGGTTTGTGCAAGGAATGTGGAGGAATTAAAGGAATTTGTTCAGTCAGTAGACGTTCCGGTTGTTATCAAAGGAATTATGTCTGTCAAAGCTGCAGTCAAAGCAGCGGAAACCGGCGCATATGGCATCCTGATTTCAAATCATGGCGGAAATGTGGTAGAAAACAGTGCAGCGCCTTGCGATGTGATAGCGGACATCAGAAAAGAGCTTGGGAATTCTATCAAAATTTTTGCAGATGGCGGCGTGAGAAGCGGGGAAGATGTGTTTAAGATGCTGGCATTGGGCGCAGATGCTGTTGGAATTGGCCGGCCTTATGTGGTAGCTGTCTACGGCGGAGCAGAAGACGGCGCATTTATCTACACCCAGAAAATTTTCTGGGAGCTGCAAAACATTATGCGTCTTGCAAATTGCAGAACTTTAAAAGATATTACCATGGATAAGTTGATTTTCGCGAAGGATTATTTGTAAAGAGGAGGAAAAACCCATGTCAAAATGTTATCGCTCTAAACTTGTGGGAGCCTTCGGATGTCCCATTGATGAAAACCCTACAGGGGTTATGGAGGAGGCGGCTTTTAAAGCCAAAGGCCTGGATTATCGCTATCTGACGGTAAAGGTGGAGAAAGAAGACTTAGAGGATGCGATAAAGGCGGTAAAAGCATTTCAGATGAAAGGGATTAATATTACGATTCCCCATAAAGTAGAAGTTCTGAAATATTTGGATCAGCTTTCTGAAGCAGCAGAGATTATCGGCGCTGTGAATATGATTGTCAATCAGGACGGAAAACTGTATGGTGAAAATACAGACGGAAAAGGATATTTGAAATCTTTAACTGACAGAGGAATCTCAGTTGACGGAAAGACTATCACAGTTTTGGGCGCCGGAGGAGCGGCAAGAGCGATCAGCGTAGAATGTGCTCTGGCAGGAGCTAAGAAAATATATATCGCTAATATTGAAAAGGAGCAGGGAGAAGAGCTGACAAAGCTGATCCGGACAAAAACCGGGACAGAGGCAGAATTTATCCTGTGGGATACGGCCATTGATGTGCCAGAGGACACAGATATTCTTTCCAATGCCACCAGCGTGGGTTTATTCCCTCATACGGATCAAAAGCCGGATATTAATTATGATTCCATAACCTCCTGTATGGTAGTTACAGATGTAATCTTTAATGATCCAAACAGCCTTTTTATAAGGGAAGCGCAGAAGCGGGGGGCTGAGACTATCAATGGATTAGGGATGCTGGCCAACCAGGGGGCGCTGAATTTTACAATGTGGACCGGAGTGGAGGCGCCGGTGGATGTCATGGTAGAAACTTTAAGAAAGGAATTCCAGCTGGCTTAAACTTTTTCCCCTAACCGGTTGATTTTATTTCCTCAAATTGGTAATATATAGCTAACAAATTTATCATCAGCAGGCAGAGGGCAGACAAGAATCCTTTACCTGCTGATAGTGCCAAAAGAGGGGAATTTATGATTACATTTACCTACATTATCTCGGATTCCAACGGCCTTCACGCAAGAAATGCCCTGCAGGTTGCCAGAGCAGCAGAAAGGTATCAGTGCCGGGTTCAGGTTTCCAGCGGGAACAAAACTGCCGACGGAAAGAAGGTGCTGAGCCTGATTGGCCTGTCTGCCAGAAAAGGCGCGGAGCTGCTCTTTTCCCTGGATGGGGAGGACGAAGCGGAGGCGGCGGCTTATCTGCACGCTTTGGTAAAAGAAGTAGTTTAAAAAACATTTTCTGCCCTTTCTCTGGCGGATAAAGAGGAGATGAGACAAGGGGTTTCCTAGCTCTTAGGAAACCCTCTTGTCGTAATTTTTCCGTTTTTTCGTTTATAATAATGTAAAAACATGTAAAGGAGAATGGGGATATGGCAAGATTAGGAATTTCGATTTATCCGGAACACTCAAAGCTGGAGGATGATTTGGTCTATATCCGGCTTGCAGGAAGCTACGGGTTTAAGAGAGTTTTTACCTGCCTTTTAAGCGCCGGAGATAAGTCCAGGGAAGAGCTGACAGAAGAGTTCCGCTCACGTATTGATGCGGCTCATGAGCAGGGAATGGAAGTGCTTTTAGATGTAAATCCGGCGGTATTTGGGAAGCTGGGGGCTTCCTATACAGATCTGGAACCTTTTAAGGCTATGCATGCAGACGGTATCCGCTTAGATGAAGGTTTTGACGGGATGCGTACCAGCGCTTTAACTTATAATCCGCAGGGACTTAAGATAGAGCTGAATTCCAGCACGGATATGGGATATATTGAGAGCGTGATGACCCACCATCCGGACCCCAAAAAGCTGATTACCTGCCATAATTTCTATCCGCAAAAATATACCGGTCTGAGCCTTGATCATTTTAACTATTGTAATGAGTATATTCATGAATGTGGATTGAATATTGCAGCTTTTGTGTCCAGCAATCAGGAGGGCGCCTATGGTCCCTGGCCGGTAAATGAGGGACTCTGCACCCTGGAACTGCATCGGGGACTTCCGATAGATTTCCAGGTACGCCATATGTATGCGGACGGCCTGGTGGATGACGTGATTATTGCCAATGCCTATGCCTCAGAAGAGGAGTTGAAAGCATGCGCGGAGGTAAATCCGGCAGTGTTAACTTTTGGAATTGAATTGGAAAAGGAATTAACGGAGACAGAAAAGGCAATCCTGTATTACCAGGAAGGTCATGTTGTCAGAGGAGATATGAGTGAGTATATGCTCCGCTCCACCTGGCCCAGAGTTACCTTTGCGGACAAATCTGTTCCGGCTGCCAATACCAGAGACATGGAGCGGGGAGACGTGGTGATTCTCAATGACGGATATTCCAAATATAAAGGAGAGCTTCATATTGTCTTAAAAGATATGGAAAACGATGGGCGAAAGAATGTTATCGGCCATCTGCCTTCCTATGAAAAAATCCTGTTGGATTATACAAGACCGTGGAAACGATTTGCTTTTCTGTAGGTGGAGGAAATCATTATGCGGATTAAAAGGCAGGAGCAGCTGCTTGCCATCTTGTCTGAGAGACAGGAATGGGTAACCGGAAAGCAACTGTCGAGCCTGTTAAATGTGTCGGATCGGACTATTCGATCCGACGTGGAGGCTATTAATAAAAAAAGTGACGCCCCCCCCATTGAGTCCAATGTCCGGCTTGGGTACCGGGTGATTGGAACACAGTATCTGGCCGGAGAAAAGCAGCAAATGGTCCAGGAATCGGGGGCTTCCTCGATTCCCCAGACTCCCGGAGCCAGATGTATTTATATTATTCAGCGCCTGCTCTTTGAGACCAGGGAGCTGAATCTCATGGACCTGCAGAGCCAGATCTATATCAGTGATTCTTCTGTTCAGAATGATTTAAAGAGGATCCGGAAAATGATTGAACCCTATCCGGAGCTGAAGCTGGTTCGCAGCCGGGAATGTATTTCCCTTCAGGGGGATGAGATCAGTAAGCGGAAGTTTTACCGGGAGCTTTTGGTAGCAGAAGTTCAGGAAAATTTTCTGAACCTGAACCGGTTGGCCCATCTATACAAAAATTTTGATTTAATAGAGGTAAAAGACCTTTTTACAGAGGTTTTGGAGGAATATGACTATTCTATCCATGAAGCCTTGTTTCCTATGCTGATTATCCATGCAGGAACCAGCATTGAACGTATGAGCACCTGCCACTATATTAAAATGGACGACCAGCATCAGGGGTTAGAGGAAACGATTGAGTACCAAATTGCCAAAAGCTTTTTTGAGAGAGTTTCCGATCGCCTTCACATCAAGGTGCAGGACGGGGAGATTGCCATGTTTGCCCTGGTTATCATGGGCAGGAGAGCATCGAACTACGCGGGAGATCACATTAAATTCCAGGGGAAATGGCTCAACACCAACAAATTGGTAAAGGGGGCTTTAAACCGCTTAAAGGAAGTGTTTGGCGTAGACTTCTCCGGAGATGAGGATTTGGAGGCAGGCCTTAAGATGCATCTTTATGGTTTGGTGGAGCGGGCTAAAAACCAAGTGTCCCTGGAGGACGTATTTTTAGAGGAAATCAAACAGAAATACCCTTTGGTTTTTGAGATGGGGGTCTACGTAGTAGGCTATTTGGAGGAGCAGCTGAATATTCGGGTGGCAGACATGGAAAGCGGATTTATCGCGCTCCACCTTGGGGCTGCCAGCGAGAGGATGAATTCGGTAAGAAAATACCGGGTAGTTATGATTTTGCCTCACAACCAGTCCTTTTCTGCCATGTGCAAGAACAAGATTCTGGATATGTTCCGGGAGCGGATAGAAATCGTGAAAACCCTCCATTACTTTGAGGAGGATACGGTAAAGCTCTTGGAGCCGGATTTGATTTTGACTAATTTTCAGGTAGAGCATAAGCTGGAGATTCCCACTGTGCTGATCAGCCTGTTTGTGGATTCCGAGACTGAGGCCAACATTCTTCAGGCATTAAACCGGCTGGATAAAAAGCGTTTCCACCTGGAATTTGCCTCCCATATTGGCCACTTGATCCGCAAAGAACATTTTTTCCAGGACTTAGATCTCAACACGCCAGAGGAAATTATCGCGTGCTTATGTGGAAGCCTGAAGGGAGCTGGAATCGTTGATGAGAACTACCTGAATATTGTCCTGGAGAGGGAAAAAATGTCTCCCACCTCTTTTGCCAATGCCCTGGCTATTCCCCATGCCTTTCAGGCATTTGCCACCACGTCTACGGTGGCGGTAGCCCGGCTTAAAAATCCAGTAAAATGGGGGGCTTTTGAGGTAAAGCTGGTAATGCTTTTTGCCATAAATGAAGGAGACCAGCGAATGATCAAAATCTTTTTCGACTGGGTTTCCGAGATCCTGGGGAAACCGGAGGAGCTTGCCCGGTTAACTTCAGAATGTTCTTATGAAACCTTTATTGAGAGAATTATGGGATAATAAGGGGAATAGGATATCTGCACAAAAGCGGTATTGATTTCCTAACAGTTAGGAAGCGATATTGCCACATAAACGAAAGAATATGCCATATAATTAGGGCAAGTAAATAAGAAATGCAGCAAATACGGAAACGTTTTGGTGCATTTCTTATATCCTGGGTGAATACAGGATGACAAAAAATAACAAGGAGGAAGGACGCATGGAAGAATTAGCAATGATTTGCTTTCAGATTATTTCCAATGTAGGGGCGGCAAGATCCAGTTACATTGAAGCGATCCAGAAGGCGAAAGCAGGAGACTTTGCAGGGGCGGAGGAATTGATTGCAACAGGTCAGGAACAGTTTTTAAAAGGCCATGAAGCACATTTTGAGCTGCTCCAGAAAGAATCTTCCGGCACACCGGTAGGCGGCTCTCTGATTCTGATTCACGCCGAGGATCAGCTTATGAGCGCAGAGGGCTTTAAAATTATTGCCACCGAGCTCATTGAAAGCTACAAGAGAATTGTGGATCTGGAAAAGAAGCTGGGATAACAATCACAGAAACGGAAAATAATTAAGAAAATGGAGGATTGTAAATATGAAACGTGTATATTTATTCTGCAGCGCAGGTATGTCCACCAGTATGCTGGCCAGCAAAATGCAGCAGGTGGCCAACAGCCATGACCTTCCCATTGAAGTAGAGGCGTTTCCGGATGGAAAGATCGGACAGATTATTGATGAAAAACATCCGGATGTGATTCTCCTTGGCCCTCAGGTAAAATACCGCTATCAGGAAATTGTGGACAAATATGGTTCTACCGGAATCCCGATTCAGGTTATTGATCAGACCGATTATGGCATGATGAACGGGGAAAAGGTATTAAAGTCTGCCATTAAGCTGTTAAAGTCCGCCAAATAATAAAAATAACAAATTCAGGGGGAGTATAGATTATGTTAAACAAACTCGAAGCAGTTTTGATGCCTCTGGCAGAAAAAATAGGTAAAAATAAGTATTTAATTGCGGTTCGTGACGGTTTCCTGTTATCCATGCCGCTGCTGATTGTAGGTTCCTTCTTCCTGCTTATCGCCAATTTCCCCATTCCCGGATGGACCGAGTTCTGGGCAAGATTCTTTGGCGATAACTGGGCGTCATATTTCTCCAAACCTACCGACGCCACCTTCTCCATTATGGCCGTTCTGGCTGTTGTTGGCATTGGATATTCCTTTGCGGAACAGATGAAGGTAGACAGGCTGTTTGGCGGCGCTATCGCTTTGGTATGCTGGTTTTTGATTATGCCCTATGAGATTTTAGTAGGGGAGCAGGTTGTCACCGGTATTCCTTTGGGATGGGTTGGTTCTAAAGGTATTTTTGTAGGCATTATCACCGCATTCCTGTCAGTTCATGTGTATGCATGGGTTAACAAAAAGGGCTGGGTTATCAAGATGCCTGACGGTGTTCCACCCACAGTTGAGAAATCCTTTGCCGCTTTGATTCCAGCAGGTATGGCTGTAATGGTATTTTTCGTCATCAACATTGTATTTGCCATGACTCCTTACGGCAATGCCTTTAACTTTATCTTTACTATTTTGCAGACTCCTCTGCTAAAGCTGGGCAACACCCTTCCGGCTATGGTTATCGCTTACATCTTCCTCCATTTCTTCTGGTTCTTTGGTGTAAACGGCGGTTCCGTAGTAGGCGCGGTATTCAACCCTATCCTTCAAACCTTGTCTGCGGAAAACCTGGCTGCGTTCCAGGCAGGAGAGGCTCTGCCCAATATTATTTCCCAGCAGTTCCAGGATTTGTTTGCAACCTTTGGCGGAGCAGGTTCTACTCTGTCCCTGTTAATTGCCATGCTGCTGTTCTGCAAATCCAAACGTGTGAAGGAGTTAGGAAAGCTGGCATTAGTTCCGGGTATTTTCGGAATCAATGAGCCGATTATTTTCGGTCTTCCCATTCTGTTAAATCCGATTATGCTGATTCCCTTTATGCTGGTTCCTACCGTTAACATCATTATTTCCTATATCTGCATGAGTATTGGCTTAGTGCCCCTTTGTACTGGTGTTGCAATTCCATGGACCATGCCCGTTATTCTGTCCGGCTTCCTGGCTACAGACTGGAGGGGAGCTGTTCTTCAGTGCTTGCTGTTAATCCTGGGGGTATTTATGTATATGCCGTTTATTAAGATGATGGATAAGCAGTATCTGGCTGACGAAACCAAGAAAACAGATACCCAGGATGATGACGATGACATCTCCTTCGATGATTTGTCCTTTGACGATCTGTAAAATTTATAAAATGTAATAGTCCGGAAGACGGACTGCTACCATATAATTTTGCCGGGCTGTCGCAAAATGAAAAGAGAGGATTTCTAAGAATCAAATGTCCGACGTTTCATTTTGCGGCAGCTTTCAGCATGAATCGAATAAGTGGAGGAAATGAAACTATGAAGATTGTGATGATTTTTGATCAAATTCAGTCTGGACTGGGAACCAAGGATGACACCATGGTACCCTTAACCGGAAAGAAGGAAGCAGTGGGACCAGCGGTTATGATGCAGCCGTTCTTAAAGGATGTAGACGGCCATGTTATTGCCTGCCTTTGCTGCGGTAATGGCACTTATTTGGCAAACCCGGATGAAGTCAGCAGAAAACTTTGCGCTATGGTAAATAAACTTCAGCCCGACGTAGTAATGTGCGGCCCTGCCTTTAACTTTGCAGATTATGCAGCTATGAGCGCCAGGGTAGCCGTAGACATTAATGCTTCCACCAAGTCAAAGGCTTTTGCTGCTATGTCTGAGGAAAACGCAGATACCATTGCTGCTTATAAAGATAAAGTCGCCATTGTAAAGACTCCTAAAAAGGGCGGTCTGGGCTTAAATGATTCTCTGAAAAATATGTGCCGCATGGCAAGAGCATTGGCTGACGGCGCAGATATTGAAAGCTTAAAGAAAGAAACCTGTTTCTAACACCTTTGAGGCGTAGAGCCTCAGATAACAAAAATGAGGAGGAGAAACCTATGTGGGGAATGATTGCAACCTGGCGCATGGCCGTAGAAGGCGTAACCAAGGGCGCTGAAATGCTAAAGGAAAACGGCAGTGCAGGAGATGCCATTGAGACGGCTATCCGGGAAGTAGAGGATTTTCCGTACTATAAATCCGTAGGTTACGGCGGCCTGCCAAATGAAGAAATGGAAGTGGAATTGGACGCCGCATTTATGGACGGCGATACCCTGGATATCGGAGCAGTTGCAGCCATTAAAGACTACGCAAATCCTGTTTCCATTGCCAGAAGGCTGAGCCGGGAAAAGGTGAACAGCGTGCTGGTAGGAGAGGGGGCAGAAAAGTTTGCCCATAAGGAAGGCTTTGAGCGTAAAAATATGCTGACCGACCGGGCAAAGGCACACTACCGGAAACGTGTAAAAGAAATGAAGGAAGAGGAATTAAAGCCTTATTCCGGACATGATACTGTGGGAATGGTATGTTTAGACAGCCACGGAAAGGTGACCGCCGCTACTTCCACCAGCGGCTTATTTATGAAGAAAAAGGGCCGTGTAGGGGACTCCCCCATTGCCGGCTCCGGATTCTATGCAGACAGCAAGTGGGGAGGCGCCAGCGCCACCGGTTTAGGCGAGGACCTGATGAAAGGCTGTATTTCCTATGAGATTGTCCGTTTGATGAGCGAGGGCATGCATCCCCAGGAGGCCTGTGAGACTGCGGTTAACAAGCTGGATAAGGAGCTTACAGAGCGTCGGGGCAAAGCAGGGGATCTGTCTCTGATTGCCATGAATAACAAAGGGGAATGGGGCGTTGCAACCAACATTGAGGGCTTCTCCTTTGCTGTGGTAACAGAGAATCAGGAGCCTACTGTTTATCTGGTCACCAGAGGAGAGGACGGCCGCTGCACCTTTGAGGTGGCTTCTCAGGAGTGGATGGAAAATTACATGAAGACCAGAATGGCCCCCATTGAGGAATAGGCGATAGTTATGGAAGAAAAGATTCTTAGTAAAATAGAAGAAATAAAAGAGGATATGCTGGATGCCATTATCCAGATGGTAAAGATCGACAGCGTGGAGACTCCGGCGGGGCCGGATGCTCCTTATGGACAGGGAGTGAAAGAGGCCCTTTTAAAGGCTCTGGAAATCAGTGAAAAGTTGGGATTTCGTACGGTCAACCTGGATAATCAGATAGGATATGCAGAGTTTGGCCCGGCTGGAGACGGACAGGATTATGTGTGCGCCATCGGTCATGTGGATGTAGTTCCCACAGGAGATGGATGGAAACAGCCGCCCTTTAGCGGTTATATGGAAGACGGGGTGATTTACAGCAGGGGAGTGCTGGACAATAAAGGCCCCATTATGGCCTGCCTGTTCGGTCTCTATGCTTTAAAAGAGCTGGGGTTTTGCCCAACCCGCCCCATCCGGATTATTTTCGGCTGTGATGAAGAGTCCGGTTTTGAAGATCTTACCTATTATCTTTCTAAAGAACCTGCTCCGGCTTACGGCTTTACCCCGGATTGTAAGTATCCGGTGGTCTACGCCGAGAGAGGGCGGGCAGTGATCCGGATATCCGGAAATGCACAGGAACTGGAGCCGTTTTTTGCCTTTGTAACCCAATATTTTATCAGTGCCAAAAACAACGGAGACCGATTGGGGATTGATTTTAAACATCCGGAATACGGCATTATGGAGATGCGTAATTATAAACTCGCCGTAACCCCGGAGAAAAATCCCTATTTTGAGGCGGCTTTCAGCTATCCGGCAGGCCATAAGGTAGAAGAAATTCTGGAGAAGATTAAGAATAAGGCAGGGGACCTTTCTGTATCCCTGATTCACAACTATGATCCGGTTATTTTTGAGAAGGACAGCCCTATGGTAAAAGCTCTCCAGGACGCTTATGAGAAGGTGACCGGTCTGGACGGAACCCCGGTAACCACCACCGGCGGAACTTATGCAAAGGCAATGCCGGGGATTGTTCCCTTTGGCCCCAGTTTTCCGGGGCAAAAGGGCATTGGCCACAATCCCAATGAGTGGATGAGCGTGGAAGATTTGGTCTCAAATGCAAAAATCTATGGATTAGGTCTTTACAGACTGGGCCTGCTTCCCGTATGATAGAATTAACAAGAGAAAGGCAGGAAACGGATAATGAAGCCAATAGTTGAAATATGCTGTGGAAGCTATTATGATGCAAAGCAGGCATTTTCAGGAGGGGCAGAGCGGATAGAACTTAATACTGCCCTGATGCTTGGGGGATTAACTCCTACAGTATCCACCCTGACTATGGTAAAAGAGGAAATGCCCGAACTAAAGGTAATAGCCATGGTTCGCCCAAGAGGAGCCGGATTCTGTTATTCGACAGAGGATTTTAAGGTGATGGAGGCAGAGTGCCGGAAACTGGTAGAAAACGGCGCCGACGGTATTGCATTCGGCTGTTTAAAAGAAGACGCTTCTTTGGATCAGGATAAAATGAAACGGATGCTGGATATTATCAAAGGTGCGGGAAAAGAAGCCGTATTTCATCGGGCGTTTGACTGTTCCTCAAATCCCTTTAAGACCACGGAGCAGTTAATTGCCATGGGTGTGGATCGGATCCTGACCAGCGGGCTAAAGCCGAAAGCGGTGGACGGCTGGGAACTGTTAAAAGAGCTGAAGGAGCTCTATGGAAGCCGGATTCAGATCCTTGCCGGCAGTGGAGTCAATGCGTCCAATGCCAGGAGCCTTATGGATAAGACAGGACTGGATCAGGTTCACAGCTCCTGCAAGGACTGGCTTACCGATCCTACTACTGTTCAAAACGGCGTTTCCTACAGTATTGCGTCAGGAGAACAGGAGCTGTGCTATGACGTGGTTTCTGCCGATCTGGTGAGAAAATTGCTGGCCAGCGTATAAGGGGGTTCTGCCCGGCTGGATCATCATAAGAATCGAGGTTTAAAAATATGTTTGCCAAATATAAACATAATATAGTGGTAAGAAGACTCATAACAATTGCTGCTGTAGTTGTGTCCGCTCTTTTGCAGGCCTATGTTATTCAGACATTTATCCGCCCGTCCAATTTGCTTTCCAGTGGATTTACCGGTGTGGCGATCCTGATTGATAAGATTGCCTCACTGTATGGAAAAAGTTTCTCCACATCCCTGGGCATGCTGGCGCTGAATATTCCGGTAGCCATTCTCTGCAGCCGGAGCATTAGTGTACGGTTTACCTTCTATTCCATGATACAAGTATTTTTGGCCAGCCTTTTCCTTAAGATTTGCCACTTTGAGGCGTTGTTTGACGATATAATGCTGAATGTGATTTTTGGAGGATTCCTTTATGGGATTGCCATTGCCATCGCCCTGAGAGGAAACGCTTCCACCGGGGGCACGGACTTTATTGCGCTTTATGTGTCCAACAAGACGGGAAAATCCATTTGGGAGTACGTATTTGCCGGAAACGTAGTGATCCTGTGTATTTTCGGGTACATGTTCGGATGGCTGTATGCAGGCTATTCCATCCTGTTTCAGTTTATCTCTACCAAGACAATTTCTTCTTTCCATCACCGGTATGAGCGGGTAACCTTGCAGATTACCACATCCAGGCCGGAGGCGCTTATGAACATATATGTGGCAAAGTACCGTCACGGCATTTCTTGTGTGGAAGCCATGGGCGGTTACAGTCACAAAAAAATGGCGCTGCTTCATACGGTAGTTTCTTCCTATGAGGTTCCGGAGATTGTTATGCTGCTGAGGGAGAAAGACCCCCATGTTATCATCAATATGATCAAGACGGAAAACTTCTATGGAGGTTTTTACCGGGCGCCTATGGATTAAAAAATCCGGTTTTTTCGGGAAATCCGGGTAAAATCATTGACTTTCTTAAAAAAAAGAAGTAAAAGTAAATATGATTAATCGGCAGAGGCCGGTTCCGGTAACGATTGCCGGGCCGGCCTTGCTGTCAAAGAAGGTTTTTACTCCATACAAGTAAAATAGGAAAAAATTAGATAAGGATGGAATTTACCATGTATCAGATCGACTTTCAAAAGCCCCAGGCAGTTCATTTTATAGGAATAGGCGGTATCAGCATGAGCGGCCTTGCAGAAATTCTATTGGAGGAAGGCTTCCGGGTGTCTGGCTCAGATTCCCAGAAAAGCCCTCTTACGGAGCATTTAGAACAGAAGGGCGCCAGGATATTTACCGGCCAGAAAGCTTCCAATATTCTGGAGGGGACAGAAGTAGTGGTCTATACGGCTGCTATCCATCCGGATAATCCGGAACTTATGGAAGCAAAAAGACGGCAGATTCCGATGCTCTCCAGGGCGGAACTTTTGGGGGAAATGATGCACAACTACCGTCAGGCAGTTGCCATTGCAGGAACCCACGGAAAGACTACCACTACCTCTATGATGACGGAGATTCTGCTGGCGGCAGAGACGGATCCTACCATTTCCATAGGCGGCATGCTGGATTCTATTCACGGAAACATCCGGATTGGAAAGTCTGATTTATTTGTAACAGAAGCCTGTGAATACACCAACAGCTTCCTGTCCTTTTTCCCAACGGTGGAAATTATTTTAAACATTGAGGCGGATCACTTAGATTTCTTTAAAGATTTGAACGATATCCGCAACTCTTTCCGGCTGTTTGCCGAAAAGCTGCCTGCAGACGGCGCTATGATTATCAACAGCGATATTGAAAACTATCAGGAGATTATCCAAAATCTCAATGCCAGGATTATCACCTTTGGGAAAGACAAAAACAGCACTTACCAGGCAGAGAACATTACCTATGATGAATTCGCCCGGCCATCCTATGATTTGATAAAAGAAGGAGAAAAGATAGGGCATATTTGTCTGGGCGTTGCCGGGGAACACAATGTATATAACTCTTTGGCAGCCATCGGAGCCAGCTTTGAACTGGGAATCACCCTGGAGGCCATAAAGAGAGGTTTGGCCGGATTTTCCGGGCCTCACCGCCGCTTTGAGAAAAAAGGAGAGCTTCATGGCATTACCATCATAGACGATTATGCCCACCATCCCCAGGAAATTCATGCAACCCTTACGGCAGCCCAAAATTATCCACATAACAGGCTGTGGTGCATATTCCAGCCTCACACCTACACCAGAACCAAGGCGCTGATGGACGATTTTGCCACCGCTCTGGCAGAAGCGGACAGAGTAGTCTTAGCAGACATTTACCCGGCCAGAGAAACCGATACTCTGGGGATCAGCTCCGCAGATCTGGCCGAAAAGATAGAAAAATTAGGGACCAAAGTTCACTATTTGTCCTCCTTTGACGAAATCGAAAATTTTCTTTTAGAAAATTGTGTCAACGGCGATTTGTTGATAACTATGGGGGCCGGAGACATTGTAAAAGTAGGAGAAAAGCTGTTAGGGCAATAGTTATCCACATTATCCACATAGTTTTCAACATTTTATGTAAAGAGGCTATGTGGATTTTTTTATTTACATAATAAAGCCCGGGATAATTTTGGAAACCCTGGATTTATAAGGAATTCGACAGTTTTCGATACAATCCTTTAAAATTCCCCAAAACACTTATCCACAATATCCACACTATCCACAATCCCCCCTGTGGAAAACTCCCCCCATTTCCATTTTCTTTAATGTGTGGTAAAATGTACACGAAAGCAATGAGCAGTGCGAAAAAGGACAAGCAGGAATCTGCGTTGTGCTTGCACAAAAGCAGATTCCTGCTTGTTCTTTTTCATAGGGCGAAAGCCCGTGAGCCCTCAGGAGCTACGCTCCTGAGGGCATACACTGCGGCGCAGAAAGGCGCGTTCCCAACAAAGCCCCAAGCGATTCAGGAGCAACGCTCCTGAGAGCGTGTACTGCCGGCGTAAAAAAGGCGCGTTTCCAACAAAGTCCCCCAAGCGATTCAGGAGCAACGCTCCTGAGAGCGTGCACTGCCGACGTAAAAAGGTACGCCCCACAAACATAAAAAGGAGATCCACCCATGCCATACCGCCTGCCCCCCGACGCAACCCCCCAAGTTACAATCCTGCCCAACGATTTCATAGACAAATACATGGCAGCCGCCAACGGCGAATACGTAAAAGTCTATTTATACCTTCTCCGCCACCAGAACGATCTGGTAGAACTAGGCTCCATTGCCGAGGCATTAAACCACACAGAAGCAGACGTCCGCCGCGCCCTGGCCTACTGGGAGAGAGTGGGAATTCTCTCCAAAGAAGAAGGAAGCTTCGCGGCAGATACACCTTCCAAAGCAGCCGGAGCGGCAGAATATCCCTTAGACAACCTAAACCGGCTAAACGGAGACGAATCCTTTGCAGAACTTCTCTATATCGCACAAAAATATATGAACAAGGTATTTACCCAAAGGGAATGTCAAACCTTTGCATACCTCTATGACGGCCTGCATATGGGAAAAGAGCTGCTGGAATACCTGGTAGAATACTGTGCCCAGCTTGGCCACACCAGCATCCGCTACATAGAGACAGTAGCCCTGAGCTGGCACGAGAGGGGAATCCGCACAGTAGACGAAGCCAAGCTGTCAGCCTCCGCCTACAGTAAGGAAGCCTTTGCAGTGATGAAAGCCTTTGGGCTGACCGACCGCAGGCCGGGGGAGTCAGAGAGACGGATAATAGAAAAATGGTTTCGAACCTGGGGATTTAGCAAAGAACTGGTTATCGAGGCCTGCAACCGGACACTTCAATCCGCCCATACGCCCAGCTTCCAATACGCAGACAAAATATTAGCTGCATGGAAAGAAGAGAAGGTACATACCCTGGAAGATGTGAAAACGCTGGATGTAAAGCGCCGGGAAGCTTCCTCTAAACAAGAAGAACGAAAAGAGGCAGGACATTCCGGACAGCGGAATCCGGAAGGGGCAGGAGCCCCGCCCCAGGCCCGCCGGGCGCCCAACCAATTTCATAACTTTAAGCAGCGGGATGTAGACTATGACGCCCTTATTTTAAAGCAGCTTCAGAAAAAATAAACAGCAAGGCAGAAAGGAGCAACCATGGCACTGAGCAATTCCCAATACAACGCCATTATGCGGGACTACGGAAGGCGCCAGATTCATAACCGCCACAGTCAGGAACGGCGGATAGAGGAAGTTTATCAGAGGATTCCGGCTGTCCGGGAAATCGACAATACAGTAGGGCTAAAAGCCGTAGAGAGAGCCAAACAGCTTCTGGGAGGCGATACTGCTGCCAGAGACCGGCTTAAGAGGGAAATCGCCGAGCTTGGCGAGCAGAGGACAGCCCTTCTCACCGCCTACGGCTATCCGGAAAATTATTTAGAAATGAGCTACACCTGCCCGGACTGTAAGGATACCGGATACGTAGAAGGCAGGAAATGTCATTGCTTTAAAAGAGCTCAGATGAAGCTTCTCTATGCCCAGTCTAATATTGACCAGATTGTAAAAAAAGAGAACTTTTCCACCTTTTCCTATGACTGCTTTGACGACCACCGGATTATCCCGGAGGTGGGGATGACGGCAGCCCGGTACATGAAAAGTGTGGCAGAAAAGTGCTTTCAGTTTGCCAGAGGACTGGGGAAAGAAGGAGGAAATATCCTGTTTACCGGAAATACCGGCGTAGGCAAAACCTTTTTAACCAATTGCATTGCCAAAGAAGCGATGGATTCCTACTATTCCGTCCTGTATCTGTCTGCCAACGATTTGTTCGATGTGTTTTCCAAGAACCGTTTTGAATCCCGCAGTGAGGAAGAAATCAGAGATACCTACCAGTCTATATTAGAGTGTGATTTGCTGATTATTGACGACCTGGGAACGGAGGTTAACAACAGTTTTACTTCCTCCCAGCTGTTTTACTGCATAAATGACAGACTGGCAGGCAGCCGATCCACCATTATTTCCACCAATTTATCTTTGAATATGCTGCGGGACAATTACACAGACAGGGTTACTTCACGAATTATCAGCGGTTACCAGATTATTCCTTTGTATGGGGAAGATTTACGCCGGAGAAAACTCCTTGGGGGTTGACTATTCTCTTAGGGAATGTTATAAATGAATTGCCTGTTATTATATGAACTTATAATCATTAAATGGAGGATGAAATGCTGTACGAAGAGAAGATTATAGAAACCATTCCGGTTGGGCCGCTGGGGCTGATTCCTTTAAAAAGCTGTTCAGAGCTGGGAAAAAAGGTTGATAAATACCTGGTAGACTGGAGAAGGGAGCGGGAAAGCGAGCATAAGCACACCATTGCGTTTTCCGGGTATCAGAGAGATTCTTATATTATAGGAGCCCAGACCCCCAGATTTGGTTCCGGCGAAGGAAAAGGAACTTTAGAGGCATCGGTCCGCGGGGATGATCTGTATTTGATGGTAGATGTTTGTAACTACAGCCTTACCTATTTCTTGTGCGGAGAAGAAAATCATATGTCTCCGGACGATCATTTCCAGGATTTAAAGCGCGTAATTGCTGCTGCTGCCGGAAAGGCCCGCAGAATCAATGTGATTATGCCGTTTCTCTACGAAAGCCGCCAGCATAAGCGCTCCAGCAGAGAATCTCTGGACTGCGCTTTGGCTCTTCAGGAGCTGGCCAATATGGGAGTGGAGAATATTATCACTTTTGACGCCCATGATCCCAGAGTACAGAACGCCATTCCTTTTAGAGGTTTTGAGACCGTACAGCCTATTTACCAGTTTATCAAACATTTATTAAAACATGAAACCAATCTGGAAATCGACAGTGATCACATGATGGTTATCAGCCCTGACGAGGGCGGAATGACCCGGGCTGTTTACTTTGCCAATGTTCTGGGCCTGGATATGGGAATGTTCTATAAACGCAGAGACTATACCAAGATCGTAAATGGCCGAAACCCCATTGTTGCCCATGAATTTTTGGGAAGCAGTGTAGAGGGCAAAGATGTTTTAATCATTGACGATATGATTTCTTCCGGCGAGAGCATGCTGGATGTGGCCAAAGAGCTAAAGGAACGCAAGGCCAGGAAGGTATTTATCTGTGCTACCTTTGGCCTTTTCACCAACGGGCTGAACAAGTTTGACGAGTATTATGAGAAAGGCCTGATTGACCGGATCCTTACCACCAACCTGGTATATCAGAGAGAAGAACTCCTAAACAGGCCTTATTATATAGATGTAGACATGAGCAAGTATATCGCATTAATTATTGACAATCTAAATCATGACGCATCGTTAAGCGAACTGCTGAACCCCACCGGACGGATTAATAAGCTGTTGAATCAGTACAGAAGTAAATAAAGACAAGATGCAGCGGCTCATAAAACAGTATCAGCGATCAAACTGAAACAGGGCAGCTGCCATACAGGGTGCGAAGAAAGACGAGTAAGAAGAGATATTGATTTTTGCCCGTCTTTTTCTTATGGGCTTTATTAAGCCTAAAGCGCAGATCAGCAAGGAATTAATTTAAGAAAAGTTTAGGTTGTAGTTTTCGTGGATATTATGTAAAATAGATTTTACCTTGCAACATATTCCTATCACTGACAAAGGAAGTCCAATAGATTATGAAAAAATTTTTTCTCAGAACTACCATCCTTCTTCTGATATTTATATCAGCTGTAGCCAGCTATTTTATATGGATAAGAAACCACAGCCTGTCAAACGGAAACCAGCGCGTCTATACTGCCATTCAGGAAAGTACGTTTCCGGTTATGTATATGGAGATGTACGGTGAAAAAATGAATTGCCTCCATGGTTATTCCCAGGATATGAGGGAGGCGGCTATGCGGGATACTCTGACCATTTTGCCGGAGGACAGAAGGCTGCCTGTTCTTTTAGAGGGCTACGACGGAAGCATCACCGGAATTTATTACGAGATTCGGAGCATGGATTTGGACCGGCTGGTAGAGCGGACCCAGATAGAAACATGGACAGAGACGGAAAACGGAATCCGGGCGGAGCTTCCCATTCAGAATCTTTTAACCAAAGATCAGGAATATCTGCTAAGCCTGTCCGTTACCACGTCAGAAAACGGAACCATCGGTTATTACACCAGAATTAAATGGACCGATAATACCAACATTCAGGCAATGATTGATCTGGCTAAAACTTTTTCTGCCAAAACCTTTGACTACCAGGAAGCCTCTCAGCTTACCATGTATCTGGAACCTGACGCTACAGCGGATAACAGTAATCTGGGAGAAGTTTCCATTAACTGCAGTTTCTCCCAGATCACCTGGGGCGGTCTGGATGTGGAGCTGGGAAGCCGGATAGAAGTTTCCCTAAAAGAGCTGGACGGCATTATGGGACAGATAGAACTTCAGTATCTGGCAATCCATCAGACCGAGGACGGCCGGACGGAAGCTTACGAGGTAACCGACGACTTTACCCTGAAATGGAATGAGCAGAGAATTTTTATGATGGATTTTGACCGCCGGGTCAATGAGATATTTACCGGGAACCGGGAAAGCCTTTCCGGAAAACGGATCCTTCTTGGAATTACTAGAGACAGCAAGATAAGCGCCAAATCCAGCCCAAATGGGAATCAGATTGGGTTCAGGACCAACCGGGATCTGTGGCTTTATGATCAGGAAAACAGAGATTTGGTAAGCGTATTTTCATTCCGAAGTCAGGAAAACGCCTCAAAAGTGGAATATGATCAGCACGATATACGAGTTCTCCAGGTTTCTGACAACGGAGACGTGGATTTTCTGGTTTACGGATATATGAACCGGGGGCGCCGGGAAGGGCAGATGGGAATCGGCTTATATCATTATTCGGATGACAGCAGCGCTTTAGAGGAAAGATTTTTTGCCCCCTTTATTACTACCTTTGAAGATCTGGAACTGGATTTGGACAGGCTGTGCTACCTGTCCCAGGGAGGTATGCTCTATTTAATGCAGGACCATGCGGTATACGGCATTGATTTAAACAGCAGTGAGTATATTATTCTTGCAGATTCCCTGGAAGAGGGGGCATATGCAGTGAGCCAGGGAGGCCGGCATTTTGCCTGGCAGGACGGACACAAAAAGCATGAGGCAGTCTCTGTCAGCCTGATGGATTTAGAAACCGGCGTGAAGCAAACTATCTCTGCACCGGAAGGGGATTATATTCGCAGCCTGGGGTTTGTGGGCGGAGACTTCCTGTATGGCCTGGCCCGCCAGGGCAGCCGCTGGATCGTCAATAACAGGCTGGTAGAAATCCCTATGTATGCCCTGGAGGTTTTTGGAGAGGACTCCCAGATATTAACCCGGTATGAAAAGGAAGGCTATTATATTTCCGGGGTATTGGTAGAGGACAGCCGGATTCATTTAAACCGCATTATCCAGGAATCAGGAAATTCCTATATTATGGTGGATAAAGATACCATTGTCTGCAATGCAGAGATAGAAAATACCGAATTGGAAGGGATTGGCTGGTATGCTTCTTCTGACAAACAAAAGGTCTATTTTGTTCAATTGTCCTCTGATATTAAGGCAAGCCAGGACATAGACCTGTCAGGACCCAGAAAGGTATCCTACGACCAGTCCTTAGATTTGGATCTGACTGCGAATACGCCCTTTACCAGAATGACTTTTTACGCATACGGCAATGGCCATTTGGTGGGAATTACCCAGGATTTCAAAACAGCGGTGGAGCTGGCCTATGAGGATATGGGACTGGTAACGGATGAGGATCAGAATGTGCTGTGGAACCGGGTAAACCGGGGAAATACGAAAACTATCCGGGATCCTCAAAATGCAGCTTATCGGATTACGGGAAATCTGGATCAATTTACCGAGAGTAAAGAATTTCCGGATGGAACTATAATACTGGATGCAAGAGGCCTGGTTATGAATCAAGTCCTGTATTTTGTGGATCAGGGCTGTCCGGTGATTGCTTACACCGGAGAGGGAAAATACCTTTTTATTTCCGGATTTGACCAGTATAATGTAACCCTGTACCGGCCGGAGACAGGGGAATCCTGGAAAATGGGACTCAAAGATGCTTCGGCATATTTCCAAAATTTGCAAAATGACTTTGTCTGCGGTATCATCAGCCAGTAAACTTTCGTAACATTCAACCGGCGCAGCAGCCGGCTTTTACAAGATTTTCTTTACAAGTTGGATTTTTATGATATAATCTATAATGCAAATTTGTAATAGATGGGAACGATGAAGGGGTTAGGAGAGTTAGGATGGAACAGTATATCATGAAGGGCGGGAATCCTCTGGTTGGTGAAGTTACCATCGGAGGTGCAAAAAACGCTGCTTTAGGAATTCTGACCGCGGCAATCATGACTGACGATGACGTACTGATAGAGAATCTTCCGGATGTCCGTGACATAAATGTCATGCTGGAAGCAATTGATGAGATTGGAGCGACAGTAGAACGCATTGACCGCCATACGGTGAAGATCAATGCATCAAGTATTCACGAAATTTCTGTAGATGATGAGTATATCCGGAAAATCCGGGCGTCCTATTATTTTATAGGAGCATTGCTTGGCAAATACCGCAGTGCCCAGGTGCCTTTGCCAGGGGGCTGCAATATCGGAAGCCGTCCTATTGACCAGCATCTAAAGGGCTTCCGGGCTTTGGGAGCTGATGTGAAAATTGAAAGCGGCGCTGTCCGGGTCCGCGCCGGTAATTTGACAGGCAGCCACATCTACCTGGATGTGGTTTCTGTAGGAGCTACCATTAACATTATGATGGCAGCGGCTCTGGCAGAGGGAATGACCATTCTAGAGAATGTGGCCAAAGAACCCCACGTAGTGGATGTGGCCAACTTTTTAAACAGTATGGGCGCCAATATAAAAGGGGCCGGTACTGATACTATCCGTATCCGGGGTGTGAAACGGCTTCACGGTACAGAATATTCCATTATTCCGGATCAAATTGAAGCGGGAACCTTTATGTGTGCCGCCGCGGTTACCCGGGGGGATATTATGGTTAAAAATGTGATCCCAAAGCATCTGGAGGCGATTGCTGCCAAGCTTTTGGAGGCGGGCTGTGAGGTTTCTGAGTTTGATGATGCTGTCCGGGTGGTAGGAAAGCCGGTTCAGCGCCATACAGATATTAAGACGCTTCCTTATCCTGGATTTCCTACGGACATGCAGCCGCAGATGGCTGTGGTTCTGGCTTTGGCAGAGGGAACCAGTATGGTGACGGAGAGCATTTTTGAGAACCGTTTTAAATACGTGGATGAACTGGCCCGCATGGGAGGCAGCATTAAGGTAGAGGGCAATGTAGCGGTTATTGATGGAGTGAAAAGGTTTACAGGCGCTCATCTCAGTGCTCCGGATCTCAGGGCAGGAGCAGCCCTGGTGCTGGCTGGACTGGCGGCTCAGGGAACAACGGAGATAGACGAGATTGGCTATATTCAGAGAGGCTACGAGAGATTTGAAATAAAGCTTCAGGGGCTGGGAGCAGAAATAAAGAAAGTCAGCTCCGAAAATGAAGCCCGAAAATTCCGTCTGAAAATAGTCTGATACTTGACAGTAAAGAGAAAATGTTGTATAGTGAAATCGGTTAATAATTGAAAAGTTCGTAAATATCCCTTATTCAGAGTGATGGAGGTATAAAGGACCTGTGAAGTCACGGCAACCCCGGTTGTGCGCGTTAAGCGCCAGGGCCGGAAGGTGCCAGCCTGAGCGAGGAGTTGACGGTTTTATAAAACCGCAGCTGGTCGAGCAATAAGAGGATTTGATGATAACAATCTCAAGTCCGCATTGCTGCGGACTTTTCTTTTATGCAGGATCCGGGAA
The DNA here is from genome assembly GCA_910586755.1 of uncultured Lachnospiraceae bacterium. Taxonomy (GTDB): domain Bacteria; phylum Bacillota; class Clostridia; order Lachnospirales; family Lachnospiraceae; genus UMGS1370. The sequence goes on from CAJUJM010000111.1 coordinate 24,518, forward strand.
AACGCCAGGGCAACACGTTTTCCCGGCAATATCTACTTTACATAAGGAGGATCATATGGAAAGACGTTTATTTACTTCAGAATCTGTAACCGAAGGACATCCGGATAAGATGTGCGATGCCATCTCCGATGCCGTTTTAGACGCTCTCATGAAGCAGGATCCCATGAGCCGGGTTGCCTGCGAGACAGCCATTACCACCGGACTGGTTTTGGTAATGGGAGAGATTACCACCAAAGCATATGTAGATATCCAGAAATTGGTTCGGGAAACCATCCGGGAGATTGGTTATGACCGCGCTAAATATGGATTTGACTGCGATACCTGCGGCGTGATTACCGCCATTGACGAACAGTCTGCGGACATTGCATTAGGCGTGGATAAGGCATTAGAGGCCAAGGAAAAGACCATGTCAGACAGTGAGATTGACGCCATTGGCGCTGGAGACCAGGGTATGATGTTTGGCTATGCCACCAATGAGACAGAAGAATATATGCCCTACCCCATTGCCCTGGCCCATAAACTGACCCGGCAGTTAACCAAGGTGAGAAAAGACGGGACCTTAACATATCTGCGCCCTGATGGAAAGAGTCAGGTAACCGTAGAGTATGATGAAGCAGGAAAGCCGGTTCGCCTGGACGCAGTAGTCCTTTCTACCCAGCATGACGAGGCGGTAACTCAGGAGCAGATCCATGCGGATGTGAAAAAATATATCTTTGATCCGGTTCTGCCAAAGGAAATGATAGATGACAAAACCAAATTTTTTATCAATCCCACAGGACGCTTTGTCATCGGCGGACCTCATGGCGACAGCGGTGTGACCGGCCGTAAGATTATTGTGGATACTTACGGTGGATATGCCCGTCACGGCGGCGGCGCTTTTTCCGGAAAGGACTGCACCAAGGTAGACCGTTCCGCAGCTTACGCAGCCCGGTACGTTGCCAAAAATATTGTGGCAGCCGGACTGGCAGATAAGTGTGAGATTCAGCTTTCCTATGCAATTGGCGTGGCACATCCTACTTCCGTTATGGTAGACACCTTCGGAACCGGAAAGGTAAGCGACGAGAAGCTGGTTGACATTGTAAGAGAAAACTTTGATTTGCGCCCCGCAGGGATTATTAAGATGCTGGATCTGCGCCGTCCTATTTACAAGCAGACCGCCGCTTACGGACACTTTGGCAGAAATGATCTGGACCTTCCTTGGGAGAAGCTGGACAGAATTGAGATTTTAAAGAAATATTTATAAAGAATGTCGGATGAGATTATTTTAATAACACCGGTTACTCCCATTCGGGTAACCATTATCCGCTCATCCAGACGGACCATAGGGCTGGAGGTGGGAGTTTCCGGTCAGGTAGTGCTTCGCGCTCCCAAAAGGGCGTCTCAGCGAATGCTCCGGTCCTTTCTGGAAGAACGAAAGGGATGGATTACAGAGAAATATCAGCTTATGGAGCGAATCCGCAGGGAAGAGACGGAGAGAGAGCCAAAAGACTATGAGCTGGATCCGGAAAAGAAGAAGGTTTACCGATGTGAGGCGGGAAACATCCTGGCCGCCCGCGCCGCTTACTATGCAGAGCAGATGGGAGTGGATTACGGCCGGATTACAGTGAAAGAAACCAAAACCCGCTGGGGAAGCTGCAGCGCAAAGGGCAATCTAAACTTTCATTGGAAGCTGGTTTTAATGCCGCCGCAAATCCTGGATTATGTGGTGGTTCATGAGCTGGCCCACCGAAAAGAGATGAATCATTCAGAGCGTTTCTGGAGGATTGTACGGGACGTTTTGCCTGACTATGAAGAAAGAAGGAAATGGCTGAAGGAACACGGCCGGAATGTATAAAAAAGTACAAGATAAACAGCGCCGCCCTGCCGGTTTTACAGGCAGGGCGGCGTTTGTTACTATTCTTTCAGGCCAAATCTGCTTAAATAGTATCCCAATGCTCCAATTAAATTGGAATCATTGTAATATTTACAGGTGGTTACTTCAGCATGAGGAATCGGACATGGATAGATGGAGTAATAATAATGCAGGTTTTTCAGGATATACTCCAGTAAAAGAGGCTGTTTGCTGATTCCTCCGCCTATGGCGAAGCGCTCCGGGTCATAAATTATCTGGAGATTCATAATCACATAAGCAATATCGCGGGTAAACTTATCAAGAGCCCATAAAGCCGCGGCATCTCCTTCTTCGGCCCATCGGAACACATCTACGCCGGTAATATCTTCCGGTTTCATTTCCTTGGCCAGAGAGGCCAGACGGGTTAAACGGTGGCTTCCGTTCCGCCTTGCCCAGATGTTGTCCTCAATGTCACATTCCTGATCCATGAGAATAAAGCTGAACTCCCCTGCGGCAAAGTGCTTGCCCATGTGAATTTCCCCGTCCTTAACAATAGCGCCGCCGATGCCGGTTCCGAAAACCAAACAATGGCATCCTGACACCCGGCCAGGGATCCCCAGGTAGCCTCTGCCAATGCAGCACATTTGGCGTCATTCATGATAGAAACAGGTACGCCGCACCGCTCCTTCATTAAATTGGCCAGGGGCAGAAGCTCTACATATTTTAAGGCTCCTCCGGTAATGCAGATGCCATTATCACTGTCAATTATTCCTGGTACTGACATGGCAATACCGCAAACCTGGTCTTCAAATTTCCTGTAAAGCTTCTCCAATACTTCCAGATAGAAAGGGACGTCCTCATAAGGAGTAGGAACACTGCCTTTTTCATAAAATGTAAGCTGCTTATCTAATACGGCATACTTAATAGAACCTCCGCCTACATCAATACATAAATATCGTTTTTCCATATCAATTTCTTTGTAGATAAACATAGCAATCCTCCCTTGCGTAGGTTTACTGTATTTATTAACTGGTTGAATATTCCTATTATACCTGATTTTATCAGAAAAGTATAGAAAAAGGCGGCGCTTAAAAATGCCCGGCAAAAGTTTTTCCTGGGCGTACAAATGCCTTCTTGACAAAGCATGTACCCGGTAGTATAATAGCCAAAACATTTATACAAGACTTATAAATTTTATAAGGTATTATAGGGCGGTAGGATTCGGAGATATTCAAGGGTGAATACGGGGCCTTGGTCTATTTTCGAATTTTTTTATTGCCTTTAATAAGAATTTTATCTAAGAAAAGGAGAAAACAAATGAGAAAGAAATTGGCAGGAGCCGCTCTTATCTGCGCTGCGATGCTCTCTTTAGCAGCCTGTGGGGGCTCTAATGGGGGTGCTGATTCTACTGCCGCACCGGCTGGTACGGAAGCTGCAGGATCAGATGCCGCTAACCCGGCAGACACTGTGACAGGAGGGAAGATTGTCCGCGTGGCAGCGGTAGATCCTCAGGTTGCTCTGGATCCCCAGCAGTACACTTACAGTATTGTTATGAAGATTACGGATAATATTTCCGAGGCGCTGTTTACCACTCAGTCCGACGGATCCGTAACACCCACTTTATTAACCGCTATGCCGGAGATTTCCGAGGATCAGTTAACCTACACCTTTGAATTGCTTCCGGATGTGAAATTCCACAACGGGGAAACCTTAAAGTCCTCTGACGTTAAGTATTCCTATGAACGTCTGATTAAGCTGGCCAAGATGGGCAATCTGCTTCAGAACGTAGTAGGATATGAGGAAATGAATTCCGGCGCAGCCGATGAACTGGCTGGCTTTGAAATTATTGATGATACCCACTTTACCATCACTCTTACTAAGCCCTATGCGCCTTTTACCTCTGTATTATCTACCGCTTACACTGCCATTTATCCTCAGGCAGCATGTGAAGAAGCCGGCGACACCTGGGGGATGCAGGTGCTTTATGGTACAGGCCCCTTTAAGCTGGACAGCTACACCACCAGCGTTGGCGCGACTCTTTCCAGATTTGACGATTATCACGGCGGCGCAGTGAAGCTGGACGGCGTGGATTACAAGTTTATTGAGGATGTAAACACTCAGGTTCTGGAATATCAGAAAGGCAATGTGGACTATGTAGACGTAGACCCGTCTATCTATCCGGTATACTCCAGCAATCCGGATCTGGCTGATCAGATGCATGGCTTCCAGCCTACCGGCAACTATAGCTTAACGTTAAACTGCAAGACGTTCCCGGATGCAAAGGTAAGAGAAGCAATCGCATTATCTGTTGACCGGGCGGCTGTCTGCGAGAGTATCCTTCACGGAACCGCTACGGTTCCCACCTCTTACATTCCTGCCGGAATCATCGGACATGACTCTTCCCTGCCGGAGTTTGAGTACAATCCGGAGAGGGCAAAACAGCTTCTGGCTGAAGCAGGATATGCAGACGGTTTAGACTTAAGAGTAACCGTTAACACCAAATATAAGGGGAATGTTGCAATTGCCACTGCATTCCAGCAGCAGGCCAAGGCGGCTGGTATCAATGTAGAGGTTGAGCAGGTTGATTCTGCAGCATGGTCTGATATGAAGTTAAACGGCGGCGTTGACTGCGGAATTTCAAACTGGTACGTTGACTACTCTGACCCGGAAAGTATGCTGTATCCCATGAGCAAGACGGATACAAATTCCAGCTTCTGGCATAATGCCGAGTATGAGCAGCTGATGCTGGACGGAATTGCAACCACTGATACGGCTAAACGTCAGGAGATCTATGCCAAGGCAGAACACATTATGACCAGAGAAGACTGGGCAACCACCCCTCTGTATAACGAAACCAAATTTTACCTGTTAAATCCAGCTGTCACTGGCTTTGAGATGGACGCTACCTTCCGTATGTTCTGGAAGGATGCAGACATCCAGTAATAAGCCCGGAACATTCAGGAATTATTATTCAGGAAAAGACGGGGCTGCATGTGCTTTGTTTTCAAGGTACGGCAGCCCTTTTTCTAACATGCCAAGGTATGCAGGATAGGAGGTATGTATGCTTTCATATACGGTGAAACGTTTAGCACAAACCATATTTGTATTAGTGGGAATCAGCCTGATTACGTTTATGCTGCTTCAGGTGGTTCCCGGAGATCCGGTGGCATTAATGCTGGAAAAAAGGGCGGATCCGGAAACCATAGCCAAGGTCCGGGCTGAGCTGGGATTAGATCTGCCTTACCACATTCAATACATTAATTTTTTAAAGAATGCTGTCCGCTTGGATTTCGGCACTTCCTACTTTACCAAAGAAGTAGTGTCCGATGCTTTAATCCGTTGCTTTAAAGTAACCTTAAAGCTGGCCTGTATGTCTTTTGTATTTGCGGCTGCAGTAGGAATCCCCTGCGGTATTTTCTCTGCTATTAAAAGAGGAAAAGGCATTGACACAGTGGTAATGGTGCTGGCCATTGTAGGAGTGTCTGCGCCGGCTTTCTGGGTTGCAATTATTTTACAGATCATATTCGGTTTAAAGCTGGATATTCTTCCGATTTCCGGATTTGACAGTATTGCATCTTATATTCTTCCAAGCGTTGCATTGGGAGCCAGATACGCAGGAAGCATGGCCCGGATTACCAGAACCAGTATGCTTGAAGTTATGGGCCAGGACTACATCCGCACCGCGCGGGCAAAGGGTGTGGGAAAATGGGCGGTTACTATGAAACATGCCCTGAAAAATGCCATGATTCCCATTGTAACGTTAGTGGGTACAGACTTTGGCTACATGCTGACCGGCTCCATGCTGATTGAAAAGGTATTTTCCATCCCCGGAATCGGGAAGCTGGCAGTAGATGCTATGTCCAACCGGGATCTGCCGCTTCTGGAAGGTACGGTTATGTATATCGCGTTTATTTTCGTAATTGTAAACCTGATTGTAGACTTATCCTATGCATTCCTGGATCCGAGAATCAGGTATGGGAAAGGAGCTGCATAATGGGATTTTTTAATAAACAAAAGAAATTTGAGCAGGAAGTTATGGAAAACGGGATGGAGTATTCCAGCTTCTACGGCGACAGCTTTAAGCGGCTAAAGAAGAACAAAATGGCAATGTTCTGCGCCGCAATCCTGGCGGTACTGGTGGTTATCGCAATCTTTGCGCCCCTTATTGCCCCCTATGACCCTACTTACCAGGATTATACGGCGGTGCTGGCAGAACCCAGCCAGGCCCATCCCTTTGGGACGGATGAGTATGGGAGAGACATTTTATCCAGAATTATTTACGGTTCCAGAGTATCCATCAGCATTGGAATTGTTGCCCAGATCGTTGCCTCTGTGGTAGGGGTTGCCCTGGGATCCTTAGCCGGATACTACGGCGGAGCGGTAGATAACGTGATCTCCAGAATTATGGAGATCTTCCAGGCATTTCCGGATCTGATTTTTGCTATGGCGATTATGACCTTTATGGGAAAAGGAGTATTAAATCTCTTTATTGCCCTGGGGCTTTTAACCTGGGTCAGGACGGCCCGCATGATCCGCGGCTCAGTCATGCAGCTAAAGGAAAAGGAATATATTGAGGCCAGCCGCGCCTGCGGTGCGTCCACCTACTGGATTATCATGAAAGGGCTGATTCCCAACTGTCTTTCCACCATTATTGTCCTGGTTACCCTGGGCATTCCCAATGCAATTATGTATGAGGCATCTTTAAGCTTTTTGGGAATCGGGATTCAGCCGCCTACTCCTTCCTGGGGAAATATGATTAGCGCGGCTCAGACTTTTATCAGCTACCGGCCGGTTTACAGCATCACCCCCGGTATTGCTATCATGCTTACGGTAATTGCGTTTAATATTTTTGGCGATGGATTAAGAGATGCTCTTGATCCCAAGCTGAAAACCTGATGGAGGCAGTGGATATGGCAGAGAAAATATTGGAAGTTAAAAATTTAAAAACCTATTTCCGCACCGACGCAGGGCTTACAAAAGCGGTGAACGATGTGTCGTTTTCTGTTGAGCGGGGAAAGACTCTGGGGATTGTAGGAGAGTCCGGCTGCGGAAAAAGCATTACCTCCCTGTCTATTATGGGATTGGTAGAGACTCCTCCCGGAGTGATTGCAGGCGGAGAAATTATTCTGGATGGCCAGGATTTGCTGAAGAAAACAGACGATGAAATGAGAGCCATTCGGGGAAAGAAAATCGCCATGATTTTTCAGGAGCCTATGACCTCCTTAAACCCGGTATTTACCATCGGGCAGCAGCTTGTGGAAGCGCTGATGCTTCATGAGAAGATAACCAAGCAGCAGGCAAAGGAAAAGGCTGTTGAAATGCTGAAGCTGGTAAGGATTCCTCTGGCGGAGAAGCGGTTTAATGAATATCCCCATCAGCTGTCCGGCGGTATGCGCCAGAGAGTGATGATTGCCATGGCCCTGTGCTGCGATCCGGAGCTTCTGATCTGTGATGAACCAACTACGGCGCTGGACGTTACCATCCAGGCCCAGATTCTGGAGTTGATCAACGAGCTAAAGGAAAAGACTGGAGCTTCTGTTATGATGATTACCCATGATCTGGGAGTAATTGCCGAGGTTGCGGATGATGTGATGGTGATGTACGCCGGCAAGGTAGTGGAACATGCTACCTGCGATCAGATTTTTGATAAGCCCCTGCATCCCTATACCTATGGACTGATGAACTGTATCCCAAAACTGGACGGGGACGACACAAAGGAATTAAGCGTGATCGAAGGTATGGTGCCCAGCTTTGACGATATGCCCAAGGGCTGCGCCTTCTGCCCCAGATGTCCGGAGGCTATGGACATCTGCAGGGAGAAGATGCCGAAACTTGCCTGGACAGAGGGGCGGGAGGTCCGCTGCTTTAAATATACGGAAGAATGGGAGGAGAATGTGGAATGAGTGAGGTAATGAATCAGGCCCCTCTGCTGGAGGTCCGCAATTTAAGGAAGCTGTTCCAGGCAAAATCCTCCTTCTTTGCAAAGGAAAAGACCTTTATTAAGGCGGTTGACGACGTATCCTTTACCCTGATGCCCCAGGAGACCCTGGGGGTGGTGGGAGAGTCTGGCTGCGGCAAGTCCACTATGGGGCGATCTGTCCTGCGGCTGATCCAGCCCACATCGGGAGAGATTTTCTATAAGGGTCAGGATTTTATGAAAGCAAACGGCAATGAGCTTCGCAAAATGCGGGCAGACATGCAGATTATTTTTCAGGATCCGTATGCATCCTTAAACCCCAGAATGACCATTGGCGAGGTGATCACTGAGCCGTTAAACATCCAGAAGCGGTATGCCAGTAAAGAGGAAGCCAGAGAGCAGGTACTAAAAGTCATGGAAGTGGTTGGACTGAATCCCAAATACTATAACCGCTATCCACATGAATTTTCCGGCGGACAGCGGCAGAGAATCGGTATTGCCCGGGCGATTGTGTTAAAACCGTCTCTGGTGGTCTGTGACGAACCGGTTTCTGCCCTGGACGTTTCTATTCAGTCTCAGGTATTAAACCTGCTGCGCCAGCTTCAGTCTTCTATGGGAATGGCATATATTTTCATTTCCCATAACCTGAGCGTTATCAAGCACATTTCCGACCGTGTTATGGTAATGTATCTGGGGCATGTGGTGGAGATGGGAGAAAAGAAGGATTTATTTGACAATCCCAGCCATCCTTATACCCAGGCGCTGCTGTCTGCAATCCCCATGCCGGAGCGCCACAGCACCAGAAAGAAAATTATCCTGCAGGGAGATCTTCCCAGTCCGGCAAATCCGCCGTCAGGATGTATTTTCCATACCCGCTGTTTTATGGCGCAGGACATTTGTTCCACTCAGACTCCGGAGCTAAAAGATTTGGGGAATGGCCATATGTGTGCATGCCATTTTTGCGGGCAATGTAAAAAAGACCAGTAAATACCCTACAGGGCAGACCTTATGCCAGGAAAGAGGAATTATAAGATGAAAATTACGGATATTAAAACTCATATTATGCAGGTGCCTCTGGTACGTCCCTTCCGGATTTCCCTTGGAGTGATCACCCATGCTGTAAGCTGTCTGGTTGAAATGGAGACAGACTCCGGAATTACCGGATACGGGGAAGGTTCCCCGGGCCCATTGATTACCGGAGAAAACCTGGAAGGCACAGTAGCAAGCATCCGGGTATTGAGAGAAAAGCTAATAGGCATGGATCCCAGAGATATTGAGGCCGTTTATACAGTTATGAACCGTTCTGTTGCCTATGCAGGCGCCGCAAAAGCGGCTATAGATATTGCCTGCCACGACATTATGGGAAAAGCATGGGGACTGCCCCTCTATAAGGTTCTGGGGGGATTAAGCAATTCCATTGAAACAGATATGACAGTAGGAATTGATGAGCCGGAAGTAATGGCTGCCAGAGCAAAAGCCCATGTGGAAGCAGGGTTTAACGTGATTAAGACGAAAGTAGGCGCGGATATTACCTGCGACCTGGCCAGAGTAAAGGCTATCCGGGAGGCAGTAGGAGGGGATGTAAAGATCCGCCTGGACGCCAATCAGGGCTGGCATGCCAAGGAGGCAGTGGCTCTTTTGGATCGCCTTAATGAATATGATATAGAATTAGTGGAACAGCCGGTTCCCAGATATGATTTTGAAGGCTTAAAATATGTAACTTCCCACAGCAGTGTGCCGGTGATGGCAGATGAAAGCTGCTGGGATTCCAAGGACGCTTTGAAGCTGGTTTCTGAACGCGCAGTGGATTATATCAATATTAAGCTGATGAAGTGCGGCGGCTTGTATGAAGCAAAGAAAATTGTTAATATTGCGGAAGCTGCCGGAGTAGAAGTGATGCTGGGCTGCATGGCAGAGGAAAGCGGAATTGCCATTAATGCCGCCGCCGCTTTGGGGGCCGCCTTAAAGAACATTACCAGGGCGGATTTAGACGCCAGCTTCTCCTTATCCCAGCTGCCCTATGAAGGCGGGTTTACCGTTGAAAATACCAGACACCTGATCCTTTCTGAGGAGCCGGGACTGGGACTGAAAGGATTAAGGGAGGAAATGCTCCAGTGAAAAAACTGACAGACCACGGGTTAAGGCAGCTTGAAGAATTAACGGAAAAAATCATGGAGGACTCCGAAGCAAGAGGGATTGCCATTGGTATTGTAAATGAAAAAGGGGAAATTCAGTATGAGAAATATTTCGGGCGGCGGGACGCGGAAAAGAAACTGCCTGTTAACCGGGATACCATTTTTGGCATGGCTTCGGTAACCAAGTCCATTACCTCCCTGGCCATTATGCAGATGCAAATGGAAGGAATTCTGTCTGTGGAGGATCCGGTCAGGGACTATATTCCGGAGTTTTCCAACAAGGGCCAAAAAGATCTGGTGCGGATTTGGCATCTTCTATGCCACAGCGGAGGATTCTTCCCTCTCCCCCGTATTGTGGTAGATGAAACTGCCCGGGAGATGGGGATTGAGGACAGCCTGGATGAGGAACTGATTTACCGGAAGGATTTTGCAGACGAAGGCATCCGCCGGGTGGCAGGCCGCCTGGATAACCAGACCAGGTTTACCGGAAGGCCGGGCCAGCGGTTAAGCTACTGTAACGACGGTTTTGGACTCCTGTCTGACATTGTGCGCCGTCATTCAGACTGTGACAGCTTTGGGGAGTATCTGGATAAACACATTTTAAAGCCTCTGGATATGACCCGCAGCAACATCAGCTTTATCCGGAATAGCCTGGATGAGAATGCCGCGGTTCTTTATACCAAAGAAAACGGCAGGTGGAGAGCCGATAAGGATTTCCAGAACAATGCCTTTGTTCTTCACGGCGGCGGCGGCCTGAAATCCACCCTGGGAGATATGATGAAATACGCGGCTATGTATTTAAATCAGGGCAGGGGACAAAATGGAAACAGGATTATAGACAAATACTCTATTGAGGAAATGTGCAAACCGCGCCAGGTTATGAAGCCCGGGTTATATTATGGCTATGGGCTGGAATCCAGCCAGATGGGAGACATAACGGTTATAGAGCACGGAGGAAGCCTGCCGGGGGTTTCTTCCAACTTTTCCTTCTCTCCTCAGGCGGAGGCAGGGGTGGTAGTGCTGTGCAATACCATGGACGTACCGGTTTACGCCATCGGCGAAGCCGCCATGAGGCTGTGCTGCGGCTTTCCTTTTGACAGGGAGCGGCCAGTCCACCAGGAACGCCGCTGGACCGGAGAGGAAAAGAAACAGATAGCCGGAACCTATATTTCAGGCGAAGGCGACAGGTTTACCGTAAAGGAGGACAAGGATGGAGAATTGCTTCTTACCCTTAACGGAACAGAGGCAAAGCTTAAATCTGTTGCTCCCTGGCAGGGCTGTGTCTGTAAGAAATATGCAGATGTCTATCTGACAGCATTCCGGGACGAAAACGACAAGGTCTTCTGCGCTCAGTATGGCAGTCGTGTTTTTCCAAAGACCATGTCTGAGGAAGAATGAAAATAAAATGATCCATACAGGGGATGGGGCAAAATGAGAGAAAGCCAACGGCTTCCTTTTGTCCCATCCCTTGTTGGCGTTTATCAAAGCTGTCCGCCGGTGCTTGCGGCTGCCCGCCATTTGTGGTATACTGCCCATATAATGCGCTTAATATGCCGTGGCCCTGATTTACTCTGCCGCGGCAGGCAAAGAGGAATGTTACGGAGGCGCCATGTCAGAGTTAGAAAGTAAATTTGCCATAAAGGTTGAAAAAGTAACCAAGATATATAAACTATATGACAAGCCCATTGACCGGCTGAAGGAGTCCTTAAGCCCCGGAAAAAAGGAGTACCATAAGGACTTTTACGCCTTAAATGAGCTTTCTTTTCATGTAGAAAAGGGACAGACGGTGGGAATTATCGGAACCAATGGTTCCGGCAAATCCACTATTTTAAAAATCATTACCGGGGTTTTAACTCCCACCACCGGGCAGGTAGAGGTAAACGGTAAGATTTCCGCCCTGCTGGAGCTGGGGGCCGGATTTAACATGGATTATACGGGGATCGAAAATATTTACATGAACGGCACCATGATGGGCTATTCTAAAAAAGAGATGGATGAAAAGCTTCAGGATATTCTGGATTTTGCGGAGATAGGAGACTTTATCTACCAGCCGGTAAAGACTTATTCCAGCGGTATGTTTGTCCGCCTGGCCTTTGCTTTGGCCATTAATGTGGAGCCGGAGATCCTGATTGTGGACGAGGCCCTTTCCGTAGGCGACGTATTTTTCCAATCCAAATGCTATCGCCGTATGGAGGAGATCCGCCAAAGCGGCACTACGATTCTTATGGTTACCCACGATATGGGAAGTATTATCAAATATTGCGACAAGGTGGTGCTGCTGAATAAGGGAAACTTTATAGCAGAGGGAAGCGCCGGACACATGGTGGATTTATATAAGAAAATCCTGGCCGGTCAGATGGAAGCCCTGGATGCAGAGCTGGCGGCGGAAAAAGACGGATCTGCCGGGAAAGGCGGCCTTACCCAGCTGGAAATGACCGATTTTGCGGCTGGTATGACGGACAGCGGCGAAACGGGAGGAGGAGACAGCCGCCCTCTTATGAAAACCAAGATTACCATCAATGCCAACCGCACTGAGTACGGCGACGGCCGGGCGGAGATTTACGATTTGGGATTGTTTGATGAGAGGGGAAATTTAACCAATCTGCTGATTAAGGGGGAGATGTTTACCATTCGGGAATGTATCCGCTTCCACGCAGACATTGAAACCCCGATTTTTACCTATACCATAAAAGATAAAAAAGGCACGGATTTAACCGGAACCAACACCATGTTTGAGGGGGCAGATATCCGCCCGGTAAAAAACGGCGATGAGTACCAGGTGGAGTTTACACAGAAAATGACTCTCCAGGGAGGCGAGTATCTGCTGTCCATGAGCTGCACCGGATTTGAACACGGCGAGCACGTGGTTTACCACCGGCTTTATGATGTGGCCAATTTGACGGTAATCTCAAACAAAAATACGGTAGGCGTCTATGATATGGAGTCTCAGGTAAAGGCAGTGAAAGTTTGGAAGTAAACTTCCAAATCTACCTGGATGGCGCAGTAAATGCGTCAGAAAGAGGAAACGATGAAAGACATTAGCTATGATATTTTAGATATATTAGAAAAATACGGTTCTGATCCGGAAGGAATCCGAAAGGCTCTGGAGGAAGAAACAGACCCGGCGGTTCTTTATGCCCTGTCCCCTGTCCGGGAAAACCTTTTAGAGTGGTATGAGTGGAATCCTTCCGGCCGCCTGCTGCAGATAGGGGCCGATTATGGGGCCCTTACGGGGATGTTGTCGGAAAAGCTGAAAGAAGTGACGGTCTGGGATCTGCGGGACGAAGCTTTAGAGGTAGTACGCCGCCGTTATCCGGAGGCAGAAAATATCCGGCTTATAAAGCGCTCTTTCCTGGAAGAACTGGAGGAAAGCTCTTTTGACTATATTTGGATTCCGGAATTCCGCCGGGATTTGATGCCGGAAAGGGGCGAGCAGGGGATAAAGGCTCTGTTGACAGGATTGAAAAAATACTTAAAACCAGGGGGGAGTCTTCTGGCGGCAGGCTTTAATCGAATTGGCCTTCGCATCTTTGCAGGAGCGGAACCGGATCCAGAGACAGAACCTGTTACTTTAAGGCTTATCAGAGAAATTTCCCAAGAATGTCTGGACGGAGCTTTTACCAAAATTTATTATCCAACTCCGGATCACCGGCTTCCCACCACGCTGTACTCTGATAAACGGCTGCCGGAAAAGGGAGAGCTGCCCAATCTTTCCATGGTCTATGACCAGCCCGGCTACCGGTACTTTAACGAAGAAGCAGGCTTTGACCAGCTTTTGCAGGAAGACCAGTTTCCACAATTTGCAGATTCTTATCTGATGATTTGGCGTAACAGTTCAGATGGCAAAGAATTTGACAAAAATTTGGCGAATCAGATTTGTTTTGTAAAATACAACCGGAACCGGAAGGAAGAGTTTCAGATCCGAACCAGCATAATCGAAGAAAACGGGGTCAGATGGGTGGAAAAGACGGCTCTTACAGACAGGGCGTCAGAACATATCCGGCTTTTAAAAGAGAAAAAGCAGCAGATAAAGGACTGCTATCAGAATATCCGGGCAGTAGAGGTGGAGCTGAGTCAGGACAAATCCACGGCCAGGTTCCCCTTTATAGAGGGAGAGACTCTTGGAGAAATTCTGGGGCGTCAGATTGAGAACGGACTTGTCCCTGCAGACGCCATCCTGGAAACCATGAGCCAGGTGTTTGCCGTGGGGGAGGAGAGGATGCAGGAATTTGTTTCCACTCCTGAGTTCCGACAGGTATTTGGAGAAGAGGGAGAGCTTTCCGATCAGTCCTGCCCTATAACCAACCTGGACGGCCTGTTTGAGAATCTGATGGCAGACAAAGACGGAAAAATCTGGGCCATTGATTATGAGTGGGTCTTTGACTTTCCCATCCCGTTAGGATTTGTCCGCTACCGGAATCTGGCATACTTTTATTACCGGTACGAAAAGGTTATGAAGTACGGCAGTCTGGCCGGTTTTTTAGAAATCTTTGGGATTGATGGGGACAAGGCGGCCTTTTACGGCCGTATGGAAGAAGCCTTTCAGTCCTACGTTCACGGGGACAGTACCGGAGGATATTTAAAGAATTACCAGCAGAGAATTGTCACCGGGGAAGAATTAAAGCAAAGGGATGGGGACTTCCAGAGGGCCATGGAGCGCATCTTGGTTCTCCAGGAAGAAGAGGAAGAGTGTAATCTTACCATCCGGAAGAATCAGGAGACCATGCGCCTGACCAATAATCATGTGGCCAATCTGGAGATTATCATCCGGGATCTGCGCCATGAGATCGATGAGATGAGCAAGGTCATTACCTATTTAAACAGCCATGAAGCCCTGATTTACAAAGCCTACCGCAAATTGTCGGGAGTGGCGCTCCGTTACTTTCCCAAAGGAACCCGCAGGCACAAGGTGTTAAAATATGCGGTGGGCACTGTCCGGCATCCCGGCTACTACGGCCGCCTGTATTTTACAAGGGAAGGCCGCAACCGGATAGAAGGGGACTTTAAAATCGGCCAGGCCTACCGGGAGACAGGGCGTCTGGTATTCCCTGACACAGAGCAGCCGGAGGTTTCCATTATTATTCCGGTTTACAATCAAATCCATTATACCTACGCCTGCTTAAAATCCATTTTGGAGCATACAAAAGGGCTAACCTACGAGATTATTATTGCCGACGACGTCTCCACAGATGCCACGGCGGAGCTTTCTAAATTTACAAAAAATCTGGTAATCAGCCGCAACCGGGAAAACCAGGGATTTCTTCGCAACTGCAACCAGGCGGCTGAAAAGGCCAGAGGACGGTATCTGATGTTTTTAAACAACGATACCCAGGTTACCGACGGCTGGCTTACCTCTCTGGTAGAGCTGATACAATCGGATCCTGCCATCGGCATGGTAGGATCAAAACTGGTTTATCCCGACGGACGGCTTCAGGAGGCAGGAGGAATTCTCTGGAGCGACGGCTCCGGCTGGAATTACGGAAGACTGGACGATCCGGAAAAGGCAGAATATAACTATGTAAAAGATGTGGATTATATTTCCGGCGCGGCTATTTTGCTGCCCAAAGAGCTTTGGGAGAAAATCGGCGGCTTTGATGAACGGTTTGCCCCGGCCTATTGTGAGGATTCGGATTTAGCCTTTGAGGTGAGAAAGGCAGGCTACCGGGTGGTGTACCAGCCTCTTTCCCGGGTAATCCATTTTGAGGGTATTTCCAATGGAACGGATGTAAACGGCTCCGGGCTGAAGCGCTATCAGGTAGAAAACAGCCGGAAGTTAAAGGAAAAATGGGCGGATGAGTTTAAACGTCAGTCCGTCAATGACGGCAATCCCAATCCCTTTAAGGCCAGGGAAAGAAGCCAGAAAAAGCCGGTAATTCTGGTAGTGGATCACTATGTCCCCACTTTTGACAAGGACGCCGGCTCAAAGACCACTTACCAGTATATAAAGATGTTTATCCAGAAAGGATTTTCCGTAAAATTTCTGGGAGATAATTTCCTCCACGAAGAGCCGTATTCCACCACTCTTCAACAGATGGGAGTGGAGATCCTCTATGGGGCGGAGTATCAGACCGGAATCTGGGACTGGCTGGAGAAAAACGGCAAAGAGATCGATTTTGCCTATTTAAACCGTCCTCACATTGCCACTAAGTATGTGAACTTTATCAAAGAGCACACCGATATTAAGGTAATCTATTACGGCCATGATCTCCACTTTCTGCGTCTGGGCCGGGAATATGAGCTGACCGGGGACATTAAGATTAAGAAGGAAGCGGACTACTGGCGTGCCATTGAGCTTTCTATGATGGAGAAGGCGGCGGTGTCCTATTATCCTTCCTGTGTGGAGGAAAATGCGATTCACAAAATCAATCCGTCTATAAATGTAAAGGCCATTACTGCCTATGTTTATGATAAATTCCTGGACAGTATTGAGAAGGATTTTGAAAAGAGGGAAGGCCTGGTATTTGTAGGAGGCTTTGCCCATCCCCCTAACGCAGACGCGGTTTTGTGGTTTGCGGAGGAGATCTTCCCGCTGATCCGAAAGGAGATTCCCCATATGCAGTTTTTCGTGGTGGGATCAAAAGTTACGGAAGAGATCAAAGCCCTGGAACAGCCCGGAAACGGGATTGTGATTAAGGGATTTGTAAGTGATGAGGAGCTGGAAGCAATTTATCAGCAGTGCAGGATTGTGGTAGTTCCTCTCCGCTATGGCGCAGGGGTCAAGGGCAAGGTAGTGGAGGCCATTTATAACGGTGCTCCCATTGTCACCACATCGGTAGGCGCAGAAGGAATCCCGGAGGTGGAAAAGACCCTGGAGATTGCCGACGGCGCAGAAGAATTTGCCCGAAAGACCGTGGAACTCTATCAGAATCCCAAGAGGTTAAAAGAATTGTCAGACAGCACCCAGGAATACATCCGGGCCAATTTCAGCGTAGACGGGGCCTGGGATGTGGTGAAGGAGGATTTTACCAGATGAGCATACAGAACTTGACTCCTGAGATGGAATATATGATAAAAATCTTAGAAAAGCTTGTAAATATTCCCAGCCCCAGCGGCTATACAAAAGAGGTTATGGAAGCCATTAAAGAAGAGGCGGCAAGGTGGGGTTTTTCCTCTTCCTATACCCGCAAGGGAAGCCTTATTGTGGAAGTGCCGAAGGGGGAAGGACAAATACCAAAAGGGCAGGAACCAGGGACTCTGGGTCTGACTGCCCACGCAGACACTTTGGGAGCCATGGTCCGCTCCATAAGCTCTGATGGGATGATTAAGTTTGCCAGCGTAGGCGGATATATGATGGAATCCATAGAAGGAACTTACTGCAAGATCCATACCCGCACCGGAAAGACCTATACGGGAACGATTTTGACCAAAGAGCCTTCGGTTCACACCTATGACGATGCCAGGACCCTGGAGCGCAAGGTGAAAAATATGGAGATCCGCCTGGACGAGCCGGTGAAAAATGCTGGAGATGTGGAGGACTTGGAGATCTGCCCCGGTGACTATATCAGTTTTGACGCCATGTTTCGATACACGGAAAGCGGATTTATTAATTCCCGCCATTTAGACGACAAGGCATCCATCGCAGTGCTTTTAACGGTTTTAAGATATCTGTCTGAGACAGGAAAAAGGCCCTGCCGCCCGGTGAAGATCTTGATCAGCAATTTTGAGGAGGTGGGCCATGGCGGCTCCTGGGTTCCTCAGGATATAACGGAATTTTTAGCTGTGGATATGGGTGCTTTGGGGGACGACTTAACGGGGGACGAGTACAAGGTGTCTATCTGCGCCATGGATTCCTCCGGCCCGTATCACTATGATATGACCAACCGCCTCATTGAGATTGCAAAGGAAAAGAACCTGGACTATGCGGTGGATATTTTCCCCCACTACGCTTCTGATGTGTCGGCGGCTCTCAGGGGCGGCCACGATCTCTGCGGGGCTCTTATCGGCCAGGGGGTTCATGCTTCTCATGGTACGGAGCGGACCCATATCAGAGGGCTGATGCAGACTTGTGAGCTGATAAAAGGATATCTGGAAGTGTGAGGACCGGGGGTAGCCGGCAGACAGGCGCAGGAGGAAATAGATGGAGGCAGTATTATTGGCAGGAGGGCTGGGAACCCGGCTTCGCAGCGTAGTAAGCGACCGGCCCAAGCCTATGGCCCTCATTGAAGGGCGGCCTTTTATGGAATATGTAGTCCATGAATTATCCCGCCACGGGGTGGATCACATTATTTTTGCCCTGGGCTATAAGGGCTCTATGGTGGAAGAATATTTTAGAGACGGAAGAGACTTTCAGGTTCAGGTTTCCTATGCCTACGAAGAGACCCTTCTGGGGACAGCAGGAGCCATTAAAAATGCAGGGGAGTTTGTGAGGGACGAATATTTCTATGCTCTTAATGCAGACACCTTTTACCAGATTGATTACAGCCGTTTAACCAGGATCAGGGAGGAAAAGGCTTTGGAGATGGCCCTGGTTCTGCGGGAGGTTCCCGATGTCTCCCGCTACGGGGAAGCTTCCCTTACGGACGGGCTTCTTACGGGGTTTAATGAGAAATCTCTTAAGCCCCGCCCCGGAACCATCAACGGCGGCGTATATCTGATGAAAAAAGATCTTCTGGAGACAATTCCGGAGGGGAAGGTTTCTTTAGAAAATGAGATGATTCCTAAATGGATGGAAGAAGGACGGCGTCTGGGCGGTCTGGTCAATGACGGGTATTTTATTGACATCGGAATCCCGGAGGCCTATTTCCGGTTTCAGGAAGACGTAAGAAAAGGAGTGGTAGTATGGTAATCAGAGGAAGAGCGCCTCTTCGGGTAAGCTTTGGAGGAGGGGGCACAGATGTGGCCCCCTTCTGTGTGGAGCAGGGAGGAGCAATTATCGGCAGCACCATTAACAAATATGCTTACTGCTCTATTGTACCCAGGGAGGACGAGCAGATTATCGCTCACTCGCTGGACTTTGATACTACAGTAAAATACAATACCAGGGAAAACTACGTTTATGACGGAAAGCTTGATCTGGTAACAGCGGCCTTAAAGGCCATGAATATCCGGAAAGGCTGTGAAGTTTACCTTCAGTGCGACGCGCCTCCGGGCTCCGGCCTTGGAACCTCTTCTACCGTAATGGTGGCCCTTTTAACCGCCATGGCCAGATGGAAAGGGGTGGAGCTGGACAGCTATGCTCTGGCAGATTTGGCCTACCAGGTAGAGCGGGAAGACTTAAAGATTGACGGCGGCTACCAGGATCAGTATGCAGCCACATTCGGAGGCTTTAACTTTATCGAATTTCACGGCCGCAACAATGTGGTGGTAAACCCTTTGAGAATAAAAAAAGACATTATCCATGAGCTCCAGTACAACCTGCTTTTGTGTTACACCGGAAATATCCACGTGTCTGCTAATATAATTAAGGATCAGGTGAAGAACTACGAGAAAAAGGATGCCTTTGACGCCATGTGGGAGGTAAAGGCCTTGGCCTACGCCATGAAGGACGAGCTGCTAAAGGGGAACCTCTACAGCTTCGGAAAGCTTCTGGACTACGGCTGGGAGAGCAAAAAGCGGATGAGCAGCAAAATTACCAATCCACAGATCGATGAGCTTTATGAGGAAGCCAAAAAGGCCGGCGCTCTGGGAGGAAAGCTTTTGGGAGCCGGAGGAGGAGGATACCTTCTGATGTTCTGCCCCTACAATGTGCGCCATGTGGTAGCAGCCCGTATGGAGGCCGCCGGAGGACAGGTGGCAGACTGGAATTTTGAGCTGAGAGGAGCCCAGAGCTGGGTTGCCAACGAGGATCGGTGGCAGTATGATACGGTAAAGGTTCATATGTCAAATGGAAATTATGAATTTCACTTATAAAAACGGCTTGCGCCCGGTGATTTTCCTGGATCGGGACGGCACCATCAATGAAGAAGTCCACTATCTGCACCGCCCTGAGGATTTAAAGATTCTTCCCGGCGTTCCCCAGGCCATCAGGAGGTTTCGCGAGGCAGGTTATCTGGTGGTGGTAATTACCAACCAGGCGGGGATCGGCAGAGGTTATTACACGGAAAAAGATCTGGAGATTTTAAATGAATATTTAAATCAGGCTCTGGCAGAGGAACAGGCTCATATTGACGGCTTTTATTTCTGCCCCCACCATCCGGAGCATGGAATAGGAGAATATAAAAAGGTCTGCCGCTGCCGCAAACCGGATATCGGTATGTTTGAGCAAGCCCAGAGGGATTTTCCGGTGGATAAAAGCCGATCCTATATGATTGGGGATAAGCTGATTGATACCCGGGCTGGCCATAACTTCGGAATTCGGTCGGTTCTGGTAGGTACCGGATACGGAGGAGAGCTGTTTAAAAATCAGTGTAAAAGCCAGATGGTGACAGAGGATTATGACCACTATGCCGAAAATCTCATGACAGCGGCAGACTGGATCATACGGAACGGATAAAAGACCAGGAGGAAATACCCTGACGGGCATCCCTGTATGCCCCAAATATAGGGTAGAAAAGGAGGAAACAGAAAGTGGAACCCATGACACATTTGAATACGCTATTGGAGCGATATCCGGTTTTAAAGCCCATAAAGGATCAAATAGAAGCGGCCTATGAGGCGCTGGAAACCTGCTATGAAAACGGCGGCAAGCTTCTGGTTGCCGGAAACGGGGGAAGCTGCGCGGACGCAGAGCATATTGTGGGAGAACTGATGAAGGGCTTTATAAAACGCCGCCCTGTATCGGAGGGAGAAAAAGAAGAGCTTGTCCGGCAGGGCAGCCGGATGAGGGAAGAAACCGGGATAGAAGAGAACCTGGGAGAAGAATTGGCCTGCTGCCTCCAGGGAGGACTTCCTGCCATTGCCCTTACGGGGCATAATGGTCTGTCCACGGCTTTTTTAAACGACGTAAATGGCGAAATGATTTATGCCCAACAGCTTTGGGGGTTTGCGAAACCAGAGGATGTGTTTTTCGGCATATCCACCTCCGGCAACTCAAAAAACATCCTTTATGCCCTGACAGCGGCTAAGGCCAGGGGATTAAAAACCATTATCCTCACGGGGAAGGATGGAGGCAGGCTGTCTAAAAGCGCAGATGTGTCTGTTATTGTGCCGGAACAGGAGACCTACAAGATCCAGGAACTTCACCTCCCTGTATACCATGCGCTCTGCCTGATGCTGGAGGAAAGATTTTTTTAGGAAAAAGGTATTTTTGTCATATGAAAGAACACGTGTTTGCAATTTGTGCTTACGGGGAGTCCCCCTATCTGGAAGCCTGCATCCGTTCATTAAAAATGCAGACCGTTCCGGCGGACATTATTTTATGTACCTCCACTCCCAATCAGCATATAGAAGAGCTGGCAGAGAAGTACAGGATCCCGCTGTTTGTCCGTGAGGGAAAGAGCAATATCCGGGATGACTGGGAGTTTGCCTGTAAAACGGCAGATGCCAGGCTGGTAACCATTGCCCACCAGGATGACATGTATCACAGGCGATATAAAGAAACCTTGCTGAAATATGCCCGCAGGTATCCGGATATGGCCCTGTTTACCACTGATTATGTCCTGGTAAAAGGCCATGAGCTGGCTAGGAAAGATAAGGTGCATCTGGTGAAAAAACTTCTCCGCCTGCCCCTCAGGTTTCCGTTTCTGAATCATCTTAAGGCGGTAAAAAAGGCGGCGCTGGTCTGGGGGAATCCTATTTGCTGCCCATCCTGCACCTACAATAAAGAGCTGACAGGAGATCCGCTGTTTGAATCCTGTCTTCAATACGCCCTGGACTGGGATACCCTGATCCGGCTGGCGGATCAGGCGGGCCGGTTTATCTGCATAGAATGGCCGCTGTTTTATTACCGGATTCATGAGTCCAATGCCACTAAGGCCTGTATGAAGGATGAAAGGCGCAGCCGTGAGGAGACGGAGATGTTCTCCCGATTTTGGCCAGGACCGGTGGTAAAGGGAATCATGCATTTTTACAGGAGGGCCTATAAGGCATATGAAGGATAGGTCAAATCAGAAAATGCTTTTTTTATGCGTGCTGACAGCAGTGATTCTGGCAGTGGGACTGGACCGTTTATTTATCCGGGGCCAGTTGGGAGAAGTGATCAGTGGGAATAATAATCCGGAAGCGCTGGCCGAAATAGTCCTGATGCTTCTGTGGTTTTTCTTCTCCCTGTGTGTGGTTAAAAAAACGGAGATGAGAGTTTTTCTGACCTTTTTGGGAATTCTGGCAGTTACCTGGCTCCACCAAACCCTGACGCCTCTTTTGGTTTCCGGGGGATATGCCTTGTTTTTACTTATGCTGGGAAATCTGGGAGCCAGGCTGGCTGGAGGCTGGAAGAGGAAGGAAATCCCTTTCTTTGCCGTTTTGACCATGGGAGCCGGGCTGTGGATGATTGTGGTGTGCTGTGTTTCTGCTTTTGGCCTTGGAGGAACCGATCTGTGGCGGAAAATTGCCCTGGCTCTGGCTGTTCCTGCCGGGCTGTGGAATCTGAAAAAAGAAAAGGGTCCCTTTTTGGGAAAGATAAGGGAATATAAATGGGAAAAAAAAGACGGGCTTTTCCTGGCCCTGATCCTCACCTGCCTTCTCCTTCAGACCGGACGGATGAATATTGCCTTAGATTACGATTCCCTTCACTATGGACTGCGATCTCCTTATATTTTAGACAACGGCAGGGGAATTTACGAAAATCTGGGAAGCATCAATGTGGTTTACACCTATGCAAAGGGACTGGAAGTTTTAGCCTTTCCCCTTTCCGGGCTTCCCGGTTATGGCTTTGTTTTATCTTTTAACATATGGCTGGCCATGGGGGTTTGCTATATGGGATACCGTTTGGCAAAGCTTTACGGCGGTCCCGGGCGGGGATGGTTTGCCGCAGCGCTGACGGCTTTAACTCCTGGCATCTTAAATATGGCCATTACGGCAAAGAGCGATATCATTACCTTGCTGTTCCAGATGGCAGCCATAGAGGGGCTGGTATGGATTGAAAAATCAGAAGACAGGGAAGAACAGGCCAGGCTGCTTCTGACCGTTATTGGGGCCTGCCTGATCAGCTATACCTTAAAGCCCACCGCCCTGGTGTTTTCCACTGCTGTTGTGGGATTTGGGCTTTTGTATCTGCTTGCCGGCGGAAGAAATATTTTTAAATGGTTTACAAAAGGGGCGGGAGCTTACCGCCTTGTTATCATCCCGGCAATGGCCCTGGCCGGGATCTGGGCCAGAACCTACCTGCTGACAGGAATGCCTTCCACTTCGGTATTTACAAGCATCTGGGAGCTTTTAGGGTTTCAGGTCCGCTGGCCTTTTGCTTTTAATTCGATTCCCAATGAGGGGATTACCCTGGGGTTTTGGGGAGGCCTAAGCCACTTGGGAGATCGGCTTTTGAAAATGTTTTTCGCTCCCACCGGGGAAGACATGGACCATGTTATAATTGCCTGGGGAACCGGCCTGCTGCTGCTCTCTTTGACAGCTGCCGTCCTATATGGGAAACGGGTAAAAGCGCGGCTTTATCACCTGCTTCTTTTACTCATTTCCGGTCTTAGTATTGTAAGCGTCTATCTGCTGTGGCAGGTGGACGGAAATTATTTTATGCTGTGGTACTCTATGGCGGCTGTCTGTGGGGCCATAGCAGTTCCCGAGGGCAAAACAGCTTTCCTCAAAGCCTGGACAAAAGGGCTGGCCGTCCTTGTTACAGCCTTTCAGCTTACGGTAATGGCTCTAACAAGCTGGGCAGGAGGAGTGGGATTTACACCGGTTTCATTTGCCCATAAGGGGTATTACAATCACCGGGAGGAGAGTCTTTTAAATGCCAGAGAGGAAGGAAGAGAGGAGATCTGGAAGTTCCTCTCCGCAGATCCTTCAAACCGGGTGGTAGCTTTTGGAGAACATCCCGGGTGTCTGGATTTCGCCTGCAATGTCCAGTCCTATTTTGATATTACCGGAAGCGGGGGAAACGTCGTTCTGGTAAAGACTCTGGAGAATTTTAAAGATTATTTGCGCTATGCCGGGACGGACTATATTTATGGGGAGGCGGGACATCTGGAGGAAGGAAGCCGGGAATGGGATGTTCTGCGCTACCTGGTAGAAGAAGGAAGCCTGACGGATATCCGCTACGAAAACGGAAATATGGTAGGCAAAGTCAGCCTGGACGGCTCCGGCTATGACGCCGGGGAAGCCGAAGAAGCTGCAAAAGAGTTTTACCGGATGATAATTCTTAAATAGGCCTTTTAGCCGGGCCATTAAGAAAGGAATGTATTATGGATTCAAAGATGTCTCTGGAACAGAAAAATAAGTGGAAGAATGATGTAATTGCCGTCCTTCTTCTGGGGATCTTTGCCTTTTTCATTAATCGGGGGATTGAAATAAAGGGCTTGTATATGGATGATCTGTACCTGTGGTCCTGCTATGGGGAACAGTCCTTTTTGGAATTTAATTTTCCGATAGGAAGCACCCGGTTTCGCTTCCTTTATTACCTGATGGCATGGCTGGAACTGGCTCTTGTGGGAAACCATGCAGGATGGTTTGTGCCCATTAATATCGTTTTAAATATTTTTGTGGCAGCACAGGTTTACTGGTTTGGCACAAAGCTTTCCGGAAGCCGGGGAAGCGGATTCCTGGCCGGTATTTTGTACCTGCTGTCCAGAATGTCCTACTATCAGATTAGTCAGGTTTACGGCCTAATGGAGACTGCCGCCACGGCCATGGCATTGGGAATTTTAATCTTACTTTACTTTCAGGTAAACGGAAAAGGGAAAGACAAAGGGTTTTACAGCGCCTGCGCCCTGTATTTTGCCATCTGTTTTGTCCATGAAAGATATTTGGCCTTACTGCCTTTATTATATTTGGCGCTGCTTCTTTCTCATAAAAAGGGGCAGAAATTTAACTGGAAAAAATGGGCGGCCCCGGCTGTTTCCTTTGGGGCAGTTATGGGAATCCGCCGGCTTGCCATCGGATCTGTCCTTCCGGCAGGAACCGGAGGAACTCAGGTGGCGGACACCTTTTCGATAAAGGAGGCAGTTTGGTACGCTCTGTGCCAGGTAGGATATGTATTTGGCTGTAACGCAGGACCGGAGCATTTAAACGGCATGTCCTGGCAGGATTCTCCCAGATGGATTAAGCTGTTTGTTATCCTGTCAAACCTGGTGCTGCTGGCTTTGGTACTGGCTTTTCTCGTTAAAATGATCCGCACCCGGAAACAGTTTCCGGTGTATTTAAAAAATATCCTGCTGTTTTTGACCTTTATTGCTCTGTGTATCGGCGCTTCCAGCGTTACAGTCCGGGTAGAGATGCGATGGGTTTATGTTTCTTATACGGCAGCCCTTTTATTTCTCTGCTATATGCTGGGGGTTCTGCGGGAGCCGGGAGAATGTGGGGAAGAAAGAAGGCACAACAGTCAGCGGATATTTAATACAGCCGTCTGCACCGGGATATTTTTCCTGTATTTTCTCCTTACGCTGCCTGCGGAGGACTTTTACCGGGGAAAATACCCTAACCTTTATTTCTGGCCCAATCAGCTTCGGTACAATTCTCTGGCAGAAGAAACCTATGAAAGGTATGGAGATGATATTTTTGGTAAAACCATTTATATTATAGGCAATACCTATCAGATGAGTGAGTTTACCGCAGATACCTTCTTTAAGGTTTTTGACAAGGAGAGAAAGGCGGAGGGAACCCGGATTGAGTTTATTGACAGTATCCTGGAAGTGGGACAGGTGACGGAGAACATGGTGATTCTTCGGGAAGATCCAAAGCATAACGGGTTTCGGGATATCACGGAAATGGTTCAGAGCTTAAAGTGTGAGATTATAACGGGGTATTACCGGGACGGGTGGATGGATGAGCACGCGAAGATCCGGGTGATGGCCGGGGCGGAAGGAACCATCTGCCTGAAATTTATGTTTCCCGGAATCTTAAACGGAGGGGAAATTACAACCATCTATGCAGACGGAAAGCTGGCAGCAGAGCTTCCGGTGACAGAGAGCATCTACTATCAGAAGATTGAGGCAGAACCTTATCAAATCGTGGAACTGGAGTTTCAGCATAATTTTCATATGCAGAATGCCCAGGAAAAACGGGGAGAGGACAGGCTGGCTGTGATTGTGGAAATCGAGGCGGATTAAAGGAGGAAGAACACCAATGAAACGGTCTTATGGCTGCATCCTGTTTCCGGCGGCAGGCATTTTGTTCTGCTTATGGTATGTCTGTTCCGCTACCAGTGATGTTGTGTACTCAGATTACATCCGGTTGATTAATTCTTATTTGCCGGATGTGTGGAACCCTGAAAAATTTTTTGTTCCGGATATTCTTACCAGGATTCCGGTAAACTTTTTAAGCCGGGGCATCAATGTGGAAGTGTTTCATTTCAGCGTCCGGTTTGACCAGATCCTGGGGATTTTGGGATTGGGACTGGCGGCCCTGGTAATCGGGCTGTATGTAAGAAAAGAAAGGCTGGGATTTGGCTTTCTGCTGGCAGTGATGGCTCTGATGTTCAGCCTGAATAAATGGGAGATGCTGACAAACGGAAGCGGATGGACGCATTTTCTGGCATTTGCCTGCTTTTATTACTATTACCTGGTACTGGATCGGGTATGGCAAAGCGGGAAAAAGGGTATCCGTCCCGGACAAAGAACAGAGAAACCCTGGGACAGGCCTGCGCTTCTTCTTTTGCCTTTTATCATTACTTTGGGGATTGCAGGACAGTATTGCGCTATTTATTCCGGCGTAATGATAGTCGTTTATGGCTTTTTAGGTATCTGGAATACCTTTATCGACACGGACGGCAGCCCCAGGGCGGGGCGGGGGGCGGATAAGAGCCAGCGGTACTGGCTGTGGCTTCTGTGTATCCTGATTCCTTTGGGACTTTATATAGTCAGCAATGCTTTTACAGTAGAAGAGCATGCCGGGGCTACAGAGTTAAGCTTTACAGAAGCGATACGGCAGAATCCCAAATTTTTTCCGGCATTTTTTATAAAATCTTTTGCGGCCATGTTTTTAGGCGGGGAAACCATGGAGAGCCGCCTTCATCTTCCCAACCGGGTTATCCTTTTAATCGGTCTTCTGGTTATGGGCGGATACCTTTTAGGGTTATGGCTTAATGTTAAATATCAGATTTATGAAAGGACTCTCTTCCCCCTTCTTTTGATTCTGTCCGGGGGATGCAGTCATATCCTGATTTTGATTTCCAGATGGATTTTCTTAAACCAGGAAAACTATGGTATGAGTTCCCGGTATGCGGTTCAGTTTCAGATGGGGATCATAGGAATTGTGCTGACAATTGCCATTGCCTGGGGAATGGAAGGGCACAGGCGGCCCCGTTCTGAGGACACAGGACGCGCCCTGGGAAGGCGAGCGGCAAAACGCTTAAAGAAACATTCTATAGCAGCGGTAACAGGCGTGGTTTTTATTGGAATTATTTTATGCGGAAATGTGGCTACCACTGCTGACGAGCTGATAAAAGCCCCCCACCGTAAGGAGCGGTATGAAGAAAAAGTACAGGCGGCCCTGAATTACAAAAATTACAGCGATGAAGATTTAGAAAATATTTTTGAATACCGCAAAGGGCCTGAGAAAATCCGGCAGGCGCTTGAGATTTTAGAAACCAACCGCTGGAATGTATACGGCCGCATGGATATTAAAGGGCGAGAAGGAGGAGACACATGAAAGTTGTATTATTAGCCGGAGGATTTGGCACCAGGATCAGCGAGGAAAGCCATTTAAAACCAAAGCCCATGATTGAAATCGGGGAAAAACCTATTTTGTGGCATATTATGAAATACTATTCTCAGTTCGGGTTTCATGAGTTTGTGATCTGCCTGGGCTATAAGCAGTACGTGGTAAAGGAGTTTTTTGCAGACTATTTTCTCCACACCTCAGATGTAACCTTTGATCTGGCTAACAACCGGATGGAGGTGCATAATAATTATTCGGAGCCATGGAAGGTGACTCTGGTAGATACAGGCCTTAACACCATGACGGGAGGGCGGGTAAAGCGCATCCGCCCCTATGTGGAAGAAGAACCTTTCATGCTGACTTACGGCGACGGGGTGGCGGACATTGATCTCAATGCCCTGGCAGAGTTTCACAAAAACCATGGTAAGATTGCCACTCTTACAACGGTGAATGTGGGACAGAAATTCGGGGTGCTGGATCTGAACAGTTCCGGGCAGGTTCAGGCTTTCCGGGAAAAGAGTGATAATGACGGCGCTTTGATTAATGGCGGTTTTATGGTGTTTAATCCGGGTATTTTCGATTATTTGGAGGACGACACTACAGTTTTGGAAAAGGCGCCTCTGGAAAACCTGGCAAGGGACGGACAATTAATGGCCTACTGCCATGAAGGTTTTTGGAAATGCATGGATACTCAGAGAGACAAAAATCAGCTGGAGACCATGTGGCAGTCCGGGAAAGCCCCGTGGAAAATATGGCAGGGATAGGAGAACGCATTATGACATTAGAGGAATTAACGGGATTTTATAAGGATAAAAGGGTTTTGGTAACCGGACATACAGGGTTTAAGGGAACCTGGCTGTGCAGGATTTTAAGTCTTTGCGGGGCAAAGGTAACAGGCTATGCTTTAAATCCTCCTACAGACCCTTCCATTTACCAGGTCATTGGCCTTGAGGATACCATGGATTCCCGAATCGGCGATATCCGGGATTTGCCCAGCCTGAAAAAGGTGTTTGATGAGGTTTTGCCGGAGGTGGTATTTCACCTGGCCGCCCAGCCCATTGTAAGAGATTCCTATAAGGATCCGGTTTACACTTATGAAACCAATGTAATGGGTACAGTCAATATTCTGGAGTGTATCCGCGCCACAGAATCGGTTAAATCTTTTCTAAATATCACCACAGATAAGGTATACGAGAACCGGGAGTGGGAGTACGGCTACCGGGAGTGCGATCCTTTAGATGGCTATGATCCATATTCCAACAGCAAGTCCTGCTCTGAGCTGGTGACTCACAGCTATGAAAAGTCCTTTTTTGGGGACGGGAGATGCGCCATTTCCACTTCCAGAGCAGGAAACGTAATTGGCGGCGGCGATTTTGCAAATGACCGGATCATTCCCGACTGCATTCGGGCGGCGGCGGCAGGAAAGGAGATTATTGTCAGAAATCCTCATTCCATAAGACCCTACCAGCATGTGTTGGAGCCATTGGCTGTATACCTGACCATTGCCATGAGGCAGTATGGGGACAGAAAAATGGCAGGATACTATAACGTAGGACCGGATGATGGGGACTGTGTTACCACTGGACAGCTGACAGACCTATTCTGCCAGGCCTGGGGCCAGGGGCAGACCTGGGTAAACCGCTATGACGGCGGCCCTCATGAGGCTAGTTTTTTAAAGCTGGACTGTTCCAGAATTAAAAGGGTGTTTGGCTGGACGCCCAGGTATCACGTGAAAGAGGCGGTGGAAAAGACTGTGGAGTGGTCCAGACAGTATCTGGACGGCCAGGACATGCTGGAAGCAACGGACAGGCAGATAAAGGAGTTCTTTGTAACAGTTCAGACGGCGGGGAATATGAGATGAAATTTTACGTCAAGCCCGCTTGTAAGTAAAATTTCATCTCATATTCCCCATCGGATGGATATCCCAGCTTCTTGTCCGGCGCCGCCGGGCAAGAAGATACCCGTCTGAACTGCTACGATTTTTGTAAATCAATAAAAGGAGATAAAAGAAATGTTTGAAACCATGAGTGAACAGGAGGCCAGAAAGGCCATCCTGGATCTGACTGCAGAATACTGTACAACTTTTCATAATAAGAAAAAGCCATTTCAGGAGGGGGACAGAATTCCCTACGCATCCAGGGTATATGACCAAAATGAGATGGTAAATCTGGTGGATTCTGCCCTGGAGTTCTGGCTTACTTCCGGACGTTACACAGATAAGTTTGAAGAAAAGCTGGCAGAATACCTGGACGTGAGCTTCTGCTCCCTGGTAAATTCCGGCTCTTCCGCAAACCTCATTGCATTTATGGCCCTTACCTCCCCGCTTCTGGGAGACAGGCGGGTAAAAAGAGGGGATGAGATTATTACTGTGGCGGCAGGATTTCCCACTACGGTTACCCCGGCCATTCAGTACGGCGCGGTTCCGGTTTTTGTAGATGTGACCATCCCCCAATATAATATAGACGTAACCATGCTGGAGTCTGCCCTGTCTGAAAAAACCAAAGCGGTCATGATTGCTCATACTCTGGGAAACCCCTTTGACCTTAAGGCAGTAAAGGAATTCTGCAAAAACCATAATCTGTGGCTGGTGGAGGACAACTGCGATGCCCTGGGAAGCAGCTATGAGATAGACGGCGTCAAAAAACTTACAGGAACCATCGGTGACATCGGTACTTCCAGTTTCTATCCGCCTCACCACATGACCATGGGGGAAGGAGGGGCTGTATACACCAACAATCCCCTGCTAAATAAAATTATCCGATCCTTCCGGGACTGGGGACGGGACTGTGTCTGCCCCTCCGGCCGGGATAATCTGTGCGGCCACCGCTTTGACAGACAATACGGAGAGCTGCCTTTAGGGTATGATCACAAATATGTATACTCCCATTTCGGATATAATTTGAAGGCCACGGATCTCCAGGCATCCATTGGCTGCGCCCAGCTAGAAAAGTTCCCATCCTTTGTAGAGAGGAGAAAAGAGAATTTTGCCCGGTTAAAGGCAGGACTTTCAGACTGTCAGGACAAGCTGATTCTGCCGGAGGCCTGCCCCGGTTCGGACCCCAGCTGGTTTGGTTTCCTCATTACCTGTAAAGAGGGGACAGACCGGAATCAGGTGGTTCAGCATGTAGAGAGCAAGGGTATCCAGACCCGTATGCTGTTTGCCGGTAATTTGACCAAACATCCCTGCTTTGACCAGATGAGAGAATCCGGAGAGGGCTACCGGGTAGTGGGGAGTCTGGAGGTTACGGACAGGATTATGAAGGATACTTTCTGGGTAGGGGTTTACCCGGGAATGACGGATGAGATGATTGACTATATGGCAAAGACCATCAAAGAAGCAGTAAGGCTATAAGGCCCGGGAGGCAATATTTCATGGATTTAACTAAAGTACACCAGGCTAATCTGGCCATATTAAAGGAGATTGATTCCATCTGCCGGGAAGAAGGGATCCAATATATGCTGGATGCCGGGACTCTTTTGGGGGCTGTCCGCCACAAGGGATTTATCCCCTGGGATGATGACGCGGATGTGGCCTTTACCAGAGACAACTATACCCGGTTTATCCGGGCAGCCAAAAAGAAGCTGCCTGATGGAATGACTCTGCTGGAACCAAAGGATTTAAGAGAGGGAAAGGCATTTTATGACTTTACCGCCCGGATCTGCTACGATAAAAGCAGCACTCACCAGGACAGTGAGGAGATGCAGTTTTATGAGGGAAAGCTGAATCATCTGTGGGTGGATCTGTTTATCCTGGATGAGCTGCCGGAGAATCCGGTGTCCGGCGCTTTCACCAAATTCCTTCACAAGGCTATTTACGGTCTGGCCATGGGGCACCGCTATAAACTGGATTTTGCAAAATACAGCCTGGCCAATAAAATTGCAGTAGGGGGTCTGGCTATGGCGGGAAAACTTGTTCCTATGAAGCTGATCCGCCGTATGCAGTTTTGCGCGGCAGTTAAGGACAAAAAAGGAACCAGCAGTTTGTATTATTACAGCAATTACCAACCGGATTATTTATACGTCACCCTTAAGAAGGAGTGGTGCTGCAGAACTGTGGATATGGAGTTTGAAGGGGAGCTGTTTATGGTTCCGGCAGGCTGGGATCAGGTGCTGACCTGCGTTTACGGAGACTATATGACGCCGCCACCGAAGGAAAAGCAGATCCCGGCTCACTCGGATATGGACATTGAAGTTTTCTGATAAGCGTGGATACGCCCGGCGGCGGACTTTTCATAGGAAACCTGAGTGCGCCCGGCGGCGGACTTTCATAGGAAAAGAATTGTTTGGAGGACTTTATCATGGAAGAAGAGAAGGATACAAAACGCCTTTCTGTAGTAGTATCTGTATATAACGAGGAAACGGCTCTGGACCAGTTTTACCAGGAGACGCGGAAGGTTTTAGAGAGTCTTCCCTGGGATTGGGAGCTTTTATTTGTCAATGACGGGAGTACGGATAACAGTCAGAAGGTTCTGGACAGTCTGGCAGGCCTTGACAGCCGGATCAAAATCATTTCCTTTTCCAGAAACTTTGGTCATGAGTCGGCTATGATTGCCGGCCTGGATTACAGCACCGGAGACGGGGTGGTGTGTATGGATGCGGATCTTCAACACCCTCCGGAATGCCTGCCGGAGATTGTGGCCAGGATGGAAGAGGGGTATCAGGTGATCACCATGGTGCGAACCAGCAATGCCAGCGCAGGCCTAATCAAGAACCTGACTTCCAGCGGTTTTTATGCCCTGATTAACTGGATTTCCGACGTTTATTTTGAACCGAATGCATCGGACTTTTTTGGCATTAGCCGCCAGGTGGCAGAAGTGCTGAAAAAGAATTACAGGGAGCGGGTCCGGTTCCTCCGGGGCTATGTCCAGAATGTAGGTTTTCGCAAAACCTCTATTTCCTACCAGGCCCGTCCAAGGGTAGCGGGAGAGAGTAAATATAATATCCGGAAGCTTTTGCGCTTTTCTTTTAATACCATTATGTGCTTTTCCAATATGCCTTTAAAGCTGGGGATTTTTGCCGGGATCTTCTCCGCCCTGATTGGCCTTGGCGTACTGATTTATACATTAATTACCAGGCAGGGAGCGCCCAGCGGCTATGCCACCATTGTCGTCCTCATTTGCTTCATGTTTGCTATGATGTTTGTCATAATTGGAATAATCGGGGAATATATAGCAGTATTATTTAATGAATTAAAAGACCGCCCGATTTACATTGTAGAGGAAGTGAAAAACCTGTAATACAAATTAGCAGCGCACGGCTGAATAGTTACTAAATTTTTATAAAATATGCTATTGTATAATGGATAAAACTATAGTACAATAATTGTATGAAAACGCCGGAGTCGATAAGGAACTGATTGACAATCGCTTTATACGTTTAATGGGGTGATGTTATGCAGGCGAAACAGATCGATATTCTTGCACCATATCGGACATTGCCGATTTCCTATCTTGTCAGAACTGCAAATCAATTTACCTGTGATATCTATATACAGGGGAATGCTACGAAGATTAATGTAAAGGATTATGAGGCGATGCAGACAGGGTTGCAGCCACGGGGAGACAGTTTGATTTTTTATCTGGAAGGGAGTGACAGAGGAGAGGCGGAGTTAAGGCTTCGGCGCCTGTTCAGAGTTTAGTGAAAACCAATTATAAGGGAGTGGCCGACGGACATTTGACCAGAATAAGGTTAGATGTCCGTCAGTCTTGTGACACAAGAAGGGACTTTTCAAGAAAAGGGACTGCTTATGGGAAATAAACTGGATCTGGTTATTAACGAAAATTATTCAAAACTAAACAGCATTGATCTGCACATACTAAGCTTTATCCAGAACAACCTGCAGCTTAGCACCACTTTAAGCATTGCCAGGCTGGCGGAGAGCTGCAACGTTTCTACTGCCACGGTTCTGCGTATGACCCAAAAGCTTAATTTCAGCGGTTACAGTGAATTTAAGTATTTTCTGAAAAACGATGCTGTTAAGGAGGAGGAAGAAAACGCGGACATTATAGAGGCGTTGAATCAGGATATTTCTCAGACCATTAAGGTATTTAAGCAGAACCGGCAGATTGAAGAAATTTACCAGATGATTGATGAGGCAGAAAATATTTACGCCTACGGTACCGGCCAGGGGCAGCGGCTGATGCTCCAGGAACTGGCCCGCTGCTTTCTCAATGTAAACAAAAAGATTATTATGATTCCCACATCCACCGAACTGAAAATTATTAAACAGTATATGAGCAAAAAAGACCTGCTCTTTATTGCATCCTGGTCGGGAAGAATTGAAAAGTATAAAGAAACTCTGTTGAATCTGGAAGTTTTGGGAATTCCCCTGGTATCCATTACCAATTTGAATAACAATGAACTTTCCAGTATTTCCAAGTATAATTTGTATTTTCAGAGTACCAGTGTGGACAAGGTGATGAATATTAACCGTTCCAGCTATCTGACTTTGCATCTGGTGCTTCATCTTCTGTATGATGGATATATTAATTATTTGAATTCAGGAGAAGCAGCTGAAAGATAGCACCCATAAGGAAATTAAATTACAAAGAATCCGGTCAAATACGCCAAAGAGGCGTCTTGCCGGATTCTGTTATTTAAAGTGATTTTACTGTCATGGCCATGTCTTTAGCCAGCATCAGCGGCCGGAGATAAGCCACTGTAGAGGCCATGGGAAGCACATGGGGGCTTAGGTGGATGCCAAGCTCCTTTTCCATATAATTCCTTCTGGCTTCTATCCGTTTCCAGAGGGCCGGAGCCTGTATGCGTATCTGCTGTTGCAGTTCCGAATCAGCCAGTGCGATGGTGCTTTCAGCGCTGATTCCGCCATAGCCAGGTACGGAAGGGATAATGTCAATCTGGAACAGCATTCCGCTTACCAGATCTTCTTTGCTGCCTGAGTAAATGGGAGAGGACATCCACTCCTCGTCGGCGGTAAGGTGGCCGGGACACAGACTCCAATGATATTCAGCCTTGGGAAGAACCGCCTCTATGGTATCATAAAGCTCTCCGCCTTTCATACCGCAGCGGATAGTCTCCAGCCAGGTTACATAGGCATTAAAGTAGGGTTTAACCACAGCATCCACATAATCCCGGGACCCATCAGGAAGCTGAGAAGCATGTTCAGCCGCATAACCTGCCCGGGAGGAAAGACCGCCTTTATAACCTATCGTAAGGCTAATGGTATCTCCGGTCTTTACCGTATTTTCAGTGGGATAAAGGTTCGCCTTTATGAAGCGCTTTCCGGCAGCCGCAATGGTTACAACGCTGTTTTTCTGGCCAAGGGCGTTTAAAGCATCCCCCAGCTCTGTCTCTTTTACGCCTGCATCGATAATGTCCATGGCGGCCAGCATACAGTCGCTGGCAAGCGCAGCGCCAAATTCATAGTGCTCGATCTCGTTTACATTGTTGATACAGCGGGCGCCGTTTTCTCCAATAAACAGGGATGTGGCGTTGGAGACGCTTCCCTCCGGGCCTGCCAGCATTCGGATAGCTTCTACCAGATAATAAGGCGCGTCAAAGAGCTGCTTATTGTCCTCAAAACGGCTGGTGAAATTTTTCCAGCCAGCGATTCCAATTCGCTTTCCGGAATGGATCTCTGCTTTGGCAAGAATAGCCTTTATGTCATCCGGACAGTCCATGGGCTGGTTGGGAAGGGAAAAATAGGGGGCATGGATAGCTTCTGCCGAAATCCTTGCAGAAGATACCTTATTTAAGTTTTCATTGCCCATAATCATATAATGGCGGCCATTTTGGTTTAACACCAGCAGCGCTTCCTCAAAACGGGGAAGAAAGCCGGTGAGATATTCAAAGTTATTGCCATGTTCTAAATCTGCATATACCACCAGGGTATCTAGTCCTTCCTTCTGCATCCGGGACATAACCTTGCCATACCGTTCTTTCATGGTTTCATCTGTCAAAAGGACGGGAACTCCGGTACAGTCGGGCGCCGGACTTTTCACGGTTCTGTAATCAATTCTATCAAATTTATTCATAATTCCTCCGGGCTTCTTGTTTAAACGCTTACTATTTGGCAGAAAGGTTCTTAATCAGGTGCAGAAGCACATCTGCGCCTTTTTTAATATCCTCATATTCACTCCATTCCTCCGGACAGTGGGACACACCGCCATTGCGGCTGGGAACATAGAGCATATTAGTGTCACAAAAATCAGTCATAATCATAGAGTCGTGACCTGTGCCGTTATTAATAACCAGATAGCTGTACCCCAGATCCTCGCAGATAGCTTTCATTTTTTCCACATTTTCCGGGTTCATCACACTGGGGCCGGTGGGGTTGGGATAGTTAATCCGGCGGATTTCATGGAGCTCACAGCGGATACCATATTCTGCGGAAACTCTGTCTAAAATTTCCTGGATCAGCTTGTTAAAATCCGTAGTCTGGGTGATTTCCTTTTTAAAGGTGCGGATCTCCACTTTACCTTCCACATATTCCGGCACAAACTGATTGGAGTTCGGAGTGATGTCCAGCTTTCCTACCATACCGGTGACATCATCTCCCAGCGCCTTGATACGGGCGTCAAATTCCTGAATAAAGCTGGCAGCCGCCACCAGGGCGTCTTTCCGGGTGTCCATAGGGGCTGTGGAATCTGCGGTTTTACCAAAGAAACGCAGAGTATAGCGGCCGATTCCAGCCAGGTATTCAATCAGGCCAATTTCAACGCCTTCCCTATCCAGAACCGGTCCCTGCTCTACATGCATTTCCACAAAATTTTTAATGGATCCGGGCTTGCGGATGCAGGACTCTAAATCCGGACTCAGACCATACTCTGCCATGGCTTCCCATTTCGTTTGGCCAAACCGGTTTTTTACGGTCTTTAATTCGTCCATGGTCAGGGTTCCCACCATGGCCCTGGAGTTGGTAACGCCGGTACTGGGACCAAAGGTAGCGCCTTCCTCTGCATTCATAACAATCAGCTCTAAGGGGTAGTCATTTACAAAGCCTTCTTCGGTGAGGACACGCATAACCTCAAGGGCCGCCACGGTTCCGGCAGCTCCGTCAAAAGCGCCGCCGTTGACAACAGAGTCATAATGGGATCCCAGCATGACAACAGGGGCATCCTTTAAGGTTCCCTCTTTCCTGCCGAAAATGGTGCCGACTCCATCCTCATAGATTTGGAGATTCAGCTTTTTCATCTCGCTTAAAAGATACTCCTTTGCCATGGTATCCTCTTTGGAGTAAGACGATCTGGTCACACCTTTCCCAGGGGTGGAAGTAAAGGTGGCCAGAGTTTCCAGATCTTTTTGAATCCGTTCAATTTTCGTTAACATAGTTTTACCATTCTCCTTTTTAAAATGGAATCAGGGGATTGCCGCAAAATGAAAGGAGAGTATCCCCCCTTTCATCCTGCGGCGCATGTGAGCCTGTTTGCAACAGTTAATTTGCCTTTACTGCGCGTTTTAATTCAGCAGTGGCTTTCTCTACCTTGGCGCCATATACAACCTGACAGGCAGTGTCATTAATGCGGATTAAACCTAGAGAGCCAGTCTTCTTTAACGCATTTTCATTGACAATAGCGGTGTCTTTTAATACCAGACGCAGGCGGGAAATGCAGTTGTCGATTTCTACGATATTATCCTTGCCGCCGATTGCTTCCATAATAGCTGCGCCTAATTCCGTTACCTCTTCCTCAAAGCTGACCTCGTCAGACTCGTCCTCACGGCCGGGAGTCTTGATATTGAATTTCACGATCGCCCATCTGAATACAAAGAAGTAGATTACTGCGTAAACCAGACCTACCGCTACATTGACAATCCACTTGGTCTCCGGACCCCGCAGAACGCCAAAGAGCATTAAGTCTACCAGGCCGCCGCCTGCATTTCCGATACATACGCCTAAGAAAGTGTTGATCAGGAAGGACATACCGGCCATAAATGCGTGGAACAGCCATAATAACGGGGAGATAAAGAAGAAAGCGAACTCAATGGGCTCGGTAATGCCGGTGAAAAAGCTGGTTAAACCGGCAGCTAAAAGCATACCTTTTACCTTCTCTTTGTTCTGAGGCAGAGCGGTTTTGTACATGGCAAAACATGCTGCCGGAAGACCGAATACCATAAACGGATGGGTGCCCTGAGTCAGGAAACGGGTAGCCTGACGCATCATATCCATATCCGGATTACTGGACATTAACAACTGGTTGAAAATATTCAATGCACCGGAAACCTGCTCTCCGTCAATCATAGCAGTACCGCCGATAGGAGTAAAGCGGATTAACTGATTTAAAATGTGGTGCAGGCCTGTGGGGATTAACAGACGCTCTAAGAAACCGTAAATAAAGGTTCCGAAAGCGCCGGCAGCCGCCAACAGATTGCCGAATCCATTGATTACCATATTGAAAATGGGCCATACAAAGTACATAACAATGGCTAAGAAGGGGATGGTTACCACGATCATAATGGGGACAAAGCGCTTGCCGCTGAAAAAGCTGAAAGCGGTGGGAAGCTGGGTCTCATGAAAACGGTTATGAATCATAGCGGACCATAAGCCTACAATAATACCGCCGAAGATGCTCATACGATAGGTGAAGATACCCATTACCGTATCATAAGCGGCATTTTTCTGAGTGGCTTCCAAAAGGGTCATGCCCTGTCCGGTTAAATAATCAATACTGGTGGTTTCAGCAGTTACGCCGCTTTTCTGCAGGAAGAAGCGGATAGTGGTGTGGAACAGGACAAAGCCGATAACAGAAGCAAAGGTTGCCACCTCTCTGTCTTCTCTGGACATACCCTGGGCTACAGACATACAGAAGAGAATGGGCAGTAAGCCAAACAACCCTCCGGCCAGGGAATTGATTAGGCTGACAAAATCATTGACAAAGCCTACATTGGCCAATGCGTTACCAAATACGTTGGGATTCTGCAAAGTAGAAGCTAAACCTAACAGCAAACCTGCGGCAACAATAATGGATAACGGTCCCATCAGAGATTTGCCTAGTTTTTGTATAAATGTTCTCATACTTTCCTCCTATTTAATTCCTTATTAGTAATTTTTTCACGCGCGCTGTGACCAAAATAACTACCTGCATTATAATATTTGCTGATTTATAAGTAAATATTACAGCAGATTTTAGGAAATTTGTTGGTTGAAAGAAAAATGTGACATTTTCTGAAATTTATTACACAGCATTCAGCAGACAAAGGCGTGTATGCTTTGTCTGCTGAAAAATACAACATATCAGGAATCCAGGTACGCTTTTGCGTCTTTAAAAAAGCTGACAA
Source organism: uncultured Lachnospiraceae bacterium (assembly GCA_910586755.1). GTDB lineage: Bacteria > Bacillota > Clostridia > Lachnospirales > Lachnospiraceae > UMGS1370. The sequence continues at coordinate 63,276 of CAJUJM010000111.1, forward strand.
TCATCATGACAATAATAATCCCCACAGGGAACGCCGCGATAATAGAAACAGTCTGCAGGTTGGCCATGGAATTATCGGAAAATACCAGGGCAATGGGAAAAAGAATCAACAGCACAGCCCAGAACAGCTTTACCGGCTTGGATGGTTCTTCCCCTTGTGCAAGCTCCTTATAAGAATAGGAAGCGGCAACCAGAGCCAGAGCGTCATAGGAGGTAGAATAAAAGGTGATCATGGTGATGGCAAGAAGGGCCAGCCCTATAACAGGAAGAGGCAAAGTATCCATAATAGCCAGGATTGCATGGTTCAGACTGCCGGTTTCGCCATAGGAAGCCAGAATATTAAGCTGCCCATGCATCTCCAGGCCCAGTCCGTAATTGCCCAGAATAATAAAGGAAACAAATGTTCCGGCCAGCCCGAAAAAGTATCCGCCCAGCACAGTCTGACGGATGGTTCGGCCTTTGCTGATGCTTCCAATAAAAAAGGGGGCGGCCACACACCACACCATCCAGTAAGCCCAATAAAAGATAGTAAGATTCTGTGGAAAGGATGAGGTCCTTAAAGCATCTGTCCAGGTAGACATGGCAATAAAATTTTGAGCCATATTGCCAAGAGAGGTAATGCCTGTTTCCAGAATGTACCGGGCTTTTCCGCCTCCTATTAATACATAGAGCAGAAAGGCGAAGAAAAAGTACACACAACCGGCCGCCAGCCGGGCAATTCCCTTCATGCCGAAATAGACTGTAACAATATAGATGACGCCTACGATTACCAGAATAGCGATGGTCAGCATCCGGGACTCCCCGATACCGAAAAAACGGCTGAAAATCATGGACAGCAGGGGGGAGGAGACGGAGAAGGTAGTTGCAGTTCCTGCCAAAAGGGCGAATACCGCAATTAAATCAATGCTCTTTCCGGCCAGTCCATCGGTTTTTGCGCCTAAAAGAGGACGGCAGGCCTCAGAATATTTCTGCCTGGAGCGCTTGCGGACATGGAGCATAAATCCAAAGGCTACTGCTAAAACCAGGTAAAAAGCCCAGGGAATAGGTCCCCAGTGAAAAAGGGGATAGGTAGAAGCCCAGTCCTGGACAGTTCCCATGTCAGAGATATGGGGTTCCACTGCATAGAGAATCCATTCGCAGAGGGAATAAAACAGGATGTCTGCCGCCAGGCCGGAGGTAAACATCATAGAACCCCACTGAAAATTGGTGTAGGCGGGCTTGGCTGTATCTCCCAGGCGAATCTGGCCGTACCGGGAAAAGGCCAGGTACAGGCTGAGAAAAAACACACCCAGCCCGATAACCAGATAATAGCTGCCTAACTGATCTCCGAAAAAGAACCGGACAGACTCTAAGGCAGCGGAGGACTGCTCCGGCCAGCCCATAAATAAGAAGCATAAAAAGATAATTGTCCCGCAGGGAACAATGGTAGTGATCCAGTCAATACGAGATTTCATAGTGCCTCCTTACTTTTTCTTGTTCAAAAATTTAAAAAAAATAAATATATTGAACATAATAGCATTGGAAAGAGAAAAAGGCAAGGGAAAAAATAAAGATTTTATGACATTTTAAAAAAAGCCCTGTTAAAATCCGAAAAGATTCGCTATAATACAAGCTGCGTAAAAAGAAAAATACAACAAGGAGGAAGTTCCAAATGAAAATGGTAAAAAAAATGCTGGCTGTGCTGGGCTGCGCCACCTTGCTTCTTAGCGGATGTACTCAGAGCAATATTGTAGCCCCCAGCGGGGAAGCTGCTGCACCGGATTTTACTATAAAGGAAGATGTAAAAATTATCTGGGAGCAGGTTTATGAGGACTTGGGAGAAATTTTTATGGAATCAGAAGACTACCCCGGGTTAGTGCAGATTGGCTTTAATGTCAATGATGAGGAAAAGCTGGTAAGCATCGAGATTCTGGTGTCAGAGAGTACGGATAAGGAAGAAGCTGTAGAGTATGCGACTGCTTTGGTAAAGGCTATCAATGACCAGGTTCGTATTCAAAACTCTTACTATCAGGGGTCTACAGAAGAGTCTTACGGGGGATTTTTTAAAGAGTATGGTTTTAAGATAGTAGCAGCATCGGTTAGTGCCCCGGATGATGAGGCGGCATATTTAATTAATGATACTGTAGCGGCGGGAGAAGATCGAGCTATTAAACCAGCAGAGTAATGACTTGATAAATAAGGGCTTTGTCTGAGAAAATCAGATAGAGCCTTTTTTATATCAGCGGAGAATTCTGCAAGGAGGATTTCTTTTTACCAAGAAAATCCGTTGCCGGGCGCATGCAGGTTTACCGTGAAAATCCGCTGCCGGGCGCATGCAGGTTTAGTCAGGAGGAGACAACATGGGGATCTATCAATACAAGGCCAGAAAAATGAACGGAAAGACAGTTTCCGGAACTGAGGAAGCAGCGGATCCTTTTGCCGTACAGAGAAGGCTGCGGGGAGAAGGCCTGTACTGTTATGAGATAAAGGAAAAAGAACAGGAGAAAAGTGATGTGGCAGAAAGAAAGCTCAGACCGGAAGCCGCCGCCTCTCTTTGCCGGAAGCTGGCTGCTCTTCTGGGTTCTGGCATTCCTATGGAGAAAGCATTGGCCCTGTGTTGGGAATCAGAAAAGGATATACATCTGAAAGCCGCGCTCCTAAAGCTTACCGGGGAGCTGCAGAAAGGCCAGAGCCTTTCCCAGGCGATGAAAGAGATAAAAAGAACCTTTCCGTATTTTATGATATCCATGGCAGAAGCTGGCGAGGCCAGCGGAGCTATGGACAAAATTTTTGTAAAACTGGCAGCCCACTATGAGGAGGAAGCAGAAATCAGAGGCAAGGTACAGACCGTAATGATTTATCCCTTCATTCTGGCTGCAGTTTCCATAGCTGCGGCTGTGTTTTTGCTGACTATAGTTTTGCCTGGTTTTATAGGGATATTCGGGGATATGGAGCTTCCGCTGATTACCAGATGTATGATTGCCCTTGGAAGATTTATAGAAAACAGGGGATTCTTTATAGCCGGGTTTCTGTGCGTCCTGGCATTAATCTTTTATAAAGCAATGGAGAGTGAGAAGATCCGCATCCGGGTACATGGAGCTATGTTGTCTGTTCCCATATTGGGAGAATTTTTAAATCTGGTATATATGGCCCGGTTTGCCCTGACCTTTAGCGCTCTTTTGGAAAACGGCATAGGGATATTAAAGAGCCTGGAGATTGCCGGAAAGGTTTTGGGAAATTCCTGCATACAGAAAAAGCTTAAGGACTCAGAGGAAGCTGTTGGAAAGGGCCTGCAGCTGTCCAGGGCCTTAAGTGATGCTCATGTTTTTACCAGCTCATTTATCTCTGTAGTGGCAGTAGGAGAAGAGGCAGGCCGTTTGGAGCAGATTCTATCAGATGCCGGCTGCCATTATGAGAAAGAAATTTCCCGTCTGGCAGGAAAGATTACGGCAACCTTGGAGCCAATGATGATATTGATTATGGGAGGAATGGTGGGAGCGATTGTACTGTCCATCATGATTCCCATTTTTCATATGTACAGCCAGCTTTTATAAAGAAAGGTGAAAGGATGAAAAAGCATTATATTTTCCTGGAGCAGGGCCGGATGACCTATGCTCTGTGCGTGGAAGAGAAAGGAAAAAGACGGATCCAGCAGACAAAGGTTCTGCTGCTCCCGGAAAAAGCGAAAAAAGCCGCTATTTGCCGGTTTGCGGCGGAACATAATCTTTCCGGAATTCGGGCGAATCTGTTTATTGATGAAGGGATTCTCAGGGAATCTTTGGTGCCAAAAGCCAGGCCTAAAATTTTAAAGAAATTGGCCGAAGCAGAGCTGTCTGCTTTAAGCCCGGCCGGAAAAAGATGGATAATGATAATAGAACCCTATAAGAGATCCCCGGAAAATGGCATCCATGTCACGGGAGCTATGCTGGAGGAAGACAGGCTGGACCGGATTTTATACTGCATGAAAGAAGCGGGAATACGGATCGGAGGAGCATATCTTCTTGTATCCTGTATGGGAAGCCTGGCTAAGGAGAAGACCACGATTATAGTCAGCCGGGAGAAAGGCGCATGGCTTCTGTTCCTAATTGAAAACGCAACCTGTATTTTAACCAGAACGATTATAACCCGGGGAGAGGAAGAAGGGGAAATTCTGTGCCGGGAGATACACAGGATCCTTCTCAGGAATCAAAGCAGAGGGGGAACTTCTATAGAAGAAATCTGCTTTACCAACCCGGAAGGGGAATTTCCAGAACCGGTAAGGAAAGAGCTGGAAGAAAACTTGGGATTGCCTTTGAAAAGGTTGAAGCTGGAGGATGAAAGTTTATCCTATAAACTGGCGGCAGCAATAAAAGAAGAGAAATATGTGAAAAGAAAAGCCAGAGACCTGCTTCGCCAGAAAAAGCAGGTGGAAAGGAGAGCGCTGGCCCGGCGTTTTCATCTGCCGGGTTTGGCGCTGCCTCTTATTTTGGCATTGCAGATAGGATCAGTTTTTGCTATACGGAATTATCTGGAGGAAAGAGTCAGACAGGAGTATAGTCAGGTAGAAGAGCTTCAAACGTATGTGGAAAACCCGGAAAGAATCAGAAGCTACCGGGAAAAGAGGGCGGCCATTGAGGCTTCCAGTGAGCGGAACGAAAAAGCCGGAAGTCTCAGAGAAGAGAAACCGGCGGTAAGAAGGAAAAAGAGTCTGGATTTTTCAGACTATCAGGTCCTTCTTCCGGTTTTGGGGGAAGAAAGGAGAATTACCGGACTATCTTTTGAAGGGAATCGGCTTACTCTGGAGCTGAAGTTAGAAGATGAAAATATGGCGCCGGAAGTGTCCTCACATCTAAAAGAAACCGATCAATATGAGGCTGTGCGGTTATCGGGATGGGAGGAGAGTCTGGACGGCCAGAGCATCCTTGCACAATTTCAGATTACGCTGCGGGAGAAGGAAGAGACAGCAGGAGAGGGAGGGGAAGAAATTGAAGCTTACTAAAAGGGAGCGTTTTCTCCTGGGCGTACTGGGGACGGTTCTTTTGTGGACAGGAGGAAATACCTGGCTGTTAGCCCCTGCTTACCGGGAATGGAAAAGTCTGGAAAAGGAACGGATGGCTCTGGAAACGGAAAAAGAGGCCATGGGATTGTATGAAAAGCAATATCAGGTATGGGCCAAAGCCCCTGAGCAGGATGATTTTTTTATTAAGACCCTGGACGATGTAACAGTGGGAGGCCAGCTGATCAGGGCCGCAGGAAAGAGCGGGACTGAGATTGAAAGTTTGGCCATTTCAGAACCGGTATCCGGCGGACTATCCCAGAAGGATGAAGAAATCGAGAAAAAAGAAATGCTTTCTTGTATGGAGTGTACCTTGAAAGTAAAAGGAACGCCTGAAGAGATTTGGTCCTTTATCGGAAGCATAAACAGCAGCCCCATAAGCGCGGCTGTTTCCTCCGGAAACCTGAAAGGACATATTTTGGATGAGGAAATTCTGGAAGGGGAGCTGAATGTGGAATATTTCTTTTTAAATGAGGGCGGTGGCTCAGATGAAACAGAACCCGGGAAATAGAGGAAGCAGCCTGATATCCGTTATTGCCCTTATGGTTTTGCTGGCAGTAATGTCTTTGGGATTTCTTTACATGGTAAACTTTCAGGTTAAGACAGCGCAGGAAAGCCGGGACAAGCTGGAATGTATTGCTGCAGCCAAACGGTTCCACAGAGATCTGTGCGCCAGAATAGGAACCGGGATGGCGAAAGGGGAAGAATGGAAAGGGGCCAGAGTCATAGAGGAGGCAGCGCAGGAAGATTATGACAAAGCACAGCTGGCCTATGCAGAATCCTTTGAAGAATGGAGAAATAGCGGCGGGCCGGAAGAAGAGAAACCTTTATGGGAAGATTATGAGGCCGGCTTAAAGAATCAGGTATACCATATCAGCGGAAAAACGAGAAAAAAGGAGGGAAAGCCAGAGATTCAGACAGAGGTGAAAGTCTGGTATTTTAGCGGCAGAGCTTTGGCGGAAACCAGATTTTGCTGGAAGGGAGAAGAAATACGGCTTACGGCGGAAATTTATATGGAGGAATCTTATGGAGAAAAGGGCGAATCGGACTGGAAGGTGCGATACTATGAATAAGGAAAGAAATAAGGGCAGCGGCGGCTTTTCCTTAATGGAAGTTATTGTATCCATGGTGCTTTTATCCGTCTTAGGCGGAGCGCTTACAACAATGCTTCTTGGAAACAGCCGGGTATTTTCAAGAAACAGCCAGGAAAACCGGGCGGCTTATGAGCTGAGTGCAAAGGTAGAGTCCGGAGAGAAAGGGGTTGCCTCAGGAGCTCCCTTTATTATGGTATATGAACCGGAAGCGGCAGACAGTGAGGTTTGGGAAGAAGAGGTGGAGGAGTATCACATTTATTCAGAAGATGGATCTTCCTTTATGGCGTATTATGAATAGGCGGGCCGGATTTACGCTTCTGGAGGTAATTGTAAGCTTAAGCATTGCCGGGATTGTGGGGATGTTTTTAGCCGGATTTTTAAAGCCCGGACTGGATCTGTACCGAAACTCCCACGATGATACTTATGGAAAGTATCTTTGCCAAAAGGCGTGGGAATATCTGGAGCGGGAGCTTCGCTTTGCCAGCCGTTTTGCAGAATCAGAGGAGGATGGACAAAACTGCCTTTTGTGGTATGAGAGGGAATGGAATGATAATGGATGGGCTGGCAGCGGTCAGGCGGAACTTGTGGAAGTCCGGAAAGGAACAATGGATCCCGGCTGGCTTATGGATCAGGAGTTTTTTCAAAATCTTCCTGAGGAAAAGATTTGTATTTATCTGGAATTTTTCAATATTAAAGATTTTCAAGCGGATGTAAGGATTTTAGCGGTCCGGGTGGCGGAGGAAGAAAAAGAGGGCGAAAAACCGTCCTTACTAGATCCGGAAAATGTGTTATATTCTCAAGAAATTAGTATTATCAGTATGTACTTACCAAATGAAAATACCAGCTGAGCAGTGGATGTCCCCACAGACCGGTTAAAATCAGGGATACAGCAAAGAATGGGGCCATGGGGACGGCAGATTTCCTGCTGATGGTTCCCCGAATAAAGGGAATCAGATAAAAGAGCCCCGCCAGGATATAGGCTAGAAAAAATCCTGCCAGATTTCGGGAAAATCCCAGAAACAGTCCGGAGGCGGCTAAGAGTTTTATGTCTCCTCCTCCGATTCCTCCGTGAGAGACAGCGGAAACCGCCAGCATAAAAAGAGAGATCACTCCGCCGCCTAAAAGCCGGCTTGCCAGGCGGGGAGAATAGAATACGGAAGTTTTGGATCCCCAGACTATGGAGATGAGGGCCAAAACAGTGATAAAAGCAGGAATTCTGTCCGGAATGTAAAGATGCTTCCTGTCAATTCCTGCCGCTAAAATCAGGGCGGAGGAAAACAGGCAGAACAATACCAGGTATAGAGAGAAACCCAGAGAGAGATAAGCGCAGCTCCACACAATTCCGGTAAAAAACTCTCCCAATGGAATTCGGTAAATAAAGGTATTTACAAAGCGTCCGGCGCACAGGCCCAGGAGAAAAAAGCAGAGGGCAGAGTACAGTCCCATAACATTCATATCCATAAACTCCTTGAAATTTTCTGAAATTTTTCAAAATAAACCTGCATGCGCCCGGCAGCGGCGGATTTTCAAAGTAAACCTGCATGCGCCCGGCAATGGACGTACCACCGCACATGAAAGTCTGACGGGCGCAGGGGGCATACCTGAATGCATGCCGCCTAATCGGCGGCGGATTTTCAAAGTAAGTATACCACCTGTGTGGCATACGAGACAAGAATAATCATAATGAGAAAAGAATGTAAAAGAGGAATAGCAATATGAAGCCCAAAGTACAAGAATTGGAAGACTTTCTGCTTTCCAACGGATGGATCACCAGAGAGCAGAAACGGCAGTTGGTCCGGATTCGGAAGGAGAAACCCGAAGAGACAGTTCTCCAGGCCGTCACAGAATTGGGATGCTTGTCTCCGGATGAAATTTTAGAAGCGCTTTCTCAGTGGAGCAGTACGCCGCTGATTGCTCTGGAAGATTATGGGATCAGCAGGGAGGCCGTATCTAAAATTCCGGGACATTTGGCAGAGAAATACAATGCGGTTCCCATTGAGATACAGAATGGACGGTTGCTGACAGCTGTCAGCGATCCCGTAGATATTTATGCCATAGAGGATCTGGAAGGCGCTTCCGGAATGGCCCTGGACGTGGTTTTGGCAGACAGGGAAGCGATAAAAGAGCGGATTGAACGGATCTATGGCAGGGAGACGGCGGACAGTGCGGCAGAAGATGTAAATACAGCTTATCAGATGCTGACAGAAGACGGGCAGAATATATCTGACGACAGGATTGAGCGGGAACCGGTGGTAAAAATGATAAACACCTTAATCCGTCAGGCTTACGCCCAAAACGCCAGTGATATCCATATAGAACCTTCTGAGAAGAACTTGCTGGTTCGGTTTCGGATCAACGGAGATCTGATTCTGTATCTGAAAATGACCATGGCGGTTCACAGCGCCATTCTCACCAGGCTGAAGATTATGGGAGGAATGAATATTGCGGAAAAACGCCTTCCCCAGGATGGCAAATACCGGTTCTTCCAGGAAGACATGACAGTCGATCTGAGGATCTCTACCCTTCCCACCATCTATGGGGAAAAGGCGGCAATCCGGCTTCTGGACAATGGACGGAGAATGTGCTTTTCCGGTATGGATCAGCTGGGAATGAGCAGCCTGCAGATGGAACAGTATGAGAAGATACTGAAAACACCCAATGGGATTGTCCTGGTCAGCGGCCCTACAGGAAGTGGAAAGACAACTACCCTTTATGCCACATTAAATAAAATCGTAAAAAAGAGCATCAATGTTATTACTGTAGAAGATCCGGTGGAAAAGACCATTGAAGGGGCCAGTCAGGTTCAGGTAAACCAGAAAGCAGGGCTTACCTTTGCCTCAGCTCTCCGTTCTATTCTGCGTCAGGATCCGGATGTGATTATGATAGGGGAGATCCGGGACGCGGAGACGGCAGCGATTGGAGTGCGGGCAGCCATTACCGGGCATCTGGTGTTATCCACTATTCATACAGGAGACTGCGCTTCCAGCGTTACCAGGCTGATTGATATGGGAGTAGAGCCTTATATGGCGGCGGCCGCTCTGTCCGGAATAGTTGCTCAGCGCCTGGTAAAACTCTTGTGTCCCCACTGCCGCCAGGCATATAAGCCGGATCACCGGGACCGGGCATTGCTTCCGGGCCGTTTTGCGGACAAGCTGTACCGCCCTGTGGGATGCTCCAGGTGCAGCGGAACCGGATACCTTGGGAGAACTGCCATTTATGAAATTATGGAAATAGATGGCCCTCTAAGCGAAATGATAAGCAAAAAGGCATCGGTCTATCAGATACGCCAGTATGCAGGGGAGCAGGGAATGACTTCTTTAAAGGATCGGGTTAGCCGTATGGTTTTAGAGGGAAGAACCAGTGTTGAAGAAATGGAAAAAATTATTTACTCAGTAGAGTAGCAAAATCAGAGGAGGGAATACCATGAAACCGATGGAAAGGTTAGATAAGAAAGATAAAGAGGGCTTTACACTGATAGAGCTGGTAATTGTTATTGCCCTTCTTGCGATTCTTATGACTCTGGCAGTGCCCACTTACAAAAATCTCCAGGAGCAGGCCAGGCAAAGCGTAGCGGATGCCAATGCCAGATCCTATTATTCCGCTTATCAGGCAGACTGGCTGTCCTCAGAGGCAGCAGGCTTGCCTGGAGAGTATACGGGAAATAAAGATACCTTTGGCCAGGGGATCGCCTCAACCACCGCGGACGGGGAAGGAGCCATATGGACTGACGGAAAGGTAACCGGCTATTACCCATAAACCTGGCGGCCCAAAAGGCTTGACATTTCCGGTATATTTTACCACAATAAAAGAGACTGAACGATATGGAGACAACACCCTCATGAATATAATGAGACAAAAGAACCGGGAAGGCTTTACTCTTTTAGAAGCTGTGGCTGCAATCAGTATTCTGGGGTTAGCCTTAAGCCTTGCAGCGCCTGCTGCCAAAAGGATGATTAAAAACCGGGAAGCAGGAGAGTGCCGGGAGAGCCGGATACGAATTCAGACAGTGATACAGGCAGACAAGGCTCAGAGAGAAGACCTGGACAGCTCTTTCCAGGAGCTTTTAGAGGACTATACAGAACGCTACGGGCAATTCTGCCCTTCCGGCGGAGAATTCATTTGGGAGGAAGAAAAAGGCCGTTTTGATGAAAACAGGCTTTTTGTCCGGTGCAGTATCCACAAATAATAAAAGTCTATCCGATGTAGAATTTTACAGCAAAAAAGGAGGAAATGATATGGCAATCCCCAAAGATCCCATTATGTTGTTAAGCTATATAAACACCCAGCTTAGAGATTTTTATCCTTCCGTAGAAGAATTGTGCAGCGCTCTGGATCTGGATAAACAAGATTTGGAAAATAAGATTCTTGAAGCAGGATGTCAGTATGACCCGTCTGTAAATCAGTTTCGATGAGATATGGATATGAACAGAAGGGAATGTTTTCCCCAAGGCGGCTTTACGGTAATAGAAGTTATTACTGCATTGATAATTCTGGCAATTGCCGCAGCCTTGACAGTTCCCGCTTTTGAAAGCAGCAGAAAGGGGACCAGGCTTCAGGCGGCCCTTATAGAAGCAAAAACGGTTTATAATGCTGCAGAAGAATATGTGATGGAGACATTCCACAATCGCCCTGTGGATAACTTTGAGGTCCTGGATGCCTTTTCCAGCTATGACGTTACTGAACCGGAGTCCCCTCTCTATCCCTGGCTTCATGACTGTCAGATAGAGGGCGGATATATTTCAGAGCTCTATGTGAATGAACAGACCAGAAACTTAGAGTACCTGATATATACGACTCGCAATTACACCATAAGGGTCAACAGGGATGGAAGTACAGAATACCAGGTCTGGTAATATGCCTGATATTTGTATCTCCAGCCTTGCCTTTTAGCACCATAAAATATCCCGATTGATAGTCTGATAAAACAGATTCCGAACTTGCCGGGGATCGGTTGTCTGGCCCAAAATCCACATTAGTTTGGTTACGGATGCCTCTAAAGTCATGTCGTAAGCTTCTAAAAGTCCGAATTCTTGTTTTATCTGCCTGCCTACTTCATAGACAGACATATTACTGCCTTCATGGGGAACCTGAGTAGCCATAACCACAGTCTTCCCCATAGAAATCCACTTATTAATAGCCTGACGGAAATCTCCGGACTCGTAGGAAGGCAGGCCTCCCACACCGAAGGATTCAATAATCACTCCGTCATAATGCTCTGCCATGTAGTTTAACAGCCCGGCATCCATGGAAGGAATCAGCTTTAGCAGCCCAACATTGGGATTCATGGAATGGGAAAATCTTACATTTCTTTCATACAGATCCTTATCATCCAGATAAAATATTACATGTTCATCCTGAATTGCTGCAATATAGGGGAAATTAATGCTGGAAAAGGCATTGTAGCTTTTGGTGCGGTCCTTTTTCGCCCGGGTTCCGGCTATGACGCTGCCGTCGAAAACCAGATTAACCCCGTGGGCTTTGGGACAGGACGCAAATAAAAGACTGTCTGCCAGGTTAATCCGGGCGTCTGTATTTTCCATATCAATGGGCTTTTGGGAGCCGGTAATGATAATAGGTTTTGGAGACTCCTGAATCAGATAAGAAAGGGCAGCCGCTGTATAAGCCATGGTATCTGTTCCATGGCAGATTACAAAACCATCATACTGATGATAGTGCTCTTCTATGGCTTTTGCAATCAACAGCCAGTGCCTTGGCTCCATGCTGGTACTGTCGATATTTAAAACCTGCAAGGTATCGGCCTGGCAGAAATTTCTGCTTTTCGGGACAAAGGAGAGCAGCTCGCCGGAAGACATTACCGGCTTTAAACCGTTGCTGCTGCGCTTGCAGGCAATGGTGCCTCCAGTGCCGATCATAAGAATTCGTTTCATAAGTAATCAGTCCTTTCCGGCTGGTCTTGTAAGCACGTTAAAACTATGTTAAAATGTAGGAAACTTTTATAGTATTCAACGAAAGGAAATATTTATGCAGATAATTTTAGAGGGATTGGGCTTTGCCTGGGAATGGCTCATAGACAATATCCTGTTTATCAACATGCTGCTGTCCATTGGTATTGTATTCTTCCAAAGGAGAGATCCCAAAGCAGTTTGGACCTGGCTTCTTGCTTTGTATTTCATTCCCGGCTTTGGCATTTTATTTTATTTGTTATTTGGACAGAACTTTCACAAAAACAAAATGTTCCAGATTAAAAAGGTGGAGGATCAGATGAGCTCATCCATCCGCAGTCAGGAAGAAATCATCCGGAACTTTAATCACGAAAATATGGAGGATCCTCTGGTTCGGGATTATGGCGATCTGATTATGTATAATTTAAAGACATCAGGCAGCGTTATGACCGTCTATAATGAGATGGATATTTTTACTGATGGAGAAGCGAAATTTGAGGATTTGCGGAACTCTCTGCGTCAGGCGGAGCAATTTATCCATATTCAGTATTACATTATTAAGAATGACGAGCTTTTCGATTCCATTGTACCAATTTTGATTGATCGGGTGAGAAACGGCGTGGAAGTCCGAATCCTTTATGATGGCATGGGCGGCCGTTTTATGCCGAAAAGACGTTGGGAAGAGCTGAAAAAAGCCGGTGTCAAGGTTGGAGTGTTCTTTCCCGCCCTGCTGGGCCGGTTAAACTTTCGTGTCAATTACCGCAATCACCGCAAAATCGTAGTCATTGACGGCACAGTAGGCTATGTGGGAGGTTTTAACATTGGCCGGGAATATATCTCCAGGGATCCTAAATTCGGTTACTGGAGGGATACCCATTTAAAAATTACCGGGGATGCGGTTATCAGCCTTCAGATTCGTTTTGCACTGGACTGGAACTATGCAGTTCGGGAAAACCTGTTCCAGATTCCGGATTATTTTGATTCCCCCTACCGTCTGGGTATGGTGCAATCCATGCAGGAAGAGGGGAAACGCCTGGTAGCCATACAGATTGTCTCCAGCGGCCCGGATACTTTAGACCGTCAGATCCGCAACAACTATCTAGAGCTGTTTCACAAAGCCCGCAAAAACATATACATCCATACCCCCTATTTTGTTCCGGATGACGCTGTTTTGTCAGCTCTGCGAATCGCCGCCCGTTCCGGCGTAGATGTCCGCCTGATGATCCCCTGCAAACCGGATCATCCCTTCGTATATTGGGCCACCTACTCCTATGCCGGCGATTTGATCGAAGCGGGAGCAAAATGCTATGTCTATGACAACGGTTTTCTTCACGCAAAGGGGGTTATGGTAGACGGCCGGGTCAGTTGCTATGGCACTGCCAACATGGACATCCGAAGCTTTGAGCTAAACTTTGAAGTGAATGCAACCATATATGACGAAGCTATCACCCGGCAGCTGGAAGAAGAGTTCCAAAACGACCTCTATCACTGCCGTCAGATTACAAAAGAAGTGTACAATAGCCGCTCTTTCCTGATCCGGATGAAGGAGCAGGGCAGCCGGCTTCTTTCTCCGCTTCTGTAGGCAGGCGCGGGGAAACGGCGAGGGGGCCTGATTTTAACAAAACAAAAGGATACCGGGAAGGCTGGCGCCCAATTGCCGGGGCCGCGAAAACCGGTATCCTTTTTGCTGCAAATCTGTTTTACTGCGAATTTTTACCACGTATTCTTTTCTGCGTCATGTCTATACTATTCCCTATGAAAACGATAAAATTTTTTCCGCGATTCTGGATCAACTTTTTTAAATGCGGCATTACCGGCTGGTGCCTGGAAGTTATGTTTACTTCTGCTGAATCTATTATAGCCGGAGATATGCGCCTGATAGGACAGACATCCCTGCTTATGTTTCCCATTTACGGAATGGGGGCCTTGCTGGGACCAATCGGCCGCCAGGTGGATCTGTGGATAGCCGATGGAAGCCAGGGGGCCGGAACCTCTCTAAATCTTATGGACAAAATGATCCGCCACGGCATGCTCTACATGGTGCTTATATTCATAGCCGAATATTTGGCGGGTATGTTCTTGAGAGATATGGGGATCTGCCCCTGGGATTATACCGGCCGTCATTTAAATGTCAATGGCCTGATCCGTCTGGACTTTGCCCCGCTGTGGTTTCTTACAGGCCTGCTTTTTGAGCAAATTACAAGCTTGGGGAAAAGTTAAAATTTTTGTCTGATACTTGTATTTACTCCGGGTATTTTATATAATAAAGTGATAAAGTGGAGGGCCGTCTCATAACAAAAAAGCGGCTCTGAAATAACCGGAGGACCATGACTTATGATACGTTTTCTCTTAGTAGCCATTACTCTGTTCAGCTTTTTAATTCTAAGTATTCCTATGCTGATTTATTACCATTTCCTTGGAAAAAAGGATCTGGAAAAAAAGAACCGCCAGTGTCTTAAAATCGTCCAGTTTATGTTCCGGCTGATACTGAAGATATCAGGGGTTCGCTATACTGTACTGGGCCGGGAAAACATACCGGAGGATACTGCTGTGCTTTACATAGGCAACCACCGCAGTTATTTTGATATTCTTATAGGTTATGCCACTGTACCCGGTCTTACCGGGTTTGTAGCTAAAAAGGAGATGGAACGATACCTTTCCTTAAGAGACTGGATGCACAATGTCAATTGCCTGTTTTTAGACCGTGAGAACATAAAAGAGGGTTTAAAAACCATTCTGAAAGGGATTGAGCAGGTAAAGAGCGGAATATCTGTGTGGATCTTTCCGGAGGGAACCCGCAACGAAAACGAAAAGCTTACCGATCTTCTGCCTTTCAAAGAGGGCAGTTTGAAAATAGCCGAAAAAAGCGGATGTCCGGTGATACCGGTGGCAATTACAGGAACTGCGGATATTTTCGAAAATCATATCCCTTTTATCCGGCCGGCTCAGGTAATCATCCAATATGGAGAACCTATTTATTTGAAAAAGCTGCCTCCCGAGAAGAAGAAATTTTCAGGAGCATACACCCGGGATGTAATAGCGGAAATGCTGGAAAAAATAGAACAGGAGTAATGTACATATGCAGGACTTGGACTTACAGGAAATCAGACTGAAATTAGACCAAATAGATAAAAACATTACCGCTCTTTTTGAAGAACGGATGAAGCTGTGCGGCGATGTGGCGGCTTTTAAAATTCAGACGGGAAAGGCAGTTTATGATGGAGAACGGGAAAAACAGAAGCTGAATACTGTCCGCAGCCTGGCTCATGGCGATTTTAACCAGCAGGCGGTAACAGAACTGTTTTCCCAGATGATGACCATCAGCCGGAGATACCAGTATCAACTACTTGGAGCTCAGGGCCGGATTCCTCCTGCTGGATTTGAATGTGTGGAAAAACTGAACAGAGAAAATATCCGCGTGGTGTATCAGGGGACAGAGGGAGCCTACAGCCACGGGGCGGCTCTCCGGTATTTCGGGGAAGATGTTCAGGCTTACCATGTTCCCACCTGGGAAGACGCTATGAGGGAGGTGGACGAAAACCGTGCAGATTATGCGGTTCTGCCCATTGAGAATTCTTCCGCAGGAGCAGTCAGCGATATCTACGACCTTCTGGTCCAGTATAACAATTATATAGTGGGAGAGGTGCTTTTAGAGGTAAACCATGCGCTGCTGGGGCTTCCTGGTTCCCGGATTGATGAGATCCGCACGGTCTATTCCCATCCGCAGGCTTTGATGCAAAGCTCAAAATATCTCAATGCAAACAAAAACTGGCGCCAGGTCAGCGTAGCCAACACTGCGGTGGCGGCCAAAAAGATATTAGAAGATGGGGATCAGACCCAGGCCGCAGTAGCCAGCGAGACTGCCGGCCGCCTGTACGGCCTTATCCCCTTAAAAACACATATTAATCACAACGAAAACAATACTACCCGGTTCATTATTGTGACAAACCGGCCGGTTTACCAGGAAGGGGCAAAGAAAATCAGCATTTGCTTTGAACTGCCTCACAAGAGCGGCTCCCTGTATAATATGCTGGGCAATTTTATTTTTAATAATGTGAATATGGTAATGATTGAATCCCGACCCATACTGGATCGCAATTGGGAATACCGGTTCTTTGTAGACATTGAAGGAACTTTAGACAGCGCCCCGGTTCAAAATGCCCTGATGGGGATTGCACAGGAAGCGCCGGGGCTGCGGATTTTAGGAAATTATTAGGAGGAAATACCCAGGGGCATACCTGTATGCCCAGAAAGCAGGGCAAAAAGGAGGAAATACCCGGGGGTATACCTGTATGCCCAGAAAGCAGGGCAAATAAGGAGGAAATATGAATACATCGGAATTTGTACTGTACAGAAATCTGGAGAATCAGGATCTGCTGGATTCTATGACAGAGCTTCTGGACGGAGGAGAAAATGGAGGGCTGGATTCTTATGCCTGTGCAAACTGCCTGCTAGAGCTGTCTGCCAGATATGGATTTGAGGGCAACCTTTGGCATTGCTTTCTGGCTTATTGCCTGGCAACCCACGAGAATGCCTACAGTACTGCCTGCGAAATTGCAGGCCCGGTTCAGGGAACCATCAACCATCTGGCAGCCCATGATTTTGCACTTATGAAGGAGCTGTTTGATAAAGATATTACCGGGCTTCCCGGCGGCATCTGGAACCATCTGGCAGAGTTTCAAGGGGCAGATTACACCGGAAAAGTATTTAACAAGCGGATCCAGAGACGTATCGTAACTCTGGCAAAGGACTTGGAGGCGGCATACAGCATAGAAGAGTTTCAGGCTCTGGTAACCGGATTTTATAAAGAATTCGGAGTGGGCCGGTTCGGGCTTAATAAGGCATTCCGCATAGAAGAGCGGGATCTCCCCGGCGGCCGCAGGGGGACCTGGATCCAGCCCATTACCAGCATTGAGCATGTATACCTGGATGATTTGGTGGGATATGAACTTCAAAAAGAAAAACTGATTGCCAACACCGAAGCTTTTATTGAGGGAAGAGAAGCAAATAATGTCCTCCTTTACGGAGATGCAGGCACAGGAAAATCCTCCAGTGTAAAAGCGATTCTGAACCAGTATTATGAGAAAGGACTTCGGATTATCGAGGTCTACAAGCACCAGTTTTGCTGCCTTTCCGACGTACTGGAGGAAATCAAAGATCGAAATTATAAATTTATTATCTATATGGACGACTTATCCTTTGAGGATTTTGAGACAGAATATAAATACCTGAAGGCAATTATCGAAGGAGGTCTGGGCAAAAAGCCGTCTAATGTATTGATTTACGCAACCTCAAACCGCCGTCATTTGATTCGGGAGAAATTCAGCGATAAGAAAGAGATTCTGGACGATCTCCACGGAAATGATACGGTACAGGAAAAACTTTCCCTGGTTTCCAGGTTTGGCGTTACCATTTACTTTGGGGCTCCGGACAAATTCCAGTTCCAGAAGATTGTAAAAGTATTGGCGGATCGTTACCATATCCAGATGACAGAGGAAGAACTGTATGCGGAGGCAAATAAATGGGAGCTGTATCACGGGGGGCTTTCCGGCCGCACAGCCGCCCAGTTTATTACTCACCTGCTAGGGAAAAAGAAATAAGGAGGAACCTATATGGCAGCCATCCAGACATTTGCAGCAATTGACGTAAGCTCCTTTGAAATGGAGTTGGGAATTTATGAGATTTCCCAGAAAAACGGTATCCGCGTCATTGACCGTGTACGCCATCCTATTGTCCTGGGCCGGGATGTCTATAATGGCAGAAAAATCACGTATGATACCATGGACGAAATGTGCCGGATCCTGGAAGATTTTTCCCGGATTATGAAGGGCTATAAGGTTCAGGCATACCGGGCTTACGCTACCAGCGCCCTGAGGAATGCCAGAAATAACCAGATTGTTCTGGATCACATTAAGGTTCGCACGGATTTAGATGTGAAAATCATCAGCAATTCGGAACACCGGTTTATCAGCTATAAGGCCATTGCTGCCAAGGACGCGGAGTTTAATAAAATCATTCAGAAGGGTACGGCCATTGTGGATTCCGGTTTTGGAAGCCTGCAGCTTACCCTGTTTGACAAGGAAAGCCTGGTTACCACCCAAAACCTTCCCCTGGGAGGCCTGCGGATCCGGGAACTTTTAGCCGGTATTCCGGCTAATTTGAACCTGACCCTGGATTTAATGGGTGAGATTATAGACAATGAATTATTTACCTTCCGCAAAATTCATTTAAAAGATCGGGAGATTAAAAACATTATTGGCATTGGGCGCAGCACCCTGTATTTATTCCAAAATAAAGAAAAGCGGGTAAGGCCTGAGTGGGTTACAGCCGACGAGGCCAAACAGTATTATCAGGATATGGTTTCTGCAAGCCTGGATACCATTGCAGTCCGGCTGGGAGTTAATACGGAGTTTGTCAGACTCCTTTTGCCCAGCGCCATGATTTATAAACGCCTTCAGGAGATGATGGGGGCGGAGATGATCTGGCTTCCCGGCATTGACTTGTGCGACGGGATTGCTGCTGACTATGCGGAAAAGTATCGTCTGGTAAAATTTAACCATGACTTTCAGAGAGACATTGTAATCGAGGCCCGCAACCTGGCTAAGCGTTATAAATGCCATGCCGGACACAACCAGGCAGTGGAGCTTTATGCTCTGGCCATCTTTGACACTGCCAAACGGTATCACGGTATGGGAAAGAGGGAACGGTTACTTTTACAGATCGCGGTTCTTCTCCACTCCTGTGGTAAGTTTATCAGCATGAAAAATGCCAACGAGAGCGCCTACAATATCGTTATGTCCACAGAGATAATCGGACTGAGCCACCTGGAACGGGAAATTGTAGCCAATGTAGTCCGCTACAATATTGGAGATTTCGAATATGACAAGGTCCACCTGGAGATGGGGATGTTTCAGAGCGGCCTGACGGATATGGATGAAAAAAATGTGACAATCCTGATTGCCAAACTGACAGGCATCCTGAGGCTGGCCAATGCAATGGACAAAAGCCACCGGCAGAAGTTAACAGGCTGCCGCATGACCATGAGAGATCAGAAACTGATCATTACGACAGAGTATGAAGGGGATATTACTCTGGAAAAAATGTCTTTTGAACAGAGAGCGGATTTCTTCGAGGAGATCTATGGGATACGTCCAATATTAAAACAGAAAAGGAAGGGGTAGCTTCATGGCTGTACAGAATGTGCCGGATTTTTTAAATCCTCAAAATTATGTAAATCGTGAATTAAGCTGGATTGAATTTAACCATCGGGTGCTGGAGGAAGCCAGGGACAAGACCCTGCCATTATTTGAACGCCTGAAATTTTTAAGCATTACCTCATCCAATCTGGACGAATTTTTTATGGTCCGGGTAGCCTCTTTAAAGGATCAGGTTCATGCAAAATATACCAAGCCGGATATTGCCGGTCTGACTCCGGAAGAACAGCTGGACAAAATCAGCAAAAGAGCCCACAAACTGGTAAATGTCCAATATTCCACCTACAACCGCTCCCTGCTCCCTGCCCTGAGCCAGAATGGACTGAACATTTTGGACGGATATGAGGATCTTACGGAAGAACAGGCAGAGTACGCAGACCGGTATTTTAAGGAGAATGTGTACCCGGTGTTAACCCCTATGGCAGTAGATCCTTCCCGTCCTTTCCCTCTGGTGCGTAACAAATCGCTGAATATTGCAGCGCTTCTGAAAAAGAAAACAAAGGGAAAAGAGCTGGAATTTGCTATGGTTCAGGTGCCTTCCGTTCTGCCCAGGATCATTGAGCTCCCGGTAACGGTTCACGAGGATGGGAAGGAAACCCACAATGTGATTCTGCTGGAGGAAATTATTGAGAAGAATATCCCATCCCTGTTTTTAAATTATGATATCATTGCTGCCCATCCCTTCCGGATCATGCGAAATGCGGATTTGACCATCGATGAGGACGAGGCCAACGATTTGCTGGAAGAAATTCAAAAACAGCTGAAGCGCCGTCAGTGGGGCGAGGTGATCCGGCTGGAAATTGAGGAGAAAATTGATAAGAGACTGTTGAAGATTCTAAAAAAGGAGCTGGCAGTCAGCAGCGAGGATATTTTTGAGATTAATGGGCCCCTGGATTTGACATTTTTAATGAAAATGTATGGCATGCCGGGGTTTGACCATTTAAAGAACCAGCCCCATACTCCTCAGCCGGTGCCGGAACTGATGAATGAGGACGATATTTTTACCAATATCCGCAAAGGGGACATCCTTCTGCATCACCCATACGAGACATTTGACCCGGTAGTGGAATTTGTCCGCACTGCGGCAAAGGATCCCCAGGTTCTTGCCATCAAGCAGACCCTTTACCGGGTCAGCGGACATTCCCCAATCATTGCCGCTTTAGCGGAAGCGGCGGAAAACGGCAAACAGGTCTCAGTTCTGGTGGAGCTGAAAGCCCGGTTTGATGAGGAAAACAACATTATCTGGGCCAAAAAGCTGGAGAAAGCCGGTTGTCATGTTATTTACGGCCTTCTGGGGCTGAAGACCCACAGCAAGATCACTCTGGTAGTCCGCCGGGAGGAGGACGGGATTCGCCGCTACGTTCATCTGGGAACCGGAAATTATAATGATTCTACGGCAAAGCTGTATACGGACTGCGGAATGTTTACCTGCAACCCTTTGTACGGCGAGGATGCAACGGCAGTATTTAATATGCTGTCCGGATATTCAGAACCCCTTAGCTGGAACTGCCTGGCAGTAGCGCCCCTCCGACTGCGGGAAACGATGCTGCGCCGCATCCAGAGAGAAAAGGAAAATGCAGAAAAGGGCAGAAAAGCTCATATCATCGCCAAGATGAATTCTTTATGTGACAAAGAGATTATTGCCGCCCTTTATGAGGCAAGCTGTGCCGGAGTAACCATCCAGCTGATTATCCGGGGAATCTGCTGTCTCCGCGCCGGGGTACCGGGATTAAGTGAAAATATCTCCGTCCGCTCTATTGTAGGAAATTTCCTGGAGCACAGCCGGATTTTCTATTTTGAAAACAACGGGGCGCCTAAATTGTTTATGGGAAGCGCAGACTGGATGCCCAGAAATTTAGATAAACGTGTGGAGATTGTATTCCCTGTAGAATCAGAAGAAGTAAAAGAGAAGGTGATGCACATCCTGGAAGTGCAGCTGGCTGATAATGTGAAGGCTCACATCCTGCAGCCCGACGGCAGCTACGAGAAGCCGGACCGCCGGGGCAAAACTCAGGTGAATTCCCAAAACCAGTTTTGTGAGGAGGCGGCCCGCAGCGCTGTTATGGAGCGGAAAAAGGCAGACACAATAGGGAGAGGCACTTTTATTCCTGTAGAGAGCCAGGAAGTGGAGGATTGGAAGTAAATTTTCTTATTCTCCCACAGGAAGGCCGCTGTGATAGGAGTAATCTCCAAGCTCATCTAAAAGAGGCTCAAAGGCTTCCGGATTGGTAATCTCTCCGGAGCTGATGAGCTTTTCTATATGGGAGTAAATAACCGCACATTTTATCAGAGATCTGTGAAACAGATCCGGGAAGGAAGCGGTAGAGGCCATCTGGTGATTCCAGGGATTGCACCAGGGTTCATGATCGGAATTCAGGCTCTTTCTGGGAGAAGAGACTTTATCGGTGACAATCTTGGTGGATGCTACCGGGTGTTTTAAAAACAATGACTCCACAAACTCAATGCCCGCCTGTTTCCTGCCGGACTTATCCGCCAGGGTCCGGCAGCCAAACCGCATGGCCAGGATAGAGCGGTGAACCATACGGGGGGTGACCTGGAAATTATTTTTATAAGTAATAGGGTAATAAGCTTCATTGATGCTCTGGGCCAGAAAACGGGAGATAAACTGGGTCTCCAGACCGTTTAGGCAGATGGTTGCCGCCTGATTAAACTGAGAAGGCCGCTTATGCTTATATTTATAGAGAAGCAGCGCGTCAATATCATTTTCTAAAAGGGCATGAAGGCCGTGGTGATGAGTGGTGGGATTCTTTACATCATATCCGATGCGCCCGTAGACAAAAGGATGGCAGGTATAATCACCGATATAATGCCCCAGATAGCCGCAAAAATAAGCCAGGGCCTGCTCCCTTTGCTGTTTGGATTGGATCTTTGCCAGGTTCGTCAGGCAGCAACGGAAAAAGAGGTTAACATGGTGCTCATGCATATAAGAGCCTACATTCCGGTAATCCCTGTGGCGCAAAATGGGAATGTTGTAAAAAAACATATCGGGGCCCTGAAGCCCAAGTTGGTAGAGCCAGCGGTATTTGGCAATTATAAACTTTAACTGGCTGGAAGGCATATCATTGTAGGCTTTCATTCCGAGGATATAGTGGGTGGTAAAACCAGGCATAGATACGCTCCTTTCTGTGGGGATGTGTTCATATTATATCATAAATATTACATAGGGGATAGCGTTTCCGTCATAAATTCTATTGGAAAAGACTAGAAAGCGCAGCAGATACAGGAGGAATGATTATTACACAGGAGGGAAAAATGAAACGGACTTATAAAGGGCTTGCAGCATGGGGACTGGCGGCGGCTATGGCAGTTTTAAGCGGATGCAATGGCCCGGAGATTACAGAAAGCACTGTCGGCCAGGAAACAGAGAAAATAGATTTATTGGTACAGAATAATTCGTCCGGCCGGTCAGAAGAAGGTTTGAAAGCAGGAGATATTATTTCCGGATTTACGGTAAAGTCTCTTTCTGACAGTCAGATGCTGCAGGCAGAACTGATTGGCTTTACCCACGAAAAAAGCGGGGCAGAGCTGATTTGGGTAAAAAACAGCGATCCGGAACTGGCATTTTCCATCAGCTATTACACGCCGTATATTGACGAGACGGATATCAATCATGTATTTGAACACGCAATCATTGCTTCATCGGAAAAATATCCCAGCAAGGACTTGGCTTTCGATTTAGCCGGAAAGAGCTACAGCACGTTTGTCAATGCATTTACCTACAACACATTTACCTCTTATCCCGTAAGCTCTGAAAGCGAAGAACAGCTGATTAAGCTTATGGATGCATATTTAAGCTGTATGGTGGCGCCGGATATTCTCAAGAACGAAAACATTTTTAAACGGGAAGCGCTTCGCTATGAATTAGACAGTCCGGAAGGCCAGATTCAGATGATCGGCACCGTTTTTTTCGGAAGATTTTGGCTTTCTAACCAATATGCCGGTAGAAGCAGTCAACAATCTGGAGGATGCTTTGTACCCGGGTCAATATGCTTCCAATGCAGTGGGACGTTCTCACAGAAATTATCAGAATCTCACCTATGAAGCTGTTTTGGAGACCTACCAGCGCTATTATCATTTTGATAACAGCCTGATTTTTCTCTATGGAGATATGGATTATGAAAGAGTATTAAATTTTATTGATCAGGAGTATTTGTCAAAAGCCCAAAGGCAGGGAACCGGAGCAGAATCAGGCATTTAAGGCGGCTGTAGACGAAACATTGACTCAGATTGCAGAGGAAGGGGTTGACGGAGAAATCCTGCGTTCCGTTTTAAAGCAGACCAAGACATCCAACTATCTGTTGAGGGATCAGATCAATGCAGGCGTAAATATTTTCCCCGACATTGTTAATTACTGGACCCATACCGGGAAAACCGATTTTTATAATGTGTCAGAGCAGATGTTAATGGATGTGGAAAAAGACAGCGGGCAGGAAATTTTCCGCCGTCTGGCAGCAGAGGCCAGGAATGCAGGGCGCAGCGCATTGGTGACCAATGTGCCGGAACCGGGGCTTGCCGAAAAAATTATAGAGGAAAAGGATGCTTATCTGGCGGATATGAAAGCCGCTATGACAGAAGAGGAGATCCGCCAGATGATTCAGGATACGAAAGAATTCACAGAATGGAATGAGTCGGAAGGATCTAACAGTGACTTTATGATTGATCCAACAGATATTCCAGACGAGGAGCCTTATACAGACTATAAAAAAACGGAAGGAGACGGAGTTACTTATTATACGGCTCCTGCAGAAGTGGAAAGTGTAGGAAGCTACAAAATATACATAGATATCAGTGACCTTTCTGACGAGGAACAGATGGAACTGGGGCTTTACAGTATGCTGGCAGGAGAAATGGGGACGAGGGAGCATACCTTAGAAGAAATTCTGAATTTAAAAAGCGAATATCTCCATTCCTACGAAATGGAATGCCTGTATCCGGATGGCGGGGAAGCTTATCCCATGATGAGACTGAGCTGGATCACACTGACAGAAGATTACGAGGCAGGGCTCGCCCTTCTTCTGGAGATGCTGGGAAGCACGGATTTTACTGATACAAAATGTATTCAGCAGCTGCTTGAGAGAGAGGCTGACTTCTATGATATTTCGCGGGCAGATAATAAACTGAGCGTTGCCTGGAATCTGGCGGAATCCTATATTGACGGCAGCTACGCCTATCAGGAAGCATACAGAGGACAGGAATTTTATTATTACCTTCTGGACACCAAAAACAAATTAGAGGGAGACAGCTCCTATGGAGCGGCTTTGGCAGAGCGCCTTCAGTCGCTTTCAGATAAACTTATGAAAAAGGGCCGTCTGATATTTGCCTGTGCAGCCCCGGAAACGGATCTTGAACGGATCAAAACCATCAGCGCGGGTTTTTTAGAGTCCCTTCCCTCCAAAGAGGCAGGAGAAAGCCTTATCGTATTCCCCCAAAAGGCACAGAAGCGGGCTGTGATACTGGAAAGTTCCGATCAATATACCGTTACCGCTGGAAACTGTTATGAAGCGGACGGATTTTCCGGAAAGTACGTACCGTTTTTTATGGCGGCATCCGACCGGTACATGGTTCCCAAACTTCGTTTTCAGATGGGGGCATACGGCAGCGGAATCAGCTTTTTGGCTTATAATGGCGCAGTGCTTATGTACAGCGAAAGCGATCCCAATGCAGAAGAGACGATTGAGGTTTTTGAGGGGACGCCGGATGCCATTGAAAAGATGGAGCTGACCCAGGAGGAGCTGGACGGATATATTCTTTGGTCAGTGGCTGGATCTGGTATGGCCAGAGGAGTGTTGACAAAGCCCATGACAGCCATGGAAAATGAGATTATAGGGTGCGATAGCAGGAAAGCCTGTGATGTAGTCAACAGCATGAAGAAAGCCACAGTGGAAGATCAGAAGGCGGCAGCCCAATGCCTCCGGGAAATTTTAGAACAGTCCGGTACTGCAACTGTAGGCAATGAAGCCCGGTTAAAAGCCGGCGAGGCGGCTTACGACCAGCTTTTGTCCTATAAAAGCAGGAGAACGAATTCCGTTAATTAAAGAAATTAATCTGAAAATAGCAGGGAGTGACAGCGTTTC
Source organism: uncultured Lachnospiraceae bacterium (assembly GCA_910586755.1). Classification (GTDB taxonomy): domain Bacteria; phylum Bacillota; class Clostridia; order Lachnospirales; family Lachnospiraceae; genus UMGS1370. Next base: position 88,595 of record CAJUJM010000111.1, read on the forward strand.
CGTCATAAATTCTATTGGAAAAGAATAGAAAGTAGGGAATGGAGGCGGAAGCGCATGTTAAATCTGATTCACCTGCTGCATGGGGCGGTCTGGGGGCCATGGCTGCTGTTGTTATTTTTAGGAACCGGATTGTATCTCACCATCCGATCCGGGGGATTTCAATTTAGAGGACTCCGAACCTGGTGGGGGTCCACGGTGGGAAGTCTGTTCCAGAAAAAAAATAAAAATTCCGGGGGCGTATCTCAATTTCAGACCGCCTGTACAGCTCTGGCCGCCACGGTGGGAACGGGAAATATTGTGGGGGTGGCGACCGCTTTGGCTGCCGGGGGCCAGGGGGCAGTTTTCTGGATGTGGGTGTCTGCACTTATCGGAATGATGACTGCTTACGCAGAAACCTGGCTGGGAATCCGTTACCGTCTGCGGGGAAGGGATGGAAAATGGATCTGCGGACCCATGGTAACCCTGCGCGATGGTGCAAAACAGCCGGTTTTGGCGGGAATTTACGCTGCGCTGTGTCTGCTGTCCTCTCTTGGCATGGGGAGTATGGTACAGGCCAATTCCCTGGCGGAGACGGCCCGGTTTTCCTGGAACATGCCCGGAGCGGTCTGCGGCCTGCTTTTGGCGGCAGCGGTCGGGCTTGTGATAAAAGGAGGGATTGGCAGGATCGCTTTGACGGCAGAGCGGTTGATTCCATGGTCTGCAGCAATCTATTTAGGAGCTTCAGCGCTGGTTTTAGCTGCCTGCTGGCGGCAGATTCCCGGTGTCTTTGTACAGATCGTTACCTGCGCCTTTTCGCCAGCTACTGCCGGAGAAAGCGCAGTGGGAGCGGCAGCCGGGTGGGGAGTAAAAACCGCCATCCAGTACGGGATTGCCAGAGGTGTTTTTTCCAATGAAGCCGGGTTGGGAAGCCTGGCCATTCTCCACGGGGCAGCAGAGGATACAACACCAGAGGAACAGGGAATGTGGGCCATGTTTGAAGTGTTCTTTGATACGATTTTAGTCTGTACGGTAACGGCCCTTGTGATCCTCTGCGCTGCAGCAGAGAAAGGCTTTCCTGTCCGAAACGGCGCGTCTCTGGCGGTCCGCAGTTTCTCAGCCTTTTTAGGAGCCCCGGGAGAATACACAGTGGCTTTGTCTATGATGTTGTTTGCCTTTGCCACTATTATTGCCTGGTATTATATGGGAAAACAGGCGGCTGATTATCTGCTGGGAAGCCGTGGAGGAACGTTGCGGGGACGGATTTACGGCATCTTGTATCTGGGAGCTGTTTTTCTGGGGTGTATTGCCAGAATGGAAGCAGTCTGGGAACTGTCGGATATCTGGAACGGCCTTATGGCATTGCCAAATATCCTGGCAATTCTGCTTTTGGCAGGCCAGATTCGATATCCTGGCAGACGTTGATGCCAAAAAGCAGGTGTGAAGTTTTTGTAAAGATTTTTTGCCGGATTCATTTCTTACTTGACAGTTTTAGGCATTGCTCATATACTATACCATAATAAAAGGGAGTAGCTCACATCCCAAAGATGTTGTGCGATACCGTCATCACGATTTCCTCTGAATGACTTGAGGAATCCGGTACGTATGGAAAGAAGCAAGACTTTTATTGTGCTTTTGCGGTACAATAAAGGTCTTTTTTTGATCTAAGAAAACGGAGGTAGAAATATGGTTTTGGTGTGGATTTTGCTGCTGCTTGGTTTTGTACTGCTGGTGAAAGGAGCGGACCGATTTGTGGAAGGAAGCGCGTCAGTGGCAAAGGTGCTGAGGATTCCCAGTGTGGTAATCGGTTTAACCGTGGTGGCCATGGGAACCAGCGCGCCTGAGCTGGCAGTCAGCATTACGGCAGCTCTTACCGGCAATAACGATATTGCAGTGGGGAATGTAATCGGCTCTAATATTTTCAATCTTATGGTAGTAGCCGGAGTCTGTGGCGTAATCCTTCCCATGGCAGTAGATCCGGGGATTTTAAACAGAGACTTTATTTTCAGCATTGTAATTTCCGGGATTCTGCTGGCAGTGACAGCATTTGACTTACAGATTAGCCGGATGGACGGACTGGCGCTTTTAGGGCTGTTTGGATATTTTATAATCAAAACCGTAAAAAAGGCCCTGAAAGATCGGGTGGAGATCCAGGAAGAGACAAAGGCTCTTTCTCCTGCAAAAAGTCTGGTGTATATTGCAGTGGGGATTGCGGCAATTATACTGGGAGGGGATATGGTGGTGGACAGCGCCAGCCGGATCGCATCCTCTTTCGGGTTAAGTCAGAACTTAATCGCCCTCACGATAGTGGCTGCGGGAACTTCTCTGCCGGAGCTGGTAACCTCTGTGGTGGCTTCCGGAAAAGGAGAAAACGGCCTGGCTCTGGGAAATGTAATCGGCTCCAACATTTTTAATATTTTGGCGATTCTTGGACTCTCCTCATTTATTCATCCCATTATGATCACCACTCAGTCTGTATACGATTTAATGATTTTGATTGTATTTAGTGTGGTGGTATGGTTTGCAGCAAGAAGTCAAAAAGAAATCAGCCGGGGAGAAGGCATCGCCATACTGGCCCTCTATATGGGGTATATGGCATACATCATAATTCGGTAATTTGTAAAGGCTGACCCAGCAGGCAGCCGCCAGATGTGTATGATCGCGGGAATAAACAGCATTGTAAAAGCCGTTGCCGGGTAAATCAATATTTTGATTTATCTGGCAACGGCTTTTGTTAAAATATATTTCTTAGAAAAAGGGAGGAGAGCTGATAATTTCTTATCAGCTCGAGTATTATGAAAAAAATCTTGTAAGCTATTTGGTTTTAACAGCTGTGCTGTTCTTTATGTTTATAGTATATCCAGCAATCATGAAGAAATAATGTTGTTTGTGTAAAAGGTTTTTGAATTAATTTTGAACAGTTTGTGAACAGAGGAATCATTGAGAAGAGACGGCAGGATTAATGGTAAATGTCCTTTCTGTGTCCGATTTCAAGAATTAAGATAAGAACCCGGTCGTCTTGAATATGGGCAATTAGACGGTAATCGCCAATGCGATAACGCCATTGACCACTTCGATTGGCTGTCAGGCATTTTCCATGTATACGGGGATCCAAACAGCCTTCCAGATTTTTCCGTATCCAGCCAGTAATGAGAAGGGCGGTATACTTATCTAATTTTTTTAAAGCTTTGAGCGCTTCCTTTGAAAATACAACATGGTAAATCATTTAAAGCCCAGCTCCCTCTCCACTTCATCTAAAGAATACGTTACAGATTCTTCATGATATGCAGCCATAGCCGTATGGTAGGCTTTGAGGTCATATTCATCTTCGATACGCTCAAGAATCGTCTGACGCACGAATTCGGAAACCGAAATATTATTGATTTCCGCATATTTTTTTATCAAAACAGAATCTTCATTACTTAATCTAAGCGAAATCGTCATAGTAATTGCTCCTTTCTTTGTAATACATTGTATTACAAAACAGCGGCTTTGTCAAATGCCTATTTGACGGTTTTTCCATTTCATATTAAAATATCCGTAACAGTTGAGACGGCAGGGAATGTGAGGATATTTCTTATGAAAAAAATATTCACCTATTACTTAAAGCCATACTATCTGCGTATGGCCCTGGGTTTTGCAATCAAGTTTACAGGAACCATAATGGATTTATTCCTGCCCTGGGCATTAGCCCATACCATTGATGAGGTAGTGCCGGCAGGACGGAAAGAGGAGATTCTCTTTTGGGGCCTGTTTATGATAGGATGCTCCCTGGCGGCAGCGGCTTTTAACGTGCTGGCAAACCGCATGGCTTCCCGGGTGGCCAGCGATGCCATGTTTACCATAAGAGGGGATCTGTTTGCCAAAGTCATGTATTTGTCAAACCGGCAGGCAGATGAAGTTACCAGGCCGTCTCTGATTTCCAGGCTTACCACAGATACCTATAATGTCCATCAAATGCTGGGGCGGATCCAGCGCCTGGGGGTCCGGGCGCCCATCCTTCTCATTGGCGGAATCGCCATGACCATGGCATTGGATACAGCCCTTGCCTGTGTTCTTTTGGCAACGCTGCCCCTTCTTGCAGCAGTGGTCACATTGGTTTCCCGAAAAAGCATCCCCCTGTTTGCTTCCCTCCAGGAAAGTACGGATCGGTTCGTCCGCCTGGTAAGGGAGGATATTGGAGGAATCCGGGTAATCAAAGCTTTGTCAAAAGAAGACTACGAGAGAAAACGGTTCGATGCAATCAACCGGGAGGTAGTGGATCGGGAGAGAAAGGCTACTGTTATTACGGCCCTCACCAATCCTTCCATGAATATCCTTTTAAATCTGGGTCTGGTAGGCGTAATCCTTGTGGGGGCCTGGCGGGTTAACGCAGGCACTTCTGAGGTGGGAAAGATCCTGGCATTTATGACCTATTTTACCATTATCTTAAATGCGCTGATGTCCATCTCCAGAATGTTTGTGATCCTGTCCAAAGCGGCAGCGTCGGCAGAGCGGATCAGCCGGATTCTGGAGGCGGAGGATGAGCGGCAATTTGCCTGTCCGGACAAAGCCGGGGAGGAATCCTCTCCATTTCATATTGAATTTGACCATGTGGATTTTTCTTACAACAAAGTGTGCAATAATATAGAAGATATTACCTTTCAGTTAAAGAAGGGGGAAACGCTGGGAATTATCGGAGCTACCGGATCCGGAAAATCCACCATTGTCAATCTGCTAATGCGGTTCTATGACGTAGATAAGGGGGCTGTCCGCATTAATGGTCAGAATATAAAATCTATGGATTTAAAGACTTTACGAAAACGCTTTGGGACTGTATTCCAGAATGATATGCTGTTTGAGGATACCATCTACGAAAATATCAATATGGGCCGGGGTCTTACCAGGCAGCAGGCTGAGAAAGCAGTTATTTATGCCCGTGCAGAGGAATTTGTGGAAGAAAAAGGAGGCGTGGATCAGGGCCTGGACATTAAAGGCGCTAACTTAAGCGGCGGCCAGAAGCAGCGTATTTTAATTGCCAGGGCCTTGGCATCCGGGCCGGAAATTTTAATATTAGATGATTCCTCCAGCGCCCTGGATTACAAAACAGATGCAGCTCTTCGAAAGGAAATTAAGACTCATTTTGCGGGAACTACCTGCATTGTAGTCGCTCAGAGAATCAGCTCTGTTATGAGCGCAGACCACATTATGGTTTTGGAAGAGGGACGGATCCTGGGGTATGGAACTCACGAAGAACTGATGAAAACCTGCTCCATTTATCAGGAAATCGGAAAATCCCAGATGGGTTTTCGGAGAGAGGGGATGGGGTAATGAGGTTCAGAAAAAAGACTTTGAAGCGTTTGGGAAGTTATTTAATGCAGTACCGCTGGCTGTTATTCCTTGCTATTGTTATGACTCTGGCAAGCAACGCCTTTTCCCTTATGGGCCCTATGCTGTCCGGCTATGCCATTGATGCCATTGAGCCTGGTCCGGGTAAGGTAGACTTCCCAAAGGTATTTTATTATGCTGCATGGATGGCGGGATTTTATATAGCTTCGGCGGCGCTTTCCTATGCTATCGCCGTCCTGATGGTTACCATCAGCCGAAAAGTAGTATATGCCATGCGCCGGGATGTATTTGACCGTCTGCTGTCCCTTCCCGTCGGGTATTTTGATCTCCACAAAACAGGTGACATTATCAGCCGGATTTCCTATGATATTGATACTGTCAATGAATCCTTGTCCAGCGATCTGGTGCAGATGATGACCACCATTATTACGGTAACAGGGGCCCTGTATATGATGATTGTGATCTCTCCCCGGCTTGTGCTGGTGTTTGCCGTCACAGTGCCTCTTTCCGGCTGGATTACACGGTTTCTTACCGGAAAGACCAGGCCCCTGTTTCGGGCCAGGTCGGCCAGCCTGGGGCGGCTAAACGGCTTTGCAGAGGAAATGATCACAGGGCAGAGAACCATTAAAGCATACTGCAAAGAAGAAAAGGTGATTCAAAGCTTTGAAGAAAAAAACCGGGATGGAGTAGAAGCTTATTACAAAGCAGAATATTACGGCAGCACAGTAGGCCCTATGATAAACTTCATCAACAATCTGTCCCTCTCCCTGATCAGCGTATTCGGGGCCTTTCTCTATCTTATGGGAATGATGAGAGTGGGCCAGATTTCCTCTTTTGTGCTGTACTCCAGAAAATTTTCCGGTCCTATCAGCGAGGCGGCCAATATTGCCGGGGATCTCCAGTCTGCCATTGCGGCGGCAGAACGGATATTTGCTTTGCTGGATGAGCTGGAGGAGACCAGGGATGCAGAGGGGGCTGTCCGGATCGGTACGGACGCAAATCCGGTAAAAGGCCGGGTAGAACTTTCCGGGGTATCCTTTGGATATGAAGAGGGAAAAGATATTCTCCACCGCCTTTCTCTTACCACAGAGCCGGGACAGGTGGTGGCAGTGATAGGTCCCACGGGAGCCGGAAAGACTACGCTGATTAATCTGCTGATGCGGTTTTATGATGTGAACCATGGCAGCATCCGGGTAGACGGCAGAGACATCCGCCAAATTAACCGGGCCAGCTTAAGAAAGGCTTATGCCATGGTGCTTCAGGATACCTGGCTGTTTCACGGCACAATACTGGAAAATCTCTCCTACGGCAGGGAAGGGATCACCAGGGATGAGGTAATACAGGCTGCCAGGGCGGCCCGGATTCATTCTTTTATCATGCAGCTTCCCATGGGGTATGATACTGTCCTGAGAGAGGATGGGATCAACATTTCCAAAGGACAGAAGCAGCTTTTAACCATTGTCCGGGCTATGCTTTTGGACTGCCGGATGCTGATACTGGACGAGGCCACTTCCAATGTAGATACCCGGACAGAGATTAAGATTCAGGAAGCTATGCTAAAGCTAATGGAAGGAAAAACCTGTTTTGTCATTGCCCACCGCCTGTCCACCATCCAAAATGCCGACCGGATCCTGGTAATGAACCACGGGGAGGTGGTGGAGCAGGGCAGCCATCAAAGCCTGATGGAGGCAAAAGGCTTTTATTATCAGCTGTATCAGGCACAGTTTCAATAGAACTGCTTGCAATGGGCTGCTATATTTGATAGAATCGACTCTGACAGGCAGCGCGCAGCGGCGCGTGCCCATAGATTAGGAGGAAAAACCAGATGAAAAACCCAATTATTACCATTACCATGGAAAACGGCGGCGTAATAAAAGCAGAATTATACCCTGAGGTCGCTCCCAATACGGTCAACAACTTTTTAAGCCTGATAGGAAAAGGATTTTATGATGGATTAATTTTCCACCGGGTTATCAAAGGATTTATGATCCAGGGCGGCTGCCCGGACGGAACCGGCATGGGGGGCCCGGGCTACAGCATTAAAGGCGAGTTTAACCAAAACGGGTTCCAAAATGATCTGCGGCACACTCCCGGGGTGCTGTCCATGGCAAGAGCTATGGATCCGGACTCTGCCGGTTCCCAGTTCTTTATTATGCATGAGACTTCTCCCCATTTAGACGGGGCATATGCTGCATTTGGCCAGGTAATTGAAGGGATGGATGTAGTAAACAAGATCGCGGACGTCCGCACCGACTACAGCGACCGCCCCATGAAGGAGCAGAAGATCAAATCCGTTACTGCGGAAACCTTTGGGGAAACCTATCCGGAACCGGAGCACAGCTAAATTATGACAAAGACCTGCACAGTCAATATAAAAGGACAATTTTATAAGGTCTGTGTATCGGATGAACCAGAGGCTCTTCTGGCCGCTTATGCGGCCGGGGGAGCCGTTCTTGGCGTTGGAGAAGTCTGCGCTGCTGCCTGTCCAAAGCTCCCCGTTTTTATTGAGAGCTGGGATAGCGCCGGCAAAGAACAGCTGAACCGGATAGCAGAGAGGCTTGTCCGCCGGAAACTGGGACTTCCCTGGATAATTGCTCAAACAGAGCGGCTGATAATCCGGGAAGCGTCAGGGGAGGACTGGGAAAAGCTTCAGCCCCTTTGGAGCGGTAATGCTTTATCCCCTGTCCAGGCCGCCGCCTTTAAAAGCCGGGAAGATCTGGAGACTTATATTTCCTGCCAGTACAGATTTTATGAATATGGCCTGTGGCTTTTGGAAGAAAAAGAAACCGGCCGCATTATCGGCGCGGCCGGGCTCTGGAATCCAGAAGAAAGAGTCTGCAGGCGGCTGAAAGCCGCCGGAGAACCTGCGGAAGAATACTTGGAGATGGGATATCAGGTGTTTCTCCCTTATCAGAGGAAAGGGTTTGCCAGGGAAGCCTGCCAGGCTGTCATGGCCTATGGGGATTGGGAATTAGAGTGTAAACTGTGCCTGCAGATTCATCCTGATAACCATCCATCTCGAAAACTGGCCCGGAATCTGGGGTTCTGGCCTCTTATTCCTCATACAGATACCGGAGAAACTCAATGGCCGTATCTATACGTCTGGAGTTGCTGATAAGGCAAAAGTAAGCTTCCTCCATCTCAGTTCCGGCCTTTTCATGAAAATGAGAGTTTTCCAGATTGATGGCAGCAGAAAATACAGCGCCGGAGCTGTCAGGAGCTTTATAGATATCATCCTTTACCAGTTCCAGGAGATCGGCGGGGAGGACGGCCTCCAAATCCAGTAATCCGTCATTTTCTGCATAATGATCGATAGCGTCTGCGTTGGTAATCATCAAATCCAGATCCTGGCTGGCAACAATGGCAGTTATTTTTGCCAGAGACGCATAATCCAGTTCCGTATTAGCGTTGGAACTGTCAAAGCTAATATGCAGGCTGGTGTCCATATCCACCCGATCCTTTTTGCCATATCCCATCCGCGCTTTAAAACCATCCGACATTCCTTCGTAATCAGAAAAGGACGCATAGGGGTCATTCATAACAACGTAGAAAAGCTGGGTGGTAAAGCTTTTCTGGTAAAAAATGGTTCCCAGAACGTAGAGAAAGAACAGCAGGATCCCTCCGATAAGCATATGTATTTTGTAATATTCCCATATGTACCATAGCTTGTCCTGAAAGGACATTTCCTTAAGTTTAGCCCGTTCCTGCCGGGCTTCTGCTTTCAGCGAATCTTTTAAAGACATAATTTCATCCTCATTTCTGCCCCTAAGGGTATGTATTCCATTGGGTTAAGTGTTCATATTATACCACAAATACAGTGGAGAATTTATGAAAAAAATATGAAATCAGAAGGAAAGTTGATTTTTTTAAAAGGATTCGCTATAATGAACACCAGATACTGAATCACGATTAAAAGAGAAATGGGGAATGAACCATATGCTGCAGGGGTTGTTTAACTATGATAATCCGGTTTGGCGCTTTATCGGTAAGCTGGGAGATTTGATTATTCTGAATATTTTGTGGATGGTAACCTGTATTCCAATTTTCACTGTGGGGGCCTCCACTACTGCGCTTTATTATGTGACTTTAAAGCTGGTACGGGATGAGGACGGTTATACCTTAAAGTCCTACTTTAAGTCCTTTAAAGAAAACTTCCGGCAGGCTACGGTTATCTGGCTGATAATGCTGGCGGCAGGCCTTCTGTTGGGCTTTGATTTGTACTTCTTTCTCTACATGCAGACAGAAGCGTCAAAGTTCCGCACCATTATGGTTACGATATTCGGCTCTCTGACCTTGGTGTACGCCTGTATCCTGACCTACGTGTTTCCCATCCAGAGCCGCTTTTACAATCCCATAAAAAAGACATTGTTTAACGCATTTTTTATGTCTGTCCGTCACATTTTCCAGACACTGGGAATCCTGGTGATGGATGGGGCGCTGGTAGTTCTTATGGTGGTAAGCTTTTATATAGCGCCTCAATTTTCTGTACTGTTTCTGCTGTTTGGTTTTCCTCTGATAGCATTTGTAAACTCCTATGTCTTCCACGCAATCTTCAAAAAATATATGCCCAAGGATGACAGAAGAGACGATAATGGAGAATTGCGCCCTCTGTTTATGGATGACGAACCTGAGAAAAACGAATAAGAGTTATATTATAACCCCCATGGGAGTGTGGAATTCCCATGGGGGTTTCTGTGCGGTATTAAATAAACCGGAAATACATGACAGCCAGAGCGCTCAGGATAATCGCTGCTGCAGCGCAGGTTAAGATTTTTCCGGCGCTCCCGTCTCTGCCAGCCCCATGTGTTCCTGCGCCCGCCAGAGCTCCCCAGGGGCTGTAGATTTGAGCCCTTGACAAATAAGAAGAGTTCTGCCGGTTTCCTATGGCATATAAAAAATTCTGCCAATCCTTTTCCAAAATATTAATCCCCATGGCAAACGCCTTTTCAGGACTCAGGCCCTTTGCCAAGGCCTGGAAAAACCCGGATTCTTTGGAATAATGAGGGGATCTTTGAAAAGCCGGGTCTTTCTGCTTTGCCTGAAACTGCCGGTAAGCATAGTCTTGTCCATCCTCAATGGCTTTCTCAGGGCTTTGTGTTTGTTTATAAGCAGCAAGGGTATGGTAATATACTTTGGAAGCCCCTTTTCCGCTCAGGTATGGACTGATGATTTTTTCAATGGCATTCTCAAGGGCAAAGGTAAGAGAACTACTCTGTCTGATTTCCCCGGCATATACCTGTCCCTTCATACTCATAACAGCGGCCATCAGCCCCGTTACTTCCTCATTTCGGGCGCTGATACCGGGATTATTGAATAGATTACCGCTGCCTCTTATATGGGCGGCAAACCGGTTGGCCCTCTCCAGCTCCCTGCCAGAGGAGGAAACAGAGCTTTCCTGCTTAAAAGCATTTTTGGTAATACCTGTTCTGGCATTGTTGATGATTTCCTCCCTCTGTCTCAGCTGTTCTTTCCAGGAATTCTCCTGCGTATGGTATGCCTGCTGAAACCGGATATTTTGCCTTCCGGAGGATTGATAAACCATCCCCTCTCTGGAATGAGAGGAAGGGGCAGAAAACTCCCTGCTGCTTCTGCTGCTGACTGGCTTTACTTGAGAAAAAAGCGTATGTGCGGCATGAAGAGAGAGGATTCGCCCGGCAGTCTGCCGGTAAAGGCCGGAACGGATGCTGTCCAATTCTGCGCCTTGCCCGGTCTTTTCCAGAAGAAGCGTCAGCTGCTCCAGATTCTGATCCATTACCAGACTAAGCTTTTGGGCCAGCAGAGCGTCCAGCCGCGCCAGCTGTTCTGCCAGATTCTCACCCTCTGCATATTTCAGAGTAGCCTCAAGGAGAGTAAGGTACAGTTTTGACAGTTCCTGAAGCTGTTTAGAAAGATCCAGGCTGGGATCAGGCTGCCATTCCAGAAGAAGTTTCCAGTCCTTTTCCTCCAGTTCCAGCATCCATCTGAGGGAATCGTCCATGGAAGATGTCTCATTGGCAGGGAAACGCCTGCGTGCTTCTGAAATCTCTGCTGTGTCTCCCTGCTGCACCTGCTGATCATCTTCCCGGGCTTTATCTGCCTCTTCCCGCTGCTTTGTGATTGTTTGGGAAAGTTTCTGAAACAGCGATTCACTGCCCCTTATTTCCTGCTGCTGTTTGACAAGCTGAAATTCTTTTTCTGCATTGACAGCAGGTTCGGAAGCCGTATTGGCCACTTTTATATTTGACATATCTTTTTCCTTCCCTGTACTGGAAAACGTGTTCTTAATAAAATATATCGGCTTAATTGCCCAAACTGAAAGAGCCTGCTCCCAGCAAGCTTAGACATTTTTTACAAAGAGATATTTTCTGAAAAAAAGCACTTGAAATATCGGGTGAAAGTGTTTACAATGTACTTATAAAAATACTGTATACAAAATAATGTATTATAAAAAACAGATAGAGGGATTTGCCATGACGACTCATTTTAAACTTCGGGCCTATGGAAAAATTAATTTGGGATTGGATGTTTTGAGAAAACGGGAGGACGGTTACCACGATGTGCGGATGATTATGCAGACAGTGGGGCTGTATGATCAGGTTGACCTGTTTTTTCGGAGGGAGCCGGGGATTGAGATAGAAACCAATCTGTCCTACCTTCCTGTCAATGAGAATAACCTGATGTATAAGGCAGCCGACCTGCTGATGGAAGAATTTCAGGTAAAAAACGGCGTTTTTATCCGTTTACGTAAGCTGATCCCTGTCGCCGCCGGTATGGGAGGCGGAAGCAGCGATGCCGCCGCCGTTTTGGTGGGGCTCAACAAGATGTTCCATCTGGGGCTTTCCATGGAGGAGCTGATGGAGCGGGGGGTAAAGCTGGGCGCTGACGTGCCATACTGTATTATGAGGGGAACCGCTTTGTCTGAAGGGATTGGAGAGAAGCTGACTCCTTTGCCTCCTATGCCTCAGTGCCAGGTTCTTCTGGCCAAACCGGCTGTCAGCGTATCTACCAAATTTGTATATGAAAACCTTCATGCCAATGACCTAAAGCCAGAGCAGCATCCGGATATTGACGGTTTGATTGAGGCTATTGGGAGAGGCGATCTGCTGGGAGTGTCAGGGCGTCTGGGAAATGTATTGGAGCTGGTAACAGCCCGAAAATATCCGGCAATCGAAGAAATTAAAGGGGTTATGCGGGAATATGGAGCCTTGGGAGCAATGATGAGCGGAAGCGGGCCTACCGTTTTCGGTCTGTTTTCCAATCCCAAAGCTGCTGTAACAGCCTACGAGGATCTGCGATATGGAGAGCACTGCACTCTGGCAAGGCAGGTATACCTGACCAACTTTTACAACAACAGGAGAACAGAGGAGAATTAAGGAGGAGGAAGAGGAAATCATGGGAAACGATTTTCGGGTAACAATGAATGAGTACCTGCCTTTGCGGGATGTGGTATTTAACACCTTGCGCCAGGCGATTTTAAAGGGGGAGCTGGAGCCGGGGGAAAGGCTGATGGAGATTCAGCTTGCAGAGCGTTTGGGAGTAAGCCGGACCCCCATTCGTGAGGCTATCCGCAAGCTGGAACTGGAAGGCCTGGTTTTAATGATTCCCAGAAAAGGCGCTGAGGTAGCCAAAATTTCTGAAAAGAGCTTAAAGGATGTTCTGGAGGTACGCCGATCTTTAGAAGAGCTGGCAATTGAGCTGACCTGCCAGAGGATTTCCGAGGAAGGGATTGCAGAGATGGAGGAGGTACAGAGGACTTTTTCTGAGGCCATCCACAAAGGAGATGCCATGGCCATTGCCGAGGCAGACGAGCAGTTTCATGAGCTGATATATAAAGCCACCGGCAATAACCGTCTGGTTCAGATCCTGAATAATTTGAGAGAGCAGATGTACCGCTACCGGCTGGAATATATAAAGGACGCAGGAAAGAGGCAGGTACTGATTGTAGAGCACGAGCATATTCTCCGCTGTATAAAGCGCCACAGTATTGCAGAAGCAAAGGCGGCGGTAAGAGAGCATATCGACAATCAGGAGATTACGGTGTCCAAAAACATTAAAGAAAGAGCATCATAAAACGCCGGCTGTTACGGCTATGGGACAAGAAGGCTTCTTAAAAAAGCCTTCTTAAAAAAGTGTGAAAAAAATATAAAAACCGTTGACGAAGTGACAACCTGTCATTATAATGATGACAGGTTGTCACTTTTTCCTATGGAGTATCCGGCAAGGTGTGCCAGTGAGGCGCTTAGCTAAATTTCCACTGGAAGAAGAGGCAGAAAAAGGAAGGAAGGTGAAACCAGATGCCTACAGAACGATTTGCCCGTTTGCCGGCAGAAAAGCAGGAAAGTATTCGGATAGCCGCCATATCCGAATTTACCCGAGTTCCTTTTGAAAAAGTATCCATTAATAAGATTATTCAAAATGCGGATATTTCCAGGGGAAGCTTCTATACATATTTTGAAGATAAAAGAGACCTTCTCCAATATGTATTCTCTGATATTTTAATGCAGGCCCACCTGTTTTGCAGGGAGAGCCTGATCCGAAATAAAGGGAACTACTGGAAGATGCTGGAAGAGCTTTTTGATGACTGGTTCCAACTGGAATGGAGCGAAAACCTGATGGAGCTGGCCCGGATTGCCATACTCCAGATCGAGACAGAGCAGTTTACGGAAGACTGCTGTGATCTGGGGGAAATGGGGGGGCCTTTGGATTTGGGAGACTGGCTCTATGAAAAAGGGGATTGGTCAAAGCTGAGATCCCAGGATCGGGAATTTATCCGCCTGACAACAGATTTAGGGCTGCAGACCCTTGTCATGGCCTTGGGGCAGAGGTTTAAATTTCCCCAAAAGTCAGAGACAATCCGCCAAATGTTTAGAAAGAAGCTGGAAATTGTAAAAAGGGGAGCCTGCAGCTAATCGCTTTGAGTTAAAATCAGCAGGGCAATGAAGGAGGAAAAGTGCAAATATGAAAACCAGATATAAAGTCATCATTGGAGTTGTTGCAGCCGGGGCTCTGGCCGCAATTGCCGCTCCCAGGCTGTTAAAGCCTGTCGAGACAGTTGAGCAGGTTTATACCCCTGTAGTGAAGGCGGAGACTCCTGCCAACGGAACCATCACCCTGTCAAAGGAGATTATCGGCACAGTAGAGCCGTCTGACATTATTTACGTGATGCCCAAAGTGGCAGGAGAAATCCTGGAGATCTATGTAGATACCGGGGATACAGTTGCAGAAGGCCAGCCTCTGTGCCGTATTGATAACAAGCAGATTGACAGCAGCAAAATTTCTTTAGACGGAGCAAAGGTTGCTTTGGATACAGCCAACGCCAACCTGGCCAGGATGCAGGTGCTCTACGCCAGCGGAGATATTTCCGCCCAGGCCTTTGAGCAGGTCCAGACCAGCGCCCAGTCTGCCAGGATCCAGTATGACGGCGCAAAGCTGGCTTACGACCTCCAGGTAGAGTACAGTACAGTTACCGCTCCTATTGCGGGAAAGATTGAATCCAGCAGCATGGTTCTTCATAATACAGTGGCCCAGTCCAGCCAGCTCTGTGTCATTACGGGAGAAGGAGGAAAGAAGGTATCCTTTTCGGTTGCCGACAGCCTGAGAAACAACTTACAGCCAGGAGACGAGATCGCTTTGGAAAAGCAGGGGACTGCTTATACGGGCACTGTGACGGAAGTGGGTTCCATGGTAAATCCCCAGACTGGCCTGTTTCTTGTGGAAGCCACGGTGGATAATGCAGATTCTCTGGCTCCCGGCGTAAAGGTCCAGCTGAGCATTGTTTCAGATGAAGCAGAAAATGTTATGACGATCCCGGTAGATTGTGTCTATTATGACGGGGGTGATGCCTATGTGTATACCTACGACAAAGGGATTGTCCACAAAATTCCCGTAGAGGTAGGAATTTATGATTCAGAAAGAGCAGAGATTATTTCCGGCCTTGAGGAAACGGATCAGGTGATTACCACCTGGAGCTCTGAGCTGGCAGAGGGGGCCACAGTGGCTTTGCAGGGCGAAAGGGCTGCAGAGACATCTGCTCCTTCGGAGACCAAAGTCCAGACAGAAACCCAGGCGGCACAGTAAGGAGGCGGGCTGAATGAATATAACGAAAACCGTATTAAAACGCCCGGTCACCACGGTCCTGTGCGTTCTGTGCCTGATGGTGTTCGGCTGTATTTCCCTGTTTTCCTCCACCATGGAGCTGACCCCGGAAATGAACATGCCGATGATGGTTATCAGCACGGTCTATGTGGGGGCAAGCCCGGAGGATGTGGATGAGCTTTTGACCAAGCCTGTGGAGAATGAGGTAGGAGAGCTCAGCGGAATAGATGCCATTACCTCTGTTTCCAGTGAGAATTCCTCCTTAGTTCTTTTGCAGTATGACTACGGTACGGATATGGATAAAGCATATTCGGATCTGAAAAAGAAGATTGATGCTTTAGAGAGCTCTCTGCCAGAGGATGCCATGGCTCCGGTTATTATGGAGTTTGACATTAACAGCAGCCCGTCCATGGTAATGGCGGTCAACAACTCCGGCGTAAATAACCTGTATAATTATGTTGAGGACACCATTGTCCCGGAACTGGAGAAGATCTCCTGTATTGCCAGTGTGGATCTGTCGGGAGGTCAGGCAGAATATGTGCGGATCCAGCTGATTCCGGAAAAGCTGGCTCAATACCATCTGTCTATTAACTCTGTGGCAAACGCAGTCTCCGGCGCCAGCTTTTCTATTCCGGCAGGGGCTACGCAGGTAGGAAGTCAGGATTTAACGGTATCTGCAGGCGTTACCTATGATACGGTAGACAGCCTGAAAGAGATTCCCATTACCACTCCAAGCGGTGATATTGTCTATCTGGATGACATCGCCTTTGTAGCCAGCACGGAAAAGGAGACCTCCAGCATCGGGCGCTATAATGGACAGGACACGGTTTCTGTCAGCATTCAGAAGCAGCAGAAAAGCAGTGCTCAGGAGGTATCCAGGGAAGCTTCCAAGCTAATGAATAAGCTGAAAGCGTCTGACGAAAATCTGGATATGGTAGTGGTTTATGACGCAAGCGATCAGATAGAAGGCGCACTGACCTCTGTATTCCAGACCATGATTTTAGCAGTCGTGGTTTCCATGCTTATAATTTTCCTGTTTTTTGGGGATCTGAAAGCATCGCTTATTGTTGGAACCTCCATTCCTATTTCTATCATGGCAGCGTTGGTTCTCATGTATTTGATGGGCTTTTCTTTGAATATTATTACCATGAGCGCTCTGGTATTGGGCGTAGGAATGATGGTAGACAACTCCATTGTAGTTTTGGAGAGCTGTTTCCGCTCTACCAAAGGTCACGGATTTTTAGAATACCGCGCCGCAGCTCTGGAGGGAAGCGGCATTGTGCTTCAGTCTATTATTGGCTCTACCGCCACCACCTGCGTCGTATTCCTTCCCCTGGCTTTTTTGGCGGGAATGAGCGGCCAGATGTTTAAGCCTTTAGGATTTACCATTATTTTCTGTATGGTAGCATCTTTGATTTCCGCTATGACCATTGTTCCGCTGTGTTATGCTTTTTACCGCCCCAAGGAAAAGGAAAAAGCTCCTGCGTCTGCGGCAGTCCGGGCAATGCAGTCCGGTTACCGGAGCATTATGGAGTCTATTCTTCCGAAGAAAAAAACAGTTATGTTTGTAACCATTGGCCTTTTGATCCTTTCTTTTGCCATGGCTACCCAGCTCCGATCCGAAATGATCCCGGCCAGTGACGAGGGAACCATTGATGTGTCTGTGGAAATGAGGCCAGGGGTGAATATAGAGAAAGCAGAGGCCATCCTGACAGAGGTTGAGAGCTTGGTTACCGCAGACGAAGATCTGGATTCCTATATGCTGACTTATGGCGGCTCCGGTATGATGGGAGGCATGATGGGCGGAGGCGGAAGCATTACCGCCTACTTAAAAGATGACAGAAAACGGGAAACCAGTGAAGTCGCAAAGGAGTGGAAATCGTTATTAAGTACAGTAGATGACTGCAACATTACAGTAACCGAGAGTAATACCATGTCCAGCTTTACTGTGAGCGATACCTATCAGGTGATCCTCCAGAGCACCGAATATGATGAGCTGAAAGAGGTCTCCGATCAGATCGCAGAAGATTTAAAAGCCAGACCGGAGATCGCCAAGGTTCACTCAAGTCTGGAAAATGCGGCGCCGGTTGTGAAGCTTCATATTAACTCTGTAAAAGCGGGAACAGAAGGGCTGACCCCGGCCATGATTGCCGGAACCGTCAACCAGATGCTCAGCGGCGTGGACGCCACCACTCTGGAAGTAAACGGTAACGAGGTGGATGTGCGGGTAGAATACCCGGCAGATGAGTACAAAACCATTGATCAGCTGAAGGGAATCATGCTGACCACTCCCACCGGAAGCTCTGTGGCATTGACGGATGTGGCAGATGTGGCCTTTGAGGACAGTCCGTCCAGTATTACCAGAAACAACAAGCAGTATCAGGTAACCATTTCCGCAGAATATGCAAAGATGGACGAGAAGGGAAGACAGGCAGCCAGGATAGACAATCAGCTTTTTGAAGAGGTGGTAAAGCCAAATATGACCCAGAGAATCTCTGTTGCCACCAATGATCTGATTGAGATGATGAACGAAGAGTTCGGGGCCCTGGGCCAGGCAATCTTACTGGCCACTTTTTTGGTCTTTGTCGTAATGGCCGCCCAGTTTGAATCACCCAAGTTTTCCTTTATGGTTATGACTACCATTCCGTTCAGCTTGATTGGTTCCTTTGGACTTTTATGGCTTACGGATGTTTCTATCAGTATGCCGTCCCTGCTGGGATTCCTCATGCTGGTTGGAACGGTAGTAAACAACGGAATTCTCTATGTAGATACGGTAAATCAATACCGGACTACCATGGATATGAAAACTGCCCTTATCGAAGCAGGCGCTACCCGCCTGCGCCCCATACTGATGACCACCCTGACCACTATTGTGGCCATGATCCCCATGGCGCTGGCCTTTGGCGACAGCGGCGAGATGATGCAGGGATTAGGCCTGGTAGATGTGGGAGGCCTGGTAGCATCTACCATTTTATCCCTATTGATGCTTCCGGTTTATTATAGTATTATGAATCGTAAGAAAAAGAGGGAACCCAACTATGATTGACGCATGCCCGGACAGGGCATGAAGGAGGAGCATATGAGACGTTTACATAGCATGGCGGCCTTAAGCCTGGCAGCAGCGCTGACTGCAACGGTAACCGGGCAGGTTCTGGCAGGCAGTCCGGAATTCGCCTACACACCGGAGAAATGGTCCACTCTCAGAGATAATAAGCTGGAATATGATGAGATTGCGGACCTGGTCCATGAATATAACCCGACAGTGGTGAACAATCAGGCTTCCTATGAGCAGAACCGGGAAGGGGATTTAGGCCGCAGCGACGGAGATATTGCGGCCAGCTACCGCAACAGCGCCCGGCAGATTTACCAGCAGATTGAGATGATGGATCCGGACAGTCCCACCTATGATACCACTGTTCTTACTCTGGAGCAGCAGGCTAAGGCCCTGGAAGCCAGCGCCACGTCAGCAGAAGTCGGAAATTTCGGCATGCAGACTCAGAACAAGCAGACAGAGGCCACAATCGTGGCCTCCACCAAGACCCTGATGATCACTTACCATCAGCTTTTGCTGAACCTGGACCTGTCTAAAAAGAACCTGGATCTGCTGAAAAGCCAGTATGAGGCGGTACAGCGCAAAGCTGCTGTGGGGATGGCAACTCAGATGGAGGTGTTAAATGCAAAAAGCGCGGTAGAAAATGGCGAGATGAGTATTTTAACGACAGAAAAGCAGATCCGCACTACCAGGCAGAGTATGTGCTTAGCTACCGGGTGGGCCTATAATGCCAATCCGGAGATTGGCCAGCTTCCCTCTGTAAGCAAGGAAGATATTTTGGCAATTGACCTGGAAGCAGATAAAGAAACCGCCGTAAAAAATAATTTTACCTTGTCCATAAACCGTCATCGCCTTAACAGTACCAGGGTTCCGGAATCGAAAGAGACTTTGGAAGAGACCATTGCAAATAATGAGTCTCAGATTCGCTCCTCGGTGACCAGCAATTATCAGGCCCTTCTCCAGGCCCAGGCAGATTATGAGCAAGCTGAGGCAGAGCTTGTGCTGGCCCAGAAACAGGCGGATACTGCAGCCCTTAATTTATCTATTGGTAATCTGAGCCAACTGGAATATCAGCAGCAGGCCTATGCTCTGGAAGGGGCCAGGATCTCCGTCCGGCTTAAGGAGATGGCCGTGCTTCAGGCCTATGAGACCTATAAAAGCGGGGTAGCAGGCCTGGCTTCCGCAGGATAAGGAGGCAGACTATGAAATCAACAAGATTTACCTTCCGGTTTGCCGGGGCAACCCTGGCCGCAGCGGCGGGGTTAAGCCTGTGGGCGCCGGTTAAGCCTTTTTCCCTTCTGCAGTCGGAGGCGGCGGTACAGCAGCCGGAAGGATACGATGATGAAAAATGGGCGCGCCTTCTGGATGATACATTAGAATATGAAGAGATACCGGATTTGATAGAATTTTTCAACCCTTCCTACCGCTCGGCAGCCGATGCGGTAGAGAGCAATCTGAAGGATTCTTATGAGCTGGTTGAAAAGATGAGGGAGGATGGCAAAGAATACCGCCAGCAGGCAAAAGGCCTGGAGGCGGAGGGAGATCAAATATATTCCGCCCAGTATAAGGCTATGGGAAGAAGCCTGTCATCTGCTGCCAGTACCATGGAAAAGGCTTTGGATAAGCAGGCCAGAAGACTGGATCAGAATACGTTAGCCCCCATACGCTACCAGCTAAGCTCTGCGGTTCAGTCCTTGTTTATCGGCTATAAGCAGATGGAGGTTAACAGAGAAATGCTGGAGAAGATGACAGAGCTTTACACGGATATGCTGTCCATGTCCAATACCCAAAGCGGCATCGGCATGGCAACCTCCACGGATCTTCTTTCTGCTCAGGTAAGCTTAACTTCAGCCAAAAACCAGCTCTCTACCTTGAATAACAGTATGGATTCCCTGCGCCGGACCCTGATCATGCTTACCGGCTGGGATTACACCGATAACCCGGTGCTGGGGGAAGTGCCGGAACCGGATATGAGCTGGATAGACTCCGTTGACAGGGAAGCGGATAAGGTAAAGGCAATTGCTTACAATCAGGAGATCATCAGCCTGAAAAATACCAAAAAGGAAAACCGCACCGTTAAAGACATTCATTCGAAAGAGCGCAGTGTGACAGACGCAGAGGAACAGCTTCGCAGCAATATGGATACGCTGTACTATAACCTGCTGGAGAAGCGGGCTGCTCTTCAGGCTGCGGAGACCGCCCTTTCCCAGGCGGAACTGACCTGGCAGGGCAACCAGCGCAGATATCAGCTTGGAATGTTGGGGCGGATTGAATATTTGAGCACGGAGATTCAATATATTCAGGCGAAAGCCGCCAGAGACACAGCCCGTATGAACATGCTTCAGGCGCTTAATGAGTATAGCTGGGCGCTTAAGGGAGTTGTGCCGACGGATCTTTAGAAGCTGCTGTTCCACCATTCTAAAAGCCGGAAGGATATCCGGATGTCAGGATGGGAGGAAAAAAGAGAGGCATAATCCTCTTCTGCCAGCATACCGGCAAGCTGGGCCTTAGAGGAATCCGGCACCACAGCGGCGGTATCGCTTACAAAACACAGAGACGGATAGAGGACGCACCACCAGTTGCGTCCTTTTCCCTTCCCCAGAACCACCCGGACGGCGTCGTAATCCCCGGCGGGAAACAGCATATCCCCGTAAAATTTAGTGGGGAAATGGCTGACGCCCACTTCTACAGAAGATTCATAGTCAAAGCCCTGACTGCGGATAAAGTCATCTGCCTCCTTTTTCAACTCAAGCTTATGTAAATTAATATAGGAAACCAGGGCTTCTTTGGAAGAGGGCTGCCCCTCCATACCGGTTTCGATTTCTTCCAGCAGCAGTGAGCGTACCTGCAGCTTTAACTCCTGATCCTCCTGGCGATTGCTGGCCCCGATAACGTGAAAGCGCAGCACGTCATCCCGGATCCGGCCAGCCAGGGCCTGATCCCCGCCGCTTAACTGTACCAGCCACAGCGTCAATGCTGCCAGAAGAAAAACAGCTCCGATTTTAATATCCTTCATAGGGTAAATTCCCTCCTGTCTGTTGAGATTTGTATTGTAATTGTTGACACCTGTGGTATAATTTAAACACGTGTGAAATAAAAATGGTGTGGGGGTCAAAAGACAGTTTGCCCCCTGACGCCGCCGGGCTTTGCCCGAGAATTCAGGTAGGAGATACATAGTATGAAAAAAATGACAGTAGCGGTGATTTTTGGGGGTCAGTCCTCCGAGCATGTGGTATCCTGTATGTCCGCTGCCAATATAGTAGCTCAGATTGACACAGAGAAATACCGCCTTTTGCTTATTGGGATAACAGAGGAAGGCCGGTGGCTCAAAGTAGATTCTCTGGAAGCAATCCAAAATGGAAGCTGGAAGGAAGGCCAGGAAGAGGCAGTAATTCTTCCGGATGCCACCAAAAAATCCGCATTCATAAAGGGAAATGATTCCTGGCAGGAAATTCCTGTGGATGTGGCATTCCCGGTGCTTCACGGGCTTTACGGTGAGGACGGAACGATCCAGGGGCTTTTGGAGCTGGCCCGGATTCCTTATGTAGGCTGCAGTGTACTGGCATCTGCAGTATCCATGGATAAGCTTTATACCAAGATTATCGTAGATGATCTGGGAATCCGTCAGGCTGCCTATGAGCCGGTTTTTCGGGAGCAGCTATCCGATATAGCTCAGGTGGCAGACCGGGTGGAGAGCCGGTTTTCCTACCCCGTCTTTATCAAGCCCAGTAATGCAGGTTCGTCCAAAGGCGTTACTAAAGCGGAGAACAGAGAATTGCTGATATCCGGACTTAAAGAAGCAGCCCGTCATGACAGAAAGATTCTGGTAGAAGAAACCATAGTTGGCCGGGAGGTGGAATGTGCTGTCTTTGGAGGCGGAGCTGAGCCGGTAGTCGCTTCAGGAGTGGGAGAAATCCTGGCGGCCGCAGACTTTTATGATTTTGATGCAAAATATTACAATGCAGAATCTAAAACCGTAACAGATCCGGAACTTCCCGGCAATGCCTCTGAAACCATCCGTAAAAATGCGGTAGCCATTTTTAATGCTGTGGATGGCTACGGGTTAGCCAGGGTAGACTTTTTTGTAAAACAGGATGGGGAAGTGGTATTTAACGAAATTAACACCATGCCCGGATTTACTGCTATCAGCATGTATCCCATGCTTTGGGAGGCAAGAGGTATAGATAAAAAAACATTGGTAAACCGCCTAATTGAGCACGGCTTAGCCCGTGGAAAGCAGTAAACACCGGGAGGACGCCAATATGACAGAAAAAATAGAGTCCATTCGAAACGCACCCATAGGCGTATTTGACTCCGGCGTGGGAGGATTAACCGTAGCCCGCGAGATTATCCGTCAGATGCCGGATGAAGGGATTATTTATTTTGGGGACACGGCCCGAGTGCCCTATGGAAACAAGTCTAAGGACACGATCACCCGCTATTCCAGGCAGATTATCCGGTTTTTAAAAACCAGACAGGTGAAAGCCATTGTGATTGCCTGCAATACGGCCAGCGCCTATGCCCTGGAGGAGGTAAAAAAGGACCTGGATATTCCGATTTTGGGGGTAATTCGGGCAGGGGCCGTCAGTGCGGTAAAAGCAACCCAAAACGGCAAAGTAGGGATTATCGGTACAGAAGGAACCATCCGCAGCGGGATTTATGAGACAGTGATCAAAGAGATGATGCCTTCAGCCCGGGTAAGCGGAAAAGCCTGTCCTTTGCTGGTGCCTTTAGTGGAAGAAGGACTTCTCCACGATTCCGTAACCGATGAAATTGCATCCCGGTATTTAAGCGAATTAAAAGCCAAATACGTGGATACACTGGTGTTGGGATGCACCCACTATCCGCTGCTGCGCTCCACTATAAAGCGGCTTATGGGGGAAGATGTCACGCTGATTAATCCGGCATATGAGACGGCTATTGAGCTGAAAGCGCTGTTAGAAAAGGAAGACTTAATCTGCTGTCCGGGCGTGTGCCAGCCACAAGAAAAATACCAATTTTATGTAAGTGACCTGGCGGAGAAGTTTACCAATTTTGCATCCTCTATTCTTCCCCAGCAGGTAAAAGAAACCAAAAAGATTGATATTGAAAATTATTAGGAACGATTCTGAATTATTTCTTCATCAGGAAGGCAGGAAAAAATATGACAAAAGACGTACTCATCACAGTTAGCGGCCTTCAATCCATGGGCGGTGAGAGCGATAACATTCAAATTATTACTCCCGGAAGTTATTACCACAAAAACGGCAAACATTATATTATATATGACGAGGTAATAGAGGGATTTGACGGTATGGTCAAGAATACCATTAAAGTAGGAGAAGATACCATGGATGTAATCAAACACGGGATCTCCAGCGTTCACATGGTATTTGAAAAGGACAAGAAGCGCATTACCTCCTACACCACTCCTATGGGGGAGATGATGATCGGTCTGAATACTACCGATATCCGGGTAGACCAGCAGGAACATGCCTTAAAAGTCCAGGTCAACTATTCCCTGGACATCAACTATCAGCATGTATCTGAGTGCAATATTGTAGTGGACGTCCAGTCTAAGGAACAGGCGGCAATTCATCTTACAAGTTGAGAGGGAAGGGAATCAGGCGGGAGAGAAGTCTGATTCCTGAATTTTACTACTAATAGTCGAAATAATAGCTGAATAAACACTGAATAAAATATTGCTGCTGATAAAGGAATATGATATACTGAAAGCGTAACAGGTAAGATAAAGTCATCAAGGGGCCAGATTGGGGGATGATGAATTGTACCGGCGAGTTTATAACATTGTTGCGATCATGATTAGAAGGATAGAAGAAGAAAAAGGAAGAAATAAAAGATTTTTAATTGACGACCGTTCCTATAATCAGCAGGAGGCCAAAAAAATATTACAGGATAGATTTCCGATTTTATATGAAGAAGATGGAAGTGGATATAAAGAAATTACTGATTTGATGGAAAACGTAAACTGGGAGGAAGTGGAGCGCTTTTCCCAGGAATACGAAAATGTACACGTGATTTTCAGCTTTTTGCGGCATCTGGATATGGCTTTGGAAAAGAGAACAAAATTTGAGGGAAACCCACCAGAAGGTATTCGGACTATAGATGCGCTCAATAACAATGTAGAGGAAACACAAATTCAGGTCCTTCCGAAAATGAATGCCTATTGGGAAAGAGGTAGTGGCGGAAGCCAACATTCTTATGATATAAGCCGGCTTTTAAAGAATATTATGTACATTGATACTCGTATATTTTCTGAAATGCAGATAGAACAAATCAAACACAGCTTTTTGTCATCTTCTATGTTTTACCGTGCCGAGAAAAAGGGAATTTTAAGAATAGGAGTTTCATTTATCAGCCGGAACCTCCATATAATGACGAGAGAAAGCGGAGAAAATAAATTTTGTGTGGATGCTGTTACACGGCCCGGCCAGGTGGAGAAAAATGTGAAGCGGGTCTTAGAAGAAGCTCGCCGTGAACAGGTAGATATTGTATTCTTTCCGGAAATGATAGGAAGCAGTGAAACAGATGCTTCTATAACGAAATATTTGCTAGAGGCTGCACTCGAAATGAGCAGTGAGGAATATCCCGCCTTGATTGTCCTTCCTTCTAAATGGGAGGAGAACCAAAACAGTGCTTTGGTTTTGACTGGAAATGGGGCTGAGGTTTGCAGCCAGCAAAAACAGTATCCTTATGACGGACCAGTTGAGCCGGGAGGAAAACCGGCGCAGGAAGATCTAAGTCCAGATGGAATTTTGCATTTGATTCACTGCCAAGGCCTGGGAAGAATGGCCATAATGATTTGCAAAGATTTTTTGATAACAGAATACCTGCAGATGCTGCTGGAAATATTAAGAGTAACCCTTATTTTGGTGCCATCTATGACTACGGGAGAATATGATTTTAAAACCCATATTCATATGTGTGAACACGCTGACTGCTGCGTCATGCAGGGAAATTGCTGTTCCGCACAATGGATGGTAGCCGAAGACCAGCGCGGAAAACTTGACACATGCGGGTATTGCCTCAAGAGCGGGAAAAATCAAAATCCTAAATATGTCCAAGGTGGAGAAAAGATTATTTCTTTTACGAAACCGGACAATTGCAGGACCGGAGAATGTAAAGAGGCGTGTCTGTTCATTGAGGATTTCTATTACAGAAGAGGGCAACAAAAAGGAGGAAGCGTATGAAATGGGATAAGGAACTTTATCAGGGATTAGACCAAATGTATGAGCGAGCTCCCTCTCAGCAGGAAGAGGGGCAGTATCAGGTTCAGTTGGAGGAATTAAACCGGGAATACCTATACGAGACAATGCGTATGTATCAGAGAAAAGAGAAAAACCTTCTGTATCAGGAACTACGCCAGGGGCAGAGGGTTTCTCTGCTTTTTCAACGAATCGCATTAAAAAATAAACATATGAGTCTACTTCTGATGGGGATTTTTGTCGGGATGGTGTATATGGTGGGGTTTTTATTTCGGGATATGGAGGATGAAAGGGACTTTACCATTGTTATGGAAGGGCTGTGTAAAAAGGCTCATTATAGTAATGTTTTAAAGTATCTATATCAAAACCCGTCTGCCCGCCATAAAGATATTGCCCAGAATGAGGGAATCAGCGCCAGTTTCCTGACAGAGATTATGAAAGAGCTTCAGGCAAAGAGGGCAGTTGAAAAATATTACAGTGGTAAAGCAGCTTTTTATGAGCTGACAATAGATGGGAAAGCCTTTGCCAAAACATTGGAAGGTAGAATGGAAGAATGGATTGTGCCAGATTATTTAACTTCATTTAAGACGGAATTTTTTGATGATATAGAAAGACAGCCTGATTATGCACAAAAGATGATGCATTCCAAAACAATCAAACAGATGGGTAGTTCAGAAGATAAGATAGTATTTTTAAGTAGAAAATTTGATTTGAAACAGGAAAAGAGATCGAGAGAAAAACAGATTATTTAAAATAATAGGTGAAAATTATGGAAAAATTGATGAAGGATTTAGATGAGATAGTGAGGAAATATAATCAGCAGGAAGCGGAATGGCAAGAAAAAATAGAGGCGGTAGATAACTTGTCTGAGATTTCCGATTCGGAACTTAGAAAACTGCTGAATGAGGTTGTGCGGATTATAAGGCAACTGCTGAAGGAGGCTCCTTTTGAAGAGGCTGAAAAAAAGCTGAAAAAGGTTTTGCCAAAAAAATTAGAGGAAAAGGTAGTAAAGCTTGCACATCAGTCATTAAAGGGGTACTATGCCTTGGCCCCTGTACGGGCTCTGGAGAAAGAGAGACTGGAAGGAGCTGTCAGCCTGATTACCCTCATATTTAATAAATATATATTACGTTATGAAAAAGATTTCTTTTTATTTGGATCTGAATACAACATAGAAGAAAGTCAGCTGAAAAAAATCGCAGAAAGTATGGATAGTCTGGTGTCTTTTTATGTCCAGAGCCACTATAGCCGGCGGATGATTATAGGAGATCTCAAAGATGAAACAGGACTTATGGATGCAACAATAGAGTCTGTGGCAGACTTAATTGAAGAAAATTATCAAAAATTACAGTTTAATGAAATACTGGATCAATTGCGGTATCTGGACAGCCGCGTTTCTGAATTAGAGTCCTACGAAACAAAATAAAAGAGTTAGATTTTGAGAGGTAGATTATCATATCACTGCCCCATTTAAAAAGAAACCGTCCCATGGAGTTTCCGGCTTAAAACTTGAATTCCATGGAACAGTCTCTTTGTTTTACACAAATCCTATTTATCCTTTTTCCAAAACATCAGCTTGTCCTTTAAGCTTTTCTTAGGAGCAGCCTGAACGGACTTGCCGCGGACGCTCTTAAGATCGGTAATATAGAGGCCGCTGATAACCACTTTCGCCTCACTTTTAACAGGAAGAACCTGAAAAACCTTCTCATCCGCAATGAGAGTCACGATCTTGGGGCCTACCTTGGCTTTGACAATAGGCAGCTTCGCCCAGCGCATATACTTTGGCGTCTGTTCATAAACCATCTTGGGAAGGCCGGACTCTTTGATTTTTAATTTCTTCTTGTCGATTACCAGAATTGAGACAGTCTGTTTGGCAGCTTCCATCATAGACTGGGATGCGGCCTGCTTCTTTTCCAGCTTGCGCCCGAAATAGTACAGAAGTCCCAGAATGATTGCTGCAATAAGAAGGATCCAGAGCAATACATTTAAAATTAAGTTCCAGTTCATGGGGCAATACCTCCAAATAGTTTCCTTATGTAAGGTTGTAACTGAATAGTTACATTAGATTATACCATTTACAGGGGAAAAAGGCAAGCGAAAGAGAGAATTGTAAAAAAGTTGCACTTGACAGATTGACAATCATGTGATAAACTGGAATGTGCACTATTGTGGCGTCCTGGGCTTTCAAGGGTCAAGTGCGCCCAAAAGTAAATCGTGACAAGAAAAGAAAACAGGGGTGAAACGTCAATGGAGAAAAGCAAGATGCGTCCGGTGCCGGCCGGTAAGAGCGTAAGAATGAGCTTCTCGGGACAAAAAGAAGTTTTAGAGATGCCAAACCTGATTGAGATTCAGAAAAACTCCTATCAGTGGTTCTTAGACGAAGGACTCAAGGAAGTATTTGAAGACATCTCTCCGATTGCAGATTTTGCAGGCCATCTCAGCCTGGAATTTGTAGACTTCACATTATGTAAAGACGATATTAAATACACCATCGAAGAATGCAAAGAGAGGGACGCTACTTATGCAGCACCTTTAAAGGTAAGGGTGAGGCTTTGCAACAAAGATAAAGACGAGATCAATGAACACGAGATTTTCATGGGTGATCTTCCGCTCATGACTGACACAGGTTCTTTTGTAATCAACGGCGCAGAGCGTGTTATTGTAAGCCAGTTGGTTCGTTCACCGGGCATCTACTACGGCGTTGCACATGACAAAGTAGGAAAGGAGCTGTACAGCTGTACGGTAATCCCCAACCGCGGCGCGTGGCTGGAGTATGAGACGGATTCCAACGACATCTTTTATGTACGGGTAGATCGTACCAGAAAGGTTCCGGTAACAGTTCTGATTCGTGCCCTGGGCTTCGGGACTAATGCAGAGATTATTGAGTTGTTTGGCGAAGAGCCAAAATTATTAGCCAGCTTTGGTAAGGATACCTCCGATAATTACCAGGATGGCTTATTAGAGTTATATAAAAAGATTCGTCCGGGCGAACCGTTGTCCGTTGATAGTGCAGAAAGCTTGCTTAACAGTATGTTCTTCGACCCCAGAAGATATGACTTGGCAAAAGTAGGCCGTTATAAATTTAATAAAAAGCTGGCGTTTAAGAACCGCATTAAAGGCCATATTCTGGCGGAAGATGTGGTAGACACCACCACCGGCGAAATCCTGGCAGAGGCCGGCGCTAAGCTGGATAAGGAAATGGCAGACAGGATCCAAAATGCGGCAGTTCCCTTTGTATGGATTGAGGGGCCGGAACGCAAACAGAAGGTTCTTTCTAATATGATGGTAGATATTTCCTCCTATGTTCCTTTTGATCCGGCAGAAGCAGGGATTACGGAGTTAGTATACTACCCGGCATTAGAGCCTATCCTGTCAGAAGTTGGAACTTCTGACATAGACGAATTAAAAGCAACCATCCGCCGCAGCATCCACGAGCTGATCCCCAAGCATATTACCAAGGAAGATATCCTGGCGTCTATTAACTATAATATGCATCTTGAGGAAGAGGTGGGAACCGCAGATGATATCGATCATTTGGGCAACCGCCGGATCCGCGCCGTAGGCGAGCTGCTTCAGAACCAGTACCGCATTGGTCTGTCCCGTATGGAGCGTGTGGTAAGGGAGCGTATGACAACTCAGGACATGGAGGGAATTACACCCCAGTCCTTAATAAATATTAAACCTGTAACCGCGGCGGTAAAGGAGTTCTTTGGAAGTTCCCAGCTGTCCCAGTTTATGGATCAGAATAACCCGCTGGCGGAGCTGACCCACAAGAGACGTCTGTCCGCACTGGGCCCTGGTGGTTTGTCCAGAGACCGTGCGGGATTTGAGGTTCGGGACGTACACTATACCCATTATGGACGTATGTGCCCTATCGAGACCCCTGAAGGTCCCAATATCGGTCTGATCAACTCTCTTGCAACCTATGCAAGAGTCAACGAGTATGGCTTCATTGAGGCGCCCTACCGTGTATTGGATAAGAGCGATCCCATGAATCCGGTGGTAACCGATGAGGTAGTATACCTGACTGCTGACGAAGAGGACAACTTTGTGGTAGCACAGGCAAATGAGCCGTTAGATGCAGACGGGCATTTTGTCAATAACAATGTTTCTGGACGTTACAGAGATGAGACTTCTGCTTTTCAGAAGAAGGCTATTGATCTGATGGACGTTTCTCCCAAGATGGTATTTTCCGTGGCAACTTCCATGATTCCCTTCCTGGAAAACGACGATGCAAACCGCGCCCTTATGGGCTCCAACATGCAGCGTCAGGCAGTTCCGCTTTTAGCGACAGAAGCCCCGGTAGTGGGCACTGGTATTGAGGGAAAAGCCGCCGTTGACTCCGGCGTCTGCGTAGTGGCCAAAAATTCCGGAGTGGTAGAGCGATCCGCTTCCAATGAGATTATTATTAAGAGAGATTCCGACGGCAATCGGGATGTATACCATTTAACCAAGTTTAAGAGAAGTAACCAGTCTAACTGCTACAACCAGAAGCCCATTGTATTTAAGGGCAACCACGTACAGGCCGGCGAGGTTATCGCCGACGGCCCGTCTACCTCTCAGGGGGAAATTGCGCTGGGCAAGAATCCTCTTATCGGATTTATGACCTGGGAAGGCTACAACTACGAGGATGCAGTACTTCTTAGCGAGCGTCTGGTGCAGGAAGACGTTTATACTTCTGTTCACATTGAAGAATACGAGGCAGAGGCCCGGGATACAAAGCTGGGACCGGAGGAAATTACCCGGGACGTTCCTGGCGTGGGCGAGGATGCATTAAAAGATCTGGATGAGAGAGGAATCATTCGAATCGGCGCTGAGGTTCGCGCCGGTGATATTCTGGTTGGCAAGGTAACTCCCAAGGGAGAAACCGAGCTGACTGCTGAGGAACGTCTGCTCCGCGCTATTTTCGGTGAGAAAGCAAGAGAAGTAAGAGATACTTCCTTGAAAGTACCTCATGGCGCATACGGTATTATTGTAGACGCCAAGGTGTTTACCAGAGAAAACGGCGATGAGCTGTCACCAGGCGTAAACGAGACTGTTCGAATCTATATTGCTCAGAAGAGAAAAATCTCGGTAGGTGATAAGATGGCAGGCCGTCATGGAAACAAGGGTGTTGTTTCCCGCGTGCTTCCGGTTGAGGATATGCCTTTCCTGCCTAACGGACGTCCTTTAGACATTGTGCTGAATCCCCTGGGCGTGCCTTCCCGTATGAATATTGGACAGGTATTGGAGATTCACTTGAGCCTTGCATCCAGAGCGTTGGGCTTTAACATTGCAACTCCGGTATTTGATGGGGCTAACGAGAATGACATTATGAATACCCTGGATATTGCCAATGATTATGTAAATGGAACCTGGGAAGACTTCCAGGAGAAATATAACGACGTATTAGACTCCCGGGTTATGGATTATTTAGGAAGCCATCTGGAACACAGAGCTCTCTGGAAAGGGGTTCCGCTGTCCAGAGACGGCAAGGTCCGCCTGAGGGACGGCCGTACCGGAGAATATTTTGACAGCCCGGTTACCATCGGACACATGCATTACTTAAAGCTCCACCATCTGGTAGACGATAAGATTCATGCGCGTTCCACCGGACCATACTCCCTGGTAACCCAGCAGCCCCTGGGCGGTAAAGCTCAGTTTGGCGGCCAGCGTTTCGGAGAGATGGAGGTTTGGGCTCTGGAGGCATACGGCGCATCTTATACCTTACAGGAGATCCTGACAGTTAAGTCTGATGACGTGGTAGGGCGTGTAAAGACCTATGAGGCCATTATTAAAGGTGAAAACATCCCGGAGCCGGGTATTCCGGAATCCTTCAAGGTACTTTTAAAAGAGCTCCAGTCCTTAGGCCTGGATGTAAGAGTGCTGCGTGAAGACAACACAGAGGTTGAAATGACCGAGAATATCGACTATGGAGATACCGATCTGCGCTCTATTATTGAGGGAGACCGCCACAGCCGCCAGGATGAGTCCTTTGGCAACTACGGCTATCAGGAGCAGGAGTTTAAGGACAACGAGCTGGTTGCCGTTGAAGATGATTATATAGAAGATTCGGATGCAGATGAGGATTCCGATATGGATTTTGACGATAGCTTTGATGCAGACGACGCTTCTGATTTTGATGAAAACGAATAGAAGGGAGTACCGCTCATGCCAGAGACAAATGAAACTTATCAGCCGTTGACTTTTGATGCAATTAAAATCGGCCTGGCTTCTCCGGAAAAGATTTTAGAGTGGTCTCACGGCGAGGTAAAGAAGCCGGAGACCATTAATTACAGAACTCTGAAACCGGAAAAGGACGGTCTGTTTTGCGAGAAAATCTTTGGCCCTACCAAGGATTGGGAATGTCATTGCGGCAAATATAAAAAGATTCGTTACAAAGGCGTTATCTGCGACCGCTGTGGTGTCGAGGTAACAAAAGCAAGTGTTCGTAGAGAGCGGGTAGGCCATATTACCCTGGCAGCTCCGGTATCTCATATCTGGTATTTTAAGGGAATTCCCAGCCGTATGGGCTTGATCCTGGACATTTCCCCCAGAACACTGGAGAAGGTTCTGTATTTTGCTTCCTACGTAGTACTGGATCCCGGCCAGACCAGCCTTCAGTATAAGCAGGTCCTGTCTGAGAAGGAATACCGGGAAGAAACGGAAAAATACGGCTATGGAGCTTTCCGTGTGGGAATGGGAGCTGAGGCTATCCAGGAGATCCTGCAGGCCATTGACCTGGAGAAAGACTCGGCAGATTTAAGAAAACAGTTAAAGGAGTCTACCGGTCAAAAGCGCGCCCGCATTATCAAGCGCCTGGAGGTGGTGGAGGCATTCCGCAATTCCGGCAACAAGCCGGAGTGGATGATTATGACTGTAATTCCGGTAATTCCCCCGGATATCCGACCAATGGTACAGTTGGACGGCGGCCGCTTCGCAACCTCTGACTTAAATGATCTGTACAGAAGAATTATTAACCGTAACAACCGTCTGGCCCGTCTTTTGGAGCTGGGAGCTCCGGATATTATTGTCCGCAACGAGAAGCGTATGCTTCAGGAAGCGGTAGACGCCCTTATTGATAACGGCCGCCGGGGCAGGCCCGTAACCGGTCCGGGAAACCGTGCTTTAAAGTCCTTGTCTGATATGTTAAAAGGCAAGCAGGGCCGTTTCCGTCAGAACCTGTTAGGCAAGCGAGTTGACTATTCCGGCCGTTCTGTTATTGTAGTAGGCCCTGAATTAAAAATTTATCAGTGCGGCCTTCCCAAAGAGATGGCCATTGAGCTGTTTAAACCTTTTGTTATGAAGGAGCTGGTTTCCAATGGAACTGCCCACAACATCAAAAATGCCAAAAAGATGGTGGAGCGCCTTCAGCCCGAGGTTTGGGATGTATTAGAGGATGTAATTAAAGAGCACCCGGTTATGTTAAACCGTGCTCCTACCCTGCACCGTTTGGGCATCCAGGCTTTTGAGCCTATTCTGGTAGAAGGGAAAGCTATTAAGCTGCATCCCTTGGTATGTACCGCATTTAACGCCGATTTTGACGGCGACCAGATGGCAGTCCATCTGCCCTTGTCTGTAGAAGCTCAGGCAGAGTGCCGTTTTATGCTGCTGTCTCCCAACAACCTGTTAAAGCCCTCTGACGGCGGCCCTGTGGCAGTTCCGTCTCAGGATATGGTTTTGGGAATTTATTACCTGACCCAGGAGAGACCTGGCGCAGAAGGCGAGGGTATGATCTTCAGAAGCGTCAATGAGGCGATTCTGGCATATGAGAACAAGGCGGTTACTCTTCACTCCAGAGTAAAGGTACGTGTTCAGAAAACCATGCCAGACGGCACTGTAAAGTCCGGTATTGTAGAGTCTACAGTGGGCCGCTTTATTTTCAACGAGATCGTTCCTCAGGATTTGGGTTTTGTAGACAGAAGCGCAGAAGGCAACGAGCTCTTACTGGAAGTTGATTTCCACGTAGGAAAGAAGCAGCTGAAGCAGATTTTGGAAAAAGTTATCAACGTACACGGCGCAACCCAGACTGCCGTAACTTTGGATGACATCAAGGCCATTGGCTATAAATATTCCACCAGAGCAGCCATGACTGTATCCATTTCCGATATGACTGTGCCTGCGTCCAAGAAACAGCTGATTGCTGACGCACAGGCAACAGTTGACCAGATTGCAAAGAACTTCCGGCGTGGCTTGATTACAGAAGAAGAGCGCTATAAAGAGGTTATTGAAACCTGGAAAAATACTGACGATCAGTTGACCCATGATCTGTTAACCGGGCTTGATAAATACAACAACATTTATATGATGGCTGACTCCGGAGCCCGTGGTTCCGACAAGCAGATTAAGCAGCTGGCAGGTATGCGTGGCTTGATGGCAGATACCACCGGCCACACCATTGAGCTACCGATTAAGTCTAACTTCCGTGAAGGTCTGGACGTACTGGAGTACTTTATTTCCGCACATGGAGCCCGGAAAGGTCTGTCCGATACTGCGCTTCGTACTGCTGACTCCGGTTATCTGACCAGACGTCTGGTAGATGTTTCCCAGGATTTAATTGTCCGGGAAACCGACTGCTGTGAGGGCAAAGAGCCTCCGTTTATGGAGATTAAGGCTTTTGTAGATGGGCAGGAAGTAATTGAGAGCTTAGAAGAACGCCTTACCGGGCGGTATATCGCAGAGACCATTACGGATCCGGATACCGGAGAAGTTGTGGTTAAGGCCAACCATATGTGCACCCCCAAACGTGCAGCAGCTGTTATGAAGGTATTAAAGAAGCTGGGGAGAGATTCCGTCAAGATCCGTACCGTATTAAGCTGCAAGTCCCATATCGGCGTATGTGCAAAATGCTACGGAGCCAACATGGCAACCGGTCAGCCTGTACAGGTTGGCGAGGCTGTCGGCATTATTGCGGCACAGTCCATTGGCGAACCGGGTACTCAGCTTACCATGCGTACCTTCCACACCGGCGGCGTTGCAGGCGGCGATATTACCCAGGGTCTTCCCCGTGTAGAGGAGCTTTTCGAGGCGCGCAAGCCAAAAGGACTTGCGATTATATCCGAATTTGGCGGCGTAGTTGCAATTAAGGACACCAAAAAGAAACGAGAGATTACCATTACCGATAACGAGTCCGGAAGTTCCAAGACTTACCTGATTCCCTATGGATCCAGAATCAAGGTTCAGGATGGCCAGGTGATTGAGGCCGGCGATGAGCTGACAGAAGGTAGTGTAAATCCCCACGATATCTTAAAGATTAAAGGCGTCCGCGCCGTACAGGATTATATGATCCAGGAAGTACAGCGTGTATACCGCCTCCAGGGTGTGGAGATCAACGATAAGCACGTGGAAATGATTGTACGCCAGATGCTGAAAAAGATTAAGATCGAGGAAAGCGGCGACAGCGATGTGCTGCCGGGCGTATCCATGGATGTATTGGATTACAACGATATGAACGAAAGACTGATCGAAGAAGGCAAGCAGCCGGCAGAGGGCAAGCAGGTTATGCTGGGCATCACCAAGGCTTCTCTGGCAACCGATTCCTTCTTATCCGCAGCATCCTTCCAGGAGACCACAAAAGTCTTAACCGAAGCTGCCATCAATGGCAAAATTGATAAGCTTATCGGCCTGAAAGAAAACGTAATAATCGGTAAACTGATTCCTGCCGGAACCGGCATGAAGCGCTACCGTAACGTTCATCTCAGCACAGATGTAGAAGAGACAGAAGAGATTGTTCTTGAAGAGGAAGAGATTCCTGTAGAGGCAGAAGAATTCGATCAGATGGAAGATGCAGAAGAAGTTCTGGATTTTGCAGAAGATGAGATTTAAATAGTTTGGAAGAGACAGACTTATAGAAAAAAAGAAAAGGCATCCACCGGAAGCGATTCCGGGGCGGATGCCTTTTTGAGCTATAATGGGCCTAAGTAAGTCTGCAACTGTGCAAAAAGACCGCTTAAAGCCGGGATGGCTACAGGGGCTATGGTAATATAGTCAGCCAAAATAGACGCAAAATGATTCAATTTATTAAAGGGAACGGATTTTTGATTACTCAAGTCCTGCCGGATAGATTTAAGCTCTTCCTGCAGCTCTTCAGATAAGGGCTGCTTCGAAATCTCTTCCAAGACTTTGGAAAGATCGGAAAGAGGGATTTGGGAAGAAGCAGAACCTACTTGGCTAACATTTTCAGCCTTCTCTACAATCTGGACATATTTTGCGTTAGGTAAATTATATTTTGCCATAATTAAGTCTCCTTTCGTGGGATCCCCTTGAGGGGAGAGAATAATGTTTGGTACTAATACGGGGACAAAAGATAAATGTAATACAAGTCTTTGAAAAGGCGAATCAGGAGTAAGCTGTACAGGCAAATCAGGATGTTTATAGATATAGTTACAAATATACTTTCTGGTTTGAGAGTCATTACGAATTTCCTGATTAAGCAATTCCAAAAAACTTCCGTCAGAGTTGTTATGTGCATTTTCTATAAAGTAAGCAGTTAAAATCTGTCTGACAGAATCATCAAGCTGTAGTTGATACCATCGGATTATAAAAGGCACATAATCCGGATGACAGGGAATTTGAAAAAGGAACTTGGCAAGTCCCTCCTGAGCACTGCGGTTAAAATGATTTTCACTGGCACTGCGGAGCTGACAACAGACAAACTGAGGATCAATAGCTTGATGCATAGCTTGCCCCTGCAACAAAAAGTACCACTTTAAAGTATCATTTTCATAGTCCGAAGGGCTGCCAAGTTTTTCTGATAAATCAGAAGGAAAAAAATTACCGTGGGTATATAGACTCCACATACCATATTCTTGCAGATTTGGATCGGAGCAGGAAGTCAAGTCAATCATAAATCCCTGGGGAATTGAGATCTGCCTGTGGGCGGCAAGCTGGCCATAACCATACAATTTAGTAGACCAGGATAATTCTTGCAGGGATGGACTGGAAAGCCTGGAAAGCTCCTGAATTTCTAAAGAGGTTAAAGGCTCTTTGGAAAAAAGCGCAATAGAAGAATTAAGCCGTTTGCCGTTGATTGAATTTAAGCAGGGGTTAAAACGGGAAGCAAATTTGACTATTTCGGTTAGTTCCTTTTTTGAGTATTGCGTTGATAGAGCAGCAAGAATCCAGTTAATATTCTCGTAATTAGTTTCTTCTTTAAGTTGCTTTAAACAGATTGAGATGATAGAGGGAGTGTTGATATATGCAGCCAGATGGTAAGCCCACTTTTTTACCTTACTGTTGGAAGAAGACAGTAAAGGTGTTAAATGCTTTTCCGCCTTCTTTGCATAATGGCGGCTTATAATACGGCCCTTTGCCAACTCATTAAATAGATTTTGTGCGCCGCTGCGCTGAAGATTCAGGTTGCGGCTCCCCATTTGTTCACAATAAGTAAAAAATTCATATTCAGAAATCAGGACAGATTTTTTCAAAAGGAACACCACCTTTTAAGAGAATCAGAGAGATTTGAAAATGAAAGAGGGCGATGCAAAAGCAAAATTTTTACAACGCCCCCTGACAAACAGGTTTATATAGATATTAAGAATCTTTCTTAGGCCCTGTAGTCACAAAAGGCAGCAACTCATCGCTGTTATTGTTACTGCTTCCGGAGCCGGGACGGCTGCCAGAGGTTCCTCCAGATCCATAATTCCCATTTGAGCCGCCAGGTCCATTAGAATTATAATTCCCATCAGAACTGCCAGGCCCGCCAGAATTATAATTCCCATTTGAGCTGCCAGGTCCGCCGTAAGAAACATTGCTGCCGGAGCTCTCAGGAGAAGAGGCCTGAATATTTCCCACATTTTGACATACGCCATTAGCAGCAAAGGTATAGGTAACGCCATTCAGTGTCAGGGATGTATTGGCATACATTTGCCCGGTAGAAGGATTCAAATAGAAATATTGCCCGTTAATCTGAATCCATCCGGTAGCCATGTGGCCGGATTTGTTAAAATAGTAATAAGCATTATTAATTTGAGTCCAGCCGGTAGCCATCTTACCGCTGGATACATCCAGGTAATACCGGTTGGTGCCATCTGTCTGCCACCCCGTCAGCATTCGCCCGTCGGTATTGAGACAATAGTAAGCGCCGTTAATCTGCTGCCATCCGGTAACCATCTTGCCGCTGGACGCAAAATAGTACCATTGACCACCTAATTCATACCAGCTATTTACCACGCAGCGCCCGTCCTTACGGAAATAGTACCAGGCATTATCCATCTCCCGCCATCCGGTAACCATGCTGCCGTCACTCTTCAGATAATAGTAATTATAATCATTGCCACTGCGGATTTTCAGCCATCCGGTAACCATAACACCGGTGGTATCATACAGATAATACCATTTATTATCCACCTGCTGCCACTGGGTAGCCATTAAACCGTTAGCCTTAAAATAATACCATTTTCCGTCAATTTGTTTCCAGCCCCTGGTCATCAGGCCAGTGGAAAGATCCATAAAATAATAACCGTCTGTGGTATTAATCCAACCCTTGTGGACGGAGCCGTTGCTTTCAATAAAAGTGTAATTACCGTTGTTATTATTCCAGCCGTAAGTGACGGCCAACGCGTCACGTGCCGGAGTCATAGTCAGAAGCCCTGTCAGGCCAGCCAAAGCAAAAGCCCGAATATATCTGTTGTGCCTCATACAAACCCTCCTCCAAACATCCTGCGGCTTTGCCAAAACCCGACAGAATCGTATCTTTTACCAGTATATCACAAAATAATCCAAAACACCTAACATTTTCCTTACATTTTTACGAAATTCTCTTTTTTATAAAAGATCAGAAAATATTTTGCGATAACATTTTTTGGCATACCGGTACATAATAATTGTATATTCGCCGAATTCCTGGCCGATATTCGCCTTATACACAGCCCATAATGCCCACAAAAAGCCTCCCAGTCCCATGTAAGCATAAAAAACAAGCTGTTCTTTGCGGGTAGGCTCTTTGCCCAGATAGGTCCGAAGCAAATCATAGCCCTGCTCCAGAGTATAATAAGAATAAATTGCACACATTGCCACGTCGATAAGAGGATCGCACATCCCGGCATACTCCCAGTCAATTAACCGGATAGAGCCGTCAGGAAGGAAAAGAAAATTATCCGCAACGCTGTCAATATGAGCCAGGACCTTCTCTCGCCGCTGTTTGCCCAGCAGCTTTAGCAGTTCATCCATCCATTCAGAAACCATATCATAATCATCAAAAGGAATAGAACCCTGGTTATAGCAGAGCTTCTCATAAAAGCTGATACGCTCCTTTAAGTCAAAATCGTGATCCACCTGAAGCCCGGTATTGTGAAACTGGCGAAGCAGGGCCATACATTGCCTCATATCCTGGGGATTCGCCGGATCGGCATTGCGGGAGCCCTCATAAAACTCAGAGATTTTATAACCAGTCTCCCCGTCAAAATAGATAACGTGCTCTGTAATTCCCAAAGGGGCTACTACATCATAAACATTCTTTTCTTGACGGCGGTTAATTAATAATTCCGTTCCGGGGCCAGGGATACGGCAGAGATAATGGGTTCCCTGAACCTGAAATAAAAAGGATTGATTGGTCATTCCGGACTTTAAGCAGCGGATATCGCGGATCTCTGATTCTGGAATCTGAAATACCCGGGAAACCAGAGCCATAGCCTGATTGTCCGATTTGCTTTGATATTTAGGATCGAAAAGGCGGAGCTCTTCCAAATTTTCAAATTCATATACCTGATTGGCTGGCTGCTTATTTATATACATGTCCAGCTCCGGCTCCCCGGCTCTTTTTTTCAAAACTTCCGGTAAGGGAAGGCGGGCATTGGTAATCCGTCTTTTCGCTTCTCCATTTAAAAGATCCGTATAAACCTGCTCCCAGTAGAACTGCTCAGTGCCGCTAATCTGATAATAGCTTTCCAAAACAGGCAGAAACTGATAGGAAAACTCTTTAGAGAAAAAAACAGGCCCATACATTACCCAACTGTCCCGGCCGCCTATATGGCTTTCCGTAATGCGTCCCTTCCTATTAAAAGAAAGACACCACTCAGAAGTATCGCCTTCCATAAATACAGAAGAATACCAACCATTACACTCATAAGT
Organism: uncultured Lachnospiraceae bacterium; assembly: GCA_910586755.1. Classification (GTDB taxonomy): domain Bacteria; phylum Bacillota; class Clostridia; order Lachnospirales; family Lachnospiraceae; genus UMGS1370. Next base: position 128,279 of record CAJUJM010000111.1, read on the forward strand.
GTGATACATGTTTTCACGCATCCAATTATCAGAAGACAAAAGATAAACATTCCGTCCTCTTAAAACCTCTCTGGCCCGATATACGGTAGCCAGGGTATTCTTGCAGGAATATTCCGGATTATACAGAAGCTTAACCTGATATTTATCAATCAAATATTCAAACTTTTCCTTTAAATATCCTACCACGATGGTAATATCGTAAATACCTGCAGTATGAAGCTGCTTGATCTGCCTCTCAATCATCCTTTCTCCGAAAACCTCCAGAAGTCCCTTTGGGGTTTCAAAGGTCAGAGGAACGAACCGGGAGCCAAAACCGGCGGCAATGATCAAGGCGGCATCTACCCGGTATTGTTCCATAAAAGCCATGCCTGCAGAAGTTAATTCGTAATCTCCTGCAGAATTAAGATTCAGATATGCTTTTGCCGAACATTCCTTAATTAATGTGTTGACAGTTCCCAGAGAAACGTCTAACATAAGGGCCAGTTCCCTCTGCGTGGCCCCGGGATGTTCCAGAATACAGCGGCATAAAAGTCCATAGCGGTTCATAAAAGAGATGCTCCTTTCCATAAATAGCGGAAAATTTGTTCAAAAAGATTAAAAACAGAAATAATATGAACATTATACCATGAAAACTCCAGAAAACAACAGTTTTCTTTGTAATCCAGGCACAACCTTTTTTGGAAAAATTAAGAAAGTCCTAAGAAAACAGAGGAGTTCACCTGGCTTTTTTGTTGAATTGTACATATATAAAAACAAAAATTCGATAAAATGAAGTTTTCGTAATAATTACGTAAGGAAATGAACAGAGAAAAGTTATAGCATTTTTGCAGGGAGTGTATTATACTATGGATGTGATGGAGGTAATGTACTCCTGAAGAGAGGTTGTAAATATTTTATTACATAATCAAAACATAAATTTTGTAAAAAAGTATTGATAATTTCCCTTATAAGAAGTATAATTGCCTCGTAATGCAAAAAGGATTTCGAGAGAGATTCAAAAAGAAAAAGGAGAGTGCATTTATTATGAGAAAGCAGACAAAATTAGTTGCAGTATTATCTGCAACCGCA
>CAJUJM010000112.1 GCA_910586755.1 uncultured Lachnospiraceae bacterium
TACTTCCACACCGGCCTTCTTTAACGATCCTGGCTGATCTTCAATGGATGAGCGTGCCAATATTAAAGGCCTTTCAAAAACAGATGCCTGATATTTCCCTGATTGACCAGCACCCTGTTCTGGAAAAGGCGCGCATGGTAAAAAACCGGTATGAATTAGAGCTGTTAAAAAAAGCTGTTTCCATTTCGGATACCGGCCTTACTGCCGCTAAAAATCTGATATCAGAGGGAAAAACAGAATGGGACATTAAGCTTGCCATTGACAGCCTTATGATTTCCATTGGTTCTTACGGAAATGGTTTTAATACGAAAGTAATCTCCGGAGCAAATGGAAGCTACGCTCATCACGTGCCGGGAAACAACGTGATTGAAAAGGGCTGTTCCACCATTGTAGATTTAAGCGCTTCCACAGGCCCATATGAGTCTGACAGCGCCAGAACTTTCCTGTTAAAGGAACCTGATAATGAGATAAAAGAAATCCATGCCGGAATCTGTGAGCTTTTAGATTCGCTTCCAAATATTTTAATTCCCGGTATGCCGTTAGAGTATCTGGATCATCACATACGAAGTTATTTATCACACCTGTCTCCCACAGCTGTACAGGCCGGCAACATCGGCCACGGAATCGGACTCCAGGCCCACGAATATCCTGACATCAACAGCTCCTGTCAGGAAACCTTATTGCCCAATATGACCCTTGCAATTGAACCTGCGTTGTATATGCCGGGGAAATGGGGAATCCGGATTGAAAATGTATATCTGATACAGTACAGCGGCGGAGAAAAATTTAACAGACTGGAGACAAATTATGGGAATATATGAAGAACTTGGCGTTCCCCGCCTTATTAATGCAATGGGGACTTACACATTATATGGCGGTTCCCTTATGAGCAGCCAAACTCTGGCTGATATAAACGACGCTGCATCCTCTTTTGTCGATCTTCGCCTCCTGCAAAAAAAAGCAGGCATGGCCATTGCAGAGCTTACCCATAATGAGGCTGCTTATATTACTTGCGGAGCCGCGGCAGGAGTATACTTAAGCCTCCTGGCGGCAATCTCTTTTCATCATGGAAAAAAGCTAAAATATTTAAAAAAGGAAGACTTTGAAAACAGCCAAGTAATCCTTTTTCGTTCCCACCGCAGCCCCTACGATATTGTTTTTGAACAAACTCATGTAACAACCATAGAACTGGCCTATTCCAACCATATACCAGATTCTCCGTTGGAAGACATAGAAGCCGCTGTTACAAAAAACACCGTTGCCATCTACTTTTTAGAATCCGGATGGGTGGCTCCCGGCGCTCCTTCTTTAGAAATCACTTTACAGGCGGCCAAAAAACACCATATCCCTGTTATATTAGACGCTGCCGCCATGCTTCCTCCTGTGGAAAATCTTTGGAATTATGGAAAAATGGGAGTAGACCTTACTATTTTTTCAGGCGGAAAAGATTTGCACGGTCCTCAGGCCAGCGGACTCATTGTGGGGAAGCAGAACCTGATTGACCTCTTATATGAGTCTGCCTTCCCGGTTCATGGATATGGAAGATTTTTAAAAGTTGGCAAAGAAGAAATCATCGGCATTTATTCTGCCATCAAGCAATATTTGGCTATGGATCACACTGCCCGCTCTGCCTGCAGCGAGGCCCAGGTAGAGTTAGCCTGTTCCATGCTTAATTCTTCCTCCTGCTACCATGCACAAAGAGATTACCCCAATGAGGCCGGTCAGCCGGTTCCAAGAATTTTGGTAACAATACAAAATCCGCTGTTAGATACTGTCAAATTATCACGCTATCTTATGGATGGAACAACTAAAATAGTGGTTTCCATTGCAGACGACAGACATTTTTATCTGAATCCGATGACGATGACAATAGCAGAAACCAGGCTTGTCTGCGAAAAGCTGCTTAAAATTAATGTTGAAACAGGAGGTTGACTATGTACAAAATAGGATGTATCGGTTATGCAGGACGGCATGGTGAATTTTTTTCTAAGGTATTCAATAAAGACAAACTCTTTCCGGGATATTCTTTTTCTTATATGTTTGGAGAAGATGAAGTCCTGTCTCTGGAACAAAAAAAACAGCGTTTTTACGGTATTGAGCATCATTGCGATTCTGTAGATGAGCTTATCGAAAAATCCGATGCTGTAATGATACTGACCATTCCGGGAGAAAGCCATCCCGGCTATGCTCTTAAAGTAATTGAGGCCGGAAAGCCGGTTTTTGTTGATAAACCTTTTTCCACAACCTTCGAGGACGCCTGTACAATTGTTCATGCTGCCCGGAAAAACAATGTGCCTCTGTTCGGCGGCTCTACTCTGAGACATTTAAAAAAGCTGGATGAGATTCGGGAACTTATCAAAACCGAAGATTTCCCATTTATCTCTATCTCTTACCGGGCGGATCCCGAAAGTCCTTTGGGCCTGTATCACTACTATGCAAGCCACATATCAGAAATCTGCATGTCCCTCTGCGGCGCAGACTATAAGGATGTAACCGTCACCCGTAACGGCAAAAACATATGCGCTTCCGTTAAATATAAAAACCAAACCGCTGTTTTAATGACAACGCTGAATACCCGTCTGGTCAACATTCATCTTCTGGGGGAAAACTCTTATTCCTTTGATTTAAATCAGGATCAGTGTTATGTTGACGGCGCCGGAAAATTTATTCAGATGATAGAAACCGGTATTCCCCCGGTTCCCTATGAAGAATACTGCAGCTGTGTAAAACTTATTCAGGATATTACACGAAAAATGAACAGTCAGAGCTGGTAACATTTACCATCTGTTGAAACTTTGAGGAGGATTCCATGAACCTTATTTATGACAACTGGAATATGTGGCAAAAGCTGCTTACAATGCTGGAAAACCAATTCGGAAATAAATGTGAATTTATTCTTCACGATTTAACAAAAGATTATAATCACTCCATTGTTGATATCCGTAATGGTTATATTACCAATCGAAAAATCGGAGACTGCGGCTCTAATCTGGGCTTAGAGGTTTTAAGAGGCACCATTCAGGACGGTGATCGATACAATTACATTGTCAACACCCGGGACGGAAAGCTTCTCCGCTCTTCTACCATGTTTATCCATGATGAAAGCGGAAAAGTGATAGGAAGCCTGTGTATCAATACAGATATCACAGAGACTGTGCATTTTGAGGAATATTTGCGGCGGTATAATCAATACAGTGTCCCTATGTCCGAAAATCCCAACCTGTCCTCTCCTGTGCCTGCCCCAGGTAATACCGGCCGCCAGGATGCCGGCGCCAATATCCAATTGGATTCTGAGATATTTGCTAATGATGTATCCCAGGTATTAGATTTCCTTATACTTCAGGCAGATCATTTGATCGGCAAGCCTGTTAGCAAAATGAATCGGGAGGATAAAATCAACTTTATCAAATATCTGGATCAAAAAGGGGCTTTCCTGATTACAAAGGCCTCTGAAAGAGTGTACGAACATTTAAATATTTCCCGCTTCACATTATATAACTATTTGGATCTGATCCGCAAGGAGGATGCAAAAACAGACACTGAACAGAAGGAGGAAGAGAAACATGAATGAGAACTATTTGAAAAAAGTATTTTCATTAGATGGCCAAAAAGCGGTTGTAACCGGAGCCAGCTCCGGTATTGGCCGGGCCATTGCCGTTTCTTTAGCAAATTTCGGGGCAGAGGTCGCTCTGTTAGGCCGTTCTGCTGAGGGGCTTGAAATCACCCATAAGCTCATTGAAAGCCAGCACGGAATTTGTGAGGATTACATAGTAGATATTTCTGACACCTCTGCACAAAAAACCTTTTTTGAGTCCTATATGAAAAAGCATAAACGGATGGATATTTTTATTGCCAATGCCGGAATCAACCGGCGCGCAGAGCTTCCGGACGCTACGTTGGAAGATATCGAAGCCCTCCTTCATACAAATTATATCGGCACCCTCTATGGCATGATACAATCCTCGAATATCATGAAGCAGCAGAAATCCGGTAATATTGTTGTAATCTCTTCCATTAACGGAATCAGCCCTCTTATCAATCAGGCGGTCTATTCCAGTATTAAATTCGGCCTGGAAGGCGCAGTGCGCGCATTGGCCGGCAGCATGGCGGAGTACGGAGTACGGGTTAACAGCTGTGCTCCGGGTTGTGTCCATTCTGCCGGAAACAAACATATTTTCTGCATTGATGAATTTCGAAAAGCCAAAGAGGCCTCTATCCCTCTTGGAAAAATCGGCAATCCGGAAGATATCGGAGATGTGGTTGCCGCTATGGTCAGCGACGCATTTCGATTTATGACCGGAACTACAATTCTTGTTGACGGAGGAGAATTGCTCCGGCCAAAGCAAAAACAGTCGCCCATAGATAAATAAAAGCTTTTAGGAGATGCTTAATGAATGATAGATTAATCCAAAAATTTAAGAATAAGCTGGCAAACAATGCCTGTGTGTTCGGGCCTTTTATGAAAACCTGCGATCCGGCATTTGTGGAGGTGGCAGGATGGAGCGGGATGGATTTTGTCATCTTAGACATGGAACATGGCCCGGTTTCTATGGAAACCATGCAAAATAATATACGCGCCGCCCAGGTTTCCGGTGTCCTTCCCATCGTCCGCGCCTCCCATCTGTCGGAGGAAGCGATTTCAAAAGCTTTAGACATAGGGGCAGCCGGAATCGAGATTCCGCAGGTAGCATCGGCTGACGATGCAAGAAATGCCGTCCGCTACTCTAAATTTTATCCGGCAGGAAACAGGGGGGTGTGCCGTTTTGTCCGCTCGTCCCGGTATGCCTCAATGGATAAAAATGACTTCTTTACTTCTGCCAACAGCAATCTGATCATATTGCAGATAGAAGGTCAGGAAGCCCTTTCGAATTTAGACGAAATTCTGGACGTAGAAGGCATTGACATTATATTTATCGGGCCTTATGATCTGTCCCAAAGCCTGGGACTTCCGGGCCAGGTCTCTCACCCAAAAGTTTTAGAACAAATTTCCTGTATCGTAAAGAAAGCCCGGGCAAAGGGAATTGTTACAGGCACTTTCTGCGATACCCCGGAGGCGCTGAAACTATGGATGGATACGAAAATTCAATACTTATCTTATTCGGTTGATGTGGGAATTTTTCAGCAGGCCTGCCAGGAATTAGTGGCAACCTTTCAATCTTTCAGTAAAATGAAATCCAGCTCATAAAGGGCAGGCAGAACGGCTGCACTCAGTGGAAAAGAATGGGGATGTGGCAAAATGAAACCAGACAGTCATAGCAGAAAGGCTGATGGTTTTATTTTGCCACATTTTTAGCATTTCCTCCAATTCCATATTCCATCATCCCTTCTTTATCATTAGAATTCATTTATATTTTACCACAAAAAAATCAATTATTCATTCAAATATTTCTCAAAAACATACCTGTGAATCTTAAGTTGAATTAATTTGGATATTTTGCTATAATGTACCGGTAAAGGAGGATTTTCCATGAGCTCGAACAATTACGGCAGAAAGGCCACGGAGCGTAATCTGAAGGCTGTCCACGCCAAGTCCCAGAAATATATGACCCGGTTTTCCCAGATGATTTTCCGGCTGTTGTTTATTTTCTGCGCGGTGGTTCTCGTCACCGGCGTCAGCGCAGGGTTTGGCATGGTAAAGGGTATTATTGACAATGCCCCGGAGATTGATCCCAACAGCTTCGGCCCCAGCGGCTTTGCCACCAAAGTGTATGACAGCGCAGGCAATCTGACTGATACTCTTGTTATGGAAGGTTCCAACCGAGAGGCGGCCACCTATGAAGAGCTTCCCCAGGATTTAATTGACGCTTTCGTTGCCATTGAAGATTCCCGTTTCTGGGAACACGACGGAATTGATATCCGTTCTATTATGCGTGCCGCTGTAGGCGTGCTTACAAATGATAACCGGGGCGGCGGTTCCACGCTGACCCAGCAGCTTATTAAAAATAACGTATTTAAGGGCGGCAATGAGTCTACTTTTGCCGCAAAACTGGAGAGAAAGTTCCAGGAGCAGTATCTGGCGCTTCAGCTTGAAAAAGCCCTGGATCCGGATAAGACCAAAGCGAAGCAAAAGATCATCACCGATTACCTGAATACCATAAATTTAGGCAGCAATACTCTTGGGGTCAAGGTTGCGGCCAGAAGGTACTTTGACAAGGATGTATCGGATCTGACTCTGTCTGAGTGTACGGTTATTGCCGGCATTACCCAGAAGCCAACTTATTACAATCCCATCACCAATCCGGAAAATAATGCGGAGAAGCGTAAAATTATCCTTCAATATATGAAGGATCAGGGCTATATTACAGAAGAAGAACAGAACGAGGCCCTGTCTGACAATGTATATGAGCGTATCCAGCAGAACAACAGCATGGTGGTTGCCAATAAGGAAAGTACCATGTACAGCTATTTTACAGATGAGCTGACAGAGCAGGTACAGGAAACCCTGATGAAAAAGCTGGGCTACAGCGAGAGCCAGGCCTATAACCTGCTTTATGGCGGAGGCCTTACCATTTTTACCACCCAGGATCCGGTCCTCCAGGCCATTGTTGATGAGGAAGTTAACAATCCGGCCAACTATACCTCCGCGAAATATTCTGTAGAGTACCGGCTTTCGGTTACTCACGCAAACGGGGAAACCGAACATTTTTCGGAAGAAGATTTAAAGAAATATCACCGGGAAGTTCTTCGGGACAACTATACCGGCCTGTATAACAGTGAGGAATCCGTTGCCAATGACATTGAAAGGTTTAAGGCTGCTCTCCTTCAGGAGGGAGATGAGATTGCCGGCGAGCGGATGCAGACTACTCTTCAGCCCCAGACCTCCTTTGTCCTTATGGATCAGGCCACCGGCCAGGTAAAGGCCATCAGCGGAGGCCGGGGGGAGAAAACCGCCAGCCTAACTTTAAATCGGGCTACCAATACCCTGCGCCAGCCTGGTTCTACTTTTAAAGTGCTTACAGCCTTTGCGCCGGCGCTTGATGCCTGCGGCGCAACGTTAGCTACCGTTTACTACGATACCCCTTATACTATTGGCACAAAAACTTTCAAAAACTGGTACAGTCAGGGCAAGTATCAGGGATATTCCAATATTCGGAGCGGCATTATATTTTCCATGAATATTGTAGCAGTCCGCTGTCTGGTTGAGACGGTTACTCCCCAGCTGGGCATCGAATATGCCCAGAATCTTGGAATTACCTCCCTGACATCCAATGACTACAATCCCGCAACAGCCCTGGGCGGACTTACACATGGGGTTTCCAATTTAGAGCTTACCGCCGCCTATGCGGCTATCGCCAACGGAGGCGTTTACACAGAGCCTGTATTCTTCACCAAAATTTTGGACCACACCGGAAAGGTTCTCTTAGATAACACTCCGGAGACTCACCGGGCATTAAAAGATTCTACCGCCTTTTTATTAACCGATGCCATGGCTGATTCTGTCCGGCCTGTCAGCAGTTTTGCCAGAGCTGGCGCCACTATTTCTTCCACCAGTACCCGGGCAAGGCTTTCCGGCATGTCAGTTGCCGGAAAAAGCGGCACTACGTCTTCCAATAATGATATTTGGTTTGTAGGCTTTACTCCTTATTACACCGCCGGTATCTGGGCCGGATGCGACAACAACCAGACCTTAAGCAATAACGGAGGCACCAGCTTCCACAAAGATATCTGGCGCAAGATTATGGAGCGGGTCCATGAAGGGCTTTCCGATCCTGGTTTTGCGGTTCCTGAAAGTGTGGAAACCGCACAAATCTGCCGTAAATCCGGCAAGCTTGCTGTCAGCGGGGTCTGCTCCGCTGACCCAAGAGGCAACGCAGTTTACACAGAGTATTTTGCCAAGGGAACCGTTCCTACTGAAGTTTGTGATAAGCATATAGTGGTGACGGTATGCTCTGCTACCGGCAGGAAGCCTACTGAATTCTGTCCGGAAAGGCGTTCCCGGGTGTGTATGGCTCTTCCTCAGGATGAGGAAGGAAGCACGGATGATTCCGCATTTGGAATTCCCGGTTACTGTAACGTCCATACCGGTATATCCGTAATCCTGCCTCCGGTTAACCCTGACGGTTCCGCCCCGCCTGCAGAATCCTCTGAATCCATAGTGACCCCTCTTGGTCCGGGATATGTCCAGACCAATCCGGTAATTATCGGCACCATGCCCTCTGAATATGGGCCCGGCGTATAACATTCAGACTCCTGTTTCTAAAAATGAAATTTGTAAAACCCCCTGTGTCAGGCGTAATTTTCTTACCTGTCACAGGGGGTTTTCCCATTCTCTGCTTTCTTACTTCATTTTGGAACTGAATAGCAGGGAGCCTAAATATCCAAATACCATGGCCCCGCAGATCCCGGCAGCGCTGGCGGTTAGGCCTCCGTTAAAAATCCCCAAAAGGCCGTCTGTCTGAATCCCCTCTTTTACTCCTTTCCAAAGGGTATTGCCAAATCCTAAAAGGGGCACTCCTGCTCCCTGGCCTGCCCAGTCTAAAAATGGCTGATAGATACCTAGAAATCCAAGGACAGCGCCGGTAACCACAAGCATCACCATAATACGGCCCGGCATCAGTTTGGTTTTATCCATCAGAATCTGTACAAAAGCGCAGATAGCGCCTCCTACTAAAAATGCTTTTAAATAGTCCATTCTAACTCTCTCCTTTCCTGCTTCATGGCCTGTGTTCAATGACAACGCCATGGGCAATTCCCGGAACGCTCTGTCCTTCATTAAAACTTACAGTAGACAGCAGGGCTCCTGTGGGGACAAACAGAACCCTTTTCCAAATTCCCTGGCGGATGCGGGGCAAAATGTAGGAACAAAGAGTTACAGCCGAGCAGCCGCACCCGCTTCCGCCTGCATGGGTATCCTGGCTCTCCGGATTATAGATTTCTATTCCACAGTCCATATGGATTTCAGTCAAATCATGCCCCTTTTCTCTCATAAAATCTAAAAGGATGGTCCTTCCCACGGTTCCCAGATCTCCGGTAATAATCTTGTCATACCAGGTTTCCTCCACTCCCAAATCCTCAAAGTTTTGAATGATGGTAGAAAAGGCGGCCGGAGCCATGGCAGCCCCCATATTCATAGAATCTTTAACTCCCAAATCTACGATTTTTCCGGTAGTAACCCCGGTAATCACAGCATTGCCGGGGTCGCTTGCACCCTTTTTCTCCGTTTTAGAGGCAGACTCAGCTTCCAGTACCACTGCCCCGCATCCGGTTACCGTCCAGGTTGCGGAATAAGGCCTTTGATTTCCATATCCCAAAGGAAACCGAAACTGCTTTTCTGCTGTGGCAAAATGGCTGGAAGCCACAGAAACCACCCGATTGGCATATCCCGCCCCTACCAGCATGGCCCCAAGCCCCATGGCTTCCCCCATGGTGGAGCAGGCTCCATACAGACCGAATAACGGAATATTCAGCTCCATTACGCCAAAGGATGTGGCAATGAGCTGGCCCAATAAATCGCCGCCCAAGAGATAGCGGATATCCGTATTTTCCAGTCCGCCTTTTGACAGGGCCAGCTTTACGGCCTCCTTCTGCATCTGGCTCTCCGCTTCCTCCCAGTTGTCCTTGCCCCATTTATCATCCTGCTCTACCCTGTCAAAAAGATGACCGATTGGCCCTTCTCCTTCTTTTCTTCCCACAACGGATCCTTCGCTTACAATCAGCGGCGGATTCCGGAATTGTATGCTTGCTTTTCCTGCTTGCATATTCTTCTCCTTTCTAGCCTTTCTTGGAATTTTTACTTTTTGTTAGTATGGCTGGTTTGGAGGCTGGTATGCATTGGAAGAATGAATCCGGGATAACTCGTAAACAAAAAATATGCTCTAAATGCCTTGGCAAATCACGAAAAAACATGATTCAGAAGTCATTTAGAGCATATAGTGGAACTTTCGATTAGTGGTGGAACAGCCGGATGCCAGTAAAGGCCATTGCCATACCGTATTTGTTGCAGGTCTCAATTACATTGTCATCTCTTACAGAGCCGCCGGGCTGAGCCACATATTTTACGCCGCTTTTAAAGGCTCTGTCTATGTTGTCGCCAAAGGGGAAGAAGGCGTCGGATCCCAGCGCAACATCCTGCATCTGATCCAGCCAGGCCCGCTTTTCTTCTTTAGTAAATACAGGGGGCTTTACTTTAAAAATATTCTCCCATCTTCCATCTGCCAAGACATCCATATATTCATCTCCAATATAAACATCAATGGCATTATCCCGATCTGCCCGGCGGATGCCGTCTACAAAGGAAAGATTTAATACCTGAGGCGCCTGGCGCAGAAACCAGTTATCCGCCTTCTGGCCTGCCAGCCTGGTACAATGTACTCTGGACTGCTGGCCTGCGCCGATACCGATAGCCTGTCCGCCCTTGGCGTAGCACACCGAGTTAGACTGGGTGTATTTTAAGGTAATTAAAGAAATCATCAGATCTACCTTGGCTTCATAGGGGATTTCTTTATTTTCCGTTACTACATTGGCTAAAAGTTCGGTATTGATGGCCAGCTCATTTCTGCCCTGTTCAAATACAATGCCGAATACCTGCTTGCGCTCAATGGGCTCCGGAACATACCCGGGATCGATCTGGATTACATTGTAATTGCCATTCTTTTTGGATTTTAAAATTTCCAAAGCCTCCGGTTCATAGCCGGGAGCAATGACTCCGTCTGATACTTCTCTCTTAATAATTTTTGCAGTATCCACGTCGCAGACATCAGAAAGGGAAATAAAATCGCCGAAAGAGGACATTCTGTCTGCCCCTCTGGCTCTGGCATAGGCGCAGGCTAATGGGGACAGTTCCCCCATATCGTCAACCCAGTAAATTCTTGCCAGGGTTTCGGTAAGAGGAAGGCCTACTGCCGCTCCTGCCGGAGAAACGTGTTTAAAAGATGCGGCCGCAGGAAGACCCGTTGCCTCCTTTAACTCCTTTACCAGCTGCCAGCCGTTAAAAGCGTCCATAAAGTTAATGTATCCGGGCTTTCCGCTGAGTACGGTGATGGGAAGATCTTTTCCCTCATTCATAAAAATACGGGACGGCTTCTGATTTGGGTTGCAGCCGTACTTTAACTGTAATTCGTTCATTTCTCTTCTCCTTTTTCAGATATACCGGCACGCGCCGCATAGCGGCGCATGCCATTTACTGGTTTTTATTGACAATTTTTGTCTCATAGGTTCCGGATGCAATATCAATGTAGCGGACAAATAATGATACCTTATTGTCCTGGTTTAAATTACTCCACAGAAGATCTGTAAATTCCTCTATATCATTGGGAATTCTTACTAACTTCGGTTCTCCTTCGAAGCTGGGCAGCGGATTTCCGTCGTGCATGTAGGTATGGATAAACCGCCCCTCTCCGGCTGCCGGAGTTTCATAAGCAAATGTATACCGGTTACAGGAATGGGGATTTCCGTTATTGCTCTTTAAGATAGACATGGCATAATGATATTTGCCGCCTTCTATGTGCATGATACCGGAAATACGCGGGGTATAGTTGGGGCCGTCAGGTTCAAACTCCCTGGTACGCAGGGACTGTTCAAAGGTCATCTGCCGATCCATTCCCTCATAAATGGTATCTGTCTGATCTCCGTTGGTTACAATGGTCTTGTTTCCTAATACCCGAACCGGAGCATAGATAATCAAACTGGGATCTGTCAGCTTGGAAGGGTCAAATGCCTGAGTGCGGATCCCTTCTCCTTCTTCCACAAAAATCCGGTTGCGGCTGTTCTCGCTTCTTCCCATAATGAAATAAGCGGCAACCGCTTTGGTTCCATCCTCTGACTCTCCAAGGATAATGCCTCTTCCAGGGTAAGAATTGTTCTTTAGTTCCTCTGCTAATGATAACATCTCCATCGCTTTTTCCTCCTGAATTTCTATGTAGGGATAAGTTCTGCAGCTGGCGCGTTTTTTCATGGGCGCGTCCTGTAAAATCGAAAAAAGCCTGAGCGCCTCAAAAAAGAAGCGCCCAGGCGGCCGGCTCAATATAAAACGTGCTCCCCGTGGTTTTCCCACTTATTCCGCCAGTTGCACGTTCTAAATTAATCATAACGGATTCTTGTGAAGATTGCAAGTGAAAATTATTGAACTTTCTCACAGATTATGCTATTCTCTAAATAAAGGAAGTGTTATTCATGCCAGCGTTACAGCCGCAGTTTCAAATTAATACTTTAGAGCAATATGAAGCTCTCCCGAAAGATGTCAGGGCAGAAGTCTTCGATGGGCAAATTTATTACATGGCCAGTCCATCCCAAATCCATCAGTCAATACTTTTGGAACTGATCACTCTGCTCAACTCCTATGTAAAAAGCCGGAAAGGGGATTGCAAAGTATTTCCTGCTCCGTTTGATGTGAAGCTTTCCGATCACCCCCTTACAATTGTACAGCCCGATATCATGATTATATGCGACAAAAATAAACTGGACGAAAATCGGTGTAACGGCGCCCCGGACTTTATCGTTGAGATTGTTTCCCCGGGGAATCCGTCAGACGATTATATCCGGAAAGCATACTACTACAAAAATTATGGGGTTCGGGAATACTGGATTGTGGATCCGAAACGCCGAATGGTAACAGTCAACTATTTTGAAGGAGAGCTTATCAATGTGGCATACAGCTTTGATGCCACTATCAAGGTCAATATCTATGATGACTTATATATCAATTTCACGAATATTGCCGGATTGCTGAATATTTAGCGCAAAAGGCTGGAAAACCATTAATTTTACTTGGTTTCCAGCCTTTTATCGTTAGTCATTTCGAATATGCCATTCATCTACGATGGCAAAACGCGCCTCTGTTCCCGAAGACCGGCATATTCGATTTTTTAAATTGCTCTTCTGTGTAGTAATTGGAGCAGTTCAGGAGCCCTGGAATTCTGCCTGGGTAACTCTCTCCGGAATACAGCATGTGCCTCTTCATAATGGGAGCTTTCCTACAAATTATGAAAAGCAAATTATATTTTTGCCACATTGTCAAGTGGTGAGTTCCTTTTTTCTTGCATATATTTTTATATTATGACATAATATAAGTAAGATTTTGGAATGTGCAAAAGATTTTTATGAGAAATTCCGGGAGAGCGGCACTGGTAAAAGAAAATCCTTGAACTTTCCCACAAATTATGCTATTCTTTAGATAAAGA
>CAJUJM010000113.1 GCA_910586755.1 uncultured Lachnospiraceae bacterium
ACGGAATGGCCAAATGCCGGGAACTGTTAAACAAAGGGCTTCTCCAAGATATCTCCAGGGAACAAATGTGGGCTTTGTCAGAGAAAAAGTTTGTTGTTTTTAATTTTCCCTCTTGACAAAAGTCACTTCATAACGGAGGTTATTATGCCAGTGATTCGATCAAGTGCGGAGCTTAGAAACAAGTACAATGAAATCTCTACGTTCTGCCACAATTATCCTGAACCAGTATTTATTACAAAAAACGGGAAAGGTGATCTTGCTGTAATGAGTATTGAAGTTTATGAAGAGATTACAAGCCGTTTTGAGCTATACAGCCTGTTAAAAGAAGGATTAGATGATGTGGCTGCAGGCAACACAAAACCATTCTCAGAAGCAATGTCCGAAATAAGGAGCCGTCGTGAAAAATGAGTTATGATATTCATGTCACAAACACTGCACAGCGGGATTTGCTAAATGCCGCGGAGCACATTGAATTTGTCCTAAAAAATCCCAAAGCTGCTGATGAGCTTTTGGACGAAGCAGAAGATAGGATTGGCAGTCTCTCTGATTTTCCGGAAAGGTTTCGTTTGGTAGACGACCCATTTCTATCATCCTGGGGTATCCGATTCGTTATTGTGAACAATTACCTTGCTTTTTACATTATTAACGATAAGAAAAACATGGTCATTGTCTTTCGTTTCTTATATCAAAAGAGCAATTGGAATGCGATTCTTCATCGTGAAAAACGGATGTGGCAAAACGAAACCATCTGACGCCAGAATGGCTCATAGTTTCATTTTGCCACATCCCTTAATTTTCTTCTTTTATCAATCCAACTCTTTCATTCCGGTATAAAGCTCATAGTACCGCCCTTTCATAGCCAGCAGTTCCTGGTGATCTCCTCTCTCAATAATCTGGCCGTTTTCCAGAACCATAATGGCATTGGCATTGCGGACCGTAGATAAGCGGTGGGCAATGATAAAGGTAGTGCGATTGGCCATAAGCCGATCCATGCCGTGCTCAATGTGCTTTTCTGTCCTGGTATCCACCGAGCTGGTGGCCTCGTCCAGAATTAGCACCGGGGCCTTGGAGATGGCGGCTCTGGCAATATTAAGGAGCTGCCTCTGCCCCTGGCTTAAGTTGGCCCCGTCTCCCTCCAGCATGGTATCATAGCCCTTAGGCAGACGCATGATAAAGGAATGGGCGGACGCCGTCTTAGCCGCCTGGATTACCTCCTCATCGGTAGCGTCTAATCTGCCGTACCGAATGTTTTCCCGAACCGTTCCCGTAAATAAATGGGTGTCCTGAAGCACCATGGCAATATTGCTTCTTAAATTCTCCCGGTTCAGACGGCGGATGTCCACTCCGTCAATGGTAATTGCGCCGCCCTGAATATCATAAAACCGGTTAATCAGGTTGGTGATGGTGGTCTTTCCTGCGCCGGTAGAGCCCACAAAGGCAATCTTTTGTCCCGGCTTGGCGTACAGGCTGATATCCTTTAACACCATCTTATCCGGGTTGTAGCCAAAGGTGACGTTTTCCAGCACCACATGGCCTTCCATTGGGTTCAGGATCCTGGCGTCTGCATCATCTGCCGGTTCCGGCTCTGCGTCCATTACCTGAAATACCCGCTCCGCTCCGGCCAGAGCGGAAAAGATGGTGCTGACCTGCATGGCCAGCTCATTGATGGGTCTGGCAAATTGGCGGGAGAAATTTAAAAAAACCGTCAGGCCGCCTACATCAAACCCTTTTAATACACATAGAAGGCCCCCCACGCAAGCGGTCAGGCCATAATTTACCTGGCTTAAATTGCCCATTACCGGCCCCATAATTCCGCCAAAAAACTGAGCTCTAATCTGGTTCTTTTTCAGTTCTTCATTGAGATAGCCAAATTCCTCCTCCGCAATTTTTTCATGGCAGAATACCTTGACTACCTTCTGACCGGTAATGGTTTCCTCAATGTATCCGTTTACCAGTCCCAACGCCGCCTGCTGGGCGGAGAAGTACTTCTGGCTCCTTCCGGCCACAAAACCTCCGGCCTTCATCATCAAGGGGATCATCACCAGAGTGATAATCGTCAGATACACGTTAGTATAGAGCATCAGGGCCAGGGTGCCCACAAGGCTTAACGCCCCGGCAAAAAGCTGTACCAGAGTGCTGCTTAACATCTGTCCTACCGTATCCACATCGTTGGTAAACCGGCTCATCAAATCACCATTATTATTGGTATCATAGAATTTTACCGGAAGCTTCTGCATTTTGGTAAACAAATCTTCCCGGATTTTGACCAGGGCATTTTGGGCCACAGTCAGCATGATTTTAGCCTGAAAGTAATTTGCCAAAACCCCAAGTAAATATACCAGTCCCAGCACTGCCAGGGCCTTAAAGAGTCCTGCCGCGTCGCCCCGGCTTCCGTCCAGAGGCGCGATGTAGGTGTTGATAATCGGGCGCAGCATGTAGGAACCCGCCAGGTTTGTAACCGTTCCTGCGATGACGCAGAGAAACGCCAGGCTCATCCCCAGTTTGTATTGGTTTAAATATCCTAACAGGCGTTTTACCGTAGCTCTGGCATCCTTGGGCCGCCCGCTCATTCTTCTGGCTCCGGGGCCGTGACCAGGCCCATGGCCTCTGCCTCCCCCGGCGATAGTTCCGGCGCTTACCCGGCTCCCGTATCTGCGCTTTAAGCTTTCCTTTTTATTCTGTTCCATCTATGCTGTCACCTCCTGTCCATTTTGGGAAACCCCGGAGCTTTCCGGCTCTTTATCCCTCTGGGAATAGTAGATTTCCTGATATGCCGTACTGGTCTTTAATAATTCCTCATGGGTTCCCATTGCTTCAATTTTTCCGTCGTCCAGTACCAGAATCCGATCTGCGTTTTCCACAGAACCGATTCGCTGGGCAATAATAAATTTGGTAGTATCTTTTAGTGTAGTGGCAAAGCACTCCCTTATTTTGGCCTCTGTAGCAGTATCTACCGCGCTGGTGGAATCATCCAGTATGAGAATCTTAGGTTTCTTTAAAAGGGCTCTGGCGATACAGAGCCTCTGCTTCTGGCCGCCGGATACATTAACGCCCCCCTGTCCCATCTCAGTCTTGTACCCCTGCTTAAATGAGGTAACAAAGCCGTCAGCCTGGGCGCTTTTTGCCATCTCCCGGATCTCCTCTATGGATGCGTCTTCATTTCCCCACCGCAGATTTTCCTCAATGGTGCCGGAAAACAGTACATTTTTTTGAAGCACCATGCCCACGCCTTCTCTCAAATGGTCCAGGGAATAGTCTTTTACATCAATCCCATCTACCAGAACCCGGCCGCCGCAGGCATCATACAATCTTGGAATCAACTGTACCAAGGTAGTCTTTCCGCTTCCGGTGGATCCGATGATTCCAATGGTTTCCCCGGGACTGGCGGTAAAGCTGATATGTTCCAAAACCATCCCGTCAT
Source organism: uncultured Lachnospiraceae bacterium (assembly GCA_910586755.1). GTDB lineage: Bacteria > Bacillota > Clostridia > Lachnospirales > Lachnospiraceae > UMGS1370. The sequence continues at coordinate 3,422 of CAJUJM010000113.1, forward strand.
CTTCCCCGCCATATCGGAAACTGACATCCTGAAACTCTACCCTGCCTTTGGTAACCCTGGCATCTTTTCTGGCTGAATGTTCATCGGTTAAATCAATGGTTGTGTCCAAAATCTCGTTGACACGCTTTGCCGAAGCCATGGCTCTGGAGCTCTGTAAGAAAATCATGGACAGCATCATCAGGGACATTAAAATCTGAACAATATAGGTGGTAAAAGCAGTCAAATCTCCCACCTGCATTTCTCCTGCAATAATAATGTTGCCGCCGTACCAGACTACTGCCAGCGTAGTAATATTCATGGCTAACATCATCACCGGCATGGTGATAATCACCACATTCATGGCGCTTAACCCTTTATCCCGCAGATTGTTGTTGTTATTTTTGAATTTTTCTTCCTCTAAATCTTCCCTGACAAAGGATTTTATAACCCGAACATTGGTCAGTGCCTCCTGGATGCCGGAGTTTAATTTGTCAATGGCCTCCTGCATCACCTGGAACCTGGGGAATGCTGTTTTTAATATCAGTGCAATGGTCCCGGTCAGCACAGGAATCACCACCAAAATCACCATAGCCAATCTGGCATTCATGACAAATGCCATAATCAATGCTCCGATCAACATTCCCGGCGCCCGAAGCATCATCCGCAGCGCCATCATAATCAAATTCTGCATCTGCTGGATATCATTGGTAAGGCGGGTTACCAAGGAACCGGTGCTGAAATCATCAATATTTTTAAAGGAAAACTGCTGTACCTTAGCAAACACGTCCCTTCTCAGATCTGTGGTAAAGGAAATGGATGCCTTGGCAGCAAAATAAGCGGCTCCCACGCCGCCTGCCGCCATAATCAGAGCAGTAGCAAACATGAGAATCCCGATTTCGATGATATAGCCAATATCCCGGTTAGCCACGCCGTTGTTGATGATCATAGACATCAATTTTGGCAGGGCAATCTCTCCTGCCACTTCTGTTAGCATCAGGATAGGGCCGCATATAAATGCGCTTTTGTAAGGGGTAATATACTTTTTGTAACGCTTCAAGTCGATTCCTCTCTTTCTGTCTTAGTATTCAGGCCGCTTAAGCCCTCATTCACCTGGCTGGGGCGGATGTTTCTCTGTAAAAATCTGCCGCCGGTTAGGCAGTATGCATTCAGCTATGCCCCATGCGCCCGCCTAACTTTCTGTGCGGCGGCGCGTCCGCCCCCAGGCGCATGCAGGTTCACTGTAACATCTGTTCCAGATTCCCGCTAAGCCGATCCAGATATCCGGTAAGCCGTTCAAAGTCTTCTCCGGAAAACCCCCGGAACATGGCTTCCTCCACCTCGCCGAAAATTTTCTGGCTGGTTTCTACAATTTCCAGACCCCTGGGAGTTAAGTCAATCTGATTGTACCGGTTATCCTTCTCATCTACTGCCCGGCGAATATAGCCGCCCTTTTCTAACTTCTTTAAGGAAACGGCAACCGCTGCCGTGGAAATTTTATACTGCTCTGCAATTTCCTTTTGAGATGCGTTAGGGTGTTTGGCAATATACATCAGAAGCTGGTGCTGGCTCCGATACACTCCTGTTTGGCTGAACTTCCGCTCTAAAATAGAGCGATGCATTCTTGTAATCTCCATATACGTCCAAATACAGTGACGGACCGGGGTGTCTGCCTCCTCTTCCCGGGCCTTTTGTAAAGGTTTCATAAATGCTCCTTCCTGCTCCCCATCGGACAATGAACCACGCAGCTGTCTTTGTCTGGCAGGGATATCCCTTCATTTTGTTAACTAGATAATAATTAATTCAAGAATAGTTAATTAGTTAACTTCATGTATTATAGATCAGCTTTCTCTAAATTTCAAGAGGAATTTTTCCATTTTCAAGGTTCTTGTTTTACGGTATACTTACATAAAAATTAAAACAGTTTTTAGATGAAGGCCTTGATATTCGCCAGCTCAGTCAAAAAGCCATGATATATTCTAAAAATAAGCAGCCTCTTACCCCAAAGGAGTCAAAGACCCCATAGCAAGTTGAGGGGTATTTGACCCTCACGGCAGTCGCCAAGTGTGCATGCGAGCGTGCACACTTGACTCGTTGCTGGCGAAAATAATAAAAAATCAGGACCGTCAAAGTTAATTGGAAACAATAACATTTTCCAGTCAACTTTGATGGTCCTGATTTTTTTGACCATTTCTTTTAGTTTTTAATATGTAAATAACTGAGTCCAATAAGGAGTGCCGTTAGAGTCCTGATAATATCCCACTCCAATAGCAGTATACCGGCTGTTTAAAATGTTGGCTCTATGCCCCTGGCTGTTCATCCAGCCTTCCATAACCTGTTCCGGCGTCCGCTGTCCATAGGCAATATTTTCTCCGGATCCCCGGTAGGATATGCCGTTCTGGCTTAATACCGTAGAAAAACTGCTGCCGTCCGGCCTGGTATGAGAAAAGCTGCGGGACGTCTCCTCTGCCCTTGTGGCTGCCGCTCCGGAAAGCTCTGCTGTCTGGGTCAGGGGGCTTAATCCGGCTTTGGCCCGCTCTGCATTTACCAGAGCTACAACCTGATTCACATAAGAGTCGTTCCCTTCAATTTCCGTAGGCGGCTGCTCCGGGGTTGTGGGCCGGTTGATATCCGGATTCCCTCCGCCTCCAGGCTGACTGGTATCGGGATTTCCGGGAACACTGGTTCCAGGCTGTCCGGGAATGATAATTCCGGGACAGGATTCTTCCGGAAACTGGAATTCCCAACCGGAGCAATCGGTTTCCGGAAGCTGAAATTCCCAGCCGGAGCAACCGGTTTCCGGAAGCTGAAATTCCCAGCCGGAGCAACCGGTTTCCGGAAGCTGAAATTCCCAGCCGGAACAATCGGTTTCCGGAAGCTGGAATTCCCAGCCGGAGCAGCTGCCTTCCGGCAATCCCGGCATTACGTTTTGAAAACCGCCTGTACATATACTGTCAATCCCATTGATATTGCAGCCAGCTGACAGCCACCCCAATGCATTGCTGTCCAAATCCTTTACCGAAACATTTCCATTACTTCCATTAATCACAACGGCCTTTACTGCCGCCTGAGCCGGAAAGGCTGCTGCTCCTGACAGCGCCAATGCCGCTGCTGTTCCATAAATTGCAAGTCTTCTCATTGTCTTCCTCCTGTGATGCTGTATACTTTTTACATTTTTGTTACAAGTTGATAGTAGCACACAGGAATTGGCAATACCAGCGGGAACAACTGGGGGAGTTTCCAGAATCTTTCAGGTCTGGATGGGGCAGACAATCTTCTGATGTTTATATTGACAATGAACTGGAAAGAAGCTATCCTTTTAGTAAAAGGGATTTCACCTGTGTACAATACACATTTAGGAGGTTAATATGGAATATGTCATAAATCTTACTTGGGACAATGAAGCCTGCGTCTGGATTGCCACAAGTGCCGACATTCCCGGACTTGTTCTTGAATCCGGCTCTTTTGATGCTCTGCTGGAACGCACACGTATTGCAATACCGGAATTGCTGGCACTCAATACTTCTTCAAAGCCACTTTCCATTTCTTTTGTATCAGAACGCCATGAAAGGATGACTGTGTAATGGCTGAATATGAAAAAAAGGTTCGCGAAATACTCCTGAAATATAACTGTACTTTCAAACGACATGGTAAGGGGGATCATGATATATGGTTCAGTCCAATTACAAACCGGCATGTTACGGTTGATACTAAAATCAAATCGCGGCATACAGCAAATGCGATTCTTAAGCAGAGCGGCATTGATTTTAAATTTTGATAATCGCCTTGTCTATATAATATAAAAACGTGAAAGATGTTGTATGATCAAACATCTTTCATGTTTTTATTGTGTCTGATAGAACAAATCTCCCTCAAATTTTATTCCGCTGTTCTTATATCTGCAGGTTCCCTTCCATCCCCAGATAATCCACTGTCATAGTCCTGCCGTCCTTCATTTCCAAAGTCACCGGGCCATACCCTCCGCAATTCTCCGGATCCGTAAAGGAAATCTTTCTGATACTGAAAATTTCGTCCTCTGTAAAATCTTCAAAGCTTTCCCTGGTAATCACCTGGCTGATAAATACAAACGGCTCATAGGCATACAAATCCCTTCGGAATGCTTCTGCTCCGATAATCAGGCTCTTTTCAGAATCGGGGTTAGTGTCTTTACTGGGAATCAACTTTAAGCTTTCCCAGGCAGTAAATACGGTCATTGCCATCTGTTTTTCCTTCCCCTGGGAATCCAGACCCTTTAACACAATGGCTTTTGCGCCGTCCTTTGAAAGCTCTCTCACCTGAACGTCCCCGTTATCCGGAAATCCATAAGATCCCAGAGTGACAGCCAGGCCGCCCCGGAATGTGCGGAACTTATCTACGCGAACCAGCCCTTCCGCCACCGGAAAATCCGCCAGATTCATGCAGTGAAGCCAATGCTCTTCCTCTTCATTGTCATAGTGGAAGAAATTTCTTCTGTACAGCACCCCATCCCGGCAGCCGTACCACAACAGGGCGTTGGGGCGTTTCATGGTGTGGAAAGTTTCATCGTGAACCAGATACATCTGGGACTCATACCGTCCTCCCAGGCTGGCCTCCCAGGGATATTTGGTGTTGTAGGAAAGCTTTGCATAGCAGCACAAACCGTTGTCATCATCCCTCTTACGGATCACCTTTCCGGTACGCATCTCCGTGGTTCCGTTATTTTTGTGGTTTGCCGTACAAAGGCCCGGGCCGTTTAAAACAGTCTCCATGGTTTCCCCTGCCTCCATGGTTTCCCAAACGCCGTTTTCCTCCTTTGCAGTCCAGAAAGGATGATCCTCAGGCAGATGCAGGCACATAAAAGCCTTTGCCATCCAGAAGGGGCTTTCCGCACAGCTGTAGCTCTGCACCAAAGGCAGGAAGGATTTATAAAATCCCAGGGTAGGCACTCCCTCATACATCAGATCGTCCCTTCCCAAAAACTGCATCAGGGCGCCGGAGGAAATCCTTCTGGCAAGCCCTGGATCCGCGGTGGGATTTCTGAAAAAGAAATTGCCGTCAAAGCTGGAGGTTGCCGCATTGCGGTAAATATTGCTTCTGCCCCACATATTAACCCAGCCGTCCGCGTCAAACATTTGCGGGTAAGACTCCATAAGCTTATTGGAATTTTCCTCAAACCGGGCGGCCAGATAAGGTTCGTTTTCATAGCCGTACCACTGGCACCAGATGGGGGTATAAACCTGGAAAGCCCATGCCGAATAATAATCCATGCCGTGGCCGTCCCGATACCAGCCATCCCCGGTATAGTAATTTAACACAGTCTGGGCATGGTGGCGCATGATCCCCTTGTCAATGGGATAACCGTTCATATGGAGAAATGCCAGATCCAGCATGTTAAAAAGCCGCCAGTTCTGGGGAACCGTATTTTTATGGGCATAAGGGCTGAGGAAAGCAGCGATGACATCCTTTTCCTCTTTGGTATAGGTATCCCAGATTTCTTCCCTGCACATCCAGAGGCAGATCACCAGGGCGCAGGTTTCCACAGTCTGCTGGTAAGTATTTAAGCGCTCACTGGTTTCCGACATATTTTCCATCTCGTCATAGCTTAAAACAAAATTGGGATCCCCGGGGGTACAGGCCTTTAACACCTGCTTTTTATAATATTCCCTGAGAGGCATCCCCGCCACAATTACATCTTTCTCAATATGGATCAGGGGAGCCGCTAAAAAGAAGCTTCTGGCCAGGCCTTCAAATATTTCCGCCTGTACCTTGTAGGAAGGAGTACCTGCATTGGGGTATGTAATCTCTGTCTCATAGCGGGGCACAATTACCGGATCCTCAATACTTTTAATATGCTTAAAAATCCCTTCCAGCATATATTTATCCGCGTCAATCCAGTGTTTTCTGGTAAGCCCGGTGTAAGGGCTTAACCTGTAATCCAAATCTTTTGGCTCAAATCTCATTTTATTCCTCGATTCTTAAAATTAGTATAGAAGTCCGCCCCATTACCAATAGATATTCCAGTCCGGCGTCAGGACTCTGTGCAGCGCTTCCATGTAGAAATAATCGCCCCAGATTACGCACTCATCCACTCCTGCCGGAGTACAGGTATTATAGGGAGTTTTCTTGGAATAGGTGCCATGAAGGAGCTGGCCATTGCTCTCTGCCGGATCCGTTACCCTGTAGTGATCCACCATGGCTTTAATTAATTTCTTTGCAATAGACGTATAGTATGCTGCATCTTCCGGCTCCATATACTTGCTCATTTCCAGCATACCGCATGCGGCAATGGCGGCAGAGGAAGAATCTCTGGGCTCCTCATCCCCTTCTCCAAAGGTCAAATCCCAGTAAGGGCACAGATCCGATGGAAGATGCTCTAAAAAGTATTTGGTTACCCGCTTAAAATACTCGATGTACTCAGGTCTCTTGGTATAACGGTAGCCTACAGCCGTACCGTAAACCCCCCAGGCCTGTCCTCTTGCCCAGGCGGATCCGTCCTTGTATCCCTGGCAGGTTGCTCCGTGATCCGGAGCTCCGGTTTCCGAGTTCATAAAGAAGGTATGCCAGGTAGAATCGTCCTCCCGGATCACATTGGCCAGAGCAGTGTGGATGTGTTTTTCTGCAATGTCTTTATATTTTGGATCCCCAGTCTCCTCTGTAGCCCAGTAAAGCAGAGGCAGGTTCAGCAGGCAGTCAATAATAAAGCGGTAATTGTTCCTGGCCCCCATAGTCCCCCAGGCCTGGATAAACTGTCCTACCGGCTGGAACCGGCTGATTAATTGATCCGCAGCCAGAACAGCCGCCTCTTTTCCCTCTTTTGAACCGGTAAGCTTATAGGCTGCCACGCAGGAAGGGCTGTAAAGAAAGCCCATATCATGGTGATCCACCTCTACATGATCCCGGATTCTCTGCATAAAGGAAGCAACCTGAATATCTCCGGCTCTGCGAAACGCCTCTTTTTGCTCTTCATCCTCTGCATTTTCATAAGCCAGCCAGACCTCTCCTGTCCAGAAGCCGGTGGTCCAGTCCAGATTAGGACCTGGTTTATAAAAATTATCGAAGCTGTTAGCTCCCGGAAACTTATCCGTAAATTCCGGGAGATTCCTCTCCACCTGAGCCACGGCAAATTTCAATGCCTCTCTCATTTCAGCCTCATCGGCCTCCGGATAGTTTGCAAGATCTTCCATTATGATCCACTGATTCATGGATTTTCCCTCCGTTTTCTTAAGTTTTATGTATAATCTAGCATAAAACAGGGAGGTTTTACATGTGTTATTTTCTATATTTGTTGTTATTTTTTACTGTCTTTTCCCGGCCTGCTAAACAGCTTCCATTTTCCAATCACAATCCCGGCTGCCGCCCCGCAGCACTCAGCCGCCGGAAATGCCAGCCATACTCCCAAAAGCCCAAAGGCTTCTGCCAAAAGAAAGGCAAATACAAGCATAAAAGCCAGCTGGCGCAAAAAGGTAATAAGGAGGGAATAAATCCCCTTTCCAAATGCCTCAAAGGTTCCGGACAGCACCACCGGAAATGCGGAGAACACAAAACCTGTCCCCATAATTCCAAGAGCCTCTGCCCCCATCTTTATCATGATTTCATCCTGGCTGAAAATCTCCATGATTTCCCTTCCAAACAGCAAAAAGATCAGAGTACCTGCCGCCATGATTCCCCCTGTAATCGTCAGGGAGGCTCTCATGATCTGCCGGATCCGCTCCTTATTTCCTGCTCCGTAATTATAGCTGATAAGCGGCCTCATCCCCTGAATCAGCCCGTTTGCGGGCATATTGACAAAGCTCTGGAGTTTAAAATATACTCCGAATACCGCCACTGCTGTCTGAGAAAATCCTATCAAAAGGCCATTTAAAAGGCCTACCAGGGCAGAAGGCATGGCTGTAACAATAGCAGAAGGAATTGCAACCATATAAAGCTCCTTTACCTTTGCCGGGGAAAAGGTAAAATATTTCCAGTCCATCTTTACCGGCAGATCCTTTTTTATCAAAAACAAAACTGCCAGCAGGCAGGCGCTTATCTGTCCCAGAATAGTGGCAATGGCGGCTCCCAGGACTCCCATGGGCGGGATTCCAAAGCCTCCAAAAATAAGCAGGGGATCCAATGCAATATTGATTATAGCTCCAATGGCCTGGAGAATCATTGGCGCCACCATATCTCCTACTGCCTGAAAAATCTTTTCAATGGCAATATGGAAGATACTTCCAAAGGACAGGCAGATCACAATCCGGCAGTAATCGGTTCCCCAGGCAATCACCTGGCTGTCAGAGGTAAACATCCGGATAAATGGTCCGGAAAAAAACAGCCCCAAAAGGACAAAGAAAAGGGAATGGAATCCTGCCAGCAGGATTCCATGAGCAGCACTGCTGTTTGCCTGCTTTGTATTTCCTGCCCCCAGGTTTCTGGCAATACTGGAATTCATCCCTACCCCCAGTCCGACTGCCAGAGCCAGTACCAGATTCTGGAGAGGGAATGCCAGTGAAACTGCCGTCAGGGCATTCTCCCCCAGTCTGGCTACAAAAATGCTGTCCACAACATTGTACATGGACTGAATCAGCATAGATATAACAGGCGGCAGGGACATGGTAATCAGAAGAGGATATACCCGCCTGGTTCCCATAGGATTTTCCTTCTCTAAGTTTTTTAGTGTTTGCTTTTCTTTCATAAAATCTCCTTATTTTAACAGCAAAAAAGGCTGTAGATTGTACCATTTAACCTCAGAAACAGTATAAATCTATAGCCTTTTAAAAGCGTTTTATTAACTTTTGATGCTGTTGCATTTTAACATCTCAGCAAAAAATTGTCAAGTCAATATTTTTTCGTCCTTTACAGGTAGAAAATCATGCAAAGATTTTGTAAAAATTATACTAAATTGGTTTTTTTATACAAAAAGACTACCTAGACGGCAGGTTTTGTGATACAATTTACCTATTAGCATTTATACATAACAGGGAGGAAATAACATGGCAAAAGAAATGATTGCAATGCTTCTTGCCGGTGGTCAGGGTTCCCGTCTCTATGCGCTGACCCAGAGACTGGCAAAACCTGCAGTTCCTTTTGGCGGGAAATACCGTATCATCGATTTTCCGCTGTCGAACTGTGTGAATTCCGGTATTGATACCGTAGGTATCCTTACCCAGTATCAGCCTTTGGTACTTAACGAGTATATCGGTAACGGGCAGCCCTGGGACTTAGACCGTCTCTATGGCGGCGTCCATGTTCTGCCGCCTTATCAGCAGGCATCCGGTTCTGACTGGTACAAAGGCACTGCCAACGCGATTTACCAGAATATCTCATTTATCGAGCGTTACAATCCTCAGTACGTAATCATCTTGTCCGGCGACCAGATCTGTAAACAGGATTACAGTGATTTCTTAAAGTTCCATAAGGAAAAGAACGCCGAGTTCAGCGTAGCGGTTATGGAGGTTCCGTGGGATGAAGCTTCCCGCTTCGGCCTGATGGTGGCAGATGAGAACGATAAGATCACCGAGTTCCAGGAGAAACCCAAGAATCCCAAGTCCAACCTGGCTTCCATGGGTATCTACATTTTTAACTGGGAGATTTTAAAGAAATACCTGGTAGAGGACGAGGCTGACCCCAACTCTGAAAATGACTTTGGCAACAATATTATCCCCAACCTGCTTCGGGACGGCCGCAACATGTACGCCTACCATTTCAACGGCTACTGGAAGGACGTTGGAACCATCTCCTCCCTCTGGGAAGCAAACATGGAGGTTCTGGATCCGGAGCACAGCGGTATCAATCTGTTTGACGACGACTGGAAGATCTACAGCCGCAACAGCGGTATGACCGGCCACCGGATTATCGGTGACGCTGTAGTGGAAAATTCCATGATTACCGACGGCTGCCGCGTGGAAGGCAATGTAAAACATTCCATCCTGTTTGCAGGCGTTAAGGTAGAGCCAGGCGCTGTAGTAGAGGACGCCGTGGTTATGGGAGGCACCACCATCAAAACAGGCGCTGTAGTAAAGCACTGCATCATTGCAGAAAATGCTGTAATCGGTGAGAACGCCGTGGTAGGAGCTATGCCTTCTGACAGCGAAAAGGGCGTTGCCACTATCGGCCCAGGCGTCTATGTAGGCGACAATGCCAAAATTGGTCCCAATGCAATGGTAAATAATAACGTAAAGGGTGGTGAAGAACAATGGTAAATTCCAATGCAAATGCTCTGGGTATCATTTTCCCAAACAGCTATGACAGTCTGGTACCGGAACTGGTAGGCGAGCGCCTTATGGCCTCTATCCCCTTCGCAGGCCGTTACCGCATGGTAGACTTTATTTTATCCAGTATGGTAAACTGCGGCATTGATAATGTATCCATCATTGTCCGCAAAAACTATCACTCCCTTATGGATCACCTGGGATCCGGCCGCGAGTGGGATTTAGCCCGCAAAAACGGCGGCTTAAATATCGTTCCTCCTTTTGCGGAGAAAACCGTTAAAATATATAACGGCCGTGTGGAAGCTCTGGCAAGTATCGTGGATTTCTTAAGAGATCAGAAAGAAAAATATGTGGTAATGTCCGATGCCAATACCGCGGTAAATTTTGACTTTAAGGCCATGTTAAACGCTCACATTGCAAGCGGCGCTGATGTCACCGTTGCTTACAAGGCAGAGGCCCTTCCCAGAAGCGCTGTGGAAAGCAATAACATCCACCAGGATTTATATTACACCTTAGACATTGAGGATGGCCGCGTAAAAGAGCTGCACATCAATGAAAAGGCTGATGACATTCAGAACTTCTCCCTGAATATCTATATCATCGACCGGGAGATGTTAATTGAGCAAATTCGAAACGCTTACGTTCACGGCTATATATACTATGAGAGAGATATTTTAGCTCCCCAGATTAAAACTTTAAATGTTCAGGCATTTGAGTTCACCGGCTATACCGCGCGTATCTGCGATATGAAGGGTTACTTTGACGAAAACATGAAGCTTTTAGATTCCGCCAATCTGGATGCTCTGTTCTCCCCCAGCCCCATTTATACCAAGATCCGCGATGACAACCCTACCCGCTATATTGAGGGCGCCAATGTAAAGAACATTATGGCTGCCGACGGCTGCGTTATTGAGGGCCAGGTAGAAAACAGCATCTTATTCAGAGGCGTTAAAGTTGCCCGGGGCGCTAAGGTAAAGAACTGTGTGCTGATGCAGGACACGGTTATCGAAGAAGGCGCAAGCGTAGAATACATGATTACGGATAAGGACGTAACCATCACCGCCGGTAAAGAGATGAAAGGTACGGATACCTACCCGGTTTATGTAGCAAAATATCAGGTAATTTAACCGGATGTCAAACGCGCCGCCAAACTTTCATGTATGGCGGCGCGGACGCCGGGCGCATGAAGTTCCTTCACAGAAAGGCCGTCGCTTACAAGATGGATTGTCACCTGTAAGCGGCGGCCTTTTATTACCTGTCTCTGGCCTCGTCCACTGCCGCCAGTTCTTCCGGCGTGCAGATCTGGCGGAACTGCCTGGTCAGCTTGGGATACGGAAGTTTTCCCAAAACCATAACCAGAAACAGTCGATCTTTTCTGTTTTCCAAATTATAGAGCTTCATCAGAAATCCGGCCACTGCCAGGGAGGTCTTTTCTTCTGCTCCAGGGGATACATTGCTGAAAAAAGCTTTCACTAAAATCTCCAGAACTGCCGGTATATAAGGGTTTGCTTTCAGCACCGTGGTAGCGGCAGAAACGCATCCGGTCAAATCTCCTGTATAGTAATAGCCCTCCGCCAGATAAGTCCATGCGTCCTGGATGCGGCCGCTGGCTATCATGGAACGATCTGTTATTCCATATTGATCCAGCAGCTCAATACTTCGCTTAAAATGATCTACCGCTTTCGAATAATTCTGGTTATTTCTATAGTATTCTCCCAAAAGAAAATCAAAATCCGCATCCTTAGGGATCTTTTTCACTGCCTGATTATATACCTCAAGAAGCTCTGTCTCATCTGCCTCCAACTCCCGTAAGGTCACTATCAGCCACTCAAAAGTGGTAACAGAACGGCTGTCTGTGTCTGGAATCTTTTCTGGCATATATTGGATTGCTTTGTAATACCACTCTCTGGCCTTTTCTTTCTCGCCAACTGTGCTGTAAGAGTCTGCAAGGTAACCCATCATATCATAATTATCTGGCTTTTCCTCCAGTTCCTTTAAAATGATAGGAATATTACGCTTTCCTTTTTGTCCTTGTCCGTCAGCCATTTCCCCATAGCCTGTGTGGAAAATAGAGAACTGGCTGCAGGCATCTACTACAGGCAATGGACTGTCATCCACAGATAAGGTTTCATGAACACGGTTCCGGTACCGCAACTCCGGCGTATTCCGAAAAACGCGAATCTGGGTTCCTCCAGCCATGATTTTGCCGGTGTCTTCCATTTGAAGCCAGCTCATGGCTATTCCATAAAAATTTTTTCCCACTTTTGTTAGGAATTCCGGAAGTTTAGCCGCCTCTTCCTCGCTTAAATACTCGTCGGCATCTAAAAAGGCAACCCACTCCCCGGACGCCAGATCAATCGCATAATTTTTCGCTGCCGAGAAATCATCAATCCAGGTAAAGTGATATACCCTCGCCCCCATAGATTCTGCAATTTCCACCGTCCTGTCCGTGCTTCCCGTGTCCACCACAATCTGCTCGTAAGCAATATCTTTCGCCCAGGTCAGGGCTTTTTCAATATTTTTTTCCTCATTTTTTACAATCATGCACTGGGAAATCTTTGGAAAATGTTTATCCATCATCCTCTTTCCTCCACCCTTTTCTATGTGACAGAAAAACGCGTCAGTGACGCGTTTTTCTGCAAAGCGTTCCATTAATATTTACTGTAATCCATATCCGGCTCTTCTTCCATCACTGACCCGCCATAGGAGCCTGATGCAGCTATGTTCCGGCTGTCTCTCAAACGAACCGTGCTCACCAGGCGTTTTAATACCTGAGCCTGAGAAGAAAGCTCCTCACTGGCAGCGGCAGACTGCTCGCTGGTAGCAGAGTTAGACTGTACTACGCTGGAAATCTGCTCAATACCAATAGTAACCTGATTGATAGCGCTGGCCTGATGTTCACTGGCCTCTGAAATCTGATCAATGATCCTGGTCGCTTCCTTAGCGCCCGCAACAGCCTGAAGCAAAGCCTGTGCAGTCTCATCTGCAATCCGGGTACCGTTCTCCACCGCCTTAATAGAGCGCTCAATCAAGGCTGATGTATTTTGAGATGCCTCTGCCGACTTACTGGCCAGGTTACGCACCTCATTTGCCACTACGGCAAAGCCTTTTCCGGCTGCGCCGGCCCGGGCTGCCTCTACCGCTGCGTTAAGTGCCAGAATATTGGTCTGGAAAGCGATATCCTCAATGGTTTTAATAATCTTGCCAATCTCTCTGGAGCTGCCGCTGATGTCAGTCATAGCCTCCATCATCTCTTCCATCTTCTTGTTGCTTATCTGCATTCCCTCGCCTACCTCATTTGCCTTAAGGCTGGCAGTTCTGGCTACCTCAGCGTTGGTATTTACCTGCTGGGAAATAGAATTAATCGAAGCAGAAAGCTCTTCTACAGAGCTGGCCTGCTCTGTAGACCCCTGGGCCAGAGCCTGAGCCCCGTTGGCAACCTGTTCCGCCCCATTTGACACCTGATCCGCAGAGGTGCTGATCTGGTAGAAATTCTCATTCATCTTATCTGCAATCTGGTTAAAGGAAACCAAAAGCGGGTGGAAACCGCCGGTATATTCACCCGGGCAGACAGACTCCACCGTATAATCACAGGCCGCCAACTTTGCCAAAAATGCATTTTCATCATCAATAATTGCCTTGAGTTTCCGCACCAGCTCTTTCATCTGGTCAGAAAGTATTCCCAACTCATCCTTGGACTTGTACTCCAGCTGAATATCCAAATCGCCGTGGGCCATTTTTACAGCAGCATTCTTAATCTCCTCTACCGGTTTGTGGATGCTCCGCGCAACCGCCATGGCTACCATCAGGCACAGGGCAATTATGATAATTACCACCACAATCGAAAGAATAACAGAAACCCGATAAACCAGGGCGCTGTTGTTACCAGCCTTTTGAGCGCCTGCAGAATTATAGCTGGTCAAATTATCCAGGGCCTCCGTCACTTGATTATAAGCAGACATCGCCTCATTATCTGCAATCTCCATAGCCTTGTCATAATCGCCCTGCCTTGCGGCATCCATCATCCTGTTATGGACAGTCAGATATTCATTCCATTTGTTGGTTACCGCATTAATGTATCCGATATCCTCTGTCTCATCTGAGTCCACCGACGCAGCATACCGGTCAATAGTTTCCTGAATCCGGGTCTTTAAGGTAGCGATCTCCGTATCGGCCATACTTCTCTTAGATTCTGTAACCGCAGTAATGTATCTCAGTTCATTAAGATGAAAGTCAGATATATAGGTATCTGCTGCTCTGGACTCATTTATTCCCGTAAGCCAGCTGTTCACAATATCTGTAGTATCTCTGTTCATCCGTTCCATAAAGACAAATGAACAAAGAGCAATAATCAACATTCCGGCCATGGCCACGCCACTCATAAAAAACAGCTTTGCAGAGATTTTCATGTTCTTAATCCAAGTATTCATCATCATCCTCCATTTGATACTGCGTACTACACGCTTTTTTGACCACATTTTCCCAGAAAAAGGCCCAAAACGTTCATGTATATAGCTGATATTTAGTATAACATATTACGTACTGGAGATCCACACAAAAATTCAACATTTTTTTCTTATATATTTTTCAGTTGTGTCGATAAATGATATATGGTATTATGTTTTATAAAGCTTAATAAAGGCGGTGTAAATAAAATGAATAATAATATGGAAAGTATGCTTGACACCTACCTGTATGAGGTCAATTCCCTTTTAGATTCTCTGGACGAAATGCTGGTAGCAGATGAAAAAGTTGGTGATTTTTCCACCGATGACGTAAATGAGATCTTCCGAATCATGCACACCATCAAGGGCTCTTCCGCCATGATGGAATTTGGTTCCCTGGCTACCATCGCCCATCATATAGAGGATTTGTTCTTCTATATCCGCGATAAAGGGATTGATTCTTTGGACACAGAACATAAGAAAGAGCTGTTTAACCTGATGTTCCGTTCCGAAGATACCTTACGCGGCGAGGTGGCAAAGGTTGAGAGCGGCTCCCCTCTCTCTGAAAACATTGATTCTTTTGCTGAAGAAATCAATGTTTTTCTGAAAAAAATCAGCAACGCTTCCTCCGAAGAAGCTTCTGCAGATGCTCCGGAAAGTCAGCCTGAATCAGCGGCTCCCAGCGGCGTCTCTATGGAAGATTCCCTTCCCGAGGATGATAAGGCGGCATGCTTTCTCCATATTTTCCTGGAAGAAGGCATTGGCATGGAGAATCTCCGGGCATTTATGATTGTTAACTCCTTAAGGGAGTGCGGAGTGGAACTCCGCTACTACCCTTCCGATCTGGAAACCAACTCCGACACCTGTCAGGAAGTTATTGAAAACGGATTTTTCCTTGCTTTTGATACCAAGGATATGGCGGACCAGGGTGTAGCCGTGCTTCAGTCCCAAAACCATATTCGTTCCTATGAGCAGATAGATGCCCCGGAAAAGACAGAAGATAAAAAACCGGAAGCTTCTGCAAGTTCCCAGCCAGCCACAGAGGCGGCGCCCAAGTCAGCGGCCGCTCCACAGGCGAAACCTGCCGCCCCGCAGGCTTCCCATGCTCCTGTTAAGCAGAGTCTGCTGAGTGTAAACTTACAGAAATTAAATAATCTTATCGATATTGTAGGGGAGATTGTAATTACTGAGTCCATGGTCACTTCTTCCCCTGAACTACAGCTCCTTCCCAGAGATAGTTTTGACAACTTTATGAAGTCCGGCAGGCAGCTGCGTAAGCTGACCGATGACCTTCAGGATATTGCTATGTCCCTGCGAATGGTTCCCATATCCGGCGTATTCCAAAAAATGAACCGGATTGTCCGGGATATGAAGCAGAAACTTAACAAGGATGTGCGTCTCACCATTATCGGCGAAGAAACCGAGGTGGATAAGACCATCGTAGACAGTATCCAGGATCCTCTGATGCACATCATCCGTAACAGTATGGATCACGGTATTGAGGAGTCTGTAGAAGAACGTATCCAGGCTGGAAAGAATCCTCAGGGCGAGATTATTTTGTCTGCTTCCCATACCAGCAGCGAAGTTATTATCTCTGTCTCTGATGATGGAACCGGCATCGATCCTGACAAGCTGCTTGCAAAGGCGCGGGATAAGGGACTGCTTACCAAACCGGAGAGCGAATATTCCAGAAAAGAAGCTTTGATGCTGATTATGCTGCCCGGCTTTTCTACCAACCAGACGGTTACGGAATTCTCCGGCCGTGGCGTAGGGATGGATGTTGTAAAGAAAAATGTGGAATCCGTAGGCGGGACTATCTCTCTTTCCAGCGAACCCGGAAAGGGAACCACCACTACTTTAAAGATTCCTCTTACTCTGTCTATTGTAGATGGTATGAAGGTTACTGTGGGGAGCTCCATTTTTACCATTCCCATTTCCAATATCCGTCAATCCTTTAAGGTAAAGGCAGAGGATATTATTCTGGATGAGTGCGGTAACGAAATGGTACAGTGTATGGACAGCTTCTATCCTATCGTCCGTCTCCACAATTTCTATAATCTGGAAACTGAGGTTACTTCCATGGAGGATGGTATTCTTCTTTGGGTGGAGGCCAGCGACCGCTCTTACTGCCTGTTTGTAGATGATCTCCTTGGAGAACAGCAGGTAGTTGTAAAACCGCTTCCTGTTTTCCTCAACCGCTACAGCTTAAAGACCTACGGTATTATTGGCTGTACTATTTTAGGAGACGGAAATATCAGCATTATCTTGGATATCCTTGGCCTGCATACTGCTGCCATTGATAACAAATAATTGGAGGAATAAGCCATGTCAGAAGAATTAACCTATACTAATGAGTCAGAGGTTCAGTCCTCTGTTGAGCGCTGCCTCACCTTTGAGTCCGGAGGCCTGGTGATGTTTCTCAGTACCAATTATGTCATTGAAATTATCAATGATCACTCCATCACCCCTCTTCCTCTGGTTCCTCCCTATATTAAGGGGATTATTAATCTGAGAGGTCAGATGCTGCCTATCGTGGATATCCGCGCCCGTATGGGCAAGCCTCAGGCGGAGTACACCTCCAAAACCTGTATTGTAGTTCTGGAAGTTGATTCTGTTCCTTTTGGCATTATTGTAGATTCTGTCCGTCAGGTAATGGATATTGATTTACAGGATGTGCATCCGATTCCTGTAAAGCGGCAGGAGGAGCTGTTAAATGGTATGGTAACCCTGGAAGACAACAGTGTTTTAATGTCCTTTGATTGTAAATCTCTGTTTATGTAATAAAGTTCCATGGATCCATCAGCGGATTTTTCAGTATTTTCCAGTAAACCTTCATGCGCCCGGCAGCGCGCCACCGCACATAAAAGTCTGGCGGGCGCATTTGCTATACCTGAATGCATGCCGCCGGCAGGCGGCGGGCTTTCACAGTAATATGTTAACTACAGGAGTGATTCCATGTTTACCTTATCGGATGCGGATTTTGTCCGTCTTTATACTTATATTAAACAAAATTACGGTATTGACTTAAGCAAGAAAAAGCAGCTTATTGTGAGCCGCCTTAGCAACACCATCTCACATGAGGGTTATACCAGCTTCTCTCAATATGTAGATGAGATTCTCACCGGCAAAAATAAAGATATGGTAACAGCCCTCTTAAACAAGCTGACTACCAACTATACCTATTTTCTCCGGGAGGAGGAGCATTTCCAATATTTAAACAGCACGGTTCTCCCTGCTCTTGCCAAAAAGCATGCACGGGATAAGGTTCTTTCTATCTGGAGCGCCGGATGTTCTTCCGGAGAAGAGCCCTATACCATCTCCATCTATTTGAAGGAATTTTTCGGCGCAAATGCTTCCCAGTGGGACACCAGAATCCTTGCTACGGATATTTCCCAGCAAATTCTCAATACTGCCAGGAATCCTCATTATAACGGAGAAGCTTTAGAGCGGATGCCTGCTACCTGGAAGCAGAAGTATTTTACCAAAACCGGGGTTGATTCCTATACCATTGCCCCGATTATCAAGCAGAATGTTATCTTCCAGACGTTTAATCTGATGAATCCTATCCAGTTCAAACGTTCCTTTGATTTAATTTTCTGCCGCAATGTTATGATATATTTTGACCAGCCTACCAAAGACGCCCTGGTTCGCCGTTTTTTCAATGCTACAGTTCCGGGCGGCTACCTTTTTATTGGTCACTCTGAGGGACTTAGCAAGACCAACTGTCCCTATGAATATATTATGCCTGCGATTTATCAGAAAGCTTCGTCTCCTCTTTCTGGTACGCGGCTGCAGAGAGGTTAAGCAATGATTAACAAAAAACGAGTAATGGTAATCGATGATTCTATCCTGTTCCGCAACTGGCTTATTAACCATATCAACAGCGATAAGCGCTTTGAGGTCGTAGGATACGCCATCAATGCCTTTGATGCAAAACAAAAGATACCTACTCTTAAGCCGGACATAATCACCTTGGATATTGAGATGCCAGGTATGTCCGGTATCGATTTTTTAAGGGAATTTCTCCCGATCCACCCGATTCCGGCTATTTTGGTATCCTCCCTGAATTTAAGGGTATTTGATGCCCTGGCCGCAGGAGCAGTGGACTTTGTAAGAAAACCGGACATGGAAAATGGACAGAGCAAAGAACTCTTTCTCTCTACGCTTCTTTCCAAGCTTTCCATCGCTTCCTGTGCCCGTGTCCGGCTGCCCCGTACCACCGAAACCACGGGAACGGTTATGGCGGGTCAGCAGATTCGTCCAACCGGCCATACTCCTTCCCACTTGGGTTCCCACAGTACGCCCCCTTCCTCACCGGCGCCCTCTTTTGCGGGAGTCAAGGATAACCGAGAGCTTTCTTTTTCCAAGCTCTCCTTTGACAGTGATCGTCTCATTGCTATCGGCGCGTCAACGGGAGGAACGGAAGCGATTTTAGAGGTTTTAATCCATTTGCCGGCTAAGATTCCGGGTATTGTTATTACCCAGCACATGCCCCCCGGATTTACCTCTATGTATGCGGAACGTCTCAACCGGCTCTGCAAATTTGAAGTGCGGGAAGCCCAAAGCGGCGACCGGGTTCAGCCAGGTTTGGCATTGATTGCCCCCGGCGGTCTTCAAATGAAACTGGTACGGATGGGAAACGGTTATGCAGTTAACTGTGTTCACGAGGAAAAGGTAAATGGTCACTGTCCTTCGGTAGATGTGCTTTTTGATTCTGTAGCCGCCATTGCCCGAGATAAAGCGATTGGAATTCTGTTAACCGGCATGGGAGCTGATGGCGCCGCCGGACTTTTACGAATGCGTAAGAACGGAGCATATACCATTGGCCAGGATAAGGAGTCCTGTATTGTATACGGGATGCCTATGGAAGCTTTCAATATCGGCGCGGTATGCAAACAGCTTCCTCTGACTTCCATCGCTCAAAATGTTCTTTCCAAACTTGCTGAGGTATGAAAGATTCTTTTTTATACAGGCTGATAATAGCAGGCGCAACGGTCTCTGCCGCAACCTTGTCTATCAGCCTTTTTGTTTATTTTCAACCAAATACGGCCATGGCAGCAGTAGAAAAGGGAAGCCAACTGGTGACAGAGCTGGCTTCCCTGCTTCCCTGGACAGAGAAAAAAGCGGACGCAGATCTTGATTTGGGGGATTCTGTTTCTCCCGGACAGGATAGCGCTGGCGTAAATTCTAATCCGGCTGAATTTGATGCTTCCCAAACGGATTCTGATACTGTCCGGGAATTGGGGGATATTTCTGAGCTTAATATGGAATACTCTCCCATCCCTACTGACGCCATCTACTCTTCTATGCTGGACACTTCCATGGGACCTATGCTCTACTACTGCCAGGGAGACCGGCGCTGGGCGGATTATCTCTACGGCGGCGCAGACCCTATGAAAAAATACGGCTGCGGCCCTACTGCTGTCGCTATGCTGGTCAACAGTTTTTCCCCGGATGCCGGATATGGCGTCACGCCGGTAGATATAGCGGATTGGGCAGCTTTAAACGGCGGTTACGCCCCTCAGGGCGGTTCCTATCACAGCCTGATTCCCAATGCTCTCTCCGCCTATGGAATTTACGTAGAAGGCATCCAGGATCGTTCCCCGGAAAATGTAACCCGGCTTTTGTCTGAGGGCTGGGTTTTCGTAGCTCTCATGGGAAAAGGGTCTCTTACGGAGAACGGACATTTTGTTATCTTCACCGGCCTCACCGACACCGGAAACATTACTATAGCAGATCCCAACCGGTATGAGAATTGTCTGAAGGAATGGGATCTGAGCCAGCTCCTCTCAGAGCTTAAAGAGAATTATGACAGCGGCGGTCCTCTGTGGGGAGTAAGGGCGATGAGTGGGAGTGGCATATCTCCCTGATTTCTCCTATATCTGGTGGAAACAAAGTATTAGAATTTGTAGTGCATACAATATCGTTTTCTGATTGAGTAAATCTATATGATATGGTAAACTATAAGAAAAGGAGGGCGATATCCATAAAAATTATAAAGATAACGAACACACCTTATGACGATGTATTTCGGACACTGCTAAACGATTGCAGTCCTCTCATTCTCCCTGTTATAAACGAAATCTTCGGGGAACACTATTCCGGACAGGAAAAAATTATCTTTTCTCCAAATGAACACTTCTTAAACCAGCAGGGTGGAAATGAAGATGAGCGGATTACGGACAGCAGTTTTAGCATTGAAGGAGAAACTATCAAAAAATATCATCTGGAATGTCAAAGCAACTCCGATAACAGTATGCTGGTCCGATTTTTTGAATATGACACGCAGATCGCTCTTGACGAAGGACAAATCAGGGGGAATGTACTTACCGTCACACTGCCCCATTCCGCTGTTTTGTTTTTAAGGCATCTTCCGTCAACCCCTGATTCATTGAAAATCAGGATGGTGACACCTGGCGGAACTCTGGAATATGATATCCAGGTAATGAAATCCCAGGAATACTCTCTGGAAGAGATTTTTGAGAAAAATCTCCTGCTGCTGATCCCTTTTTATATCTTTTCTCACGAAACACGGTTTGAGGAATATGAAAAAGATACATCCAAGCTAAGGGTATTGCAGGAAGAATACGAACAGATCAAAAATAAACTGGAGGAACTCTTAAACCAGGGAGCTATCAGTGAATATATGAGATGTACCATTATTGATATGTCAAACAAAGTATTGGAACATATTGCTGCAAAATATGATTCTGTTAAGGAAGGAGTGAAAGCCGTTATGGGCGGAAAGGTTCTGGAATATGAAGCAAAAACGATTAAAAGAGAAGGCATTGAAATTGGCATCAAGCAAGGCATTGAGCAGGGCACTCAAATTGGCATTGAGCAGGGCACTCAAATTGGCATTGAACAAGGCACCCAAATTGGCATCGCAGGCTCTGTCTCAATCCTGAAAAGTCTGGGACTCCCCCCGCAGACTATCCTGGTTAAAATCCAGGAACAATATAACCTCAGCCCCGAATCTGCTGAAAAATATCTGTAGCATTATAAAAAAGAGCATCCCCTGCCCCTTGCAAAAAGACGGATGCTCTTTTTAAAATTATCATCGGATAATCCAAGATTCCTCTTCGCTCCCATACACAAAACAAGGCCGTCTTCAGGAAAATCCCAAAGACGGCCTTATCCTATTCATTTACATCAATCTAAACTCCGGATAAGTTGATTGTCATGAATTGCTGATTACTGTAACATGCTCAGCACGCCCTGCGGTACAGCGTTAGACTGGGACAGCATGGACTGTGCAGCCTGAAGCAGGATGTTGTTCTTGGTGAATGCAGTAATCTCATCAGCCATATCGGTATCACGAACACGGCTCTCAGCTGCGGTGATGTTCTCAGAAGTAACATCCAGGTTAGCGATGGTATGCTCAAGACGGTTCTGAGCAGCACCAAGGTCTGCACGGAATTCAGAAACAGTATCAATTGCATTGTTGATGGTATCAATCGCACCCTTAGCTTGAGCCTGGTCATCTAACTTAATATTCTTAACGCCAAGAGAAGTTGCATCCATCTTGGTCTTGGTAACATCCAAAGTCTCAGCAGAGCTGGGGCCAATCTGGAATGTCATAGTACCGCTTCCGCCTGCACTCATAGGATAAACCTTATTGAAGTTGGTGTTGTTAGCGATACGGTCAATCTCGCTGATAAGAGCGGTAACCTCTTTCTGGATGTTTCCTCTAGCAGTAGAGTTGTAGGTGCCGTTTGCAGACTGGGTAGCCAGAGTGGTCAAACGCTGAAGCATGGAGTGAACCTCGCTTAATGCACCTTCTGCGGTCTGGATTAAACCGATAGCATCCTCTGCGTTCTTGGAAGCCTGGTTAATACCATTGATCTGAGATCTCATCTGCTCGGAAATAGCAAGACCTGCTGCGTCATCGCCTGCACGGTTGATTCTGTAACCGGAGGACAGCTTCTCTAAGTTCTTGCTTAAGGAGCTCTGGTTAATACCTAAGTTTCTGTAAGAGTTAACTGCTGCTATGTTGTGCTGAATAATCATATATATTTCCTCCTGAAATGATTTCTCTAACGGGAACCTCCCTGTCCCCGCCGCCGGACTTCCATACGGGCCCTGTATGAATGTCCTCTGCAAAGCTCTATATGAATTTTGCTTTACACTTAATTATATCGGATGGTTTTAAAATAATATAAGTAAAAATTTACATTTTTCTTTAATTTTTGTCAAATCCGTATTGCCCTTTTATCCGGCGTTTCCAATGAGGCTTAATACCGTCTGGGCCATGGTGTTGGCCTGAGTCTGCATGGACATAGCAGACTGAAGCACTACATTTCTGGAAGTGTATCTGGTAATCTCCTCCGCCATATTGGTGTCCCGGATAGCGCTCTCTGCAGCGGTCATGTTCTCGCTGGTAACGCTAAGGTTGTTGTGGGTATGCTCTAAGTGGTTCTGGGATGCGCCAAAGTCAGAACGGATCACCGTTACTGCCTGTATGGCATTCTCCAGGGTGTCGATAGCTTTGTTCGCTCCCTCTATGGTTCCGAAGTCCATATTGTCTATCTCCAGGGCCTTACTGCCCAGATAATAGAACCCCACATCCATAGTCTCCCTTGTGGAAGCCCCAATCTGAAGTCCGATATCTCCCTGCTGACTCTTTTGAGGAGCAGGAACAATGGGGTTTGCATCTGCATCAAACAAAGGGATCTGATTAAAATTGGCATTCTCACAAATCCGGTCAATCTCGCTTAACAGCTGCTCCTTCTCTTTGTTGACATTCTCTCTGGCAATAGAGTTGTAGGTGCCGTTTGCCGACTCAATGGCAAGGGTTTCCAGTCTGTGAAGCATAGAATGAACCTCTGTCAGAGTTCCCTCGCCTGTATTAACCATGCTGATGCCATCGTTTACATTGCTCATAGCCTGATTAATCCCCCGGATCTGAGCGCGCATACCCTCGGACAGAGCCAGGCCTGCCGCATCATCTCCTGCACGGTTAACACGGTATCCTGATGACAGCTTTTCAAGGGACTTGCCCAGCTGGCCTTTGACGATGCCCTGGTTTCTTGATGTGTTGATACCTGGTATGTTGTTTCTTATCCGCATCTATATTCTCCGCCTTTCTGTAATAATTCTATGATCATCTCCTGTCCGCCTGCCGTTTTAAAAGGACCCGGAAATGTTATGCAGCAGGATAAACATTGCTGCCAATGTCTGCTGTATTGCTCTTTACACTATAATATATCGGCAGTTTGGGCGGGAACATAAGGGAAAAATTACAAATGATGCGTCTTTTAATGATTTTATCTTTTAGAACATCCGCTCTATTACTATTATTTCGAACAGAACACGGAATTTCTCTGCTTCTTATGCTTACAAAAACATTTTTCAATGCCTGAAAATAATATGAACCCCATGGTAGTTTCCTGCTCCCATGGGGTTCATACATCATTGCATCAAACTCTTTCTTTTTTCCATCAATACATTATAAACATAGTAGCGAATCGCCGCGTCCGCTCCGTCCGTAAGGTTTAAAAAGCAACAGCCATAACCATATTTCCCGTCTGACATCCGTTTTGCCCGAAGGGTTGTAGCCTCAAAGGTCCGCAGAGCCCGGCGGAAGCTGTAATTGAAGGTAAGGTACTCGTCTTTTCCCAATACCTGTGAGGTAACAAGGAAAAACCCGCCTGCGCTCAGGTTCTCAATGACTCCATAAAAAGTCCCATGCTCTTGCGAATGGAACAACATCTCTATGTGAACCCTGGCGCGGATATCCTGCTGACGCTGAACTACATTTTTTACATCCAGGATCTGGCAATCTCCCATCCACGGCTCCGGTATATCGGGAAATGAAGGGTTTTTCCGCAGAGTCACACTGCAAAAGGCAATGATTAGCCCTTTCTGCTCATCATAAAAATCGATCCTGGTACTAAATTTAGCCGCCCTCATATTATATGTATCAAAGTACAGGGAAACGCCGTCCTCCCCATGCACCACTCTGGCCTCTGCCAGATGTTCTCCCTCCGGAGTATATACCAGACATCTTGGGCAATCTTTCAATACCATTATCCCGTCTCCTCTTCGTTTCTTTTCAACGGCAATTTTAAATCAGGAAATTGCCAACCTGCCTGTCTGCATTCATCATCATCTGAAGGCGCAGTATTTGAATCAGATTTGCAAAGCTCTCTTTATCCATGGTAATGGTTCCCTGAGCCTCATCCGTAGTCAGGCCGCTAAGAGCTGACAGGCCATAACCGGATGTTAATCCGTAGCCGGAAGTCAGTCCATATAGAGAAGAGGTTCCGGAGCCATAGCCAGACAGCCCGGACAAGCTTGCCAGCGCTGACAAACTGCTGCCGGAAGAAAGGCCTCCGGCATAGGAAAGCCCGCCTGCCGATGCCAATGCGCTGGTATAGGAAGCCAGGCTGCTTCCGCTTGTAGTCACTGTTTTGCCGGCATAAATCGCTCCCTGTCCCAGATAGGACATGATCTTTTTTACATAGTTCTGGGTCTCTTTATATGGGGGAACTCCTCCATATTTCTGAACCGCTCCCGGTCCCGCATTATAAGCGGCCAGAGCCAGACTTACATCTCCAAACCGATCCAGATTTTCCTTTAAATATTTAGCGCCGCCCATAATATTCTGCCGTGCATCATAAGGGTCGGTAACCCCCAGACTTTTAGCCGTGCCCGGCATTAACTGCATAACTCCCATAGCTCCTGCATGAGATACCGCATTGGGGTTAAAATTAGATTCCGCCTTTGCCACTGCTTTTATAAGATTAGAGGGAATCTGATATTTGGCGGCAGCTTCCTCAAAAATAGCATCCATATCTTCCGTAACTCCCGCAATTTTGCCCTTCAGCACATTCTGAAAGTCGGAGCCGGAGACGGAATTATATGTAGTAGTTTTCTGCTGCTGAAGCATTTCCTGGGCTTCTGTAGCTGATGTAATCAAACTCATTGCGAAATTTCCTTTCTTTGTTCCATTTCAAAAAGACGTAAGCCGTGTTATTGCTGATGAGCAATCCCGTCAGCCCCAATGGTCCAGCCGTCTATCACCATATTTACCATCATATGGCCGTTCACATCCATATAATACCAGATTCCATTGACATTTGTCCAGCCCTGGGCCATGGAACCGTCAGGGCGGAAATAATACCAGGCGCCGCCGTGATCCAGCCAGCCGGTCTGCATCCTTCCGCTATCGTTCATATAATACCAGATTCCATCCACATTGGTCAAGCCCCTGGCCATCCGGCCGCTGCCGTCCAGATAATACCACACATCCGGATCCCCCTGAATCCAGCCGGTCTGCATATTTCCGTCCGCCCCCAGATAATACCGGGCTCCGTCTATGTCAATCCAGCCGGTCTGCATAGCTCCATTGCTGTCCATATAGTACCAGGTTCCGCCATAATTCAGCCAGCCCTTGGCCCGTTTACCGTTCTCATCAAAATAATACCACTTTCCCGAAATTTTTCTCCAGGAACTTTTTACCTTTTCCCCATCGGGAAGGACATAGTTTTCCCCTTTTATAGAACCGCCGTCATCCGAATTGTTCCGGCGTACTTCCTCATAATCGTCCCAGTCAAACTCCTGATCCGTGGAGGTAACGAAACGTCCTTCTTTTAAATATTTTCTCTCATCTGAGGTCCGTGGAATCGCCTTTACCTCATAGTAGTAGATTTTCTCCATGTCCTTCATGTACTGAGACAGATCTGCGCTGTTGGTATCCACATTGATACGTTTTACCAGCTTATCGTCTCCATACAGGGAAACCGTATAGCCGGGGGCATAGTCTACCTTGCTCCACACGGCTTTGGTTTTGGAACCTCTGCTCCACCCTGCCTTATCGGTCTCTCCCAGCACGGTTACCGGAACAAAGTCTATTTTAACCTGCAGGGTAGTTTTGTCCAGAGCCTTTGCAGACACAAAATTTGCGCCATTGACCTTGCACTCAGATCGGTTTAAGGACACCGGAAAATACTTGCCCTCATCTGCATTAATATTAATTTCCACCCGGACCTTTTTCCCTGGTTTCCATTTGTCATAAGCAGTTCCAAACCGGATCTCCCCCAGGGAGCACCCGCTTCCGGAAACCGAGAACTCCGGATCCAGTATTTCCTCCGGCTCCCCATAACTGGTTTTCACTGTAACTGTCAGCTTCTCAATAATGCTGGACTCTGCTCCATAAGCTGTCCGGGGCCGGACAGGACCGGCGCCTGCCGCCGTAAAAGCTGCAGCCAGACACAGGGCCCTTCCCCATTGCTTCCATGTTTTTAACATACTCCACCTCTTTTCTAGTCTGTGTTACCGCCAGATTCCGTCTGCATCTACAAAAAATCCGTTAATGCTGGTGTTAGCAGCCATCTCACCGGAACCCGGATAGAAATAATGCCAGTTTCCATCGATCTGGCACCAGCCGGTTACCATCTCCCCGTTGGAGTCGGTGTAGTAAGTTTTATCATCCCGTTTGATCCATCCGGTAAACATAGCTCCCAGAAGGCTGTTGTCCACTGTATTGAGATAATACCAGCGCCCATTCTGATTCAGCCAGCCGGTATACAGGGAGCCGTCCTCGTTAAAGTAGTAATAATAAGGCCCAATCACTTTCCATCCGCCGGGAGCCATCGTTCCGGCTGTCTCATCCTCATGCTCCCCGGTGTGGAAAAAGTACCACTTTCCATCAATGTTTGCCCAGCCAACCGCCATCTGACCGTTGGGATAGAGATAGTAATGCTGATTGTCGATATTTTGCCAGCCCGTCTGCATCACTCCGTCAATATTAAAGTAATACCACTGGCCCTCTATGTATTCCCAGCCGCCCCGGCAGATAGTTCCGTCAGGGTACGTATAGCTCCACTGCTTATCCTTCTGCTTCCATCCCGTTTCTTCGGCTCCCCGGACCGCCTTGCTTTTTGACGCCTGCTGTCCCTTTCCGTCAGAAACGTAACGGTCCGTTATCTGAAGCTCCCCGGACTCTATCCAGTCGCTTCTCTTTCCGTATTTGGACACAGCATCCGTCCCCGGTATGGTCCTTACCCGGAAGGTATAATCTCCCGCCTCCGTCATATAAGGGTAGAAATTATACTTAACTGCCGAGGTTCTGGGAATCCTGTAGACAGACTTTCCATCTCTGTACAGCTGGACCTCATAAAATCCGGAAGTGTCTTTTGGCTTTTCCCAGCGGGCCTCGCCCAGATTCTTTTCATACCAGAAAGCATCCAGAGGCTCTCCGTATTCCCCTTTTACAGGCTTTAAGGTCAGGGTTACCACCAGGGCGTCCCCTTCCCGCCTGGCAGACACAAAGGTGCCTCCGTTTATGGATACAGAAGATTTTTTATAACTTGCCAGGAAATAATATTCACTTACATCTTCCGGCTCCAGGGTCACCTTCATCCTGGGTTCATCGGCAGTGTAAACCTCCTTGCCGCTGTTGTTCACCCACTCTGCCTCCGCTATTTCATACCGGTCATTGGACTCGCTGACTGCCACGCCTCCATCGGAGGGGGTGGTTCCGATATCAATATCCGGAAGCTTACTTCCCGATTCAATCTTGGAATTTACCTTAATGCTTACGGAATTAATGGGCTTTGACGCCGCCAGCGCCGTTCCCGGCACAGCAAGCAAGAAACTTCCTGTCAAAATGGCGCCTGCCAGCCCTTTAAGACGCGCTTTCCTCATTCTGTATCTCCTCCACTTCTTTTCTATCCGGGACAAACCCCAGAAAATACAGATATATCTCCACCACTGCCTGATACAATTCTTCTGGTATGGCGGCCCCCAGTTTCAGCTGGCTTAAAAGAGTAGCCAGAGAATCATCCTCATAGATGGGAACCCCTGCCTCCATAGCGGCTTCTGTAATCCGCTCAGCCATATAGCCCATTCCCGATGCAACCACCACAGGCGCACCGTTTTTCTCCGGGTCATATTTGAGGGCTACTGCCTTGCGTTTCATCAAATCATCAAATTCTGACATTGATAGTCCTCTCCTTCTCCCTAATCTCCGGAAATACATCCTCTAAACGAATTTCTCCCCGTTTTTCTTTTACCAGAAGGCGGTTGACGTCCATCCCGTTTTTCTTCAGAATACCAGATATGTTTTCCTGAATATCCTGAGTCTTTTGTGTAAGCACAGGAGGGATATAAAGCTGCATATCCATTTTCCGGTCCTGAAGGGACAGCACCATATTAAAGTTCCCCAGCTCCCGGATGTCAAACCGGAAAAACATCTTAATTCTCCGGCCGCCCTCCTCCGGATCCTTTTTCGCATCCGGATCCGCCCAGATTTCGGACATTACATCCTTGCCGTCATAGCGGAAAGGAAGAACAATATGAAGAAACGGGAGATATACGCTCTCATTAATCAGCATCCCGTTTAAAATGTTATAAAACTGCTGAATATTTTCCAGACCCGCCTGACCTCCGGTTCCTTTTAAGAGCAGCTCGGAGAAAGTATCCGCAAAATCATTTTTTCCCTGTCCGCCCCGGATATTCTCCAGCGCCTGCTCCAAATCCATGGGGCTGTTTTTGAAAAATCTCTCTGCTTCCCGGTTTCCCACCAGCCGGTCAAAAAGCTGGGCCAGCCGGTCTTTATCGCCATTCTCATATTTCACCGCGTGAAGGACGAAAAACATCACTGCATCCCGCACTGCGCCGTAATCATGGGTTCTGGAAATATACCGGGAAAGGAAAGGAATCAGTTTTCCGTTAAGAACTTCCGTATTTGCCGCCGTGTCTCCGTCAGCTGCCTTCCAGTTTATCATATCCCTCAGCTCTTCAAAGTCGCCTCGGAAGCTTTTTAACATGAGCCGGCTGATATCATCTGTCAGAGAACGCATCTGGATGAGCAGATGCTCTCCGGAGGAGTAATCATTATAACCCTTTAAAAAGGCCAGAGCCGCCTCCTTAAGCCCCTGGGAAGCATTTTGAAACAGGATGCTTCTCAGGCCGTCAAAAAAGCTGCCGGAAAACTTCACCTGGGCTGCCTGCTGGCTCTGGAGAAAGGCCAGCAGCTCCTCCGGGGAGTTAATGTCAATGGAGGTAAAAAGCTGTTCCACCAGCCCGGCTACGGATTCCTGGTTTCCAAAAAGAATTCCGGCGCTGTCCTCCAAAAGAAGCTGCTTTAGCAATTCAGGAAGTTCTCCTGCATCCTTCAGCCGCTGGATAAAGGCGCCGTAATTGCTCTCATAGTCAATTACGCTGTAATTCCCGTCATGGGCAGCGCCGGTTCCCCCTTTTTCCTGGCCATCTGCTCTGACTACCCTGGTAGGATCTACCTGGTTCTGTATCTGCTGACTGTTAATATGGTTTCTGGGATCACGGTTTTCCAGTGTCCGGTTCTCTATATCGGGAGTAGGTCTTGTCACTTGTAGGATGTTTGCCATGGTTCCTCCTCATTCGGCATAAAAATCTATATATCGCTATATCGGCAAAAAAGCATAAGATTATTAGATTTTTTCATTGCAAACCTAGTATACTACATTTTTATAGTAAGGGAAAGGGATATCTGCTGACTTTTTTCTGTCTTTTTTCTGTCTCAGCTTAAGTAGCTGAAAAAAATGCCGATAAATAATATGTAAGCTATGAAATATTGACAGGGATGGATATGACTTTAGCCCTGTGTCGCTATATCTGTTTTCAGGAAGGAGGATATTTATGAATATCAGATTATATACAAATAAAGATTATCCCACCTACTCCGCTGTTTCCCCCATAGCTGACCGGGCAAAGCCGGCGCCGGAAAAGACGGCGGGAAATTATGACACGGTTACCTTTCAGAAAGCCAGCGCTCCGGCAGACGACGCAAGTTTTGCCCGTGCATTGGCCCGCGAGGCCGCTTCCAGGATAAAGCAGGGAGCCAGCCCGGAAAAGGTAATGACCCTCCAGCAGCAGGTGGCCTCTGGAACTTACCATCCGGATTCGGCAGTCATTGCCAGACGGCTTCTGGGGTATCATTAATAAGCGGGAGGATTTAACATTTTATGACACAACAGTCATCAGACACGAATCTGGAGCAATTTGTCCAGGTTTTAAAGCAGCTTGTAGAGGCAGTCACCGTCCTTGCTGCTCAGGAAGAGCAGATGGCTCAGGCCGCTGCTTTGAGTCAGCACCATTTAATCAATGGTTTTTTAAAGCAGGAACAGGCCCAGCTTCTTAAGCTGAGAGGATTAGAGCAAAAACGAATCCGTCAGGCCTCTCTTATGGGCTGGGAGGATCTTACATTCCAGCAGATACTGGACCAGGCGGCGCCGGAGCAGGTATCTGTGCTGTCCCCGGTGTTTACGGATTTAGACCGGCAAATCAAGCGCCTTTTAAACGCCAGGGATTCTGCTGACAAGGCCATTCGTCTTCGGATGAGGGAGTTTGACGCGGCCATTGGCGCTATGCAGGGACGGAATCCGGATGATGTGGAATTTTCCAGAAAAAACACCTCATCCCATTTTCAAAACAAATACGTTTAGATATTTTATGGAGGATATAGAACTATGCTGCGAGCATCTTTTTCCGGTATCAGCACCGCGCTGTCGGCCCTTCAGGCCAATCAGAAGCGGCTTGATATTATCGGTCAGAATCTTTCAAATATGAATACTCCGGGATATACCCGCCAGCAGCTGGAGGCATCCAGCTTAAACTACACCTATCCGGTTTCTCATTATACCAATGGTTCGGAAGTAGTGGTAGGTTTCGGCGTACACATGGATCGGGTTTCCCAGATCCGGGATCCCTATCTGGATGTTCAGTACCGCGCCCAGATGAATAAGTCCAGTTACACAGACTCTATGCAGACGGCTCTGGATTCCCTGTCCAGAGTATTGGATGAATCTAACATCTCCGGTATTCGGGATGCTTTTTCCGATATCCAGTCTACCCTTACCGCCATGCAGGATCTGCCCAAGGTTGACAATGCCATTTACGAGAGCGAATTGCGGGCTCGTATGCAGGCTTTAACCAATCTGTTAAACCAGTCGGCAAAGCAAATTCAGGATGCCGAGAAGGCTGAGTTTGACCGGCTTAACGGAGCCGGCACCAGCGAGGAGGGAGCCGAGCAGAAGGTAAATGATATTCTTCGTCAAATTGGCGATTTGAATATCCGAATTAAGAAGAACCAGATCTTCAACCAACCCAGCCTGGAGCTGATGGACGAGCGGAATTTACTTCTTGACGAATTGTCCAGCTACCTTCCCATTGAAGTTACTTATTATAAGGATGAAGACCACAGCGGTACCTACACTGCTCCTGACGGAACTGTTCGGGATAAGGGTTATGAATATGACCGGTACGGCAATGTCATCGGCAAGAAAGAATGGCCCGACGATCTGCGGGTTACCATGGATTACACCGATAAGGATGGAAATCCCCATACTCTCGTCCTGGTTAACGGCACAGAGGGCGGCAAAGATCAGAACTATGGAAATATGACCGTGGTTGGCGACCGCAACGATCCCACCAAGGTTTCCGTTACTATCAATTCTTCCCCTAACACAAACGGAACCACCGGAATGGAAGCAACCGCTAACTTCTCTGCTTCTGAGGGACAGTTAAAGGGCGGTTCCATCCAAGCCAGCCTGGATATGCTGGGAAAGACCGGCACCGGACAGAACGTTCCCGGTACTCAGACCCTGGATAAGGTCAGGGGATATGAGTATTATATAAAGCAGCTTGACCTTTTGGCCAAAACCTTTGCTGACAATTTTAATACCATTAATAATGACCCCAACGTTGCCACACCCCCTGGCGGGACCCTGTTGGAAGCTCTGGGCGGCGGCGATATTACTGCCGCAAATATTTCCATCAGTGAGGATTGGATCAGCGGAGCTGCTGAGGTTGCCGGCGGTTCATTAAACCGGACAGATGTTATTTTGGAGATGTTAAATTCCATGTCCAAGACTCATGCTGCTTTAGGCAATAACTCTTACTCTGATTTTATGAATAATGTATCGGTTACCCTGGCCAGCGATTCCAGTTTTAATCAGACCTCCCTTAAAACGGATGTTATCGTGCTCAACGGCATCCATGATTCCAAGGATTCTATTTCCGGAGTCAGCCTGGATGAGGAGGCAGCCAATATGATGGCTTTCTCTTCCGCTTACAATGCCGCATCCCGTTTGATGACAGCTTTTGACGAGGCATTGGACAGATTGATTAACAATACCGGCCTGGTAGGCAGATAATTGATTGGAGGGAATAATGATATGAGAGTTACCAATACATCCACAAACAGAAAATTTACCAGCGGCATCAATGATGTCCACAGTAAACTAATCAAAAGCTTTAATAAAATTTCCAGCGGCAAGGCCTATGAGGCTGCTGCTGACAGCCCTCTTGACTACTATGAGGGCAAAAAAATCGACAACCAGTTTCTGGATACCGTCAGCAAGCTTTCCCTGATTACGGACGTAAAAAACCGGCTCTATGAGCAGGAGATGGGATCCCGGTCGGTTCAGGACATCTTGTCTAAGGCCAAGATAAAAGTAGAGTATGCGGCCTCCGGCACCAATAACTCTTCTGACGCTACGGTGCAGACGGTCAGGGACGACCTGCTGCAAAAACAACAATCCATTGTAAATGAGTTAAACGCCCAGTTTCAGAATTGTTATATTTTTGGCGGAAACGATCTTTCCACCACCCCCTTTACTCTAAGTGAAGACGGAACTACCTTAACCTTTACTCACCAGTTTCCGGGAGATGCCGCTGCTACAGACATTACCATGGAGTTAAAAGAAGATGGTAATGGTGGTTATACTTTTGACATCAGTGATCCGGCTAAATTGCTTCAGGCTATGAGAGAGCAGGGGCGGGTTGATATCGGATACGGCAATATCGCTAACAAAAATACGCTTCTGGATACCTATACCGGCGGTATTAATCTTCTGACAGGACTTAACTCTGATACGTTAAATGCTATGACCGATGCAGAAGCCACGGCAAAAATTCAGGAACGCCTGGATAAAAGCCCGCTGGGACTGATTGGATCCGCTATCATGACCATGAATGATCACATTGACGATCTAAAGAACGGGACCGCTGACTGTGAGGCTTTCTCTAAGGAAATGGCCGGGATTATGGATGAAATGACTCTTACAGAGCACTATGTCAGCACCGTATACAGTGACCTGGGCAATAAATATTCTCTGTTAGAGACCACAGAGTCGAAACTGACACTTACCAAGCAGCTTTTAACGGAGCAATATACGGATAAACTGGGGGCTGACCCTTACGAGGCTATTATGGAGATGTATTCCTACCAGTACTCCTACTCCGCTGCCCAGCAGGTTGCCACCAGACTGTTCCAGTCATCTCTATTTGATTTTATGCGATAAATCTTTATTAATTTGGAAAGGGGGACCTTTGTATGTCACAGCTAATTCGAGTAACATCTACGCCATATCAAGCAGTGCATTTTTCACAGAAGGCCCAATTGGTTCCATCCGGTATGGTAGATGTGGAGCGCCGCAGGGCAGTCGCTCGTCAGATCGCTTTCCACTCCAGACACACAAAAAGCGGATCCATTGATATGGAATCCTACCAAAAGATCCGGCGAACTTTTAATCCTTCTCCGGCCAGCCAGGCTCCGATTCCGGCTCAGACTGCCCAGGCAATCCCGGTGTCTGAATCCCGGCCCCAGACCAGCCAGGCTCCGTCTGCCAGTGTCTCCATAGAAGCTTATGGGGTTTCTGACAGCCAAATGACGGCCGCTGCTTCTACTTTGGATGCTGTTTCTTCTCAAAATGTGTCTTCTCAGTACGAAGCTGCTTACGACGTACAGCTTGCTTCCTTTGAACTGCGCGCTGCCCGGGGAGATATCTCTTATCTGCCCGGCTTTGATGTAACTATTGTGATACAACGTCCGGAAATTCACTTCGAGTATCTGGGGGAATTTAACTATGTACCTCCTCAGGAGGATGTTATCGGACGCAATGTAAATCTCTATATATAGGAGTGTTTTATTACATGACCATACAGACAGACTATTATGGACTGATAGAATATAAAGAGGAAGATTTGATTATTCTTCCGGAAGGTCTTTTTGGTTTTCCCGATTTAACCCGTTATCTTCCTCTTATGATGGATGAGCAGGAGGATTCTTTGCTTTTGTTCCAGTCCGTTGAACGGCCTGAAGTGGCTTTTGTGTTAATTAACCCGACTTCTTTGCTTCCTGACTATACTCCTTCTCTTACGCCGGAGGAGCTGGCTTTTTTGGAGGCGGAAGATATCGGTGAGCTTTCTTATTTTGTTATCTGTGTGATTCATGATAACTATCTGGATAATACCGTAAATCTGAAATGTCCTTTGGCTATCAATCCCACTAACCGGGTGGGCATGCAGATTATTATGGAACATTCCCCTTATGGCTTCCGCCATAAATTAAGTTCCTTCCCTGGTATTGCCAATCCGGAATCTATTTAGTGACAGGAGTATTGTTATGCTGATTCTCAGACGTAAAAAGAATGAAAGTATTTTGATCGGCCAGGACATTCGAATTACCATATTAGAATGTGCTGCCGATGGGGTACGCATTGCTGTAGACGCACCGAAGCAGATTTCTATTATCCGGGAAGAGCTTTCTGCCGCAGAACAAACCAATAAAATGGCGCTTGCCCCTAAAACAAGCGCCATAAACTCCTTATTTGCTGTTCTTACTCAGCATCCTCATTCAGATTCCGATGAGGAATCTTGTCCTCCGGACAACCAACAGGAAGATACTTAAATCTTACCTTCTTCTGATAATCTGAAACAACAGCCGGATATCTCTCCGGATCCAGCAGATTGGAAGAAGCAGAGGAACCTTCTCTACAGAAGGGTATAATCCGCACATATACCGATACTCCGGAAACAGCCAGCGCAGTCCTCTTCGGAAGGAACTGTGGCTGTCTCCAAGGCGTTCTCGAAACTGCTTCCATTTTTCTTTATTTAATTCTTTCTTTTCTATCTGTTCTAAAATCCGCTCCAAATACAGTGCCTGTGGATTGGTCTCGTCTTTTATTTTCCCTCTGCTTAATATGCGGTTCTCCAGCATATCATAGACTTCTGTATCCTCAGAAGACATTCCAAAAACCGGGTCCTCTTTATTTCCAAACCACATCCTTGTCAGCTGCATCAACAGTGGGATCAAATTGTCAATATTAAAGTCACTGAGCCCTTTCATAATATACTCATTGCTCATTTCACTTTTCCAGTACTGATAAAACAGGTACGTATCCAAAAGCTCCCGGATTAAAAGCTCATCTGTTACATAATGATATGCAATCTCAGCAGAGCGGAAGACAAATTCTCCTTCCAGTGATAGAATTCTGACATATTGAAAAGGACTTCTGATTGGAGCATGCCCTATAAGCTGAAGCAAGTGCTTCTCATAAGCAGGCGGCTTAAATGGAAAGTGGTGGTAAATCTCCACCTGGAATCCTGAGATACGTTTCATCCGCTCTCCACAGCCCTTATAAGTTCTATCAGTCTCATAGCCTAAATCTATTAAAAGGCCTTTTGCTAAGGTGTAGTCCTCTCCGCTTAAAAATATCCTCAAAGGATTATTTGCTGCTGTCTCCTTTAATTGGTATAATTCCCGGATACTGCTGGAGGCCAAAATCGTACAGGAAATCTCTTTCATATCCAAAAGGTTCAGAATCTCCCTCTCCGATTCCTCACAGGTCTCCCCATACCTTAATGCTGACTGATAACGCTCAAAGAAGCGCTCTTTCCATCTGGCGTTTCTTTTGGAATCATTTCCCAGAAGTCCCAGATAGATTACGTTTGCGATTTTATGGTATTCGGCAGTACGGTACATCAGCTCCCAATTGGTTCTTCCATACATGGGGCGAAATGTGTCCTGACGTATGATAGAACTGGCCATATTAATCAGAAAACGTCCCTCAAATACTTGTCGATTCATAGTCTCTCCTATTGCTTCCTACAGCAATTTGCCTTTCTGCATACTGAGCCCGAATAAGGAAGAAGGGCGGCCGCAAAAGCGGCGCCCCCTCTTCCTTATCCCAAAGTATTCAAAAGCATTCCTACTGTGTAATAATTTCCGATATTATAAGCTCCGCTTCTGGCAAAATTGCCCAGATAACGGAAGCTGTCGTAGTAATTGCCTCCATTCTTGGTCTGGCTTGATATGGAAGATAAATCGTTGCTGGCGATTCGCTGTACCGGAGAAGATAACGCTGCATCCGCTCTGGAAGCTGCCTTCTCTGCAATTCCAAACTGGCCGCTGATAAGCTCCTTGGTGCCTTCATAATCTTTTACCAGTGCTTCTTCCAGCTTTTCCTTATCCAATACCAAATTTCCCTCTTTGTCATGGGAAATTCCCAGCTGCTTTAAGGTTTTCTCATCTGCCAATCCCCGGCCAAAGGATGCATACTGCCTTGCTGCACCTGTTCCACGGCTGGTATTTTCAGACAAGAGATTGGTAACAGAGTTATAATCCTTTACCAGGTCTTCTACTGCCGAGATAACTTTATCTGTATCAATGCCTGTATAGATATTGGTCTCGCCTGTGCTCTTTAAGGTAGCATGAATCCGGCCTATATCCAGGTCAATCTCATTGCTGTCAGACCGATAGCTTTGACTGTACCCATTTTCTGTCACCGTATACATTGCATCCTGAGCTGCAACTGCCGCATTCTCAATTCCTGCAGCAGCGCCTGTGGAGCCGGTTACCTTAAAGCCATTTGCTTCCCCTGTCTTTCTGGACGCAATGGAAAGGGATACCTTTCCTCCATCATTTACTACCTGAGCCCTGACGTCCGTACCCTGTGCGTTAATCGCCTGGGCTGCTTCCCTGTACATCTGGTTGTAGGTCTTAGCAGTGCCATTGTCATTGAGCGCGGAGATGGAAACGGCTACGCTTCCTCCTGAAGTCTGAATCTCAAACTCCATATCCTCGCCTTCCTTGGCTGTCTCCTGTCCTACCCGGAAATCGCTTTTGTTCTGCTGACTCTGAGCCAGTGCATCAACCTGAAGCCGGATATCTGTATCGCCGTTTAACTTATAGCCTGCCTTTACGCTGGCTACAGCCTCGTCGGTAGATGCAACCTGGTAGTCATTAAACGCATTGCTCTTGCTGAAGCCCGAAAGCTTAGCTGCTGAGCTCTCCAGACTGGTAAGCGCAGACTGGTACTTGTTTAAAAAGGATGTCACATCCTGATAGGGGTCAGATGAGGAAGTAGTCTTCCCAACCTTGTTTACGGCAGAAACAGCGCTTAAGGATGAGTTCCTCATAGAGGACATCCTTAAAAGGTTCAGGGTGTTCTGATACTGGTAATTACTATAGCTGCTGATTCCGTTTATTGCCATCTTCTTTCCTCCTTTCTCTGATTATTTTCCGCTGGACTTTTTCTTATAGAAGG
This sequence comes from uncultured Lachnospiraceae bacterium, assembly GCA_910586755.1. Taxonomy (GTDB): domain Bacteria; phylum Bacillota; class Clostridia; order Lachnospirales; family Lachnospiraceae; genus UMGS1370. The sequence goes on from CAJUJM010000113.1 coordinate 41,324, forward strand.
ATTTCTCCCCGCCAATCCTTAAGTTTAGTCTCTCATCCAGCTCCCTGATATCCTTTAAAAGATCCAGGGACTTTTGGCGGATCTCCAAAATCTTCTTCTCTTCAAAACTGCCCCCCGGCTGATGCTGCCGGGGTTCGCAGCTAAGAAGCTGTTTTAAATAGGTTGAGTGGTCACTGTCCTGTCCTGCCAGCTTCCAAAGTTCTTCCTGGCATTCCTCAATCTTTGCCATCTCCTCTGCCCGCATCTGCAGCAGAAGCTGGACAGAGACTTCATCTTTTCTTTCAATGGTCTCCTTTAACTCCTGAGTCAATCGGTCTATCTCCCGGAGAGAGCCGTAGCGCCGCTGTACCAGCAGCATGATCTGCTCTAAATCCATGGGCGCATCCTCCTATCCAAAGACACTTTTCTCCCTGACAATGTGATTATCTCCCACCATACGGCTGGCCTGATCAAAAGCGTCCCGCAGCTCTGAGAGAATATTGCGGATGCGGCCAATCTCGTCCTTCTGACGTTCCCTGCCGGCATTGATTCTGCTGATATCGAAAACCAGATAATTATAAATCCTGCGGAGATCCCGGCTGATAGGATAGCTCATATCCAGTATATCAATCAGATAGCGGACAATCCGGGAAACCCGTTCAAGGCAGTCCTCAAAGTCTTTATAATCCTTATCCTCCAAAGACATTTCCGCCCTGGTCAGCCGCTTAATGGCCTCATCGTAAAGCAACAGCAGCAGCTCAGGCCCGCTCATGGAATATATACTTTTTTCTTTATACTTTTGATAACCGTTCATAGCTCTCCTTCTCTAATATCCGGCATCCTTATACACTAAGTTGGGATAAGAAACTGGATTGGGAATTCATCTGGCTGATCAGCTTCTCCATAGAAGCAAATTGAGTAATATAGCGATCCTGCTCGCTCTTTAAGCGGATCTGAAGCTTATCCACATTCTCCTGCATTTCCTTTAGCTGTTTGTAAATCTGGTTATTGGTCATAGACAGAGGAATCTTCTCAGAGCCTGCCTCTTCAATCAAACGTCCGTAGGAATTGCCGTTTTTGGTGGCATATTTGGTTGCATAAGGGGTAAAGGTCTCATCCAAAATGGTCATCAGGCCCTTTCTAACATCTCCGCCTCCGGTAAAGATGTCAGAAACCATATCCGGATCGGTCTCCATGGCCTGCTTAAACTTCTTTTCATCAAAGTTAATAGTTCCGCCGTCCTTGTAATTATCGGAAATGGTAATTCCCATAGACTCCAGGTCCTCATACTTAACATTACTTCCCAACAGCTTGGTGATAATGCTCTGCATATCCATGCTCAGCTCCCGCAGAGTCCCGTCGTTGAATAGCAAACCTGATTTTGCTTTCTTCTCCCAGTTTTTAATGGAAGTTTCGTCCATCTCATCCTTCTGCTCGTCAGTAAGAGGACCATAGGATCTGTCTCGTTTGGTGGTAACCTGAGTGTTGATCTCTTTTACCAGGGCATTGTATTCTTCGATAAACTTTTTGACTGCCTCTGTAACCTCCTCCGCATCTGCTTTGGCGTCAAAGGTTACTGCCTGGGCCTTATCGTTCATATACACACCGTTTTCATAGCCGAACTCTCCAGATACGGTTACCTTCATCCCTGCCAAATCAATGGTGTTGGTAAGGCTCTCCATCTCTGTTTCCACTCCGCTTCCGTAGCTGACCCGGACTATAGCGTTCTGGCCGTCCTTGGAAAAACCTTCTGAGGAACCGTTGACGCCGAACAGGGCTTCCGCAAAGTCTCCGTCCAGTTCAATCTCTCCCCGCTTTCCGGTTTCTGATGCTACCAGAGCAAACTGGTTGGTGGCGCTGATATAGGAGGCCTTTACTCCGGCTTCCTCGTTGCTGTTGATTTTATTGAGAAGCTGATCCACAGTCATGTCTGCGGTAAACTCAATTTCAGCTCCATTGATTTTCATGGTATAAGTGCTCTTGTCTCCCTCTGCAGGAACTGCCGCTATCTTATCAAGGCCTAATTTCTCCCAGTTATTCCGCAGGCTCAACCCGGTGCTGACCTTGTTGGAGGTCTCCTTGTCAAAGCCCAGCATCTTTCTGGCCTCATAATCGTTAGCATTTACGGTCAAGGTCTCCTTCGCATCCTTTACCTGGAATTCGAGGGTCCCATTATTGTCTACTGCAGTTACATTTCCCTTACCAAAGGCTTTCTCCAGATGCTTGTTGGTAAATTCCAAAAGTTTTGCCATTTTATCATCTTTGTCTGTCAGCTTCTGAATCTCGTCGGATTCCTCTTTTGTTAAGAGAACTACATCCTTGGTCTGGCCGCCGTAGCTGATAGAAAACTTACGGTTTGCCATGTATTCATCAACAGTCTGTCTCGTTACATAGCTGTCATTAAAGGACTTGGTGGCAAGATCCTGAAAACTCATAAGGTTCTCTACGGGATTTCCGTCTGCGTCCAGATGGGCATCGTTAATGGTAAGTCCCTGAACCTTTTCTCCAAGGGCATCCTTATCTACGCCAAGGGCGCTGAGAGCGGAAGAATCTTTACTAATAACAATCTCCTTTTGGAATTTGTCCCCTGCCTTAATGTTAAAGCTGTCATTGGCCTGGTCATATTCAAAGCTTATCATCTCTGACAGCTTATATTTCTTATCTCCCCACTTGATCTCCTGGGTTTCCAGGGCTTCGTTCAACTGCTTTACCACTTCTTCCGGGGCAGCTGTATAGTCAATCTCTATCTTCGTACCGTCCTCTTTTTTATAACTGCTCTCAAAGGTAAAGGTAAATTTCTCCATGTAACCGTTGGTACCGATCTGACCGAAGCTTAATTCCCTGCCGTTTAAATTGGAGGTAATACAGTCCTTATTTACCAGCCGGTCAGCGGTAATTCCGCTGGCGGTTACCCCGGTGGTTCCCTTCTTGCTGTCTGACATACGGGTTGCGGCACTGGCAGTCTGCTTTACTCCCAGAACGGAGAGATAGTCCATCATGTCAGAGCTTCCGGTAGCGGAAACAAATTTGGTGTATTTGGAGTCTCCCAGAACACTGATGAGATTCTTTGCAAAAAACAGCGGATCTGACAGGTTACTGGATGAGGCATAGGAAAGGTAGTTATCCTCCATATCCAGAATCATATCGCTAATCTTCTGATACGCCTCTGCCTTCCACTCCAGGTTGGTCATCTCTTTCTTTTGGTTGGTAATCTTAGAGGTAGTCCCCATGGTCATCTGCTCAATCATGGAATCACGGTCAATACCGGATGCAAATCCTCCAAATCCTCTTAAAGAAGTATTGCCAAGTCCATTGCTTGCTGCTGAAACACTTGCCATATGTGTATTCTCCTTCCTTGTAGTAGTACTGTTGTTGCTTTGAAATGAATCCCGCCGCAGGCGCGGCTAATCCATAGATGTCTACTAATATCTCTTCTATTTAATTTATCGGCAGATTTAGGTAAAAAATAAGAAAAAAATACGCACCGGCAAGGAAGGATTATTCCGCCGTGTGCGTACCATGATGCTGTTTTTGCTGCCGCCTCTATAACTGATGGCGGGGATTGTCTCTTACCTTCATGCAGGCCTTGATAATCTCCGCAAGAGTATTGGACTTAAATTTATTCTCATAATAACCGATAATCGGGGCCGTAGCGCCCTCATCTACTACCACATATTTAGCCGGAAGTCCGGTAAGGGCCAGGGCCAGCACATCAGCGCGGCACCGGCTGCACATGCATACATTGTATTCTTCCATGTATTTTTCCAGCTTTTTGCGGCCCAGGATCTCTTCCATTACGTTGACCATATGGTAAACCTTTTCCTGAGGCTCAGCCTGTTTTTCTTCGGGTTCACTCTGCTGCTCTTCCGGTTCATTCTGCTGTTGGTCTGCTTGCGCCTGCTGTTCTTCAGGCCCGTTCTGTTTTTCTTCTTCCACTGCTTCCTCTAAATGATTGGTAAGATTATCCAGTATCTGATTTTCAATTTTCTGGTTCTGGCTTGATTCATCCACTACAATCACCCTTTTCTCACCGGAGGAAACCACTTTTACCGGCGTCTCTTTATCAGCAGCAGGCAGTGAAGCTTCCTTTTCCGGCGTATCCTCTCCTTTTATTTCTTGTTCCGGCGCTTCTTTCAGTTCCTCCTGCTCTGCTCCGGAATCGCCGGGCCCACCATTTGTAATAAGGTTCAGCACATGCGATGTCTTATTGGTCTTTTTGGCCATTGCTTAGCCCTCCTTGAAAATAGTAACGATTCAGACGGGGCATCTTCTTGCCCGGCGCAGCCGGACAAGAAGCTCGGATGTCCATCCGATGGGGAAATTGATATGAAGTTTTCCTTACAAGCGAGCTTGACGTAAAACTTCATATCAATTTCCCCGCCGTCTCGACTGTTACTTAAAATGTATGATTTCCATCACTTCACGTATGAAATCCTGGTAATCGCCCACTGCCGCTGAACGCGGGTTGTAATCAAAAATGCTTTCTCCGTGGGCGGGAGCTTCGGCAATCGCCACTCCGGTGCGGATCCGGGTATTAAATACTCGGGTATCGATCTGTTTTGCAAGCTGCTGGGCCATCTCCAGTACATCTCTGGATAACAGGGTTCTTCTGTTAAAACGGGTCAACAGGATCCCCAGCACGTTAAGGCCGGGATTTACAGAATTTCTCACGGATTCGATAGTTTCCGTAAGCTGAGATAAGCCCACCAGGCTTAAAATATCTGATGCCATGGGAATAATCAGGTAATTGGACGCCGTATAAGCATTTACCGTAAGCAGGTTCAGGGCCGGAGGGGTATCAATTATCACATAATCATATTCATCTTTTACAGGATTGAGAACGTTTTTAAAAATACATTCCCTGCGCTCTGAGACCACCTGATCCAGTCCGTTACTGAGCATAATATCTGAGGAAAGGATATCCCCGTAAGGGGTGGAGCTGACAGCTTCCCGAACTGTCATGGTCCCTTTTAAAGCTTCTAAAGCGCCGGGACCGCTTTGAGATTCCAGTCCCAGACAGAAGCCTAAGTTTCCCTGGGGATCAAAATCCACTCCCAGCACCCGTTTTCCCGCCAGGGTAAGCCCGGCAATCAGGGCCGCTGATGTGGTAGTCTTTCCAACGCCGCCCTTCTGATTTGAAACAGTGATGATTGTAGCCAAAATATTACCTCCGAAAGTATTTCTGTAACAGTTCAGAAAGCGTCTGAACTGCTATGTATTTCTCTTATTGTACTATAAGCCCCACAAATACAGCTCTTTTGTGGATGGAGCCTGATCCACTGCCTGCTTAATATGCTCTTCCTCCAGAGGAAGGATTCCCTGAATGGCGCTGGCGCCCGCTTCCCTCTCCGCCTGACTTAAAATATTCTGCCAGTCTTCAGAGTCTGCTTCTTCTCCATTGACATAGCCTACCAGGTCTCCCCAGTCGTTGGTTTCTGTGACAAACTGCCACATGGGTTCAAAGCAGGAATCCCCGGTTCTCATGACAAAATAGTCCTGACTCCCACCGCCTTTTTCCTCCATAACCAACCAGGCTGTCCGGCTCTCCTGGTTCCAGAGTATTCTGGAAGTCTGTCCGCTGTCCTCGTCAGATTCCACAGTAATTTCTAACTTCTGGTCTTCCGGATTCCAGACCGCCGCCAAAAGCACCTGATCCGGATCCGTTACACGGTTAAACACCGCAATATCCTTATAACCGTCTCCGTTAAAGTCAAAAAAGACAAATCCTTTCTGTTCCTGGACCTGGGCGGTTTTCTTTCTGCCGGATTTTTTGCCGCTTGAAAGCAGCTGCTTTTTTACAGCTTTTCTGTAAGTGTCAAACTCCGTAAGAGCCGTGCCGTCCGGCCCCACGTATTTGTCATCCTTCGTGAAGGTATTATAGCATTTCGCTCCATCTTCCCCCATATAGTAACGGCTTCCATCCTCTTTGTCCGTTACCCAGCCTGTCTTCATATAACCGCTGGAGTCTAAATAGTATTCTTTCCCTTCATAGGTAATCCATTCATCCTTTACCGGCTCTCCAGGCTCATAACAGTACATCCAGCGTTTTCCATTGTCTGAAAGCACCCAGGTTCCCTTGGACGCCCCATAGGCGGTGGTAGCTGCCCCTAACATGAAGCAGCCTGCCGCCAGGCCGGCCAGGATACGTCTTCGTTGTCTTACCATACTTTCACTCTCTTCTTTTCTGACACACCTTTTTTGTCTGTCCGGCA
>CAJUJM010000114.1 GCA_910586755.1 uncultured Lachnospiraceae bacterium
CCAATGGTTCCGTATCCCATAACCGCTGCCGCTATTTTCTCATTTTCCTTTGCCTCTGTATTCATTTTGTCGTCCCTTTCCTCTATTTCCGCCTATTCTCTGGCTAATATTTTTACATAATGAATTCCGCTCATATTCTCCATCTCTTCTATCATGCTGGAAACATTTCCGGTATGGTTCTGCACCTCTACACTTAAAGTCAACATAGCCACTCCGTTTACCGGAATACTCTGATGGATAGTCAGAATATTAGCCTTGTAGATAGCTACTACATGGAGGAGATCCGACAGAAGCCCCTGCTCATCATCCATTTGGATCACCAGCGTAATGGTTTTTCCCTTGGCATTGTCATAAAAAGGAAATATATCATCCTTATACTTATAAAAAGAACTTCGGCTGATCCCCACTCTGTCTGTGGCCTCCTGAACCGTAATAGCCCTCTCTGACTCTAAAAGCCGTTTCGCTTCCACTACCCGCAGCAGAACCTCGGGAACCGCCCTCTGCTTTAGCACAAAATATTTGCTTTTATCTTCCATAATTTCCTCGTTATTGTCAGGCGATTGTCCGCACCAAAAACACATTTGTATTTACCAAAAAGATATTATCATATTCATCTCCAGTATGCAACCGTTTTTTCCCGAAGGATCACAAAACCAGCCCGGACGTTTCCTCCATCCGGGCTGGGAACCTGTCGTTCTGATTCTGCTTTAATCCGCCATCTGGGCGTGCTTGTCCGGGCATCCAAGGCTCAGCCATTTTAAATAGGCGCTGACAAAGGGATCCAGATTGCCGTTTAATACGCTGTCTGCATTGCCTATCTCTTCGCCGGTTCTGTGATCCTTTACCATAGTGTAAGGCTGAAGGACATAGGAACGGATCTGGCTTCCCCAACCAATCTCTTTGATTTCACCCCGAATATCAGAAAGCTTTTCCGCATTCTCCTGCTGCTTCAGCATATACAGTTTGGCTTTTAGCATTTGCATGGCCTTGTCTTTATTCTGAAACTGGGAACGTTCATTCTGACACTGCACCACGATTCCGGTGGGAATGTGAGTAATCCGGATGGCAGATGAAGTCTTATTAATGTGCTGTCCGCCTGCGCCGCTGGATCGGTAGGTATCAATCCGCAGATCATCCTGATTAATCTCTACGTCTAAGTCCTCCTCAATATCGGGCATCACGTCACAGGACACAAAGGAAGTCTGGCGTTTGCCGGCCGCATTAAAGGGTGATATCCGCACCAGGCGGTGAACGCCCCTCTCAGACTTTAAATATCCAAATGCGTTCTCGCCGTTAACCTGGATGGTTACCGATTTAATGCCCGCCTCATCGCCGTCCAAAAAGTCCAGAACATCTACGGAAAAGCCTCTGCTTTCTGCCCAACGGCAGTACATGCGGTACAGCATACTGCACCAGTCACAGGACTCGGTGCCGCCTGCTCCAGCGTTAAGGCGCAGAATGGCGTTGCATTTGTCATACTCTCCTGTGAGAAGGGTGGACAGGCGCATGGTTTCCAAACTGGTTGTAAACTCGTCCAACATGGACTGGATCTCAGGGATGACCTCCGGGTCGTTTTCTTCGTAACCCATTTCGATCATCAGTTCAATCTCTTCGTAAAGGTTTTCTAAACGGTTATAGCCTTCTACCGTGTCCTTTAAGTTCTTGGCCTCTTTGACAATCTTGGTGGAGCGGTCAGAGTCTTCCCAGAAACTGGGTTCTTCCATGCTTTTATCCAGCTCGTCAATTTTTCTCAGCTTGGCATCTAAGTTAAAGTGAATCCCTCACTTCCACTAATGGCTTTTTAAAGGTGGACAGAGTATATTTAAACTGGTCCAATTCTACCACAAGCTTCACCTCTTTCTATTGTATGATGTTGCCGGGGCCAAAAGGCCATTCCTGTTAACTATACCGGCTTACGGCCGCAGCACTGCTTGTACTTTTTGCCGGATCCGCAAGGACATGGATCATTGGGGTAAACCTTTTGAACAGTCCGGCGTTTAGGAGCAGCCGCCACAGAGTCGTCCCGGTTGGTGCCGGTTACTTTGGCTGCCGGTTCCCGCTCTACCTTTTGTTCTACACGGATATGCAGCAGGATCCGGACGGTTTCTTCCCGAATGGCGGCAGTCATGGAATCGAACATCTCATAAGCATTGACTTTGTACTCTACTACCGGATCTCTCTGGCCATAGGCCTGAAGGCCGATACCCTCACGGAGCTGATCCATGTCGTCAATGTGGGACATCCATTTGTTATCAATTACCTTAAGCAAAACTACGCGCTCGATTTCCCGCATCTGCTCTGCCTGAGGGAACTGTGCTTCTTTTTCCTCATAAAGCTTAATTGCCGCTTCTTTGAGCATGTGTTTCAGCTCATTTTTCTTCATGCCCTTTTTCTGTTCATCCGTCAGGACTACAGGGGGAATCGGAACCACGGGGAGAAGAAGGGTATTCAGTTCCTTTAAATCCCACGTATCCGCGGTCATCTCGTCAGAAATTGCCATATCAACGGCGTTTTCTACCAGATCCGTAACCATACGCAGAATTACATCCCGCATATTGTCGCCGTCTAATACCTTACGGCGTTCTGCATAGATGATCTCTCTCTGCTCATTGTTCACTTCATCGTATTTTAACAGGCTTTCACGGATGCCGTAGTTGTTGGTCTCTATCTTCATCTGAGCCTTCTCAATGGCATTAGAAAGCATCTTGTGCTCAATCTGCTCATTTTCCGGAACGCCCATTGCGTCAAACATCTTCATAAGGCGCTCAGAACCGAAAAGGCGCATCAGATCGTCTTCCAGAGACAGGTAGAATCTGGACTCGCCGGGATCCCCCTGACGTCCGGAACGTCCGCGAAGCTGGTTGTCAATACGGCGGGACTCATGGCGCTCGGTGCCGATAATCTTTAAACCGCCTGCGGCTTTGGCCTCATCGTCCAGCTTGATATCCGTACCGCGGCCCGCCATGTTGGTGGCAATAGTAACAGCTCCGTGGATACCTGCATCGGCTACAATCTCCGCCTCCAGTTCATGGAACTTGGCATTTAACACTTTGTGGGGAATCCCTCTCCTCTTAAACATGCCGGACAGCATCTCAGATGTTTCAATGGTGATGGTGCCTACCAAAACCGGCTGCCCTTTTTGGTGAGCCTGGGCGACCTCCTCCACTACGGCGTGGAACTTCTCTTTTTTCGTCTTATATACCGCATCCTCTAAGTCAATACGCTGTACCGGCTTGTTGGTGGGAATGGCAATCACGTCCATGGAGTAGATATTGCGGAACTCTTTTTCTTCGGTAAGAGCCGTACCGGTCATACCGGCCTTTTTCTTATATTTATTAAAGAAATTCTGGAAGGTAATGGTTGCCAGGGTCCGGCTCTCCCGGCGGACATTGACATGCTCTTTTGCCTCAATTGCCTGGTGGAGTCCGTCAGAATAACGGCGGCCGGGCATAATACGGCCGGTAAACTCGTCTACAATTAAGACTTCGTCATCTTTTACTACGTAATCTTTATCCCTGTGCATCAGGTTGTTGGCCCGCAGAGCCAGGATAATATTATGCTGGATCTCCAGATTCTGAGGATCCGCCAGGTTTTCAATATGGAAGAAGTTCTCTACCTTCTTAACGCCTTCCTCTGTCAGATTGACTACCTTGTCCTTCTCATTCACAATATAGTCCCCGGTCTCCTCAATGTCCTCCCCCATCAGGGCGTTCATCTTGGTAAACTCGCCGGAAGCTTCGCCTCTTACAAGCTGGCGTGCTAATATATCGCACACTTCGTAGAGCTTAGTGGACTTTCCGCTTTGGCCGGAAATAATCAGAGGGGTTCTGGCCTCGTCAATTAAAACAGAGTCCACCTCATCGATGATGCAGAAATCCAGCTCCCGCAATACCATCTGCTCTTTGTAGATGGCCATGTTATCCCGCAGGTAATCAAATCCCAGCTCATTGTTGGTCACATAGGTAATGTCACAGGCATATGCGGCCTTCCTCTCTTCGGAGGTCATGGAGTTTAAAACCACTCCCACAGTCAGGCCTAAAAATTTGTGAACCTGTCCCATCCACTCTGCGTCACGCTTGGCCAGATAATCGTTGACCGTTACGATCTGAACACCTTTTCCGGTTAAGGCATTTAAATATGCCGGGCAGGTGGAAACCAGGGTTTTACCCTCGCCGGTACGCATCTCTGCAATACGTCCCTGATGAAGGACAATACCGCCGATTAGCTGCACCTGAAAATGCTCCATATTCAAAGTTCTCCTGGCCGCTTCCCGCACCGTGGCATAGGCTTCCGGAAGGATGTCGTCTAAAGTCTCCCCCTTTGCCAGGCGCTCTTTAAAAATACGAGTCTTATCCCGCAGCTCCTCATCCGACAAAGCAGCCATCTCCGGCCTCAACTTTTCAATCTTTTCTACAATCGGATAAATCAGCTTCAGCTCCCGGTCGCTGTGGGTTCCGAATACTTTTTCAAATAAATTCATAGATTAATCTCCCAAATCTGTTTCCTGCTCTAGATACAATCTTATTTATTGTATCACCAACCCTGCTTTTATTCAACGAGTTCATAAAAAATTAACATTCCCGTTACTTTGGAGGTCCGCCGCCGGGCCCATAAAGTCTGGCAGATGCAAATTATGGTTAACTAGTCATTGTGTACAAAATATATGTTCGTTATTTTAGTTATCCACATTGTCCACATCTGGTTATACACACATTCTTCCCAAATTTTCCCCATTTCCAATCATTGATTTTACAAGAAAACCAAGTTATACACCAAGTTATCCACATTATCCACATTATTTTCCCTTGTCCTGTCTGTTTCTGTAAAAAAACATAGGTTCTTGGTTTTTTTATCTATTTGTCACAAAGTTACAAATTATGACAGGATCTTTTTAAAATCCCCTTGACTGCTGTCGAAAAGAGTCATGTAGATTTGTTGAGTTTTTCCTCTAAACATGGTATACTACCAGTATCCCAAGAAAAAGGAGCTGATATGTATGCGTTATACCATTACAGGAAGAAATATTGAGGTCACTCCCGCTTTACGAAGCGCTGTGGAGGAGAAAATCGGCAAGCTGGATCGCTACTTTAATCCAAATACGGAGGTCACCGTTACCTTAAGCGTACAGAAGGAGCGCCAAAACATCGAGGTTACCATCCCGGTTAAGGGCTCCATTATCCGCGCTGAGGAATCCAGCAGCGACATGTATGTTTCTATTGATTTGGTAGAGGAGGTTATTGAACGGCAGCTCAAGAAATATAAGAATAAATTAATCGACCGCAAGCAGGCGGCAGCCTCGTTTTCTTCTCAGTTTTTAGAGGAAGAGCCTGTGCCCTATGAGGACGAGATTAAGATTGTAAAGACCAAGCGCTTCGGCATGAAGCCTATGGATCCGGAGGAAGCCTGCTTCCAGATGGAGCTGCTTGGACATAATTTCTACGTATTCCTAAATGCGGATACGGATGAGGTTAACGTAGTTTATAAGAGAAAAGGCAATACTTACGGTTTGATTGAACCGGAATTCTAAGGCATCGTAAATATTTCATTAAGAATGGCTGTCCTGAAAGCAAGAGGTTTTGTTTTGGGACAGCCTCTTTCCTTATTCTCCTGTCGGATTCGGAAATCCCTCCAACACTTTTTTCAGTTTCCCTATGTCTCCGTCTGCAAAGCAGTAACCATCCATTCCACAGGCTTTGGCTCCCTCAATATTTAAGTCCCAATCGTCAATAAAGTAACACTCTTTCGGCTTTAAAGAAAACCGTTCAAAGAGCCGCAGGTAAATTTCTTTCTGAGGCTTCATGCATTTTTCTTCGGCTGAAAATAAAATTCCATCAAAACAATCTATAGCCGGAATCACTTTTTGGTAGCAGGAAAGCAGGCGCAAAGAGGCGTTGGAGCAAAGGTAAATGCCAAACCCGCGTTTTTTCAGCTGCCTTACCAGCTCTCCCATTTCTTCCACTGGCCACATGTTATATTCATGCCAGTGCTCCAGACAGAGCCTGGCCATTTCCCTGGCATGAGCCGTGGACAAACGGGCCTGGATCTTTTTTAAGGCTTCTTCCTCGGAAATCACACCCATGTCCAGCAATACCCATTCCGGAGAGACAAATACACTGGTGCAGACTTCTTTCCGCTCTGCCTCATCTTCTATAAAATGGCAGGCCACCGCATCCGCCCGGTAGGCCGTCAGCACTTTTCCCATGTCAAATACGATGTTTTTAATCATATCCATTTTCCTCCATTACTTCTGATTCTTTTTTCTCATGATTCCAGGGTCCAAAGGTCATGTATCATCCGATAGAAGAATGCCCGGTCAGTTTTTCACCCCATCGATTGGCCCAACGTTCCGTCCAAAAAGCGCTGTAAGGGATGTTCTTTTCCCGTCTCTTCCTCTGAAAATAGCTCATACGGCTCCAGCACAAAGATGCCAGGCCGGGGATAATATAAAAGGGCCCCAGCAGCAACGACTGCCAGGCATGACCGTACTCGTGAACCGTCAAGCGGTTATTCCAGTCTGTATTCCCTCCGCTTTCGGGAGTAAAGATAAACAGCCCCAGGCTGATACCACCGTCCCCTTTCCACTCAGTATGGACACACCCTCTGTAAAATGCGTGAGGAGATCTTCTATAAACGCAGAAAAACGCCAGGCCCAGTAAGGTTTGTCCCAGCCCCCAGGTGCATTGAATAAGTATAAATAATAAATATCCCACATAGTTCACGCTTTCAGCTCCCTTTTTACAGAGAATACCAGATGAGGCATATCCATGCCGTAATAATATTTTTTCTGGGTTCCTACCATTGTCATTCCGTTTCGCCTCGCCACATTTTGGGAAGGAATATTGTTATCCCTGATAATAGAAAATACTTCTTCTATCCCTAAATTCCTGAAGGCATACTCTCTGCATCCAATAGCGGCTTCCGTGGCGTAGCCTTGATGCCAGTAGGCTTTTTCAAACAGGTAACCGATTTCCGGCACTTGTCTCCCTTCCCAATCCTGCATGGTCAGGCCGCACTGGCCGATCATCTCCCCGGTCTCCTTTAAAATCACGGCCCAAAGACCAAATCCGTGTTCTTCATAACGGGCCTTCTGCCTGTCCAGCCAGTCTTGAACTTCTTTATCCGAAAATGCGTGTTCATAGGCATACATCACTTCCGGATCCTGAAGAATCCGGCACAAACTTTTATAGTCGCCCTGATCCAATTTTCGCAGATACAGCCTCTGGGTTTCCAGTATCATAGCCATCCCTCCCTGACAATTTGTGGCCGGCAAGGCTTCAAATCATTTAAAAAATGTCTGTCCACCGCCTTTTTCTAGTATACCAAAAAGGCTGCTCTCTGGCAATCATGCAATACCGGAGATTCGTCCACTTTTCCACATCCATGGGACTTGTAAAATGTATATTTTTCTGCTAACATTAACCCGATAACATGAAATAAATCTAATAACTGAAGGAATATTTTGAAATGATTGAAACAGAGAATCTTATTCTTGATAAAGCAAAGTTTTCAGATTGGAAGGACATGTACTGTAATGTTTGGTCACAGCCAAAAAGCGCAGAATATATGACCTGGAATATTACTACAAGTGAAGAAGACGCCAAAATAAAAATCCTGAAAACCATTGCATTTCAGAAAGAGCATGATTCATATCTGGTTTATGAAAAATCAACCGGTAGGGCCATTGGGTTTGCCGGCGTAGAAAAAATTGAGCCTTTCATCTATCAGGAAACAGGGATATGTTTGGGGCCGGATTATATGGGAAAAGGGTTCGGTAAGCAGATTCTTCAAGGTTTGATTCAATATTGCAAAGAAAAATTTGGCGCCAAAGAATTTATTTATTCAACAAGAGAGGAAAACACAGCTTCTAATCTGTTGGCAAAGTCATTGGGTTTTACAATGGTTTCTTCCATGCCTAAAACAGACAGCCGGGACAAACACTGTTATAATCTTTTACAATATCGTTTAAAACTGTAAACCGGAAATATTCAGGTTTGTTCATCCCCTGCCAATCAACACCCTTTTCCCACAAAAAGCAAAGCCATAGCTGCGAATCTTATTCTCAGGTATTCCTTTCTCTGTCAATGCAGTTTTATATTTCTTTTCTTCGATCTGCTTCAGTGCCGCTCTCACTGTATCAGACAATTCTTTCTCTTCCCAGCTGTCCTGCACCTTAAATTCCATAATTATCCCTACGTCCCCTGGCTTTCTGGGTTCCAGCATCACATCATACCGGCCAAACCCGCTTTCCCGGTTAGACGTCAGCACATACCGCTCCCCAAGCTCTACCATCAGTCCCAGCACGAACCCGTGGTAGAATCGTTCCGGTTCTTCTCCTGATGGATTCTTCCCCGTATCAAAATAGCTGAATGTAGCCATGGCTACTTTATTCATGTACTGATTCATGCCTTTTAGATCATCCAACAGCAGCGCTTTGATAAAATCATTATAGCCTTCTGCCGCGCGGCTGAACCATTTTTTTATCATCCGGCGGAACATGACCCCTACTTCAAAATTTGTCAGTTCCAGCTCATATTCCTGTTTCCACTCTTCCCCTTCTGTCATATAGCTTCGCAAATTTTTCACTTTTAAGTAACCGCTGGCAAGCAAAAGACTCCATATCGCCGATTCATCCTCGCTTAATTGATCATAAACGATTTGCTCATCTAATTCCGCAATGATCCCCTTCCCCTGCAGCAGGCTCTCGAACCTTTCCTTTAAATTCCCGCTTCCTTCCCGGATTAACTTTCCTGCAAGACTGTTTGAGCTGGTGTTTGCCCAATAAGGTTCTAATTTTCCCGTGCTTATATAGTTTATCACAGACCAGGGATTATAAATATCGGTTTGAGTTCCAAAAGTAAACCCGTCATACCAGCGTTTTACCTCCTGCTTCTTTTCTGACCATCCGTATTCGTCTAACGCGGCAAATACCTCTTCCTCGGTAAACCCGAAGCTGTCCATATATTTTTCTGATGTGGTTGTAATTACTTTTAAGTTATTTAGATCCGAAAACACAGACTCTTTGCTCACTCTGGTTATTCCTGTCATTACGGCCCTCTCTAGGTAGGGGTTCGTCTTAAATGCCGCGTTAAACATCCCTCTGGTAAAGGAAACCAGTTCCTCCCAATAGCCGTTTACATACGCTTCCTGCATTGGCGTATCATATTCATCCAGTAAAATAATTACTTTTTTTCTATAATAACGGGTTAAATAACAAGATAATTGATGGATTGCCATCGTTGCTGTTGTTTCATCCATATCTACATCTACCGAATCAAAAAAACGTTGTTCTTTGTCGTCCAAATCCCCATCTTGCAAAAGGAATCGATTAGCAGAATATAGGTTGGTCAAAATCTGATTGATTCTGCGAACTGTTGCTCCATAACTTTTTTCCTTTATATTGGCAAAGGATAAGCTAATCACAGGATATGTCCCCTGAAGCCTTCTGTATTTCTCATCTTCCCATATCGTAAGCCCGTGAAACAGTTCTTCCCGTCCCGCATATTCAACAGAAAAGAACTTTTCCAGCATGCTCATATTCAGAGTCTTTCCAAAACGCCGCGGACGGGTAATCAGGGTTACTTCATCCTTGGCTTCCCACCATTCCCGGATAAAGCCGGTTTTATCAACATAAAAAATATTTTCCTCCCTTACTTTTGCAAAATCCTGATGGCCTATCCCGACCGTTTTTACCATATCTATTTTCCGCCTTTCTGCAAAAGGCACCAATGCGTCATGAAACATGTTGGCTGACTTTCGCTTTTCTAATTTATCTTCCTTCTGATATTATTACGTTATAAGACTGACACACTACAGAACACGTGGAGGTGAGTGGCGGGGCTGTATAGCGGCGACCTCG